>NZ_HG424545.1 GCF_000336385.2 Lysobacter antibioticus HS124 | reverse complement strand
CGAAGGCCGCCAGCCCGGAGGCCAAGGCCGACGCCAGCGAGGCAATGCAGCCCCCGCCCGGCCGAGCCGCACCAGCCCCTGCGCTCCGGCGGAGCCGGCTGGATCTGGTCGTCGGCCTCCTCAGTCGCCTCGAGGGCGCGACCATCCCGCAGATCATGGCGGCGACCTGCTGGCAGGCGCACTCGGTGCGGGGGTTCTTCGCCGGCACGGTCCGCAAGAAGGGCTACCTCTTGACCTCTACTAAGGAAGGAAAGGAGGAACGGGTTTACCGCATCCAGGCCGGGACCGAGCAGCACGCCAACGGCGGCGCAGCCGAGTAACCCGACGGTGAGCCGGGCGTTGCCCGGCTCGCTATCCGACCTCTGTCCACGAAGGCGGGGTGCAGCAACACGCCCGGCACATCGCTTGCTTCGCGCGACCTTCTGTTTTCGGCCGTAGTTGCAGGTCGGGATACATCATCACGACCGTCACCACCGTCACGTCCGCTGGTGCGCCCCTTTGGTTCTCGTTTTTCGCTCGTTGCCCTGGGTCCAGATACACCATCACCATCGTCACCAACGTCACGACCGGGTTCCTGGGCTTTGGTTTCTGTTTTTCTGTTCGCCAGCCTACCGACCCTCATCATCAAAACCATCGCAGGGTAGAGCGAACATAGCGCAAGCTGAATCGATTGGTGATCGCGCTTGTCGAACCGTGTATTCCGTGCAGCTGTATTCTATGCAGCTTGTGTCTTCCGACCACAATCACTACCGTCACCGGCTCAGCATTCGTCTTCAGCATCTATCCCTGGCCAGGAACGCCAATGAACCCTTCCAGCCCCAATCCGCAGGATTGCCTGCGCTACTGGGGCCTTAGCGACAACATCCGCCTCGACGACGCCGTCGCCCTGTGGTGCGGCTTTCAGCCCGATCAGCTACATCAGATTCGCGGCGTCACGACCTGCATGCAGGCCAAGCGCGCCGCCTTGGTTCACGCCTTGCGCGACGGCCGACTGGAGTACGAGGACCTTGGCGTAACCGCAGTCAACGGCAAGACCTACTACGACCAGCCGGTGGACGAGTTGATCGATAAGGACCGTCTGGTCATCAGGAAGGCCAGTCTGCGCCGCTGGTTCGAGGAGGTTAGCGCGACCGAGCGGCCGGCGTTCCTGTTCGACGAATCCCGCCAGGTTGCTCTGCCGGATGGCAGCGACGCCGCCGAGATGAACAGCCAGATCGCTATCGCAGTGCTGGCCCATCTGCTCGCCGCCGCTTCGGACCGGGACTACAAGATCGCCGCTCGCCCCAATGCCACGGCAATCGGTACCGCCGTCGAAGCCAAGGCCAAGGAATGGTTCGGAGCCGACGTCCGGGGCTTTACTTCGTTCAGGAAGAAGATCAACACGGCGATCGAGTTCGCGACTAGAGAGATGCCGGCGCGACCGGGCCACTGACTGAAAAACGGCAATGCCGGAATTTTTCTGGCATTCGCCGCCGTCCATGAGGGGCTGCTCCTAGTCTGCCGCTTCCCCCGGCAGACCCCGATGGAGCCCCATGAC
>NZ_HG424544.1 GCF_000336385.2 Lysobacter antibioticus HS124 | reverse complement strand
GCGCCGACCCGGACGGTGTTGATGCCGGCATCGCCGCTCAGCGCGGCCGCACTGCCGACGCCGGCCTGCACGGCGCCGTCCACGTTGAGCGTGGCGCCGTCGGCCAGGGCGACGGTCGGCGTCTCCAGCGCACCGTCCACGTCCAGCGTGCCGCCGTCGATCGTGGTGCCGCCGGTGAAACTCTGGCTGCCGCTCAGCGTCGCGGTGCCGGTGTTGGTCTTGCGCAAGAGTTCGAAACCGTCGGTGTTGCCGGCATCGAAATCGAGTTGGCCGGCATTGTCGAGCACCAGGCTGTCGTTGCCGCCCAGGCCGCCGTCGATGGCGTTGTTCAGCACCGCGCCATCCTGCAGGGTCAGACGATCGTCGCCGCCGCACAGGTCGATGGTGCCGGTGCCGGCCACGGTGCCGGCCACGGTCATCGAGTCGTTGCCGCTGCCGCAGCCGTAGCTGCCGTCGAC
>NZ_HG424543.1 GCF_000336385.2 Lysobacter antibioticus HS124 | reverse complement strand
GGACATTACCCTTTCACGGTAGCGACCGGGGTTCGAATCCCCGTGGGGACGCCAGATTGAAGCCTAAACCCCTGATTCGTCAGGGGTTTTTGCTTTTTAATTCGGGGTTTTTCGGATCGGTCCCTCTCCCGATCTTTGTGCGATCTGTCGTTTGGCTTTGCTGTTCGTGTTCGATGCAAGTGCGAGTAGCGAGTCGTTGGATTCGCGCCGAGAAATTCTTGACATCCGACTCCCTGATCGCCAGAACTAGCCTCCAACGACAAGGAGGGGGCGATATGTCAGCAGCAGAGTGGGCCTGCGGCCCAAGTGCAGCAACGTTAGTAGCTGCCCTATGACTCCCCTTGAAGTCCTCGATGCAGAATTTGCAGGTGCGAGTGACCGAGCTGCAGCGATTGTTGCGGCTGCGGTTCTCGATGACACCCTGCGAGAGCTTCTCGAAGCAGCCCTGGTTCCCGATCGGCCCGCTCGCCTAGATCCATTCGCTCCGAATCAGGAACTTGGCTCCTTCATGAGCCGCGTCAAGATGGCCTTTCTCCTAGGATTGATCGACGAATCCGAAAGGAAGCGGTTGGCGCTAGTGGCGAAAATACGGAATGAGTTCGCTCATCTAGTTCAAGATCTGAGCTTCAACAGTGCGAGGGTCGCTGATAGATGCCGAGAGCTTTCGCCTCCAACGGAACTTGTTCCGCCTCGCTACGTGCCCGAGATCCTAGAGCTGGAAAAGCTCCACGAATTCAAGACGCCTCTCGCCGATCGAGATGACCCTCGGGCGCTGTTTGAGGAAGCAACTCTGTTTCTTGTCTATGTCCTGAAAGGTCGTCTCGCCCAGGCCAAGAGCAGGAGACCTGACAGTCCGCCGCCATTCAAGAATGCTGCAGAGCCGGCTGGGGAGTATTTGGCCCATGCCATGGTGGCAAAGCGACGTGCGATCGAAAACAACCACCCCCAGGAAGAGATCGCCGAGCTAACTGACCTAGTGGCTAAGCTAGCCAATATCGTGGTGTTCGCAGCCGCGGGGGCAAATAAGTCCGCGCCTACGGGCTAATCGTTTGCTTTCGGTTCCAGGGGGCACTCCCATCCTCGCGTCTTTGAATCCAGTGATTCGCCATTTGCCGATTTGAAGGCTTTCCTGGCTCGGTTTGCTCCACTTCTCTCTGCAGATGCGCGCTTTGACCTCTGGGCTGCCGACCGCAATCTATGTCAGCGAGTTCGAGCCGAGCACCCGGACCCCATTACTCAACATCAGATCCAAGCGACTCCCTGTGGGCTGTCGGGACGAGAGCACGAGAACAGATGACAATCGCTGCGCGACTGCGCTGATGTCCCGAGCGCGCAGCAAAAGCTCATTTCAGCGCCACCGGCCGCCATTCGTCATTGCCGACGAATTGTGTGAACCCGAGCTCGAAGCTTTCGCCTATCTCAGCTCTGTATGCCAGCAGCGGTGGCATGCCAACATCGAAACGTCGCTGAGCCAACTCGCCTATCAAATGCCACGTTTCGTCCGAGGCACGGGCGCCTAGTACGACCCCCAGTAGGCTTGCACTTGGAATCTCGATCCATTGGTTCGCTCGCTTTGCCTCGGCGATTCGCCACTCTCGCTCGTACTCCCAGGCCTTTCCCTTAGTAAAGATCAGATGCATCTGAAAACCGCTGGCTTTAAGCGCGCTGCGGGGATACTCATCTTGATAGCGAATCGGGAAGGCGGCGCCGATCGAGTCATCGCTCGCTCCAAGCCGAAAGATCAACGCAATGCCCTTGTGTGAGTTGGCGTAGTGGGCCCACATTAAGGGATGGGCGACACTGTCTGACATCGAGAAGATGCCGACGTCATCCAAGGCCGAGGAAAGGTGACCCGGCATGCGGTCCTTGAAAAGCGCGGGGTCACTCATTCGCGCCACGTCGTCAGCGGTCGGGATTAGACCCGGTGGCGCTCTCGAGACGATCCCATTCACGAACTCGGCGATCTGCCGGGGATCGCTGGTGCCGTTCACTCCAAACTGAGTGTCGAAGGGGTCGTTGAAGTCCCTGCGGCTCGTCAGGCGCAAACGGTTATGCAGTAAGAGCTCGTGCAAGGCCAGCGGAAAATACTTGGATTCGCTGGACATGAACTTGTAGAGCCGATTGGGAGGATTCTCGGCGATCCCGCGCAGCTTGAAAGTTTCGTGCAGCCACTCGTTGAACTCGGCTTCGTACTCTCGGCCCATGCCTCAATCTCTCCTATTGACGTTGGCCTCATCCAAGATCGCACACCGTCTTGCTTAATCGGAACGGCGCTAGGCTGCTTGAAGCCCAGTGACTTGCCCCTGGTCTTAGGGCCACGGGTTACTTCGTAGAGTCCTGGTTCTGACCTCTTCTCTTAGGTAGTGCCAATCAAAACTGGAAAATTAGGCAGTTAGGGTTAGGCGAACTGCACCGCGAACTCGACCGGCCGGATCATGTCCATTACCCAGTTCTTAGGTTGCGTCGGACGCGCTTCGGGCGTCCCTTCCTACCAGGAACGACGTAAAAGATTGATTTGTAAAGAAGTTCTATTCGGGACTTAACGAGGGATCCCTGTGGGGACGCCAAAAGCAAACGAATCGGGGCCCGGGAAACCGGGCCCCGATTCGTTTTTGCGTTCGGGATGCGGGATTAGAGATTCGAAACGTGGATTCGGGCGAGGCGGCTCGGTAATCGGTTCGCCTCGAGCCCTTGCCCGAAGCGATCCGGGTCCTCGCGATTTACTTTGTTACTGCGATCGGGGCGCGGCTTCGTCGTCGAGGCGCGCTTCGGCCGGCGCCGGAGTTTCTGCGGCGGACTGCGCCGGCAACAGCGCACGCGCCAATACCAACCCCGCACCCAGGCCGACGCACTGCGCGGCGACGAATCCGGCCACGTCCTGCGGGCGGATGCCGGCAAAGCTTTGGGTCAGTGCGCGCGCCAGGGTCACCGCGGGATTGGCGAAGCAGGTGCTGGCGGTGAACCAGTAGCCGGCGAAGACGTAGGCCGCGACCAGCGCCGGCACCGCGGTGGGACGATGGCGCAGGCCGAGCAGGATGGTCAGCACCAGGCCGGCGCTGGCGACCGCTTCGCTGAGCCATTGCGCGGCGCCGCTGCGCGCCTGGGTGCCGGGCTGCCACAGCGGCAGCTCGAACATCGCGTGCGCCAGCAGTACGCCGGCGATCGCGGCGACGAGTTGCACGGCGACGTAGGCCAGCGCTTCGCGCGTGCCGATGCGCCGTTGCAGGCGCATGGCCGCGGTCACCATCGGGTTGAAGTGCGCGCCGGAGATCGGGCCGAGCACGGCGATCAGCGCGTACAGCGCGGCCGCGGTCGCGGCGGCGTTGGCGAGCAGGGCGACGGCGTCGTTCCCGGCCGCCAGGCGCACGCCCATGATCCCCGAGCCGACCACGGTCGCGAGCAGGGCGGCGGTGCCGAGGAATTCGGCCAGCAGTTTGCGCGCGAACGGATTCACAGGCTGGCCAGCAAGGCTTGCACGCGCGCGGAGATCTCGTCGCGCACGGCGCGGTAGCCGTCGTCGTCGAGGTGCTTGGGATCGGGCAGTCCCCAGTCCTCGCGCCGCTTGGCCGGAATCCACGGGCAGTCGTCGCCGCAGCCCATGGTGACGACCGCGTCGAATTCGCCATCGACATCGTCCAGCGATTTGGACGCGTGCGCGCTCAGGTCGTAGCCGAGTTCGGCCATGAACCGCACCGCCTTGGGGTTGATCCGGCCCGACGGTGCCGAACCGGCGCTGAAGGCTTCGACCGCGCCGCCGCCGTGGATGCGGGCGAAGGCCTCGGCCATCTGGCTGCGGTTGGAGTTTTCGATGCAGACGAACAACACGCGCTTCACGGGCGATCTCCCAGGTGTTTTTGCATGCACGCCGCCGAGGCCGGGCACAGCGAGCGGAATTCGGCGCTGTCGCGCAGCGCCGGCGGGGCGAGCCGGCGTTCGACCAGCGCGTAACCGCGGCGGGCGAAGAACGGCTGCGCGGTTTCGGTCAACAGCAGCAATTGGCGCAGGCCGCGTTCGCGCGCCTGCGCTTCCAGCGCCTGGACCAGGGCGTCGCCGACGCCGCTGCCACGGTAGTCCTCGCGTACCGCCAGCGAGCGCAGCAGGCCGTCCTGCGCGTAGGCTTCCAGGCCGATGGCGCCGATCACACGCTGGGCGTCGACCGCGACGATGAAGTCGATGGCCGCGGTGTCCAGGTCGGCGACCGGCAGTTTCGATTCGATCAGCAGCGCGCGCACTTGCGCGCGCTCGTCCGGGGTGCAGGGGCGCAATCGCATCGGCGCGCGCTCAGCAGCAGCCCGAGCGCGGCGCGCAGCAGCTCGCGCCGGCGGCCTGGGCCGGCGCCGGCTTCATCGCCGCCGGGTCCGGAGTGCAGCCGGCGCCGTCGCTGGCGCAGGCCGCGCCGGCGCCGTGGTAGCTGGTGGCGTCGCCGAAGGTGTGGAAGCTCTCCCAGCGCGTGCCCTGCGGATCTTCGGTCCACAGCTTGTCGGAGCGCGCGTAGCAACACACCGCGGCGCCTTCCGGCACCACGCTGCCGCCGGCGGCGTCCAGGCGCGGGCCGAGCGCGGCCAGCTCCTCGGCGCTGTCGACCTGCAGGCCGAGGTGATCGATGCCGGGCGTGCGGCCGGTGGCGGAAATGGCGAAGTTGATCCGCGGGTCTTCGAGCATCCACTTGGCGTAGTCGGGCTTGAGCACGCTCGGCTCGGCGGCGAACAACTCGGTGTAGAAGCGCAGGCTGGCGGGCAGGTCGGCGACGTTCAGGTGCACATGGAAGCGGTTCATGACGTGGCTCCGGTGGGGCGCGGCGGGCAGGGCTGGGCCGGGCCGCAGGCGGCGGACCCGGCGCAGCAGTTTTCGGTGAGGTAGGCGAGCAGGGCGTTCATCTGCGCGTAGTGGGCGCGCACCCGGATCACCCGGCCCTCGCGCTGGTCCTCGACCAGGGCGGCGGCGCGCAGCACGTTGAGGTGGGCGCTGAGAGTGGCCGGCGGCAGGCCGAGGCGTTCGCGCAGTTCGCCGACCGACAGGCCCTCCGGACCGGCCTGGACCAGGTGCCGGAAGGCGGCGAGGCGGGATTCGTGGCTGAGTGCGCCGAGGGCGCTCAAGGCGGCTTGGGTGTCCATAATTCCAATATTCCGGAATTATAGAATTGTGTCAAGGCGGCCAGTGGAAAATCCGATCGATGGCTCAGGTCGGGTCGCGATGGGCCGGCAGCGGCGGCCTGTCCGCCGGACAGGCCCGCGGCAGAGTCCGGCCGCAGCCGCTCTGGGCGTGTTCCAACGAGGCCGGCGTCTCGGCCCGCGTCAGCGCGCGCAGCGGCACGCCGTCGTGCACGACCGTGACTGCGTAACGTCCGCGCGGCAGCGCCGGCAAGCGGGCGAATTCGGCGGCGCCGCGCTGCTACCGCGCCTGCGCATCGCGTACTCGTTCGGCCCGCGTCGCCTCGGGATCGGGCCGGGGAAAGGTAGGCGAAGACGCGCCGGCGACCGCAGCGTGCGCAGCCTGCAGGCAGGCCGCGCACGCCGGTGCTGTCGCTCGACCGTTAATCGGCGCTCGCGGGCGCCGCCGCCGGCGGATTGAGCATGCCGTCGGTGACCACGTCGATGGCCTCGGCGAAACTGCCGGTCATCCACGGCTGGCCGTCGCCGCCGTACAGATCGATGCGGCCTTCGACCGTGCGCCGCGCGGCCGGCTGCTCCAGCGCCTTGCGGTAGGTGGCGAAGCCTTCGAGCAGGGCTTGGGTGCTCATGCTCGACGGGTCGCCCTTGTCGGCCATCAGCTGTTCCAGACCGCCCTTCAGCGCCGGCACCTGGCAGCGGTAAGTCACCGTGGCGATGGTCTGCCCCGGCCGGACATCGTTCGGGCGCTGCTGATTCGACACGCCCTTGCACTGGGCGTTGGCGACCGCGTTGGCCTGGCTCTTCATGGCGGCGATGATCGCCGGCTTGGCCTGGGCGGGGTCGGCCTTGGGCAGCGAGCTGAGGACCGAATCGGCGAAGGTGGCGTAGGACTCGTCCAGGGTCTTCGGCGCCGCGGCCAGCGCGGCCAGGTCGAATGCGTCTTTGCCGTCGAAGGCCGGCTTGAGGTAGTCGTTGAGGCGCTTGCCGGCCTCGGCGTCGTGGGCCAGGGCGACGCGCAGGTACAACTCGGCGACCTGCTCGGGCGTGAGCGCGGCGGGGGCGGCGAGAGCGGGGGCGGCGAAGGCGGCGAGGGCGAAAGCGAACAGCGGGGCGCGGGTCCTGCGGAGCATCGTGGGCATCCTTGTCGGAAGGGGGGCGCGCGGCGTGAACGCCGGGCGGTGACCAGAGTAGCGCAGCTCAGGCGTCGGCCGGCGCCGCCGGCACGCGTTCGAGCACGCCGCCGGCGTAATCGCGCAGAAACGGCAAGTCCGGGCGGTGGGCGTAGCCGATGTAGCAGTCGCACCGCGCGTTCGGACAGGCGCGCGGACGCAACTGCGCGGCGTAGCTGCCGTCGTAGAGATTGCCCAGCGGCTCGGCGACGAAATGGCAGCGGCGCACGTTGCCGTCGCCGTCGACCGAGATCACGCGCTCGCCGGTCAGGCAGGGCGCGCCGAGGCTGGGCGCGGGCTCAAGGTTGTAGCGGAAGTGCGGATCGATGCGCTGCAAGCGTTCGACCTGGGCGGCGTCGTAGTAATCCGGCGGGCGCGGGTCGAAGGCGTTGAGCCACATCGGCGTGCGCGCCGGCAATTGCGCGCGCAGCGCTTCGATTTCGTCCAGGTCTTCGCGCCGCGCGACCATGCCGACGCTGTGGCGCACGCCGCGGCGGTCGAGTTCTCGGCAGCGGGCGAGAAACGCGCTGCGCGCGACCTGGCTGGGGTGGTAGGTGCACCACAGCGCCAGCCGCGCGGTGTCGACCGCGTCCAGCCAGCGCATGCCCACGCACAGGTTGGTCTGGATCGCGACCCGGCGCAGTTGCGGCAAATGGCTCAGCGTCGTCAGCGCGTCGCGGTAATGGCGACGGACCAGGCCCTCGCCCCAGGGCGTGAACAGGATCGACAGCGGCCGTCGCTGCTGCGCGGCCCAGTCGACGAAACGCCGCAGGTCTTCGGCATCGCGACGCAGCGCGCCGCGGCTGTCGTAGGCCTTGGCGAAGGGGCAGTAGCCGCAGTCGTAATTGCAGCTGCTCAGGCGCCCGCGGTACAGCACCGACAGGTGGCCCGGCACGGCCGCGTCCGCCGGCGCCGGAAAGCGGCCGTCGGCGACGAGGCGGGCGTGGTCGTCGAGGTTCATCGCGATGCGCTCAATCCAGCCGGTAGTCGCGCATGCGTTCGGCGACCGCGGCCGACACCAGCCAGGGGCCGATGGTGTCGGCGCGGGCCATGCCGGTGTCGGTCAGCGCGATCAGCTCGCCGTGTTGCTCGGCCAGGCCGAGTTCGAACAGTTCGGCCAATTGCGGCAGCTGCTGCAGGCAATCGGCACCGAAGCGGTCGCGATAGTCGGCGCGGTCCAGGCCCGGTCGCACCAGCAGCGACTGGATCGCGTGCCGGCGCCGGCGTTCGTCCTCGTCCAGGGCGATGCCGTAGTCGGCGTAGGCGAACGAGGCTTCGTCGCGGGCGAGATAGTGGTCGAGGATCTCGGCCACGCTGCGCCGGGCGACCCCGTATTCGCTGGAGTAATGCAAGGCGCCGGTGTAGGAGCGCGCGCCGCAGCCGATCCCGACCATGCCGTCGCTCTGGCAGCAGTACACCGGCGCGGCGGTGTCCGGCGCATGCGGGGCGCGGAACATGCGCATCGACACCTGGGTGTAGCCGGCGGCGAGCAGGCGCGCGCGGCCGGCCTGGTACAGGGCCAGGCGCGGGTCCAGCGGTTCGGCCTGCACGGCGAACCCCGGCTTGCCGCGCTTGCCTTCGATCCGGCCCAGCCCGGTTAGCGGCCGCACGTACAGCGGGTAGAGGTAGATCTCCTCCGGCGCATGCGCCAGCGCGCTGTCGATCGAGGCGACGAAGCTGGCCTCGCTCTGGCCGGCGATGCCGTAGATCAGGTCCAGGTTGAGCGTCGGCAGGCCTTGCTCGCGGATGCAGGCGATCGCGCGTTCGACCACCTCGCGCTGTTGCGGCCGCACCAGCGCGCGCACTTCGGCCTCGCTGAAGCTCTGGATGCCCATGCTGACCCGGTCGATGCCGGCGTCGCGGCACAGGCGCAGTTTCTCCGCGTCGACGGTTTCCGGCGAGACCTCGATCCCGGCCGGGATCGCGCGCAGGTCGATGTTGGCGTGACGCGTCACCATCTCGAACACCCGGCCGAGCTGGCCGGCGTCGAGATAGCTGGGGGTCCCGCCGCCGAGGGCGAAGCGCACGAAGCGATGCTCGCCCAGGGCCGCCGCGGTGGCGCGCAATTGCCGTTCCATCTGCTGCAGATAGGCCTCGACCTGGGCCGGCGCCGGCCGCGCCAGCGCGAACAGGTTGCAGAAGCCGCAGCGGTAGGAGCAGAACGGCACATGCAGGTACAGGAACAGCGCCTCGCGGCGCTCGCCGGCCCACAGTCCGCGCAGAGGCAGCGCCGGTTGCAGCGGCCGGTAGGCGGTTTTGTGCGGGTACGAGTAGGAGTACGCCTGGTACGGCGGCAGCTGCAACAGGTCGGCGAGGGTCGGGGCGGTCATGGATCGAGCAGGAAGTGCGCGTAGGGCACGGTCATCACCGTGTCGTGGGCGAGGCGGTGGCCGTGGTAGCCGTCTTCGCCGTAAGCGGTGCCGTGGTCGGAGCAGACGATGGCGAAGGCGCCGCCGCGTTCGCGCAGGACGGCGAACAGCGGCGCCAGCGCCGAGTCGACGTAGCGCAGCGCGGCGCAGTGGCTGTCGTAGCCGTCGCGCTGCGCGCCGGGCAGGTAGTGGCGGTTGGGCTGGTGCAGGGCGGAGACGTTGATGAAGGTGAAGCAACGCCGCGCGCGTAGTTCCGCGCTGCGCAGGCGTTCGCAGGCCAGCGCGACCTGGCGTTCGGTGGAGTCCGGCGCGGTCACGCCGAAGCCTGGGTTCCAGTGGCTTTCGTCGAACAGACCGGGAAACTGCGAGCCGAGCGGATTGCGCTGGTTGAAGAAACCGACCCCACCCAGGCAGAGGGCGTGGTAGCCCAGGTCGCGCAGGCCGGAGACGATGTCGGCGCGGCCGCGCAGCACGCAGGTGCACGCGTCGGTGGTTTCGCTGCCTTCGAACTCCAGCGCGAACAGGCGCGGATGCGGACCCGGCCGCGCCGGTGTGGGCAGAAAGCCGGCGAAGAACGCCGCGTGCGCGGCATAGGTGAAGCTGCCGGGCGTGTGCCGGCGCTCCCAGCCGCCGGGCGGCAGCAGCGGCCCGAGCACCGGCAGCTCGCCGCGTTCGTAGCACTGCTGGGCGGCGTCGTAGCGCAGGGTGTCGAGGGTGATCAGCAACAGATCGCGACGGCCGACGATGGCGCGCATGTCGGGTGCGTCCCGGTCGAAGCCGGCCGGGTCGGAGGCGGAAGCGTCGCTGGATTCGGTCATGGTCGGATCAGGCCGCGGCCCGCGGCGCGTGCGCGGCCGGCGTCAGCGCGGCCTGGTCCTGGTAGGCGTCGCGGCCCTGCCAGCGCAGTTGCGGCAACAGGTCGCCGAAGGCGTTGGCTTCCAGCACCCAACTGCGGCGTTCGCGCAGGATCAGGTCGAAGCCGATCGAGCGGCTGCGCGGGAACGCCGCCGCGGCGCGTTCGACCGCGGTTTGCAGGGCCTGGGTCTGCGCGGCGTCGAGCCAGTCTTCGACCGCGCCGCGGCGGTTGCCCAGGTGCAGGTTGGTCAGGGGGCTGCGGCTGACCCGGGCCACGCGCTGGCGCGCGCGGCCGTCCAGCGCGAGCACGCGCAGGTCGTAGTGCGCGCCGGCGTCGTCGGGCGCGCGCGGCTTGGCGATCCAGCGCTCGGCATAGGCGCCTTGCGCGGCCAGGGCGTCGATCAAGCGTGCGATCAACAGGCCGTCGGCGTAGCGGCGCGGGCGCAGCGAGTTGTACAGGCGCAGGCGGCCGTCTTCGTCGACCGCTTCGACCGAGCCGTAGGCGACCTCGCGCCCGTCGCGATGGCGGCGGTAGGCGAGCACGCCGGCGCCGGAGGAACCGTAGCGGGCCTTGACGAAGACCCGGTCGCAGCCGGTGTCCCGCAGGCGCCGGCGCAAGTCTTGGTAGCCTTCGATCGCGCCGAGCAACGGCGGCGCATCGACGCCGGCGGCGATCAGGCGTTGCTGGCAGGCGAGCTTGTCGCTCATCGCGGCGATGTCGGCGGGCGGGTTGAGATAGCGCGGCGCGTCCGGCAGGCCGGCGAGCAGGTCGGCGAAGCCGGCGTACCAGTGCTGCTGGTGCGCCAGTTCGCCGTATCGCAGCGGCGCCGGCGCATCGCCGTGCCCACCGAGGCGGCGCCAGCCGCGCTCGATCAGCGCCGCGTGCAGCGCCGGGTCTTCGCCCGGCGATTCGAGTTTGACCAAGGCCTGCGGATGCGCGGCCAGCGCTTCGCAGGCGAGTTCGGGCCGCAGCAACAGGTCGGCGTAGTCGACCAGCGCCGCGTCCAGGCCCTGCGCCTGCAGGGCCTGCAGCAGGCCCCGCACCCGCCGGCTGTCGCGCGGACCGAACAGCAGCCAGGGACGCGCCGGCACGGGCTTACTCGGCGACCGCGACGTAACGCTCGCCCTCGTACTCTTCCGCCTGCTCTTCCAGCACTACCGTGCACGGCAAGGCGGCCAGCTTGGCCTGCCACTCCGGCGAGATGTAGTGATGGCTCAGGTCGATGCGTTCGATCGAGCCCAGGTGCGGGCTTTCGCACAGCGCCTGCGCGCCGACGTCGCCGATCGTGCCCAGCGACAGGTCCAGGGTCTGCAGCGTGGCCAGCCACGGCTGCTGCGCCAGCCACACCGCCAGTTCGTCGGCGATGCTGGCGTTGCGCAGGCCCAGGTAGCGCAGCTGGCCCGGTTGCAGCTTGGCCAACAGGCGCTGGTAGGTGTCCAGGCTGCCGTCGAAGCCGTATTCGTCGCTGCCCAGCCACAGTTCCAGGTGGCGCAGCGCCGGCAAGCTGGAGCCGGCCAGGGCGTCGACGATCTTCGACGGCAGGCCGCCGCATTCGATCGCCAGTTCCTGCAGCTGGGCGTGGTCGAAGGCCTGCAGTTCCAGGTTGCTGGAGCCGCGGATGCGCAGCGATTCCAACTGCGGGTAGGCGGCCAGCAGCGGGTTGTAGGCGCCCTGGATGATCCAGGAGATCTCGCAGTCCTCGTAGGTCATGTCGCCGACGAACAGGCCCTTGAGCGCGGCGAACTCGGCGCGGCGCTCGATCAGCGCGTCCAGGTAGCCGGTCGGGCCTTCGTCGTGGGCCTCGCTCCAGGGGCCGATCACCAGCGCCTCGATCGAGGCCGGCGGCACCTGCGCCAGCAATTCGGCGAACAGCTCGCCCTGGCTCTCCTGGCTGTCGTAATCCTGGTGCAGGCGATAGACGACGTCGCCGCCCTCGGCCTGGCCGCCCTTGCTGAAATTGACGATGCGCTTGCCGCGATAGAACTGCGAATACTCGCCGATGGCCACGGTAGGCCTCCTTGCCGAAAGTGGATCAAGCATACCCGCGCGCGCCGACCGCCGTCACGGTGCGGCGCATCGGCGCGGCGTCAGTGGAAGTCGCGCGAATGGGTGCTGAGGTTGCCGAGCAGGGCGGTCAGGTCTTCCATGCGCGAGACGATCAGGTGCTGGACGCCGTCGACGCGTTCCAGGCGGCCGTCGATCGCCATCAGCCGCGCCTCGACCAGGACCCGCCGCTGGCGCTGGGCCAGGTCGCGCCAGACGACCGCATTGACCGTGCCGTCCTCGTCTTCGAGGCTGAGGAAGGTGACTCCGGCCGAGGTCTCGGGATGCTGGCGCACGGTCACCAGCCCGGCGAAGCGCACCTGGCTGCCGTTGGCGGTCTTGGCCAGTTGCGAGGACCGCCGGCAGCGCCGCGCGTGCAGGGCGCTGCGCAGCAACGACAGCGGATGCCGGCCGAGGGTGGTGCCGAGCAGGGCGTAGTCGGCGCGCACGTCCTCGCCGGCGCTGGGCAGCGGCAGCGGCACCGGCGCTTCGTCGCGGGCGACGCCAGCGAACAGCGGCAACTGGGTGTCGACCCCGGCCACCGCCCAGCGCGCGCGATGGCGATGCCCCGCCAGCGCGCGCAAGGCGCCGGCGTCGGCGAGCAGGGCGCGCGCCCGCGCGTCCAGCGCCGCGCGCGCGCACAGGTCGTCGACGTCGCGCCACGGCGCCTGCGCGCGCGCGTCGCTGATCCGGTCGGCGGAGGCTTCGTCGAAACCGGCGATCAAACGCAGACCCATGCGGATCGCATGCGGGTGGCGGCCGCCGCCGCGGCCGGGCAGGGCTTCCAGGGTGCAGTCCCAGTCGCTGTAGCGCACGTCCACCGGCAGCACGGCGACGCCGTGGCGGCGGGCGTCGTGCAGGATCTGGCCGTGGGTGTAGAAGCCCATCGGCGCCGAGTTGATCACCCCGCAGGCGAACGCGGCCGGGTGGTAGTGCTTGAGCCAGCAGCTCACGTAGGCGATCAGGGCGAAGCTGGCGGCGTGCGATTCGGGGAAGCCGTAGCTGCCGAAACCCTTGATCTGCTCGAAGATGCGGTGGGCGAAGTCTGCGCTGTAGCCGTTTTTCAACATGCCCGCGTGCAGTTTTTCCCGGTGCGGCTCCAGGCCGCCGTGGCGCTTCCAGGCCGCCATCGAGCGGCGCAGCTGGTCGGCCTCGCCGGGCTGGTAATCGGCGGCGACGATCGCGATCTGCATCACCTGCTCCTGGAACAGCGGCACGCCGAGGGTGCGCTTGAGCACTTCGCGCAGCGCGTCGGAGGGGTATTCGACCCATTGCGGATTCTTGCGCCGCTGCAGGTAGGGGTTGACCATGTCGCCCTGGATCGGGCCCGGCCGCACGATCGCGATTTCGATCACCAGGTCGTAGAAGTTGCGCGGCCGCAGCCGCGGCAGCATCGACATCTGCGCGCGCGATTCGATCTGGAACACGCCGATGGTGTCGGCCTCGCAGATCATGTCGTAGACCGCCTTGTCGTCGCCGCCGGCATTGATCGCGCTCATGCTCAGTTCGCCGACGCCCTGGGACTTGAGCATGGCGAAGGTCTTGCGGATCGCGGTCAGCATGCCCAGGGCCAGGCAATCGACCTTGAGCAGTCCCATCGCGTCGAGATCGTCCTTGTCCCACTGCACCACGGTGCGCCCGTCCATGGCCGCGTTCTCGACCGGCACCAGGGTGTGCAGCGGACGCTCGGAGATCACGAAGCCGCCCGGGTGCTGCGACAGGTGGCGCGGGAAGCCGCCATTGACCAGCAGCGCGCTCAGGCCCACCACCTTGCGCAACAGCGGCGAATCCGGGTCGAAGCCGCGTTCGCGCAGATGCTCCGGCAGCGGCACGTCCTCGCTCCAGCGGTCCAGGGTGCGCGCCAGCTCGCCGATCTGGTCCTGCGGCATGCCCAGGGCGGCGGCGACGTTGCGCACCGCGCTGCGGCCGCGGTAGCTGATCGCCACCGCGGTCAGCGCGGCGCGCTCGCGGCCGTAGTGTTCGAATACGTACTGCAGCACTTCTTCGCGGCGCTGGTGCTCGAAATCGACGTCGATGTCGGGCGGCTCGTTGCGCTCGACCGACATGAATCGTTCGAACAGCATGCCCATCCGGGTCGGGTCGATCTCGGTGATGCCCAGGGCGTAGCAGACGATGGAATTGGCCGCCGAACCGCGGCCCTGGCAGAGAATCTCCCGGCGCCGCGCGAACTCGACGATGTCGTACACGGTGAGGAAATACGACTCGTAATCCAGCCGGCCGATGATGTCCAGCTCGTGCTCGATCTGGCGCTGCGAGTCGGCCGGGACGCCTGCGGGCCAGCGCCGCAACGCGCAGCGCGCGACCAGTTGGGGCAGCCAGGTCTTGGGCGTTTCGCCCGCCGGCACCAGTTCGTGCGGGTATCGGTAGTCCAGGCCTTTTTTCAGGTCGAAGCGGCAGCGCTCGGCGATGCGCAGGGTCTCGTCCAGCAGTTCGCGCGGATAGATCGCCGCCAGCGCCTTGCGGATGCGCAGGTGGCGTTCGCCGTTCGGGAACAGGCGCCGGCCGGCCTCGGCGACGGTGCAGCGGTGACGGATCGCGGTCATCACGTCCTGCAGCGCGCGCCGGCCGCGTTCGTGCATGTGCACGTCGCCGGCGGCGACGCAGGGCAGGCCGTGGCGCGCGGCCAGGGCCTGCAGCGCGGCCAGGCGCGCGGCATCGTCGGCGCTGCGGTGCAGGCCGACCGCGACCCACAGCCGGCCGCCGAAACGCGCCTGCAGCCAGGCCGCATGGGCCGCGTCGCGCTCGTCGCCGTCGGGCAGCCACAGCGCCAGCAGGCCTTCGCAGCGGCCGTCGAAGTCTTCGCCCAGGCTGCGGTACTCGCCCTTGCCGGCGCGGCGCCGGGCGAGAGTAATCAAGGCGCACAGCGAGGCATAGCCGGCGTCGCGTTCGACCAGCAGCACCAGCTTGGGCCCGCCGTGGATGCGGATCTCGCTGCCGACGATCAGGGGCAGGCCGGTATCGCGCGCGGCCTGCCAGGCGCGCACGATCCCGGCCAGGGTGCATTCGTCGGTGATCGCCAGGGCGCGGTAGCCCAGGTCGCGGGCGCGCTCGAACAGCTCGCGCGCGACCGAGGCGCCGCGCTGGAAGCTGAAGGCCGACAGGCAATGCAGTTCGGCGTAGTCGGGCAGGGCCTGTGCCTTGTCGGTGCGGTCGACGGATAGCGCGCTCATGCGAACCAACCGTGGAGCAGGAATTCGCCGTCGCCGCCGGCGTCGCGGTAGGCCCAACCGCGCTGGCCGCGCGCGGTTTCGACCAGGTAGTAGTCGCGGCGCACGTCGTCCTCGTCCCACCAGCCCGATTCGATCCGCTCCGGCCCGGCGAGGATGCGCAGGCCCGCTTCGCGCAGCGGCACGGGTTCGCTGAGCAGCCAGCCCGGGCGCGGCGGCATCGGCTCGGCGACGATGTCCGCGCGCGTTGCCGGCGCATCGCCCGGCAACGCGCGCCAGGCGCGTTCGGGCCGATGCTCGGCCTGCACCGCCAGCCCGGCCACCGCCTCGT
Organism: Lysobacter antibioticus HS124; assembly: GCF_000336385.2. Taxonomy (GTDB): domain Bacteria; phylum Pseudomonadota; class Gammaproteobacteria; order Xanthomonadales; family Xanthomonadaceae; genus Lysobacter; species Lysobacter firmicutimachus. Next base: position 20,727 of record NZ_HG424543.1, on the reverse strand, counting down.
CGCCGAGCCGGGCGCGCAGGCGTTCGCGCAATTGGTCCCAGGGTACGGCCTGCTGCGGGCGCGGGTCGAACAGGTCGCGTCGCGCCGGCACGAACGGCGGCAGTTCCTCGGCGAGCAGGCGCAGGCCGATCGCCGGCGCCGGCAATTGCGCCTGCTGCAGGCGGCCGCGGGCGAGTTCGAACAGCATCGCCGGGTCGCGCTCCGGCGCGAGCAGGCCGACGACGACTTCGCTCTGGCGATGAGTGCGGCCGTGCAGGCCCGGCTCGTGTTCCAGCACCAGCACGAAACGCGCCACGCCGCCGTCGCGGCCGGCCAGGTAGGCGGCCAGGTCGGCGGTCAGCCGGCGCAACGGAAACAACAGGGCCTGGCTGGATTCGACCTCGTGGCCGAGCTCGATCCGCGCCTCGAAACGGTCGGCCGGTTGGAAGTAGCGCAACGGCGGCGCGTCGACCCCGCGCAGCGCATCCAGATGGGTCAATGCCGCGGCGCCGAAACGCCGCCCCAGCGGTGCGCGCGGCAGCGCGAACACCGCGCCGAGCCGGTGCAGCCCCATACGTTGCAGCGCCTGCACCGTGTCGGCGTCGAAGCCGCTGCGCTCGATCGGCAGCCGCGCCAGCGCCGTCTCCAGTTGCGCGTCGTCGACGGCATCGTGTTCGCCCAGATTGCTCAGCACCCGCGCCGCGTGCGGGTTCGGCGCGGCGACGATGCGATGGCGGAAGCCCAGTTCGTGCAGCTCGGCGCTCAGGCGCTGGCGCAGTTGCGGCCAGGGCCCGAACAGGGCGCGGCTGCGGCCGACTTCCAGCACCACCGCATGGGCGAATTCGGTGCTGACCTGGGAGCTGTAGCGGTAGGCCCAGGCGGCGAGCAACTGGCGTGCGCGCTCGGTGGCGTCGGGGTCGTGGTCCACCGTGTCGAAGCCGTCGGCGATGGCCTGGGCCGCGATCAGCGACAGGCCGGGCTTGAGCCCGAGCGCGCGCGCGGCGGCGTTGACCGCGTACAGGCGCCGGCGCGCGCGCGGGCCGTCGACCAGGGCCAGCGCGCGCTGCGGCTGCGCGCGCTGGCGCAGGACCACGTCCAAGGCGAGTTGCGGCAGCAGCAGGCAGGCCCAGCGCACGGCGGCGTCCTCAGCGGCGCGGCAGGGCGACGACGGTGGCGCCGGCTGCGGCGCCGGCGAGGCGGACCGGTTCGGCCGCGGCCAGCGTCGGCGGCAGCATCGCAGCGGACGGCAGCACCGGCGCGGGGGCCGCGTGCGAGGAATGCGGGAACGCGATCGGCCGTGTCGGTGCGTTGCCGCCGCGGCACTTGAGCACGCGCAACTGGCGCGGCGCGGCATCGATGGCGATGCGCAGCGCCGCCGGCGAGGCATTGCGCGCCGCGCCCGCGTCGCGCATCGCGAAGCCCAGGCATTGCCCGGTTTCGGCGGCGACCTGCAACCGGCGCAGGGCGCGGTCGTCGGCGCGTTGCGGCCAGCACAGCACCGCCGCGCAGGCGCCCGAACGCAGGCATTGTTCGGCAGCCCACAAGGCCTCGCGCGCGCCGACGCGCACCCATTGCAGGCGCGACATCACCACGCCGGCGTCGCGCCAGGCCGGCGCGTACGGCAGCAGCGGCGGATCGACCAGCACGATCATGCGCGCGGCCTGCGCCGGCTGGGGCTGGGACAGGCGCGCCAGGGCCGGCCACAGCAACTCCAGCTCGCCGACCCCGGGCATCGGCAACAGCAGCTCGCTGAGCGCCGCATCGGGCCAACCACCGCTGGGCAGGGCGGCGTCGAGTTCGGCCAGGCCGGTGGGCTGGACCGAAGCGGCGCGCTGCGTCGGCTGACCGCGCCACAAGCGGCGCGAGTCGATCAAGCCGTCGAGGGCGACCAGCTTGCCCATCGGCCTCAGCCCCCGCGCACCAGGCCGCAGTACAGGCCTTCGATGGCGAAGTCGGCGTCGGCCGGGACCCGGATCGGCGCGTAGTCGGGATTGCGCGGCAACAGCGCGATGCCGTCGGCGCCGATGCTCAGGCGCTTGATGGTGATTTCCTCGCCGATGCGCGCGACCACGACCTGGCCGTGACGCGCCTCGGAGGTGCGGTGCACCGCGACCAGATCGCCGTCGAAGATGCCGTCCTCGCGCATCGAGTCGCCGCGCACGCGCAGCAAATAGTCCGGGCGCGGCGAGAACAGGCTGCGGTCGACCAGCACATGACGCTCGACCTCGGCATCGGCGCCGATCGGCGCGCCCGCGGCGACCCGACCGAGCAGGGGCAGGGTGTCGCGCGGCGGCGCCTCGGCGAGATGGATATCGTGGCGATCGAAGTCGGCGCCGATCCGACCTGCCTCGGCCAGCCCGGCGGGCAGCAGGCGGATGCCGCGGGCGCGTCCCGGGTGCAGTTCGATCAGGCCCTGCGCCTGCAGCGCCTGCAGGTGGTAGCCGGCGGAGCGGTTCTGGCGGAAGCCGAAACGCGCGCAGATTTCCTGCTGCGACGGCGGCAGGCCGTCGGCGGCGATGCGCTCGTGCAGGTAGGCGAGCAGGGCGCGGCGAAGGTCGGTGAGGCTCATGTACTAATTTTAGTAATAAGTCGGCGTGCCGGTAAGACAGGGCCGGGACGCGGCCGACGGACGGAGGGGTGGAGGGGTGGAGGGGTGGAGGGGACAGCCTGGGCCGCCACCGTCTCGGGGCTTGCGACGCCGGCCCCTGTAGGAGCGGCGTCAGCCGCGACGCGAAATCGCGAAGATCGTGTATCCCCCTGATCTACCGGCCTTCGGCGGCAGGTGGCCCGGCGCCTGGGGGCGCGGCTGACGCCGCTCCTGCAAAAGCAGGCTCCGCGCCGACGAGCGGGCATTGACGGTCTTCCATTGCTTCGTTAATTTCTGTCTAAACAGAAATAAGCGAAGGCCGCCATGTCCCTCAGCCCCCTGCAAGAACGCTTCATTCTCCATTGGGGCGAGATGGGCAGCCGCTGGGGGGTCAACCGCACCGTGGCCCAGATCCACGCCCTGCTGTTCCTGTCCGAGCGCGCGATCACCGCCGACGAGATCTGCGAGACCCTCAACCTGGCGCGCTCCAACGTCAGCACCAGCCTGCGCGAGCTGCAGTCCTGGAACCTGGCGCGGGTGGTGCACGTGCTCGGCGACCGCCGCGATCACTTCGAGACCTACAAGGACGTGTGGGACATCTTCCGCGCGGTGGTGCAGGAGCGGCGCCGGCGCGAGATCGAACCGACCCTGACCATGCTGCGCAGCGCCGTGCTCGACGGCGACAACGCCGCGGTGCCGCCGGACCAGAGCGACCCGCGCGACCGCGCGACCCTGGCGCGCATGCGAGAGGTGCTGGAGTTCATGGAGACCGGCACCAGCTGGATCGACGAGATGAACCGGCTCGACCCCAAGACCCTGATCAAGCTGCTGAAGATGGGCGCGCGCATCCAGCAGTTCGTGCGCGGTGCGGCCAAGCCGCTGCCCGAACCGCAGGCGCAGGGCGGCGGCGTGCTGTTCGACGACGAAGGCGAGGCCGCGGCGGCGCAGGCCGACGCCGCGCCGCCGCGCGAGCGTCCGTCCTGAGTCGCCCCCTTTTTTGTCCATCAATTTCTGTAATTACCGAAATGACTGTAGGAGTAGACAATGAGCAAGGATTCCGTTCCGCGTCCGGTCCGGCCCCGGTCCCAACCCTGGCAAGTCGTCGCTTTGTACGACCGTGCCTGCCCGCTGTGCCGCACCGAAATGCATCGGCTCAAGGCGCGCGATCGCCGCGACCGGCTGTGCCTGGTCGACATCGCCGCGGCCGACTTCGACCCCGCCGCCTGGGGCTTCGAACTCGAAGCGCTGCGCAACGCCCTGCACGTGCGCTGCGCCGACGGCCAGTGGCGGATCGGCGTGCCCGGCATCGCCGAGGCCTACCGCGCGGTCGGCCTGGGTTGGCTGACCTGGCCGCTGCGCGTGCCCGGCGCCGGCCGCATGGCCGCGCGCGCCTACCGCTGGATCGCGCCGAACCGGCATCGCGTCTCGCGCTGGCTGGGTTATCGCGAGGCCGGCGGCGAACCGGCGCCGCGCTGCGACGACGGCCATTGCCCGGTGCATTACTGAGGACGCGGTCATGGACCTGCACACGCTGTTTCTGAGTCTGTTGCTGCTGCAGATCGCGATGGGCGCGCTGGACACCGTCGCCCATCACGAGCTGATGGAAAAACTCGCCAACCGGCGCAGCGCCGCGCTGGAACTGAAACTGCATGCGGCGCGCGGGCTGGTCTACGGCCTGCTGTTCCTGGTGTTCGCCTGGCTGCGCCCACAGGGACTGTGGCTGGCGGCGGTGTGGGCGCTGGTGCTGGTCGAAGTCGGCATCACCCTGTGGGACTTCGTGGTCGAAGACGCGACCCGGCTGCTGCCCAACACCGAACGCGTGCTGCATACGGTGCTGGCGGTCAACGGCGGCGCGATGTTCGCGGTCTATGCCCTGGCCACGCGCGGCGACTGGACGCTGCCGAGCGCGCTGACGCCGGTCGCGCACGGCGGGATGTCCTGGGCCTTGAGCGCGGCCGCGCTCGGCATCGGCCTGAGCGCGCTGCGCGACGGCCTGGCCGCGCGCGCGAATGCGGCCGAACCGCCGCCGCGGCCGTTGCTCGCCGAGCATCCGCAGCAGCATTTCCTGATCAGCGGCGGCACCGGCTTCATCGGCACCGCGTTGGTCGAAGGCCTGCTCGCCGGCGGTCATCGCATCACCGTGCTCAGCCGCGACCCGCGCCGCGCCGCCTTGCGTTTCGGCGGCCGCGCGCGCTGCATCGCCGACACCGCCGAACTGCGCGACGACGAGGCCGTCGACGTGGTCGTGAACCTGGCCGGCGCGCCGGTGGTCGGCCCGCGCTGGAGCGCTGCGCGCAAGCGCGCCTTGCTCGCCAGCCGGGTCGGCACGACGCGCGCGTTGCGCGCCTGGTGCGAACGCGCGCAGCGCCGACCGGCGTTGTGGCTGCAGGCCAGCGCGATCGGCGTGTACGGCGCGCAGGCGCGCAGCGGCCCGGAACGGCGCGCGCCCGAAGCGGTGGCCGGCGATTTCGCCAGCGAACTGTGCGTGGCCTGGGAGCGTGCCGCCGCGCCGATCGCCGAGCAGGGCATGCGCATGGCGACCCTGCGCCTGGGGCTGGTGCTGGGCCGCAGCGGCGGCATGCTGCCGATGCTGTCGCTGAGCGCGGCGCTGGGCTGCGCGGCCACGCTCGGCCATGGCCGGCAGTGGTTCGCCTGGATCCATCTCGACGACGTGCTGGCCTTCGTCGAAGACGCGGTGCGCCATCCCGGCGTGCGCGGCGCCTACAACCTGGTCGCGCCGAACGGCTGCACCCAGGCCGAATTCACCCGCGCTTTGGCGCGCGCGCATCGCCGGCCGGCGTGGCTGCGCATGCCGGCTTGGCCGCTGCGCGCCGCGCTCGGCGAGATGGCGACCATGCTGCTCGACGGCCCGCAGGTCGAACCGCAGCGCCTGCTCGATCAGCGTCATCGTTTCGTACATGCCGGCCTGGACAGCGCGCTCGCCGTCCACGCACGCGCACCGCGTTTTTCTAGTGAGGGTGGCGAACACCCGGGGGAGTTCCATGGAACGGTCGAACACGGCCCGGCCGGCGCCGGCCGCTTGCGTTGAACCGGCGTTGGCCGGGCTCGGCGGCGAAAGCGCCGCCACCGCCGCGGCGCCGCGCCTGCCGGCTGCCGCGCACGATCTGGCCGCGCTGCTGCGCGCCGCGTTGGGTCCGCGCTGGGCGCTGCTGCATCCGCATATCCGCGCGCGGTTCGCCCTGGCGCCGGACGAGAGCCAGGCCGAGTACTTCGGCACCATGCACCAGGTGCGCTGCACTTGGCTGGGCGGCTTGTTCGCGCGCCTGATCCGCTACGCGCGGGTGCTGCCGCACCACAACGCCGAACGGGTGCCGTTCCGCTTCGACGTGCAGCCCTTGCGCGAGGGCCTGGGCTGGCTGAAGACCCGCACCTACCACTTCGCCGACGAGGTGTTCAGCTTCCGCTCGCGCATGAGCCTGGGCCGCGACGGGGTGCTGCTGGAGCGGTTCGGCGGCGGCCTGGGCATGCGGGTGCGGCTGGAAGTGCTGCCCAACCGGCTGGTGTTCGTCGACGACGGCTATTTCCTGCATTGGCGCGGCTACCGCCTGCCGCTGCCGCGTCCGCTTTGGCCGGGCCGCTTCGTTCTCGTGCATAGGGATCTGGATGCGACCCGCTTCGAAGTCAGCATCGACGTGGCGCATCCGTGGTTCGGGCCCTTGTTCCACCAGGACGGAACGTTCGAGCGCACGGAGAGCGTGCGGGGCTGAAACGGCGGCAGGGAATCCGCCGGACAGGGGGGCAGGGAAGCGGCGACAGGGAACGTGAGGCAGGGCCAGGGACGGCCGAGGCGAAAGCGCCAACGAGGCGGGGCAGCGCTCCGGATTTTCGGGAGGCCGGCCGCGCGGGTGCGACGGCGGCGACGGATGCGGCGAAACCCGCCTGTTTCTGTCCTCCGCGAAATCCGCCTGGTCTCATCCCCGCGTGGGCGGGGGCAGGGTTTCATCCAGGCCGCGCTGCGAAGCCTCCAGGCACGATGGCGAGCCTCGCGATGCCCGTCGTCGCGTGGCAGGGCCGCCGCGGGAATCGTTGTGCGATGCAGGCGTCTACGGTGCGCGAAACAGCACGTTGTAATGAAACCGCCGCCCCGCCGTCGCGCGCAGCTTCTTCGCGTCGCGATGCTCGGGATTGATCAGCGCGTTGTATTCCTCCGGCACGATCACCGACGGCACCAGCAGGATCGCCGAGGCCTGGCTGCTCAGCCACTGCGCGCCGACGCGCACGCTGGCCTGGCCGGCCGGTACCGCGTCCCAGCCGCCGGGAAGGTCTTGCGGCGTCAACTGCACGCGCGCCTTCCACACCGCGGCCGGCACGTCGATCCAGACCACATGCCGGTTCAACGGCAGACCATGAGCGTCGACATAGGCGGCGGTTTCCAGCGCGGCCAGCGCCAGCGAGGTCGCGGTGTAGAGCACGCGCTGGCCGTCGTCGTTCCAGCGCCCCGGGTACTTGGCCGCGCCCGCGCCGCTCATGTCGTCGGCGCGGTAAGCGCGGGTTTCGGTGGCGATGCGCCAGAGTTTCATCGGCCGTGCCCCGTCCTTGCGGCGGCGCGGCGCGTCACTGGTAGGCCCCGCTTTCGAGCGAGCCGAGCAGGCGCGCGACCACGTCGAAACCGCTGGGCGTGTCCAGCAGGTCGGCCGGACGGCGGCCGCCCAGGGCCGGCTGCGGCTGCTCGATCCAACGCCCCAGCCAGCGCGCCAGATCGAATTCGCCGGCCTGGGCCGACACGCTGGCGTCGACGATCGACTGCGCGATCACCATCAGCCGCAACAGGCCCAGCGCGGCCTGGCCGCCGGCGCCGGCGATGCGCGCCTGCTGCGCGGCCTTGCTTTCCGCGGTGGCCTTGGCGATGCCGAGAATGTTGAACATGCGCACCGCCGGCAACTCCATGCTCGCGGCCAGGTCCTTGATGACCTGCGCCGGCACGCCTTCGCGCTCGACCGCGACGCGCTGCAAAGGCGTGGCGGTGCGCAGGTAGCTGACATAGCCCTTGAGCGTCGCCGGCCCGATCTCGGGCGTGGGGTCCTTCAGCGACGGCGTGCGCTTGCGTGCCGGGTAGGGCGCGTCGCGCAGATTGAGCGGGCTTTCGCGTAGCGTGGCCTTGCCCCGTTCCAGGGACTTGAGCGGCGGCTTGGCCGGCGAGGGCTTCTTGGCGGCTTTGGTCATGGGGTAGGAGTATTTCGTCTGGATTTGGACAGACGTTAGCACAAAATTAGACGTATTGCCCAGTTTGGCCGGGTGCGTCCGACGGCCGTCGCGGCGACACGGTCTTGCCGCGGCCGGTGCTAAGTTCGCTCTCCGATCCCGAATCCCGAATCCCGAATCCGGAAGTCGAACCGATGGGTCCAGCGAAGCCGCGCCCCGCCCCTCGCGCCCCCGCCGCCGGCACGCCGCTCGTACCGCCGCCGGGCGCGCCGATGTCCGCCGGCGAGTATCAGCGCCTGGCCGCCGAGCAGGCCGCGCTCAAGCGCGAACTCAGCCGCGTGTACGCCGAAGCCTGCGGCGGCAAACCCCGCGTCCCGCGCTGAACCGCGCCGCCGCGGTCAATAGGACCTGTGGCCGATGCCCCCTGCCGGCACCCCCGGCAGACTGCGTCGGCCGCTCCCACGAAACGGGCGGTCTCGGCCGGCGAGCCGCCGGCGCCCACGCCTCGACGCCGCGCACCGCCATGACCGCCGTTCCCGAACGCCTGCGCATCAGCACCGATCCGGCCGACATCGACGTCGGTTTCGTCCACGAATTCCTGTCCACCCGTAGCGGCTGGGCGCAGGGCATACCGCGCGACACCGTGGAGCGGTCGATCGCCCATTCGCTGTGCTTCGCCGGCCGGATCGGCGCCGAACAAGTCGCGTTCGCACGGGTGATTTCCGACTACGCCACCTTCGCCAACCTGGTCGACGTATTTGTGCTGCCGCAGTACCGCGCTTGCGGCTACGGCAAGGCGCTGATGCAGGCGGTGCTGGCGCATCCGCAGTTGCAGGGCCTGCGCCGCTTCACCCTGGCCACGGCCGATGCGCACGGCCTGTACGCCCGGTTCGGCTTCGCCGCTCCGCGCTATCCGCACACATTGATGGAACGGTACGCGCCGGATATCTACCGTGCCGGTTGAGCCGAACGCAGCCCCTGAGACGTCGCCGCACTACACTGGCCGCGAGCCGACAGGGGGCTCGAGCGCCGCGCCGCGGCCCGGCGTATTCGGGGCCGCACCGGCCACGGCCGGCAAAGCCGATGCGGTCCGATCGCCGCCGCCGCCGCGCGGCGGCCGTCTCCACGCCGCCGACATCCCCTTCGTGCTGAACTCGCCATTTGCGGTTGCTATGCTTCGCGCCGGTCGTCGGCCCGAGGGGGCGCCGTCGTCTTCAATGCAGTAGGTAAGGAGTCGTCATGAATTGCCGCTCACGCATCCTGATCGCCGGTCTCGGCCTGGCCTTGATCGCTGCGCTGCCGGCCCAGGCCCAGCGCCAGCGCGGCGGCGGCAAAGCCAATGCCGACCGCGCGGTCTACGACGCGGCGATCGAGCGCGCCTCGCGCGTCTGCCCCGACCACAGCGCCGAGCGCACCGGCGCCGGCGTGCGCTCGATCCCCGCCAGCGCCCTGCGTATGATCGAACAACGCGATTTCGTGCTTTGCCCCGACCTGCGCCTGGACACCCAGACCCCGGTGGTCTGGTACGGCCGCCAGGGCGTGTTCGCCTGGAACCCGCAAGCCCGCGGCGCGGTCAAGCTGCTCGCGACCAAGGCCGGCGCCTACGCCCGCGACAACTCCTTCCCCAAGGAAACCGTGGTCTGGAAGCCCAGCGGCAAGGAGGCCGAGGGCGCGCTGGTGCCGACGTTCCGCGGTCGGCTGGTGCGCTGAGACAATGATCGCGCGCGGCCGGGCTTGCATCGGCCCACATCGGCTGCGGCCGCCGGCGCAGCGTTGGCAACTCGTGAGCCGTTCGGGCTTACCCGTCACTGTGCCTCGGCCCCGTTGGTGTTCGGCCACCGTCTGTGGAAATCGTTCCACAAGATTTCCTCAGTGCAACCCGGCCCACCCATCACGGTCAGGGTTCGACTGTTCGGGTCCATATAGATGAGCCAAGGCCCATGTGGCATGTCGGGGGCCGTCGTACCTACCACCACCTTGGGCGTTTGGTAGGCGCGTTCGTACTCACCGATGACTTCGCCGAGCAAGTGAAAGAATCCAACACCGTCTTGCATCAGTGCCTCGAACTCAGGCCAGCTAACGATGCGTTCGCAGTCGTGCCGGCGCCGCACATGGATTCCCTCTGGGCTCAGTGCATAGTCGGCATGGGCGAATCCGTTCCGAACATCCGCGTCGAAGGCGTCGCGGAACACCTCGGCCAGTTCGGGCAATCCTTGATCGTATGCCTCCTCGGCCAAAAAACCCATGACCTTGTTGGCGTTCGGCGCAATGGTCTGTCCCGTCTTTCTGTGGCGCTTCACCAGTTCGGCAAACGGTTCCAGGTTGTAGTACTCACCCCTGCGTACCAGCAACATGCACATAGGTACACCCCAAAGGCCGGCCGCTTCCGCCGTGTGGCAATACAGCGCTAATGCGACACGACAGTGAATTCCTTGCCCCTTGTGCTGCCCCGCTTGTAAGAACCCGAGATACTCCCTAAAGGCGCGTTGGGCATCTATGGCTGACGTCAGAGTGTAGGCCTTGAACTCCGGGGAGAGTGAAAGGGCAAAGTTAAGCTCGTCCTTTCGGCGCGCCTCCTCAAATAGCTGGTCCAGTGCGTGTCGTGCCTTCGTTAGGAAAGGGCTTGTCGGCGCCTCCTCGTGATCATCAACGCCCATCATGGCTGCCTCCTTGTGTGCCAACACTATGGGGGAAGCCCTTGGACGACAACGGAGAAACCGGGTCTGCCAGCGTATGCGTCATGCGGGCGGCAAGCTTGCGGGATTGTGGCTTGGCCTGCTCAAGTGAGGGCGCAACCTCGGCAGAGCAAGCCGGCGCCGCACAACATCATGCATTTAATGAATTGACGACTGAGAACGATGGTAACTATCCGCAACTTCGAGCCGTGGATAACGTCGGTTTATTTAGACTTATGTCTGGAGTCGGTTTTGCATTCGGGTCCCGCCGGAGGCCTAAGTGGACAGAGGTGCACTGACCACAGACTTTGACATCTGAAAGTCTGCGGGCGCGCAACTACGGAGCAGCGCGCAGGAACCCTATGTGGTTGACGGAGTTAACGTCGGCGGTGAATCGACCGGAATTTGATATTCGCGCGATGTCGAACAGCAGCAAGTGGCCGCCGACGATGTCTTGAATACTGGACAGACGATACCTTTCGAGAATCGCGGGGATATGGCTTTCGTGAATGGCGATGCGGAAGGCGCTGTTACTTAGGCCAAAATTCGCATAGTAGGAGCTTCCGAGCGCCCAGTAAGTCAATCGAGGAACAACGCCCCAGAATCCATGCCAAGTGGCCGTATGGCGATCTGGGTCGGCTTGTTCGAAGCGTACGAATGCTGTGTGAACCGGAAGCTCGGTTTGATTTGGGTCGGGAAGACGTATCGGGAGTGCGCTCGTCTTGAACGACGGCCAGCCGACAAGTTGCTCTAAGAGTCTTTGTGGTCCCCGGATAATATTGGGGGATTGTCGCGTCCTTGATCCACCTCCTTGGGTCCGCTGTCCCTCGTCAGTCTCGGAGGCTGACGGCTCGGCTTCCGACGGCTCCGTCTGTTCCGTCCGTATGTGCACGACGAGTGTTTTCCGGCGCTCCTCCCAATGGGCCACAGTGCTGTCGCCGTCTTCGCTTTCCCATGGGTCCGAATAGTCGCGAGTGATGTCGCAATTCGCGCCATGTGGACGACTGGCGAAGTGAGCGGACCTAGCACGTCGTCCGCCGCCTGGCGGCGTGCCCCGTCTGTAAAAGGCCGGCTCACCGCAGTAGGGGCAGGTCAAATGTCCTCGTAGGACGGCCCTGTCAGCTTCCGAAAACTGTGAGAGCTGTGTAGCGGTGTAGTCGCGATCGTCAATCGCGCAACGTGCGGTTTGCATCCATTCCCCCGTTCTGGACACCTGGCATCAAGTGTCAAGAGGGATCGAGCAAACGTCAAACCGCCACGCGACGGCTCGAACGCTTCATCCGTACTGCGATCCGTATACCCAAGAATTCAGGGTTCGACAAAAAGAAAAACCCCTGATAAATCAGGGGTTTGTATTGGTGGAGGTGGGCGGAATCGAACCGCCGTCCGAAGGCACTCCATCCCCGGCACTACATGCTTAGCGCTCCGTTGGATCTCGTCCCGGGACAGCACGGCGCGCAAAGCGCATCCAAGGACCAGCCTGCTAGAGGTTGACCCGGAGCTGGCAGGCGGCGGCTCCGGGCGATTCCGTGATAGTGACCCTACGCTGCGAGCACGGACACAAGCAGTTTCGGGGCTTACGCCTTAAGCGGCGAGAGCGTAGTTGTCGTCGTTGGCAACTAGAAGTTTGCAGCTGGATTTACGAGGAAAGCTACCCCCTCGGCATGCGCCAAGCGATTTCGCGACCCCCGTCGAAGCCAGTGCACCCCCGGGGACAGCCAAACTGCGCTGACGTGTTCAGTATAGGGCCTGGCGGCGCGTTCTCAAGCACCGCTTTAGCGGTCGGCGGCCGGGGTTCAGCCGCGGCGCCGGCTCAGTTGCCGTCCAGCAGCTCGATCAGGGCGCGGCGCTTCTTGCGCGAGAGCTTGCGCATCAGGCCCATCAGGCGCAGTTCGTCGGGGTCGCTGTATTTGGCGGCGTTCTCGCGCACCGACAGCGATTTGCCTTCGATGGTGCCGCGGCCGGTGGCCAGCCATTCGAAGCTGACGTGCTGCTGCACGGCGATCTGCAGCATGCGTTCGAGCTCGGGCAGGGCCAGGCCGACCAGCCATTTGCGGGCGGTCTCGCGGCTGACGTCGTAATAGGCGGACAGGGCGCCGGTGCGGGCCCGGCCCTTGGCGAATCCGGAAAAATCCAGGGCCTGGTGCAGCCGGTTGGCGAATTCTTGGTGGGGCGCGTTGGTCATGAGGTCTCGCCGGAGCATCCTGCAGGGCTAAACGTGGGCGCCGGCCGTCCCGGGCCGCCGGCCCAGGGAGGATAGCGCAACTCATTGTTGCGTACCCCTTCGCCAAAACATCACTCTTTGCGGTCGTTGAAAAGAGCAATTTGTGGTGGTAAGTTGGCCTGGCATGGATGCAAGGCCGGAGATCAGGACATGGACTCGAAAGGCAAGATCGCGTCGCGCGGCGGTTCCGGGCAGGCAAGGCGGCGAGCCGCTCGCGCTGCGGATGCGCCGGCGTTGCCGCGTTCGGCGGCGCGCGAACCCAATCCCATCGAACGTTACATCGCCTGCTTCGTCACCGCGCGCGCGGCGGCGGAGGCGGCCGGCGTGTCGACCGCGATGCTGCGGCGCATGCGCGGGCGCGGCTTCGTTTCGACCCGGGCGCGCGCGCTGCTGATGGCGCAGGCCTGCGACTTCCGCATCGCCGCGGCCGAACTGTTGGCCTTGCCGGCGCAGGTGCCGTGATGGGGCCCCGGTGGTGGCGGCGGGCGTGGGTGCGGGTCGCGCGCGAGGCTTGGCGGTTGCGGGCGGGGCGCCGGCCGGCCGGGGCGCCGGCGGGGCGGATCGGCCTGGCCCGGCGCGCCGATCGCAACGGCCAGGCGTTGTTGGACCTGGCCGACGAGATCGACCGTTTTCTGGCCTGCCAACAGTTGGACGGGCGGCCGGTGGCCTTGCAACGGCACTGGCCGCGGGTATGCCGGCAGGTCGCTGCCGATCACCTGGAGTGCATCAACCGGCTGATGCTGGCGGGCGTCTGGGACGACGAAAACGCGGCGCCGGGCAAGGATTGAACGCGCCGCGGCCGGCGTGAGTGCGGTGCACACGAGCGGGCGGGTATGCTTGATCGGATGACGACGAGCGATCCGGCCGAGCACGCCCCTTCCGCGTCCGACGACGATGCCGAGCTGGCAGGGTTGATGCCGCGGCGCGGCTACCTGCTGGCGCTGGGCGTGCTGATCGGTTCGTTGATCCTGGTGTTCACCGCCTGGCGCATCGCCCGCGACCGCGAGCTGCGCTCGGCTCAGGCCGAGTTCGTCGGGCGCACGGTGCAGGTGACCGAGCTGATCCAGCAGCGGCTGGTCAATTACGAACTGGTCGCGCGCGGCGGCGTGTCGCTGTTCGCCTCGGTGCAGCGGCCGACCGCGGAGCAATGGCGCGCCTACGTCGACGGCATGAACATGCAGCGCCGGTTCCCGGCGACGCTGGGGCTGGGGTTCGCCGGCTACGTGCCGCAACGCCTGCTGGTGCAGTTGCAGAACGAGTGGCGCGACGCCGGCTACGGCCTGCTGACGGTGCGTCCGCAGGGCGTGCGCGAGGTCTATGCGCCGGTGCTGTTCCTGGAGCCCAAGACCCCGGCCAACGTCGCGGCGATCGGCTACGACATCCACTCCGAAGCGGTCCGGCGCGAGGCGATGATCGCGGCGATGGACAGCGGCCAGGCGCGGCTGTCGGGCAAGATCCACCTGATCCAGGACGGCCCTCAGCCGCTGTCGACCGGCTTGTTGCTGACGCTGCCGGTCTATCTGGGCGGCGGCCGGCCGCAAAGCGAATCGCTGCGCCGGGCCGAGATGCAGGGCTGGGTGTACGTGCCGTTCCGGATGGAGCGTTTCGTCCAGACCACGCTGGGCGGCAGCCACGACGACATGTTGTTCCGGATCTACGACCGCAGCGGCGGGCGCGACACGCTGTTGTACGAGGCGCCGGGCATGAAGGGGCAGGCCGCGGCGTTCGTGCACCGGGTCAGCTTCGACATCTACGGCCGCAGCTGGCGGATCGACTACCAGTCGGCGCCGGTGGAGCAGGCGGTGCCGCGCCTGGCCGGGTTGCGCAACATGTTCGCGCTGGGGCTGTTCTCTTCGCTGCTGCTGTACGGCATCGCCTTGATGCTGGCGCGCACCGAGTCGCGCGCGCGCAACATCGCCGTGCGCATGACCGAGGATTTCCGCCGCAGCGAGGCGCGCTTCCGCAGCGCCATGCAGTATTCGGCGATCGGCAAGGCCTTGCTCGACAGCGAGGGCCGGATCGTCGACGCCAACCCGTCGCTGGCGGGCATCGTCGGCACCGGCATCGGGCAGCTGCGCGGGCGGCGTTTCGAGGAACTGCTGGAGCATGACGACGGCGACGAGGGCGACGGCCGCACCGACGAGGACGGCGTGCACCGCGCGACCCGGCGCCTGCACCGCGAGCACGGCGTCGCGCGCCAGGTGCAGCTGACCTATTCGCCGGTGCCGGGCAACGTCGGCCAGGACATCGCCGGCCTGGTCCAGGTCGAGGACGTGACCGAGCGCCTGCGCGCCGAGGCGCGCGTGCACGCGCTCAACCGCACCCTGGAGGCGCGCGTGGCCCTGCGCACGCGCGAGCTGAGCCAGGCCAACCAGGAGCTGGAAGCGTTCGCGTACAGCGTCTCGCACGACTTGCGCGCGCCGCTGCGGGCGATCGACGGCTTCAGCCGCATCCTCGGCGAGAAGTACGCCGACCGGCTCGACGCGCCCGGCCGCGACTACCTGGGCCGGGTGCGCAAGGCGGCCGCGCGCATGGGCGATCTGATCGACGCCTTGTTGAAGATGTCGCGCTTGTCGCGCGGCGAGCTCAAGCACGAGAGCGTCGACCTGAGCCGGGTGGCGGCGGAGGTGATCGACGAGCTGCGCGTGGGCGAGCCGCAGCGCGCGGTCGAGGTGAGGATCGACCCGGGCATGCGGGTCACCGGCGACGCTTCGTTGTTGCGCAACCTGCTCGGCAATCTGCTCGGCAATGCCTGGAAGTTCAGCCGCGACCGCGATCCGGCGCGGATCGAGTTCGGCCTGCGCGAGTTGCCCGGCGGCGGGCGCGAGTTCTACCTCAGCGACAACGGCACCGGCTTCCCGCAGGCCTATGTCGACAAGTTGTTCCGGCCGTTCCAGCGCCTGCACAACGTCGAGGATTTCGCCGGCCACGGCATCGGCCTGGCCTCGGTCAAGCGCATCGTCGAGCGCCACGGCGGGTCGATCCGCGCCGAGGGGCGCGAAGGCGAGGGCGCGACGTTCTTCTTCACCTTGCCGCTGGAGGCGCCGCGCGGGGAGTGAGGGGCGGTCGGGCGTGGCGGGCGTCGCGCCGGACGGCGATGGGCCGCGCTTGGATGCGCACTCGACGAGCCGCCCCTACAAGCAGGGGCCGGCTCGGGCATCGATATGGGGTTTCCGCGCGCCCCTGGTCGCGGCTTACGCCGCCCCTGCAGGTGGGAAGCGGGTTCAGGCGTCGCGGTTGTGGCGGCGCATGACCCGCTGCTTCTCGCGCGCCCAGTCGCGTTCCTTGCTGGCTTCGCGCTTGTCGTGGGTCTGCTTGCCCTTGGCCAGGGCGACTTCGATCTTGACCTTGTTGCCCTTCCAGTACAGCGCGGTCGGCACCACGGTGTAGCCGTCGCGCTGGACCCGGCCGATCAGGTTGTCGATTTCGCGCCGGTGCAGCAGCAGCTTGCGGGTGCGGCGCTCCTCGGCGACGACGTGGGTCGAGGCCGAGATCAGCGGGGTGATCTGCGAGCCGATCAGGTAGATCTCGCCGTGCAGGATCACGGCATAGCTTTCGGTGATGTTCGCGCGTCCGGCGCGGATCGACTTGAGCTCCCAGCCCTGCAGGGCCAGGCCGGCCTCGAAGCGTTCTTCCAGGTGGAATTCGTGGCGGGCGCGCTTGTGCAGCGCGATGGTGCCGCCGGCGGCGCCCTTTCCTTTATCCTTGCCGGCCTTGTTGTTGGTGTTTTTAGCCATCCGGCGATTGTCTCCGATCCGGAGGCGGTTTGAGTAGCCGGGCGGGGCGGCGAGGGCCTCCGGAGCCCTGCGGCCGCTCGGCCGGCGATGCTTGCGGCAACGGGCGGCCCGCTTTCGCCGGGTTGAAACCAGCGCTGCGATCCCAATTAGCGAAACACGAATGCCTACCATCCGCCGCTCCGCCTTGGTCGAACACTCCGCCGCGCGCATGTTCGCGCTGGTCAACGACGTGGCCGCCTACCCGCGCCGTTTCGACTGGTGCGAGCAGGCGCAGGTCCTGGAGGCCTCCGAGCAGCACATGGTCGCGCGGCTGGACCTGGGCCTGGGCGCGCTGCGGACCTGGTTCACCACCCGCAATGTCTTGTCGCCGCCGCACCACATCGAGTTGCAGTTGGTCGACGGGCCGTTCCGCAAGCTCGGCGGGCGCTGGGAGTTCCATGCCCTGGACGAGTCGGCCTGCAAGGTCACCCTGACCCTGGAGTTCGAGCCGGCGGTCAAGCTGCTCGGCCCGGCCTTGGCGCTGGGCTTCCAGAGCCTGGCCGACCGCATGGTCGACGATTTCGTGCGGGTCGCCGACCGCGGCGCCGAGCCCGGCACGCCGGTGACCGGAGTCGCGACGACATGAAGGTCGAGCTGGTCCGCGCCTGGCCGCGCCGCCACGAGGCGGTGGCGCTGGAGCTGGCCGAAGGCGCGACCGTGGCCGCGGCGTTGGCGGCGGCCGGCTGGCAGGACGATCCCGAAACGGTCGCCTATGCCGTGTTCGGGGTGCGGGCCACAGCCGACACCGCGCTGCGCGACGGCGACCGGGTCGAGTTGCTGCGGCCCTTGCAGCTCGACCCCAAGGAGGCGCGCCGGCGGCGCGCCGCCGACCGGCCGCTGAAGCCGCCGCCGAAGCAGTAGCGGCGGAGCAGGCGCCTGTCGAAAAAGGGGGGGCGGTCTAAAGCGCGCCTGTCGAAGAGGGCGGCTGTCCAAGAGCAGGCCCGCGAAGGGCGGGGCCTGGAAAGCCGGGGCCGCCGACGCGCCTGCTGCCGGCGCCAGCGTTCGCGGCGGTTCTTCGATCAGTGTGCGAACGGGCGTGCGGGCGAGGGCGGAACGGGCTGTGCGCACCGGCGCAGGCCGGACGGCGCAAACGAAAACGGCCGCCCCGGGGCGGCCGTTCGTGCCTCTGCGGCGGCGCTCTCAGCTGCCGCGGCGGCGCTTCTTGTCCTTTTCCTTGGCCAGGTTGCGGCCGAACTGCTTGACCGAGGCCTTGGCGATCTCTTCGTCCTGCTCGGGGAAGTAGTCGCCTTCCCACTTGGTCAGGGCGTCGTTCTCGAACCACAGGGTCAGGTTCTTGCGCGAGGTATGGCCGAGGCGGTCGACGCGCTGGGTCGAGGTGTAGTCCCAGCGGTTCTGGTGGAACGGGTCTTCGATCGACGGGGTGCCGAGCAGGGTCTGCACCTGCTGCTTGCTCATCCCGGTCTGGAGTTGGTCGACCGCGGTCTTCTCCAGCAGGTTGCCCTGGTAGATCGGCTGCTTGTAGATGATGCCGCAGCCGGCGGTGAGCACGGAAAGCGAGAGGACGAGCAGGAGCTTACGCATCGGGTCGGGGTCTGCGGCAGTCGAAGGCAACGGGGCCGATGATACACTGAAGCCCGCACCCACCAAGGGCGGTTACGGGCGCGCGGCAACCCCTCGCGTTCATCCGCCATTCCGGCCCAGCCAGCCCAGTCCGCTCAACGCGCAGGCGCTTGCGGCCAGGCCCGCCGGTCAATACCCGGGCCCGCGCCGCCGGGCCGCAACGATCGCAAGGAACACCGCCATGGAATCGCAAGACCTGCGCAACGCCGGACTCAAGGTCACTCACCCGCGGATGCGGATCCTGGAGCTGCTGGAGCAGTCCAAGCCGCGCCACATGACCGCCGAAGACATCTATCGGATGCTGCTGGAGAAGGGCGAGGACATCGGCCTGGCCACGGTCTACCGCGTGCTGACCCAGTTCGAATCCGCCGGCCTGGTGCTGAAGCACAATTTCGAGGCCGGCCAGTCGGTCTACGAACTGGACCGCGGCCACCACCACGACCACATGGTCGACATCGACACCGGCAAGATCATCGAGTTCGAAAGCGCCGAGATCGAGGAACTGCAGCGCAAGATCGCGGCCAAGCACGGCTACGAGATCGAGGAGCATTCCTTGGTGTTGTATGTGCGCAAGAAGCGGTGATTGGGGATTGGGGATTCGGGATTCGGGATTGGTTAGAG
The DNA here is from genome assembly GCF_000336385.2 of Lysobacter antibioticus HS124. Taxonomy (GTDB): domain Bacteria; phylum Pseudomonadota; class Gammaproteobacteria; order Xanthomonadales; family Xanthomonadaceae; genus Lysobacter; species Lysobacter firmicutimachus. Next base: position 2,121 of record NZ_HG424543.1, on the reverse strand, counting down.
CGGCTCTGCGCCGTTTGATCGCGCCCCGTTCTTGGCCGTGACGGTCGATTCCAGAAGCCGGTAAACGAAAGGCCCGCTTGATGCGGGCCTTTGTATTTTGGGGTGACGGTGGGGCGAAGTGCCGACGGACGCCAGCGACTCCGCTTTTGCCGATTCCGAACCCCGAATCCCGAATCCCAATCCCGGCCTCACCCCACATCCGCCAGCAAGCGCCGCGCGGCCGCGCGGACTTCCTTGCTGAGTTCGATGCCGCCGAGCATGCGGGCGAGTTCTTCTTCTCGCTGCTTGGCGCCGAGGACGACCACGGCGCTTTGGGTGACGCCTTCGCTGGCGGCCTTGCTGACCCGGTAGTGGGCGTGGCCCTGGGCGGCGACCTGGGCCAGGTGGGTGACGCACAGGACCTGGCGGCCGGCGCCGAGGGTGCGCAGTTTCTGGCCGACGATCTCGGCCACGGCGCCGCCGATGCCGGAGTCGACTTCGTCGAAGACCATGGTCGGCACCGCGTCCAGGCCGAACGCGGCGACTTCGATCGCCAGCGAGATGCGCGAGAGTTCGCCGCCGGAGGCGACCTTGCGCAGCGGCCGGGCCGGTTGGCCGGGGTTGGCTGCGACCATGAATTCGACCCGTTCGCCGCCCTGCGGGTCGGGGCGGTCTTCGTCCAGCGGTTCGACCGCGACGTCGAAGCGGCCGCCGCCCATGCCGAGCTCGCCGATCAGCTCGGTGGTGCGCGCGCCTAGCGAGCGGGCGGCCTCGCGCCGGGCCTGGCCGAGCGCGTCGGCGGCGCGGCGCCAGCCGGCGCGGGCGGCGTCGATTTCGCCGTCGAGGCGGTCCAGGCGTTCGCCGGCGCCGCGCAGTTGTTCCAGTTCGGCGGCGAGGCCGTCGCGGGTCGCGGCCAGCCGCTCCGGCGCGACCCGGTGCTTGCGCGCCAGCTCGTGCAGCCGGCCCATCTTGTGTTCGATCTGTTCGAACTCCGACGGGTCCAGGTCGAGGTCGTCGCGGACCCGGTCGAGCAGGGACACCGCTTCGTCGATCTGGATCGCGGCCTGGTCGAGCATGGTCTCGACCTCGCCCAGGCGCGGTTCGTGCTCGCTCATGCGCTGCAGTTCGCCGCGCACCTGCTGCAGGGTGCGGGTCAGCGACGGGCCTTCCTCGCCGCCGAGGCGGGCGAAGGCGCTTTCGCAGGCGGCGATCAGGCCGGCGGCGTGGGCGTGGCGGCGGTGATCGGCGAGCAGCTTGGCCAGCGCGTCGGGTTCCAGCGCCTCGCGCTCGAGTTCGGCGTACTGGTGCTCGAGCCAGCCGATGCGGTCGCTGACGTCGCCCTGGGCCAGCAGGGTCTCGCGCTCGCGCAGCAGCGCGCTCCAGGCGCGCGCGGCGCGCTCGACCGGTTCGCGCTGGGCTTCGCAGCGGCCGTAGGCGTCGAGCAGGCCGAGCTGGCTGGCCTTGGACATCAGCGCCTGATGCTCGTGCTGGCCGTGGATCTCCACCAGGTGCGCGGCGAGCTCGCCGAGCTGGCCCAGGGTGACCGGGCGGCCGTTGATCCAGGCCCGCGAGCCGCCGTCGGCGCGGATCACCCGGCGGATCTGGCACACCGCGACGTCGCCGTCGCCGGTTTCGTCGAGTTCGTTGTCGCGCAGCCACTGCGCGGCTTGCGGCGCGTCGTCGAGGGTGAAGTCGGCGACCAGTTCGGCGCGGTCGGCGCCGTGGCGGACCACGCCGCTGTCGGCGCGCAGCCCCGACAGCAGGCCGAGCGCGTCGACCAGCAGCGACTTGCCGGCGCCGGTCTCGCCGGAAATGACGGTGAGCCCCGGACCGAAGCTGAGTTCGGCGGCGCTGACGACGGCGAATTGCTTGAGCGAGAGATGGGCGAGCATGCGGCGGCGATTGTGCCCTGACGGCCGGCGGCCTGGGAATGGGAGACGGTCAGCGGCGCAGGGTAGGGGAAGGGGGGCTCACTGGGTGAGATTGGGATTGGGGATTGGGGATTCGGGATTGGCAAAAGCGAAGGCTGTTGTAGAGATCCCGGCTTCCCTCCCTGGAACAACAGCCGTCGCGGCGAGACCGCTTTTGCCAATCCCGAATCCCCAATCCCGAATCCCCAATCCCGAATCCCCAATCCCGAAT
>NZ_HG424542.1:44184-71592 GCF_000336385.2 Lysobacter antibioticus HS124 | reverse complement strand
GGCCCGGACCCACGCCGCGGCGCGCGCGCGGGCGCCGCCGGTCGCGGCGCGCCGGCCGTAGGCTCGCTCGCGAACGGCGAAGTCGGTCACAGCGTCGCGACTCGCTGCGCCGGTCCGCCCGCCGAGGCCGATCCCTGTCTGCGCGCGCTCGCGGCAACGTCCGGCAACGACACGCGCCGCTGCGGCGGCGCGAGACGCCGTGCAGGCGCGAATCCAGCGCCCCCTAGGGCGTGCCCCAGTCCTGGGGCACGCCCTAGTTATGTCGCTTCGCCGCGGCGCCTAGTCTGCACGCCATCCCCCATCGCATTGCCGCGCCGGAGCGAACCATGGAACTGAACAGCGCCAACCTGTACGCCTTCCGCCCGATCAACCTGCCCGCGGAAATCGACCGCGAAAAGGCGGCCGAAGCGAACAAGACCGAGACGCCGTTCGTCCAGGGCGAAGGCGACGCCAATCCGATCGACGCCAACGACGTCAACCAGGACGGCTACGGCAGCTGCGCGGTGCTGTCGACGATCAAGTCGATCGCGGCGCAGAACCCCGACGTGATCAAGAACATGATCCGCGACAACGGCGACGGCACCTACACCGTCACCTTCAAGGAATACGACAACGGCTTCCTCGGCTTCGGCTCGGGCTGGGACAAGAAGGAAGTCACCGTCTCCGGTCCGTTCGACGGCGATGCCGCCGACATCGGCGACATGGGCAAGGACGGCCAGGGCGAAGTGTGGCCGGCGATCATCGAGAAGGCCTACGGCCAGTTCACCGGCGACGGCTACAAGACCTACGACGACGGCGAAAATCCGGCCAAGGTCCAGGAAGCCATCCTCGGCCGCGACTCCAGCACCGAATCGCCGTCCGAGTACAGCGCCGGCGACCTGAACGAGAAGCTCGAGAACGGCGAGGCCGTGGTCGCCTGGACCGCCGGCGACTGGAGCGACGAGCAGAACAAGCTCGCCCAGCAGTACGGCGCGGTCGGCGGCCATGCCTACCGGGTCGAGGACATCTACGTCGACGGCGACGGCACCACCCGCATCAAGCTCGACAATCCCTGGGGCCACAGCGACGTCGACATGCCCTACTCGGACTATCAGAAGCTCTACCACGAAGTGAACTCCACGCCGACCCGCTAAGCGCGTCCGCCATCGCCGTTCACACCGCGCAAGCCGCAACCGTTGCGGCTTGCGCGTTCGGCGTCCGGGTGTTTACATGCGCAAGCCTTGTTTCGTGGCCTCACTGCAGACGAATGACGCGATGAACGGCCGATTCTCGCAAGCCGGCGCGGGCCTGTTGCTGAGCCTGACCCTGCTGTCCTGCGCCGCCGAGCCGGCGCCCCCCACCGCTGCCCAGGCAGGAGCCTCCATGAGCGACAGTATCCAGATCATCCAGGGCCGCACCGCGTCCCACGAGCAGGCCAAGCTCGGCCTGGTCAACGTGTTCGACGGCCACGACGTGCGACTGGACGTCTGGAATCCGGCCGACAAGCGCTGGCTGGGCAAGCTCAAGCTCAAGCGCTCGGACATCTTCCCGGTCGCCGGCGGTTTCCTGCGCCTGCAGGACGTCGGCGGCGACGGCACGCGCGCCAACGTCTCGCTGGCCGAATTCTCCGCCGCCGGCATCGGCGCGCCCGCGGCCGACGCCCTAACCCTGGTGGAAGGCGGCGAACTCGACGTCGGCGACGACGCCGTTCGCATCGTCGAGGTCGATCGCGACGGCGCCACGGTCGAAGTCTGGCCCAAGCGTTATCCGCGCGACCTGGTCGAGGCCGACAAGATCGCCAGCCACCGCCTCGTTCCGGGCGCGTCGCTGCCGCTGGCCGCCAGCGCGCTGCAGGTGCGCCGCCTGCAGCCGCGCGCCGGCGAAGTGCTGGGCTTCATCGAGTTCGCCCTGCAGCACTGAGGTCGACGTCCGGCGCACTGCGCCGGATGCTTGCGACGATGCGGATCGGTGGCCGCGAACGCTATCGACGACGGCCGCTGCGGCCTCTCCAGCGGCCGTCATCGCAAGGGGCAGCGGCGACCGCCCTGCCGATCCCGAATCCCAAATTCCCGCGACCGCAAAAGCGGCCGCAACGCATTATTCGCCCGGCGAAGCGAACCCGCCCAGATCGCTGACGATAGTGATGCATTTGCCGCCGGCGTCGCAGGCGGCGTGGGCGATGTTGCGGTCGTTGCAGTTGCCGTAAGTCTGCGTGGTCTGCGACGTCGCCGGCAGGTGGCCGTTGGCCACCGGCAGGTAGAACACCGAAGACTGGGCGCCGATCACGCTGCACGAGGCGAGCTGGTTGCTGCCCTGGCTGTATTCCTCGACGAAGCTGACCGAGCGGTTCTTGAGCCCGCTCCATGCGGTCGGGATCAGGATCGTGGCCACCGTGATGCTCTCGCCGCTCATCAGGTCGGTGACCACGCCGCTGACCCGGTTCGAGGCGCGCACGATATCGAGCCGATACTTGTGCCCGGTCTTCCAGTTCCATTTGATCTGGCACTGCACGCCGCTGCCTTCATGGCTGAAATGGCCGCAGCTGGCGCGGCTGGCCGGGTCCCAGCCGCTGGCGAGCCAGATCGAGAAGTTGAGCCAGCGCTGTCCGGAGCGATTCTGCAGGCCGATGTAGCCGCCGTCGCCGCCGACGAACCAGAACTGGTTCGCCCAGAAGTAGTTCGAACGGCTGCCGCCATCGTGATTGACCTGATCGTAGAAGCTCAGCCGGTCGTAACCGCCCACCGCTTCGGGCCAGCGCGCGTCGGTGCTGACGATGCCGCCCACCACCACCGCCTGCGCGCTGCCGCACAACAAGCCCGCCAGGGCCAACACGCCGACCATCAGCCAATTCTTCATTACGGTCTCCTCCGTCGGTTGGGACGCCTCCGCGGATGCGGACGCGCGTTGCGCGACGGGCGCTCGTTCGAGCACCGACCACGCGGCGGCCGAGCCTAGGCGTGGCGGAGACGGGTAAGAAAAGAACCTTTTTTCATAAGCGCGATCGCGCCATGGTGGATAGTCGGCACAGTCGACGCACTATCGCGCGCGACAACGATGTCACGCACTGCGTTCTGCGCCGCACATCGCAAACGCGTCCGCCCGAGCGGCGCTCACGGGTCGTGAGAAAGCGCCGATGACATCAATGTTCTCGACGCCGTTTTTCTCGCGCCCGCTGCTGAAAATTTCCTTCAACACCGGCATCGGAGCGCTCGAACGGGCGATTTTGCGCAAGGCACGGCGCTTGCAGGAGCGGGGTAAGCGGCGCCCCACCGAAGCCAGGCTCGCCAGCGCGATCGCCCCCTCCCGGAAAGGACGCCCGCGCTTCCGACGGCATCGGACGATTCGCAACTTCGGTTGCGCGCGTGATCGTCCGCCGCTTCGGACGGTCGCGGCTTACCCCGCTCCGGTTCGCGCCGCCCCGCCATCCCGGGCGCGCAGAAAAAACGACGGAACCGTTCGGCTCCGTCGTGCGTCGGTGCGATGGTTCGATTGCGTCGCCGGAGTCGGCCCAGGCGCATAGGCCTGGCCGACGGACACTTGCGCCATATGTCGTGTTACGGCGCCCCGCGCAGTGCCCGCCGGCACCGGCCGGTTCGCTATACGGCTACGACGACCTTGGGTCGGAGCTCAGGCGTGCGCGCACAGGCGCAGGTTTTCCGCCGGGCCGATCTGCGCCGCCAGCGCTTGCGCCTGGGCGCGTTCCCAGGCCGCGCGCGCGGCCGGCTTGGCCTGCGCCCAGTCCAGGCACGAGTTGCCGCGCACTTCGCGGTAACGCCGTTCCAGGTTGAGGCGCGGGTCGTCGAAACAATATTCGGGATGTTCGTTGAAGACGGCGACGCCCAGATACAGGGCCGGGCCGTAGTCGCGGAAACTCACTCCGGCGCGATGGAACGACGCGGTGTGATATGCGATGGCCCAGTAGCCGAGGTCGCTGGCAGGCGCCTTGCGCGGCAGCCTGAATGGGATCGTGGTCATCGGTGCTACTCCGACGGGATCCGCCTTGGGGAATAGCACTTTGGTCGAAGCCTGGGGCCAATTCCGTGACGCAAGGACTAGTTCCCGCGCCCGGCGGACTGGCGGACCGACCACCGGTCGGAAACGCAACCGGGCGCGCATACCCGGCGCGACCGCGCGCACCGGCGCGGCGGACGCAGCGCAAATCCGCCCGCGGCGCGACCGGAGCCGGCCGCGCCGCGGGCGCATCGGACGCGGTTTACAGACCGCGGAACAACGTGCCGAACAACAACAGCACGAAGCCCAGCGCGACCAGCCAGAAAGCGAAGCCCGCCAGCGGCAGATAGCCGAGCTTGGCGGCGATGCCGGCGCCGCCGGCGAGCAGGGACAGGAAGAAGGTCGGGAAGCTCGGCGGAGTCAGATTCACGGGTACCTCATGGCGGATGGGGGAAGACCGACCGCCACGATGGCGACCGATACTTGATATCCGTCACAAAATTCGTGCCAACCGCCGATTCGAGGCCGCCCGGCCGTTCGTCGCATGTAGTGCGCGTTTCAGCACACATGCAAACGCCGTTCGCTTTCCGCTCGTCTTCCGCTTTCGCCGAGCGCGCTCAGTCGCGCAACCCGGCGACGAATTCGCGCAGCGCGCGGCCGATCTGGTGCGGCGAATCCTCCTGCGGGTAATGCACGCCGGCGACCGTGACTTCGCGCTGGTTCGGCCAGCCGCGGCAGAACTCGCGCGCGCGGCCGGTCAACAGGGCGCCGGGCTCGACATTGACGAACAGCTTCGGCAACGCGCTGTGCGCCAGCCACTGCCCATAGGCCTCGACCGCAGCGGCGACATCGGCCGGCTCGCCCTCGATCGGCAGCTCGCGCGGGAACGCCAGGGTTGGCGCGCGCGACTGGTGGCTTGCGAACGGCGCCCGGTAGGCCTGCATCTCCGCCGGATCGAGCGTGCGCAGGATGCTCTTGGGCAGCACGGTCTCGATGAAGAAATTCTCGTCCAGCACCATGCGCTCGCCCTGCTCCGAACGCATGGCGCGGAACAGCGCATCGCGACCGTGAGCGAAGTCGCTCCACAGGCGCGGCTGCACCAGCGCTTCCATGTAGGCGATCGCGGCGATCCGCTCGGGATGGCGGCAGGCGTAATGGAAGCCCAGCGCCGAGCCCCAGTCGTGCAGCACCAGGACCACGTCGGTGCGCAGGTCCAGGGCCTCGAACCAAGCGTCGAGATAGCGTACGTGGTCGAAGAAGCGATAGCCGCCGCCCGGCATCGGCGCCGATGCGCCCATGCCGACCAGGTCCGGCGCCAGGCAACGGCCGAGCCCGCTCAAATGCGGAATGACGTTGCGCCACAGATAGGACGAGGTCGGATTGCCGTGCAGCAGCACGACCGGCGCACCTTCGCCGACGTCGACATAGCTGATTTCGCTGTCGAGCACGCGCACGCGACGGCGCGGCAGCGCATCCCGTGGCGAAATTTCGCGCGGCAGGTCGGTCGGCGGCAGCACGGCGGCGGGCGAAGGCATGGCGGTCTCGGCGCAGGAAAGGGAAGCGCAGTGTGCCCGGCGCCGGGTTCGCGCCGGGGAGCCAGCCGGTCGTAATTGCGGGGAGCCAGCTCAGGGCGACCGGCGCGCCAATCGACGCCGGTTCTGCGTCACCGCGCGCGCCACCGGGCGCAGCCCGGCCGCGATCCAGCGGTCGCCTTCGCGCCAGGCGCCGGTCCAGGCCCGCGCCGGGTCGCGCCAAGCCGCCGCCGCGGGCGGTGTCGACCATGCATCCAGTTGCATCCGCCACCACTGGGTCGACATCGCCCACCACGCCAGGCCGAACGCCGCCCATTTCTCGTCCAGCATGCGCTGCCATTCGCGCCGGTCGCGCGGCGACGGCGGACAGTCCGCCATCGACATGGCCCACAGGCGCATGCCGATCACCCACGGCGCGCCGACCCAGATCGCGGTCAGCGGCGGCCAGGAACGGGAGAAGGTCATCGGCGTCGGAATCTGCATGGCGGCCTCGCGGAGTGGGCGCACGCGGTGGGGATACGGCGGCCCGGTGCGCCATCGGCCGGCCGCGCGTTCTTCACGTCGGAGCGACTCGGGCGCCTCTAGGTTCAGCGGCTTCATGCAGGGCCGGCGCGTCCGCACGCATCGCCGTTACCCTGCCACGTCCATCGGGGAAGTTTCATGACCATGGCGTACCTTCTTCCGCAGATTGCGATCGGGCCGATCGACTCGATCGACCTGGACGCCGAGCTGGGGCATTGGCGCCGGCATTGCGAGCAACTGCCGCTGCGCGAGGCACGCGCGTTCGAGGACGTCGAAGCGGCGGTCAAGCTCGGCCTCGACGCCTGCCTGCGCAGCGGCGGCCGCGCTCCCGCCGAGCTGCACGACGAACTGCATGCGCGCTATCGCCGCCTCGCCGGCGCCAGCCCGGTGCCGTGGGACGAAGCCTATGCCATCGCCCTGGCGGCCTGGCAGCGCGCCAGCCGTCGAGCGCGCGAGGAGGCGTTCGATCCGCGGTCGGGCTGATCCGATCTCAGGCCCTGCGCGAAGTCTCGGTTTCGAGTTGCGACACCGCATCGGCTGCGCCGGCGCGGCGCATCCCAGTTCCGCGCATCGCCGACGTTTTCGCTTGCGCACGCGACGCTGCGCCGGCCAAGGTGAGCGGCCGCCGATCCGGCGGCCTTACGAATGGAGTCGGCAATGCAATCGGCAATCAAGAAGATGTCGCGCAGCGCGATGCTGGTGCTGGCCATCGGCACGGCCTACAGCTCGTCCGCTTCGGCGGCGCGCATCGAACAGGTGTACGGCAGCGGCTTCTGGGCCGACAGCACCACCGCCACGGTGATCGCGGTCAACCAGGCGATCTCGATCTGTCAGACCAACGGCGGCACGGTGCTGTTCGGCTATCAGGTCCACAGCATGCGTTTCATCCATCCGAACTGGTTCGTCAACGTCTCGATCAACTGCCAGTACTCCTGAGCCGCCGCCGCGGCGATGTTGCAGGCCGTAACCGGCCTGCAACACACGCGACTGCGGGCGCCGCGCGCTCGGCGAGAACCGCTCACGAATCGGCCAGCCGCACCGCGATCCGGCGCGGACTGAAAATCGCCAGGCCTAATGCGGCCAACAGCCAAACGCCGATGCCGCCGTACAGCATGACCAGGTCGAAACCGTGCGCGAGCGCCGCGCGCGCCGCCTGCCGCGCGGCAGCGTCGGCGCCGAGCGCGTTCAGATCGCCGGCCGCGATGCGCTCGGCGGCCGCGGGGACGACCGCGCCGTAGCGCTCGCGCAGGTGCGTGCCGATGCCGGCGAGCAGAATCAGCCCCATCGCCGCGATGTTGACCGTCAGGCTGATGAAGCGTGCGCTCATGTCCATGCCGGTGGCCATGCCGGCGCGCTCGCTCGGCACCGCGGCGGTGGTGGTGTTGGTCACCGGCGTGTTGGTCATGCCCAGGCCGGTGCCGGCCAACAACAGGCCCGGCAGCAACTGCGCCCAGCCCGGGTCGGCGGTGCGGCCGCCGTAGCGCATCGCCAGGAACCCGGCGCCGATCGCGAACAGCCCCGCGCTGACCGTCCAACCGGGATGAAAACGCAGGCTCAGCCGTTCGGCCAGCGGCGGCATGACCAGGGTCGGCAAGGTGTAGGCCAGCAACAGCGCGCCGGCGGCGACCGCGTCGTAACCGAGCACGCCGTGGAAATAGATCGGCAGGTAGACGATGAACGGCCAGAAGCTGATGTTCATCGCCACCGCGCCGACCATCGCTCCGGAAAAATCGCGCAGCCGGAACACGCGGAAATCGAACATCGGATGCGCATGCGCGGTCTCGATGCGCACGAAGGCGATCAAGGCCACCAGCGCCGCCGCCGCGACCGCCAGCACCGTGGCGCTGGCGAAGCCGGCCGCCGGCCCCTGGATCAGGCACCAGGTCAGGCCGAACACGCCCGCCGACAAGGTCGCGATGCCGGCCGCATCGAGCCGGCCCGCGTGCGGATCGCGCGCTTCCTCCACGCCACGCCACAGCGGCACCAGGGTGATCGCAGCCAGGCCGACGTGGACCAGGAACACCCAGCGCCAATCGGCCAGGGCGAGGATGCCGCCGCCGACGATCGGGCCGAAGCCCAGGCCGATGCCGAACACCACGCCCCAGGCGGCGAAGGCGCGTGCGCGTTCGCGCCCGGCGCGGAACTGATGCGCCAGCACGGCGGTGCCGCAGATCAACATCACTCCGCCGCTGCCGCCCTGCAAGAAGCGCGCGACGATCAGCGTCCGGGCGTCGGTCGCCAGGCCGCAGGCCAGCGAGGTGGCGGCGAACGCCAGCAGGCCGAGCACGAACACGCGCTTGCGGCCGTAGCGATCGCCGAAGGTGCCCGCGGCCATCAGCACCGTGGTGCAGGCCAGGGTATAGGCGTTCATGATCCACTGCAGTGGGCCGAAACCGGCGTGCAACTGCCGCTCCAGCGCCGGCAGGATCACCGGTACGCTGGAAATCTCCAGGCCGAACATCAACGACGACAGGCAGACCGCAGCCAGCGCCACGGTATTGCGGGAACTCGGCCGCGACGCGGGCGCGGCGGTGGACAGCGACATGGCAGTAACTCCGGGCAACGGGAACGGGGTTCGCGCCGGCGCGTCCGCCCGGCCGCTCGCGCCCGCGCGCGAGGCCGCGGCGGGCGGACGGAAGAAGCGGATCGGACGGCGGTCCCGCTGCAGCGGAGGCGGCCATTGTCGGCAAGCGCGGGCGATGAGAGAAATGATTTAATTTCGTCCGCGCCATTAACGGCCGTCATGCATACGCCGCCATGGACTTCGATCCCAGCCTGTTGCGCACCTTCGTCGCCGTCGTCGAAACCGGCGGCTTCACCCGCGCCGCACAACGCCTGCACCTGACCCAGTCGGCGGTCAGCCACCAGATCCGCCGGCTGGAACAGCAGGTCGGCCGGCGCCTGCTGTCGCGCAGCACGCGCAAGCTCGACCTAAGCGAGGACGGCCGCGAGTTCCTGATCCATGCCCGGCAGATCCTGCAGGCGCTGGACGCACTCGGCCGGCGCTTCAATCCTTCGCCGGTGGCCGGCACGGTACGCTTCGGCGCGCCGGAGAACTTCATGCGCGAACGCCTGCCGCAACTGCTGAGCCGCTTCGCCCAGGCCTATCCGCAGGTGCGCCTGGAGGTCAGCGTCAGCGCCAACCTCGATCTGCCCGCACTGCTGGAAGCGGACGAACTCGACCTGGCCGTGCTGATCGCCGAGCGCCCCGCCGGCGCGCAGTCGCCGGGCCGGCTGCTGCGACGCACCCGATTGGTCTGGGTCGCCGCCGAGAACTTCGCCCCGCCGGCCGGCGGCTCGCTGCCGTTCGCGTTCTTTCCGCCGCCGTGCGTGCATCGCCGGGTCGGCATGCGGGCGCTGGAGCAGGCCGGCATCGACGGCCATGTCGTGTTCACCTCGCACAGCCAGGAAGGCATCCACGCCGCCGCGCTGGCCGGGCTGGCGATCACCGCCATCGCCCGCGACGATCTCGAACCCGGCATGCAACTGGTCGCCGAACGCTACGCCTTGCCGCCCCTGCCGGAAGTGGATTTCTCGCTGGTCTGGAGCGAACGCGGCCGCAGCCCGGCGGCCCAGGCCTTCGGCGAACTGATCGGCGAGATGGCGCAGACGGCGCCGGAATCGGTCTACCCGCGCCCGGGCAAACGCGTCGCGCAGGCCTGATAAAACGCAGAATGCATCACAAAACCGCGCCGGGACGCCGCCCGGCCCGGCCCGATTCCTCCCAGCTTTGATCGTCCGGTCACGCCGCCGGGGCCATGCTCAACGCTGGCCCCGCAGGAGCATGCGCGAGCGCGGGCGCAGGCTCCGCCCGTCCCGCGCGCGCCGACCAACGCGACCGTGTCGTCCATCCAACCCAAACGCATCGGCTGGGACGCGCTGCTGATGGCGCTGCTGATCGGCGTGTCGGCCTGGGCCGCGATGGCCCTGTCGCGCGGCCCCGGCGAATTGTCGGCGGTGTGGATCGGCAACGGCATCCTGGTCGGTTGGCTGCTGTCGCGCCCTACCGAGCGCTGGCCCTGGTACCTGGGCACCGCCGCCGCGACCGAGCTGGCGGTGCGGCTGGGCGTCGGCGATCAGGCGGTCAGCGCCGCGGTCGTCGCCGCGGCCAATCTGATCGAAGCGCTGATCCTCGCCGGCGTGGTGCGCCGCTTCGTGCCCGATGTCGGCGATCCTAAGCGCTGGATCAGCCTCGGCGGCATCGCCACCACCAGCACCCTGCTCGCCTGCGCGGTGTCCGGGTTCATGGCGGCCGGGGCGATGCGCGTGCTGCACGCGGCGCCGTTCTGGCCCGGATTCCTGACCTGGTTCTCGGCGCACGTGGTCGGCCTGGTCATTTTCGCCACCACCACCCTGGTCGCGCAGCGCGAAGGGCGGCGCATGTTCACTGCGCCGGGGCGCGGCCTGTCGTTCCTGCTGACCATGGCCTTGCTCGCCGCGATCGCGCTGGCGGTGTTCCTATCGTCGTATCCGCTGCTGTTCCTGGCTTATCCGCCGCTGTTGCTGGGCGCCATCCGCCACCGCTTCGCCGGCGTCGCAGTCGGCGTGGTCCTGCTGACCCTGATCGGCAGCGTCGCCACCGCGCTCGGCCACGGCCCGCTGTGGCTGGCCGACGTCGACACGCCCGGGCGCATCGCCCTGCTGCAGTTGTACATCGCCGGCGGCTGCCTGATCACGATCCCGGTCGCGCTGGCGATGGCCGAGCGCAAGCGCCTGGTCACCGGCCTGCGCGACAGCGAGCGCCGCTACCGCATGCTGGCCGACTACTCGCACGACGTGGTGGTGCGCATGCGCGCCGACGGCCAGCGCGTGTACGTTTCGCCTTCCGCGCGCGACATCCTCGGCTGGGAGCCGGCGCAGATGCTCGGCTCGCGCGAATCGCTGGTGCATCCGGAAGACCTGGAACGCCAGCAACGCCTGCTGGCCGAGGTCATCGCCAGCGGCGAGCCGCGCACCGCGGTCTACCGCATCCGCCACAAGAACGGCCACTACGTGTGGATCGAAGCGGTGACGCGGGCGATCCCCGCCGAGGACGGCAACGGCATGGAGGCGATCTACGCCGGGCGCGACATCACCCGCCGGGTCGAAACCGAACGCGCGCTCGAGGCCAGCCGGCAGGAACTCGAACGCCTGGCGCGCTTCGACGCCCTCACCGGCCTGGCCAACCGGCGCCAGTTCGAGGAGCGCATGAACCTGGCCGTGCTCGGCCTCAATCGCGGCGCCTCGCTGTCGCTGCTGTACCTGGACATCGATCGCTTCAAGCAGATCAACGACAACCTGGGCCACGCCACCGGCGACGAAGTGCTGCGCAGCTTCGCCCAGCGCCTGCTCGGCTGCGTGCGTTCCGGCGATCTCGCCGCGCGCCTGGGCGGCGACGAGTTCGTAGTGCTGATCGAGGATGCGGCGGTGCCTTCGGCCGCCGAAGCGGTGGCGCGCAAGCTGATCGAGCGCATGCGCCGGCCGATCGCGATCGGCGAACGCGAGCTGAGCGTCACCACCAGCATCGGCGTGGCCTATGCCGACCGGCCCGTCGAGACCGCCAAGCTGCTCGCGGCCGCCGACGCGGCCCTGTATTGCGCCAAGCGCGAACGCAATACCTATTGCATGCAGGCGGTCGCCGCCGACGCCGCGCCGCGCGCCGCCGCGCGCGGTTGAGCCCATTGCGCGGCCTCAGGCGGCGCGCAGGAAACTCAGCACTTCGCCGAGAAACTCGTGCGGGTATTCGACATTGGACAAGTGCACGGCCGGCAACACGGCGAGGCGGGCGTCGGGCACGGTCGCGGTGATCGCCTCGCTGTGGCTGGCCGCGGTCACCGGATCGTGCTCGCCGGCGATGACCAGGGTCGGATTGACGATCAAGGCGATGCTGCGGCGCAGGTCGGCGTCGCGCACCGCGGCATAGCTGCCGGCCAGCCCCTGGCGGTCGGTCGCCAGCAGCATGGCGCGGAACGGCTCGATGGCCGCGTCGTTGCGCGCCAGCATCGGCGCCGGAAACCAGTTGCGCAGGAACATCTCGGCGGTTTCGCGCATGTCCTGCGCCTGCCGCACCGCAGCGATGCGCTCGTCCCACTGCGGCGCCGGCCCCAGGTACGACGACGTGTTGGCCAAGATCAGCCGATCGATGCGCTCGGGCGCGTGCACGCCCAGCCACTGGCCGACGAAACCGCCCAGCGACAGGCCGAGGAAATGCGCGCGACCGATGCCCAGCCCGTCCATCAGCTCGATCACGTCGCGGCCGAGCCGATCCAGCGAATAGGCGCCGACCGGCACGCCGGAAGCGCCGTGGCCGCGCGCGTCGTAGCGCAGCACGCGGAAACGTCGCGCCAACTCGGCGATCTGACCGTCCCACATGCGCAGGTCGGTACCGATCGAATTGGACAGCACCAGCGTCGGCCGGTCGGCGGCGCCGTCGAGGCGGTACGCCAGGCGCACACCGTCGCCGGTGGTGAAGAACGAATGTTCGGTTTTCACGGGTCGGTTCCTGTGTCGATGGCTGGGGAGCGCCTCGTGCGGCTCCCGCAACGGCCTGGCTGTGAAGCAAAGGCTAGTTGCGGCCGACCCGTCTGGATATTACAAAGATCGCACAGTCTTTGTAGATAGAACCGACATGAGCGGATTCACCCTGCACGACCTGCAATGCTTCGACGCGGTGATCCGCGAAGGCGGTTTCCAGGCCGCGGCCGCGATCCTGCACCGCTCGCATCCGGCGGTGTTCGCCGCGGTGGCCAAACTCGAACGCCAGCTCGGCCTGGATCTGCTCGACCGCAGCGGCTATCGGGTGCGGGCGACCGAGGCCGGGCAATCGCTGCACCGCCGCGCCCAGGCCGTGTTGCGCGAGTTCGAAGGCCTGCGCACGCATGCGGCGCAGTTGGCGATGGGCGCCGAAAGCGAACTGCACGTGGTGGTCGGCGACCTGTGCCCGCGGCCGCCGTTGCTGGGCCTGCTCGGCCGCTTTTTCGCCGCCGAGCCCGGCACCCGCCTGCACCTGCATTTCGAAGCGGTCGGCGGCCCGGCCGAACGCCTGTTCGACGACCGCGCCGATCTGATCCTGCATCGCATCGACAAAGGCGACCCGCGCCTGGACTGGATCGACCTGGGCACCGTGCCGTTCGTGCCGGTGGTCGCGCCGGGCTTTCTGTCGTTCGCGCCGTCGCGCGCGATCCGCCCGCAGCAACTGCGCGACTACACCCAGTGCGTGATCCGCGACAGCGCCTGGCATTCGCCGCAGCGCGATTTCTTCCTGATCGAGGGCGCGCAGCAATGCACCGTCGCCGACCACGCGATGAAGAAAGAGATCGTGCTGCAGGGCCTGGGCTGGGGGCACCTGCCGCGGTTCCTGATCGAGGACGAACTGGCCGACGGCCGCCTGCTGTCGATCGCCGGGCGCTACTTGCCCGGCCACCGCGAAGAACTGGTCGCCGCGCGGCGCAACGACCGCCCGCACGGTCCGGTCGCGACGCGGTTGTGGCGACACCTGGCCGAACAGGCGCCGTTGGTGTCGGCCGGTACGGTTTCTGCGGCGGCGCGGGCGAGCGCCGGCCCCGGGACGCGCCGCGCCAGGCGGTGACCGGCCGCGCCGCTCGGCCCCCGCGCATCCGGCAGCGGCACCGCGCCGCCGCCGGACACGCCCGGCCTACCAGCCGTCGATCAGGCGCACGGCCAACTCCGGATTGAACGTCCCGGCCGGCGTATTCGGCGCGATGCCGCATTGGCCGTCGGAGTCGCCCGGCACTTTCAACCACAGCAACATTTCCGCGCCGTTGGCGCTGGCCTGCGAGGTCGCCCCGAGCTTGCGCCCGGCCGGGTTGCACCATTCGCCGTTGGAGCCGTTGCCGTTGCGGCTGGTGTCGACCACGAACGGCTTGGCATAGCCGAACTGGCGGTTGAGCGAAGCCGCGACCGCGGCGCCGTAATGGTTGGACGCGGCGGTGGTGTGGTAATTGGAGACGTTGAGGGCGAAGCCGCGGATATCGCGCACGCCGGCCGAATTCAGCCGCCGCGCCATCTCGTCGGCGCCGATCCAGGTCGCATTGCCGCCGTCGTGGTAGACCTGCGCATTCGGCGCGCGCAGCTTGAACTCGCGCGCCGCGTACTGCAGCAGGCCGATGCGGACGCTGCGCTGGTCGGCCGGCAGACAGTCGAGCTGGGCCAGTGCGTCGGGTTCGATCACCACCACCGCACGGCGGTCGCCGATGCCGGAAGCGAAACTCGAAATCCAGGTCCGGTAGGCCTCCGGGCTGCCGGCGCCGCCGCCGGAGTGGCTGCCGCAGTCGCGGCCGGGGATGTTGTAGGCGACCAGGATCGGCCGCTTGTCGGCCGCGCGCGCCGCATCGACATAGGTCGCCACCGCGGTGCCGATGTTGCCGCTCCAGTTGCCGAACCATCGGCCCATGGGCTTGCTGGCGATGGCGTTGCGGATCTTGCCGGCGCGCGCGTCGGCCGGATGATCGCGCACCCAGATCGCCGGGTTGGAATTCGGGTCGACATAGAAGCCGCTGCCCTGATTGGCCGCGATCGCGACGCCGGGCGCCAACATCGCCAGGCCCCAGGCCAGGGCGCCGAGCGCGAACCGGCGCGAGGCGGTTGCCGTTGCGGTTGCCGAATGCGGTTGTTGCATCGTTCCTCCTGCGGATGGCGTCGGGCGGGGGACCGCGGCGGAGCCGCCGCGACGCCGGCCGCGCGACGCCGCGCCGGCCGGCATCGCGCACCATGACCGCTCGCGCGCCGACGCATCTGCGCGGCGTTCACAGTTTCGGATCGGGCCGCGCATCGATATCGCAGCACAGCGACGGCGTTCACTGTGCACGGCTCCGCGCTTACAAACGTCATGCCGACGCAGCACTGCGCCGGCGACGAAGCTTCGACGCGGCGGCGGCTGCGTCGTCCCCGCCTCAGGCCGGCGCTGTCCCGACGCCCGCCGCGGCGGGCGCAGCCGCCGCTTGCCGCTGGGCACGCAGTTCGCGATCGAATGCTTGCGCACGCGCCTCGTGGAAGAAAATGCGCGCGCCCTCGGACTCGACCCGCCGGCGCACGCCCGGAATCGCCTGCGTCCGCCAATGCGACCACTGCTGCGGAGAGTAGCCATCGTCCGTTTCCCGGGCGACCAGGGTCGGCGCGCGCAGGCGGCGCAATCCGTCCTCGGCCGCGAGCGTGTGCCGGCCATCGAACGCGCCGACGAAGCGTTCCCGTTCGCCGAGCCGCTGCGGCGGATCCAGGAACCGGCGCAGACAGGTCCCGATGGTGTCGTCCCGGGCGCCCAACTCGTCGGGCCGCCCCGCCGCAGATAGCCGTTCAGCAGTGCGCCGTGGACGAACAGCGCCGCCGGACCGCTGCCGCGTTCGACAGGGCCGATCGCGCCGAACGATGTGGCCACCGTCCGGCGCGCGGCGAAGAAATCGGCGCCGGTCGTGGCTACGCCTGAGCTTCGCGCAGCTTTTGCGCGCATTCTTCGCAGCAGACTTCGACCGTCTCGCCGCCGATGCGGACTTCGATGGCATTCTCGTCGAGCGGATAGTCGCAGGCCGCGCAAGTCTTCTCGTTCATGGTGCTCTCCTGGTCTCGCCCGTCGATCGGGCCAGCACAGCAGACCATTCGCGCGCCGGCGGCGCTGTCGGAATCTTTAGCGATCGGCGTGCATCGCGATCGGGGCCCGCGAGCCGCGGCGCTCAAGTACTTTTGGCGCGCGCGGACTGGCGGAACGCGCTCGGGCTGCGGCCGTAGGCCTGTTTGAAGGCGGCGGCGAAATGGCTGTGGCTGGAAAAGCCCAGGTCCTGGGCCAAGGCCGACATATCCTCGGCGTCGGCCACGCGGTCCAAGGCCCGGGCCAACCGCAAGCGCAGGTGATAGCGATACAGCGGCACGCCTTCGACCTGTTGGAATGCCTGGGTCAGATACACCGCCGAGCCGCCGATGGCGGCGGCGATCTCGGCCAGGCTCCAGCGCCGGCCCAGGTCGCTGGCGAGCAGGACCTTGACCCGGTCCACCAGCCGTCGCCGGGCCGGCCCAGCGCCTCCGTCGTGGGCCGATCGCGGGCCCAAAGTGCGGCAAACCAAGGTCAGGGCCAGACTTTCGGCCTCCAGCGATTCGATGCGGCCGTGTTCCAGGCTGTGGCGAAGCAAAGCGACCAGGGCCTGAGCGCGCGGATCGATCTGCACCGACTGGCGCCGGAATCCGAGTTCGCCGCGCGGCCGCAGCAGACCGGCCGGCGCCAGTTCGCGCAGCAAGGGCGCCGCCACCACCAGCACCAGACTGGCGTCGCCGCCGCTGACCGGATGGCTGACCCGATACCCCTCGCCGGCGTTGAACAGCAGCGCATGATTGGCGTCGGCCACCGACTGCTCGCTGCCGACGTGGCGCAGGTAGACCCCGCGATAGGGAAACACCACGTGCGTGGCGGACACGCATTCCTCGCCGCTTCGGTGGCGGCATTCGCCGCGACAGCGCACATCGCGCACCGCGACGCTGGCCGTGTCCAGCAGACGACGGATTTCAAACTCGGCCATGGCCGCCCGCCGCCAGATGGCGTTCGCGCAAGAACAGGAACAACGGCAGCGCCAGCGACACGCCGACGCCCAGCCCCAGCAAGGGCAGCCACAGCCGGCGCATGCCCAGACGCCGTCCTTCGACCAGGATCAACGCCACCACCACCGCGCCGGACACCAGCACATCGCTCCAGGCGAAGGCGGCGACCGGCGAGGCCGTCGCCTGGCGAATCAGCAAGGGCAGATCCAGGCCGTGCTCGCCCAGCCAGGGCGCGAATTGCGCCAACGGCCACAACGTGCCGGCCACGCACAACAGGGCGTACACAGCGCGCATGGGCTCTCCCAGGTTTCGGCCGTCGGGTCGGTCCGGCCACGAGCATAGTCGCCGCCCAGCGCCGACGCCACGACGGGGGCGATGCGACGGGCCGCCGTCGCCCGGGTTCATGGAATCGCAAACCCAGGCGCGGCGCTGTCGGAATCTTTAGCGTCCGGCACGGCGCTCGCTGCGCCGGACGATGGGCTCAGGGCCGGCAGGCGCGCTGCGGCGAGTGCATCGCCCGCGCCGCGAACATCCCGAACAAGGCCCGGGCGACGCGACCGGCCGCACGGCGAAGCCGGTGAATCCGGGCACGGCGACGATCAGGACGATGAGGAGCGGGCGCTCACTCAGTCGGCCGGCTTGGCCGCATCGAGCTCGAAGCAATGCGGGCCGGCCGGATGACGCCAGTTCCATTCCACGCCGTAGCGCATGGCGTCGCGGCGACGTTCGTCGCCGGTGTCGGCGGCGAAGCGCGCGCACAGCCGGTACCGCGCGCTCTCGCCGGGATGGTAGCCGTAGGGCTGCGCGGTCTCCGGGTCGGCCACCGACAAGGCCACGCCCGGCTGCGCCGCCAGCGCCGGCAGATCGCGCGGCAGCCTGGCGTTCGCTTCCCAGTACTCGCGCACTTCGCGCTTGATCTGTTGCAGCTCGTGTGCGCGCCGCTGGTCCAGGCGCAGCTCGCGCTGGGTGTCCGGTCCGCCCATGATCGCCACCGCGGCGATGCAGGAAGCCGCGACCACCGCGCCGGTCACGATCAACAGCCAACGTCCGACGGGGGCGCTCATGCCTGATTCTCCTCGCGACGCAGATCCCACAGGTAGTAACCGAAAATGGTGCCGGCGATGGCGCCGACCACCAGCGACTTGACCAGGAAGCGCAGGCTGATTTCGCCGCCGAGCAGGTTGTAGACCAGCACCGTCATGTCGCCGATCAGTACGGTCGCGGCCAGGAACAGGGTCAGGTAGGTCAGCCAGCGCCGCACCGGCGACAGCCGCTTGATCGGATGGCGGGCGACGTCGCGGGCCACGCGATGGGCGACGAAGGCGAACACCGGAAAGCCGATGCTCAGCGCCGACACCGCCCAGCGCAGCGATTCGTGGATGCTGCGCCGCCAGTAGCCGTAGTCGTCGACCGCGTCCGGCCAAGCCAGGTTGATGAAATCGAACAACAGGCTGCCGAGACTGCACGCGACCAGGTACAAGGTCGAGAACAACACCAGGTAGGCGAAGGCTTCGCGCGCCGACAGCGAGGCGCGCGGCTTCGGCACCGGCAGGACGAAGCCGACGTCGGCGTAGGCGTCCAGCGCGCCGCGGGTCTGTTCGGCGCTCCAGCCCGCCGCGGCCAAGGCCTGCGCGGTGGCCTCCTTGCTTTGCCCGCGCATCAGGGCTTCGCGCACGAAGCCCTCCAGTTCCTGACTGCCCGCAGCCATGATCGACGACTCCTCGGTGGCGACGCCCCGACCATAGCAAGGTCGCCCGGTACCGGCGCCCCGGCCGGATCAAGTAGCGCGAAACGATACCCATGGGAGCCTGATCTGCGCCCGGCATGCGGCAGGCGAGGCCTGCGCTTTCCCGCTGCGCGACAGCCATCCGCAACGACCGCGCCGTCGCCTGCGCCGGTGCGGGCTGCTCGCTCGCATCCTGACCGCACGATGACGCACGCCGGAGCGGGTTTGTGCGAACCGTCGCGCATATCGCCGCGTGCACGGCAGATTCACCCCTCGCTAACGGCGCATCGGCGATCACTGGCCGCAACGCAAGCCGCTGCGCCGGCACCACGCTCACGCCATGTCCGTCCCCGCCCCTCATTCCACCGCCGCTCATCGCCCCAACATCCCCGAAAGCCAACGCCAGCGCGCGCTGGATCGGCTGCGCATCGTCGACAGCCTGCCCGAGCCGGTCTACGACGACCTGGTCAAGCTGGCCTCCACGGTCTGCGATACGCCGATCGCGCTGGTATCGCTGGTCGATCGCGACCGGCAGTGGTTCAAGGCGCGGCTCGGGCTGGACGAGCGCGAGACCGCGCGCAGCCTCGCGGTCTGCGACCACGCGATCCGCAATCCGGGCGAGTTGCTGGAGGTGCCGGACCTGGCTCGAGACCCGCGCTTCGCCGGCCTGCCGATGGTGCAGAACGATGTCGCGCGCTTCTACGCCGGCGCGCCCCTGGTCACCGGCGAGGGCATTCCCATCGGCACGGTCTGCGTGCTCGACAACGAGCCGCGCGAGCTCAGCGACGAACAGCGGGCGGGGCTGGAATCGCTGTCGCGCATCGCGATGGAGCTGATCGACGCGCACGCGCGCGAACATCGGGCCGAAATCGATGCCTTGCTGGCCAAGCCGACCGCGGCCGCTACGCCGGCGCCGATCTCGACGGCGGCCGCGCCCTACACGGTGGCGATATTGGAGTTGCAGGACTACGCCGGCACGAGCGCGCGGCTTGGCGAACGCGCCACCGAAAAATCGCTCGAAGCGCTCGGCCGCGCCTTGGAGCCCTGCTTGCGCGAAGACCTCGGCGACCACATCGATCGGGTCAGCTGCAGTCCCGAGTTCGTCGCCACCCTCGTCGGCGGCGGCGTCGAGGCCCGCATCGAAGCCTTGCGCCGAACCGTCGAACGCCACCGCGGCGACGGCCTGACGGTGCTGATCGGCACCGCTGCCGCCTCGAGCGCGAGCGAAGCGCCCGGCGCGGTGTTCCTGCGCGCGGACGCGGCCTTGAGCCGGGAAAAGAACCGGCACGCAGCCGCAGCCTGACCCGCGTTCGCACAGCCACCGGCGATCCGGTCTACAGCCGTGGCAAGGTGTGGCAGTCCAGCCCCTCCTGCGCCGCTTCGAGCGCCGGCTGCGGCGCGTGCGAGGACGCGAGGGGGCGGGCACGACGCGCAGCCGACGCCTCGCGCGGAGTGCGGCTTGTCCGCCGCACCCGCGCTCCGGCCCGGCCGCGCTTACTGCATCATCGCGCGCTGGTTCTGCTGATGCTGTTGCTGAGCGTTCTGCATCGGGTTCTGCTGCTGCGGCAGCTCTTCCAGCTTCAGCGTGCTGATGCCGATCGACTGCGCCATCGCGTCGGATTTCGACACCGGTGCGACCCCCAACGGATGCTGCAGCGACCCTTGCACCGCGAACAATGACTGGCCGTCCAGGCCCTGCGCGATCGCATCGACCGAGCCCATACGCTCGTTGCGCGCGGCGAACACCAAGGCGCCGGCCGCGTTCTCGCGCTGGATATCGCTCATGTTCCTGCCGAAATCGGTCTGGCCGAGCTTGTTCAGGACGTCGTCGTACAGCGCCTTGTCGGGATGGCCGTGCTCGTTCAGCCAGGGCTTGGGCTGGTAGTTTCTGCCGAGCTCGCGCGCCTGCTGCGCCACGACCGGGTCCAGGTCCTCGTCCATAGCGTCCTGGTCGATGAAATCGTCGAACTCGCCGGGGCGCTCCGGTTCCTCGCGATCGCGATACTCGTTGCGGATATCGACTTCGAACTCGTGCGAGCTATTGGTGCTGCGGCTGACCAGCCGCAGATTGGACACATCGTTGTAGGCGTCCAGCGCATCGGCCTTGCTCAACTGCCCGTTCGGCGCGTGCTCCAGCATTTTCTGCGACAGCAGCTCGAACGGGACCTTGTGGTCGATGTCCAGCGCATCGCGGGTGCACAGCTGGCCCGAGGCGGCGCAGCGGAACAGCGGCACCTCCTGCACCTCGCCCTGGTTGTTGCGCATGGGCACGCTGCCCGCGTAGGCATTTTCCAGCTCGGCTTCGAACCACTTGCCGACCACCCGGGTATCGAAGCTCAAGCCGGTGCGCCCCTCGTCCGGCGACCAAGCCATGCCCAATGTGCCCTGGGTCCGTCGCGCCTGGTCGCGATCGGGATCGAACGCCGGATGATGCGCGTTGGGATCGAAAGCGAAACGCTGCTCGACCCAGGTCCGCCACTCCTGCGAATCGGCGCCGTACTGGGTCAACACGTTGTCGGCGCAGTCGCGGGCGCGGTTGATCACCGACGGCAGCATGCGCAGGTTGGACACGTCGTTGTAGGCCATGTGCGCTTCGGCGTGGTTCGCCACCCCAAGCGTGCCGAAGTGATCGCGCCACTGGCTGACATGGTCGATGTCGAGCGCGTCGGTGCTGTGCCAGGTCTTGCTGTCTCCGTGGTAGTACAACAGCACGCTGCCCGCCTCCAGATGGGCCGCCTGCGGCTGCATGTGCTGGCGCGCCCAGTCGTTGCGCATGTACTCGACGGTGGAGTCGTAGAAGCCGACGCTGGCGCGGGTGTCGGTCGGCAGCCACGGCCTGTGCTGAAGTTCGCGATGATCGGTCAGGGGCCGGTCGTCCCAACTGACCAACTGCACGCTTTGGCCGCTCTGCAGTTGTTTGGTCTTGAATTCGTAACCCATGGCTCTACTCCTGTCGGCCGACTTTTTATGTGCGCCCTAACGCGAAATCCGCACCGGCCCGGCCATCGATGCCGAGCGGCGGCGGCGCTGCCGGGACGCGACCCGGCAAGGTACACGCACGCGCGGCCGGCCCGCGAGGCGAAGCGGCGAAGCAATGGAAGGCGCAAACTTTGTCGCGACGGAGTCGACAGTTCCGATGCGGTCGTCGCCGGATCAACGCGCCTGACCGGCAGGCGCCGGCGCGTCGGCCGCGCGCATCAGGTCGCGCACCGCGTCGGCGACGGCCTGCGGCCGGTCCAACTGCACGTCGTGGGAGCTGCCCGGCAGATCGATGCGGCGGCTGGCGGCGGACGCGGCGAGGATGCGCCGATGGGTTTGCGCGCGCGCCCGCTCCATCGCTATGCGCACCTCTTCGGGCACGCCTTGGTAAGCGGCGTCGGCGACCAGCATCCGCAGCGGGATCGCGCCGTAACTTTCCTTCGCCGGCACCGGCGCGGCGAACACGGCGCGGTTGGACTCCAGCTCCGAGCGCAGGCTGCGCCAGTAGCCCGGCTTGAGCTTGTTGGCGCGGATCGAGCCGGCCACCGCCTCGCCCATCCACGGCGGCGGCGGGCGCAGGCAGCTTTGCGTCGCCGGCTCGGGCGTCTGCAGGCGACCGGCCTCGGCGGCGCGCTCGCAGGCGGTCAGCAGCGCGTCGCGGCGCTCCACCATGGCGGCGTCCTGCGCTTTCCACTGCGCCGGCATGGCCTGTGCCGCGCCCTGCTCCGGCGGATCGAGCAGCACCAATCCGGCCACCCGTTGCGGATGCGTCTGCGCATAGCGGCGCACGATGTTGCTGCCCAGCGAATGCCCGACCAGCACGACCGGGGCCGAGCCGGCGGCCGCCCTCACCACCCGGTCCAGGTCGGCGACATCGGCGGCGAGGTCGCGCGGACTAGGCCCCGCATCGCTGAAGCCGAAGCCGGCGCGGTCGTAGGCGCAGACCCGCGCCGCGTCCTGCAACAAGGGCACGACCCGATACCAGACCGTGGAATCGGCATTGCTGCCGGCTTCCAGCACCACCCTCTGCGGCCCCTCGCCGGCGCAACGCAGGTTCAGGCGACGCCCGCCGGGAACGTCGATGGGATCGCCCGGCTCGGCGTAATGCGCGGGAATCGGTACCGGCTCGGCGGCTGCGGGCTCGGCGGCGGCCATGGGCGTGCAGACGAACGACGACATCAGCAGTACAGCCAAAAGCGACGGCTTCAAGAGCGTTCTCCTGGAGGGTGACGGTCCGCGCGACCGCCGCCCGGGGCAGCGCGCTGCGGCCGCGCGAGCTTAGCAAGCGATTCGCTCGGTGCCTCCGCCGCCGCCGGCGGCGTTCATCTGCCGGCAGGCGATGCCTGGCGACGCCGCTTCGGCGCATGCCGGGCCGCGCCAGGGTGCGATCGGCGACGGCCCGTCGCAGCGGCGGCCCAACAAAAAAAGCGGCCGGTCGAACCGGCCGCCTTCGTGAAGAGACTCCGAGCGGACTGACGGCTCAGTCGTCCTCGCCTTCCTCTTCGTCTTCTTCGTCTTCGTCCTCGTACGGCAGCCCCATGACGTACTGAATCCACGGCTCGCCGCCCGGACGATGGCCGGTGGCGATAGCGAGAATGACCCAACCGTCCTGCAGACGCTGATTGACGTCCGCCACCTGGTCGACCTGCACTACCTCTCCGATCGTCTCGAATTCCACGCGCATCGCTCCGGTTTGTGAAAGGGCGCCAGGATACGACACCGCGCCGCCGCCGATAAGCCGGCCGCCGCTCAGTCCAGGTAGGCCGGCAGCGCCGGCAGCTTGGCGAAATCTTCGGTCGAGTGCTGGATCACCAGGCGAGCGCGGTGATGGCGCAACAGGCCTTCGATGCGCTCGATCGAAGCCAGGGTATCGCTGCGGCTGACGTTGAACACCGGCATGCGGCGATGCTTGCGGTTCTCGTGCGAGTGGAAGAGATCGCCCGACAGCATCACCGCGCCGTTGCGCGGCAGCTTGACCAGCAGCACCTGGTGGCCCGGCGAATGCCCCGGCGCCTTGAAGATCCGCACCGAGCCGTCGCCGAACACGTCGTGGTCGCCGTCGACCAGCACGGTCTTGGCCTGCTTCTGCGCCTCGATCAGCTTGAGATTGGTGCGCGCCGGCGCCGGTGTGGCGCTGAGCCATTCCAGCTCCTTGCGGTTGACGATCCAGGTCGCGTTCTGCAGCCGATTGGCATTGCCGAGATGATCGCCATGGCCGTGCGAGAACGCGAAATAGTCGATGTCGTCGAAGCTCAGGCCCAACTGCTGCAGCTGCGAAGCTACGGTCTTGGACACGACCGCGCGGAACAGGGGCAGGCGCACGCCCTCGGGCGATCCGGCATGCTGGTCGCCGAGGCCGGCGTCCCACAGCAGGTCGCCCTGGGGATGGCGGATCAGGAAGCACGAGGCCATCAAGGTACCGGGATGGCCCTCGTATTCGCCGGTGTCGGCGAACGGGGCCAGGTCGTCGAACTGCGCGCGGCCGCAATCGATCGCGTACAGGCGCAACTCCGGCACGGCCGGTGCGGCTGCCGGCGCCGACGAGAACGCGCCGCCCAAAGCGAGCGCGAGCGAAAACCGCTTCAACCAAGAAGTCATGGCTTAGTCCAGAAGGAAAGGAAGAAGGAACTGACCGGGGTCAGGAACTGCCCGGTCGGGCGGCCTTGCGACGGCCGCGACCGGGAGACAGGGCGTGCTGCAACAGCCGTTCGGCGATCGCCCGCGCCGAGGCCGCGGGCGCGGCCGAACCGATGCGCAGCGCAGTGACGATGGCGCCGTCGATCAACAGCATGTACTGCTCGGCCAGGGCCGCCGCCGGATCGACGCCGGCCTGCTCGAGCAGGCCGCGCAGATACGCGGTTACCCGCCGCTTGTGGTCGTCGGCCACGGCATGGCCGGCGTGACCTCGATCGGCCAACTCGACCATCGAATTGATGAACATGCAGCCGCGGAAATCGCCCTGGCCGAAACGCTCGCCGAGCGCGTCGAACACCGCCAAGGGCCGCAGCGCCGGGGCCGCGCAGCGTTCCCGCACCGATTCCGCCAATCCCTGCCGCCACGCCTCGCCGCGGCGGCTCAGGATCGCCACGATCAGATCCTGCTTGGACGGGAAATGCTTATAGAAACTGGCTTTGGCGACTTCGGCGCGGGCGATGATCAAGTCCACCCCGACCGCGTGGATGCCGTGGGCGTAGAACAGCGCCGCGGCGGTCTCGAGGATGCGCTCGCGCGGAGAATCGGCGGTGGGTGCGGCGGTGGCCATGGCACCGCAGTATACAGACAGGTCTGTCTACGTCAAGCGGTCCACGACGATCGCATCGCCCCGTCCTTCGCCCCGCCGCCGGCCGTATCGCGGCCTCATGCCTGCACGCCGCAAGCGCACCGCATCGCAACAGCGTCATCGCCGGGCGCGGCGGCGCCCGGCACACGGCGTCCAAGCGCTGTGCGGCCGCGCCTCGGGCCGTGTCCGGGGGGATGCGGCGCGCCGCTCAGCCGGCGCTCTTCTTCGCCGCGAGTTGCTGCTTGGCGACGATCGCCGTCTTCTCCGACAACTGCTTTTTGGCTTCCAGCTGCTGCTTGCCGACCAAGTCGGTTTTCTTCGCCAGTTGCTTCTTCGATTCCAACTGCTGCTTGGCGACCAACTCGGCCTTGTTGGACAACTGCTTCTTCGCTTCCAGTTGCGTGGCGCTCAGCCGTTCGGCCTTCACCGAAAGCTGTTTCTTGGCTTCCAGTTGGAAAGCGATGGTCTTGTCATTCATTTCGGCTCTCCTCTTCGACATCGAACACATGACGCAGCACGAACGCCCGCTGTTCCGACGACAGGCCGGACAGCAATCCGTCCCGGCTCAGGGCTTCGTCCGGAAACACTTTGCACTCGGTCAGCGAAGGATTCTGGCCGCTGGTCACCAGGCGCACCTGTTCGTGGAACCCCGCCTCGCACAGCTGCCCCAACGGGCAGGTGATGCAGGGGGTGCGGTCGCGATCGGCCGGAAGATAAGCCTTCTCGCTGATGCAGTACTCCATGAATTCGGGGCCGTCGTAGCGCCGGCGCGGATCGACGTTGAAACCGCTGACCTTCATGACCGCCTCACTGGAGAAGGGGATGTCCTCGCCCCACCGAACCGCCGATCCGGCGGTGCGCCAACCGCAGCCTCGCACCGGCGCCGGAGGACTTCTGCGCATTGCGTTACGGATACGCGTCCGCCTCCTGCGACAGACGACCGCCGGCGATCCACGCCCCAGCCCGATCGCCGCGCCTCGGCCTTGGCCGCAACCGCAACCAGGTTGTCGAATCCGCACCGCGTTTTCGCCGGCGGAAATTCCGCCGGCCGCAGCGCCGTCGATGCGGGTGCAGAAATATCAACGCCGGACCGGCGCCAGCACGGCCAAGCCGCACGCCGGCCGGCGCAGCGGCGTTCACACCTGCGCCTCTACCGACGCTCACCTGGACGAACCCTACACGAACGGGCCCGCCATGAAGACGCCACCGCAACCGTCGTCGCCGCGCGGTGAAGACATCGACCTGCGCATCGAAGCCGATGCGGCGCCGACCGCACGCGGCGAGCTGCGGTCCGAAGACCAACTGCTGTCGATGATGCAGGCGGCCGCGCCCGGCCATGCCGGCGCCATCGCGCCGGAGGCGGTGCGAAGCGACGGCGTGCTCGACACGCCGCAGACGACCTTGCGGTTCTACCGCCGTTTCCTGGATGCCGTGTCCTGGTTCCGCCCGCCCGGACCGGACGAAGAAGAGAACGAGGAAGAGGAAGAAGAGGACGACGATCTGCCGCCGCTCATCCGTAATCTGCCGGCCGTCGCCTAGCGATACTTCGATCCAATAGGCGCCGAACCTCCATCCGCCCACCTCGGCGACGCGGACGTCATGGACGCATGCGCCGTGGAAGCGCGGCATGCGTACTCTCCTCGTCGAGCGCTCGCCCGCGTCCACAGGCGCGCGCCTGTCTGGCCCGCACCGACGAGGCGGCGTGCGCGCGGCCGCATCCTGGTCGCAGAAGAGGAACAGCAGCAGGCCGCGACGACTCCAGCTTGGACTCGCAAATCCTCGCGACCTCGAGCAGGCATCCTAGAAACCGCATTGCTTCCTCGGCAGCAGGCCGTACGCTGCCTCAGCAATGTGCCTATTACTCCGTTTTCGGCCCAGCATCGATACGTCACACATATTCCATTGACATCGCCGACCATCGTATCTAGCGTCGATTCGCAACCATCGCAGCGCTGCGCCGCAAGGCGCCGCACCGCCATCAAGCTCGGGCGCCATGAATAGCAATCGGCTTACCTCGATCACGCCCTCTTGCGGGAAGGCGCCGTCCCAACCCGTCCCGAACAGGTCGTTCGAACGATACGCCAGGCATAGCCCCCCGATCGCATCGACCCGATTCAGATGTTCTCGCCAGCTCGTCTTCGCATTCCGTCAGGCCTTTCGAGAAAAGAACCGGCAAGGACGCCATTCGAGAATTCGCCCATGCTGAGTCCTTACCACCATCGCGCCTCCACGCTTACAACCGGTTCGCTGCTAGCGCCGCCAACCTCCACTCGCACGAGCAGAAGGCACCGGCGCCGCGCGCAGTCCAGCACCGCGTCCTTTGGCAAGGCGACGCTGACCACCAGCGCGACGATCGATTTTTTGCGATCTCGACCGATGCGGCGCATCCGCGCCACCGCCGCGGCCAGCAGGGCCGCGGCTGCGCACCGGCGACTTGGGGCAGCCATCGAATAGGTGCGGCGACGCCGACATTCCAATCGCCAGCAACCGCATCTCGCCTGTACTTCGAAACGCCCCCACCCCGCCCCATCGCCGGCGCGATCAGCACCGCGGTCGCGCGCCGACTGCCGTCGCCCCAAACCGGCCTTGTACACACGCAGAGTCACTCACCGCACTTGTTCCGGAGCCTTCATGCACGCGACACTCCCAAGCGATCCGACCATCCACTCGCCTTCATCCGCATCGCGTTCTCGCAGCGGCATCTACGGCTGCATCCGATATCAGAACGAACGCCTTGGCGCTGGACTGCTGGCGCTTGGACTTGTGGCCGCGTCCGCGCCCGCGCTTGCGGACTACAGGACCGGCAACATCTATACCGATTGGAGTATCGCGGGCGCATCGGCGGAGGGACTGGAGGACATCACCTTCACCATCACCGTTCATCCGCTGTCGCAGCGCCATAGAGGCATGTTCATCGC
>NZ_HG424542.1:0-44133 GCF_000336385.2 Lysobacter antibioticus HS124 | reverse complement strand
TTCTTCTTCGTCAACGGCGGCGGCGGCTACATCGGCCTGCAGCCGGAACCCGCCAGCAACGGTCGCCAGCGCCTGCATGCCATTTTTTCCACTTTCGACGCAGGATCGACCGAAAACGATCCCAACTGTACCAGTGGCGCGGACGGCGATCCGGACGGAGTGAGCTGCGGCTTCAGTTTCTACGCAGAATACGGCCATCCATATGCGATGACCATTCAGATGACGGGTCCCAACACTTGGACCGGCACCGCGACAGATACCGTCACGGGCGTGGAAACCCATATCGGCACTTTCACCGAAGCGCCGGGACGGGGCAGGCTTGCCGGTAAAGGGGGCGGTTTCATCGAGCATTGGTACTCGACGGTTCCGTCCTGCCTTCAAATGCCGCGGATCGTAACGACCCTGGCCGGCCCGTTCACCACCGCAGCCGGCGGCCTGAGCGGAACCGTCCGCAATCCGAACGTCTCGGGCAGCACCTGCGCAACCAACGAAACCGGATACTCGGTCGCCCCCATCGGCAGCGGCCTGCGCATCGGCCGCGGCTGGATCAGCGAAACCGCGGTCCTCAAGGGCAAAGCCTCGGGCCGATGCGTCGACGTGCCGAATGCGAATGCCGTCGACGGCGCACGCCTGCAGATTTACGATTGCAACTTCGGAATTGCCCAGCAATTCCATATCAGCACAGCCAAAACCCTAATGGTGATGGGCAAGTGCGTCGATGTCGTCAACGGGTCCACCGCGCTCAAAGCGCCGGTGCAGATCCGTCAGTGCGACTCGTCTACGTCGCAGACTTGGGAGCTGCTCGGCAACGGATCGTTCCGCAACCCGAAGTCGGGCTATTGCCTGGACGTGGCCAACAACGGTCTGGCGAACGGCACCCAGTTGCAGCTCTACACCTGCAACGGCGGGCCATCGCAAACCTGGACTCGTCACGACTACTGATCCCATCAGCCTGCCGCCGCGGCGGCGGCAGGCTACGACCGTTGTTTTTTCCGACGCCGTTCGAAGAGGGTCCGCAGATGCGCTTCTGATCGGCGAAACGCGGCCGGCGCTCCGATCGCTCCTGTTTGACGCTGCAGCGACAGTCCCCTCGCAGGGCAGCAGACGTCTTGCCGTCGCGCGATACCGCGACGGACCAGCTACCGGGCGCAAGAACGGCACTGCCGGCCCACACCGAAGTCAAAGCGGCGCGGTTGGGCTACTGAGCGGAACCCGGCGCCGCGCAGCGAGCGCGCGCCGCGCTCACTCGCGGCGTTTGCGCGGCTTGTCGCGGACGCGCTTGCCGTTGCCGGGCGGGCGCGGCGCTTCTTCCGGCTCGATCACGCCGTCGGCATGCATGTGTTCGATCCAGGCCAGAGTGTCGACGTACGACAAGAACTGCTGCAGATACTCCGGCGAGGCCTCGCGCATCAACAACAGCGCGCGATGCACCAGTCGGCCGGAGTTGAGCGGTCCGGCGTTCTCCGGCGCCTGCTCCAACGACTGCCGCAACTGGCTTTCGGTGCGCAGCCCGGCCCACAGCCTGCGAAACCCGGCCAGCGCGCCCAACTCGGGGAACGCCGACGCCGACGCGCGGGCGCCGGCGCCGGCGCCGAGCGCGCGTTCGCGCGCGCCGGCCGCGTCGGTCATGCGCTGGGCGAGCGCCGCCAGCGACGCGTCGGCGGATGCGGGCGCGACGGCGGGCGCGGCGACGTCGGCGCGCGCCCGCAGCGCGGCGGCGAACTCTTCGGCCAGTCCGGACAGCCGCGCCTCCAGCAAGCGTCGCGCTTCGCCGTCGCGATTGCGCGCGTGCCGCGCCAAAGCCGCGATGCGATGGAAGCGCAAGGGCTGCACGCGATCGGCGCCCTGCGCCCGCCAGACGTCCAGCAGGCCGGCGATCTCGGCGACCTTATCGCGCACGGGTTGCCGCGCCGCGCTTGGAGGGCTTCGGCACCGGTGCGATTTCCACCCGGCGATTCCTGGCCCGTCCGGCCTCGTCGGCATTCGAGCCGACCGGTTGCTCGGCGCCGAACGCGGCCGCGAACAGCGACGACGACGGCACGCCCTCGGCGATCAGCGTCCGGGTCACGGTCAACGCGCGCTGCGCCGACAGTTCCCAGTTGTCGGCGAATTCGCGATTGCTTTCGCGCACCTGGCGATCGTCGGTGAAGCCGCTGACCATCAGGATCTCGTCGCGCGAACGCAGATAGCCGGCCAGCGGGCCGGCCAGGCTCTTGAGCAGTTCGCGCCCTTCCGGTTGCAGCTGATCGGAATTCAGCGCGAACAATACGTTGCCGCTGATGCCGATGCGGCCGTCGATCAGGGTGACCCGGCCCGCCGCCAGCGGTCCGGCCAGCGCCTGTTCCAGGGTCTGGCGACGCTGCGCCTCCTGCTGGCGGCGCTTGACCTCCTGATCCAGCCGGTCGGACAGCTGCAGCTGCATGCCGATCACGCCGACCAGGATCAGCACGAACACGCCCAGCAATACCGACATCAGATCGGCGTAAGCGGCCCAGACCGGCGCCGCGGTGCCGGCGTCGGCCTCGTCGAGTTCCACGCTCATGCCGCTTCGGCCCCGGCGCTGCGCTCGGCCAGCTGTTGCAGGTTCTCGATGATCTGCTTCTGCGACAACATGCTGAGGTCGATGACCTCGCGCGCCTGCGCCACGTAATAGCCCAACTGCTCGTCGCTGCGCGCCAGCGACTTCTCCAGCGCGTTCTCGACCCCTTGCAGGCGTTCGGCCAGTTGACCGTTGGATTCGCCGAACAATTGCACCGCCGCGCCGAAGGCTTCGCCGAGGCTGGCGATTTCGGCCGCGCCGGCCGATACCTGCGCAGCCATGCCGCCGAGCTTGCCGGTTTCGGCGTCGACCCGCTCGCTGAAGCGGCTGCCGACTTGCTCCAGGGCCTCGCTGGAGGCGGCCAGCAAGGCGTCCACGGCCGCGCGCTGCTCGGTCGACGCGTGGTTGACCGCATCGAGCAGGGTTTCCAGAGTCGCCAACAGACGATTGCGTTCTTCCAGCATCGCGGTGTCGCGGACCATGCTGTCGGACAGCTTCTGGCGCAATTCGGCGACCACGTCGGCCGCGGCCTTGGGCGCTTCGGCGGCGGCGTCGACCAAGCGCGAGATCTCGCCGATGGTGTCGCGGGCGTGGGCCTGGGCCTGGGCGGAGATCTGCTCGGCGGTGCGCGCCAGGGTGTCGCAGATCGCCTGCTGCCGGTCCGCGGCCTGCTCGCCGGCGTGCTCCCAGCGCTGGCTCAGATGGGCGGCCATGGTTTCGAAGGCCCCGGTCCAGGCGGCCAGGCGCTGCTCGTCGCGCGATTCCAGCACGGCCTGCAGTTCGGCATGCGACGCCTGCGCCTCGCGCACCAGTTCGGCCACGGCCTTGGGCGTCTGCGACGCCGCCTCGACCAGGCGCGACACTTCGGCCAGGGTGCCCTCGGCATGGGTACGGGCCTGGGCCGAGATCTCGTCCGCGGTCCGCGCCAGGGTGTCGCAGATGCGTTGCTGGCGCTCGGCGGCCTCCTCGCCGGCCTGCTGCCAACGCTGATCGAGCGCGGCGCGGAGGGTTTCGAAACGCTGCGACCAGTTGGCCAGGCGTTGCTCGTCGCTTGCCGCGAGGCTGGCTTGCAACCGCGCATGCGAATCGTCGGCGCCGCGCACCAGCGCCGCGGCCTGGGCCTGGAAGGCGGCCGTCGCCGCGCTCAGCGCTTCGCGGTTGCGCGCCGCCAGCTCCTCGTGCGCGGACGATTGACGCTGCAAGGCGTCGTTCCAGGCGTGCGCCGTGCGCTCGGTCTCGGCCTCCATGCGCGCCGAAACGGTTTCCAGCAGCCCGTTCGCGCCGCGCTCGAAGGTCGCGGCAACGCCGTCCAGCGTCTGGCGCAGATCGCGCACCAGCGTGTCGTTGGCGCGGCCCTGGTCGGCCAGGGCACCGCTCCAGATCCGGGTCACCGTATCGGCGGTGGCGGCGAAGCCCGCCGCCAGTCCGTCGGCCTGGCGTTGCACCGCCTGTTCGACCGAGGCGTGCAGCGCGCGGGTCTCGCCGGCGATCGCGTTCATGGTGGCGTCGACCATCGGCTGCAGCGCCGCGCTGCCGGCGCGCACGCTTTCGCCGATGCTGTCGCGCAACGACGCCTGCACCGAGGCGGCCAGACGCGTGTAAGCCGCTTCGGTCCGGTCGTGGAAGGCCTGTTGCGCCGCGGCCTGGCGCTCGTGCGCGGCCTGGCTGTGCTGCTCCAGCGCGGCCATCGCCGCCTGCAGCCGGTCGATCAGCGCCGGCATGGCGTCGGCCTGACGCTGCATCAGCTTGAACGCGTCCTCGCGCCGCTGCGCCTTCGAATAGCCGCGCAGTCCGGTAGCGATAGCGGCGTCCAGGCCCTGCACCGCCTGCGCGCGCTGGCGTCGGCACAGCGCCGACAGCAGGCCGAGCATGGCCGAGGCGGCGACGCCGGCGATCGAAGTGCCGAACGCGAAGCCCAGGCCGGCGACCGGCGCGGCGATCGAATCGCGTACCGCCTGCAGGTCGGCGGCGCTTTCCAGCGCCAGGCCGGTGCCGCGCAAGGTGACCATCATGCCCAGCAAGGTGCCGAGCATGCCCAGCAGCACCAACAGCCCGACCAGGTACGGCGTCAGCGCCGGCGCCGGCAACGCCACGCGCTCGCCTTCCACGCGCAGGCGCACGGCCTGGCGCAAGCCGGGATCCAGGCGCTCCAGCCATTCGCCCAGGGACGGGGGCGGCGCGGACAGGCCGTCGAGCGCACGCTGCAGCGACACCGTCGCCTCGCGGTAGCGGTACAGCTCGAACGCGCCGACGCAGTAACAGGCGCCGATCAGCAGCGCGACCGACAACGCCAGCGGATGATGGCCGACATAACCGGCGGCGACCCAGGCGATAGCGGCCAGACCGGCGAAAAAGATCGAAGAATGCAGCGGGTGCTTGAGCATGTTGTTTTTATGCGCGGGTGCGAAGGGCCGCGAGCAAACCCTCGGCCGGTTGAAGACGGACATCCAGTTCGGCGAGCAGCAATCCGCGCATGTCGCGGCGGAAGGCGTCCAGCCAGGTTTCGACGCGCGGCGCGGCGGCCGCATCGTCCTGCGCCGCCAGGCGCAGCCGTTCGAAGTGTTCGCCGAGCAGGGCCGGCGCCGAGCCCAGCAGAGCGCGCTCGCGCCGTGCCAGCGCGCGCTCCATCACCTGGTCCACGGCCGCCAGCCGCGCCATCTCCGGCGTGCCCAGGCTGAGCCGGTCGCGCAAGCGCTCGCGCAGGCGGCCGGCACCGGCTTCCATGGTCTGCTGCAAGGCCAGGTAACGCTGACGGAAGAATGAGTAATCGGCAGGCTCGTCGGCACGCGGCGGTGCCGCGTCGGGCGCGGCAAAGGCGCGATCGCCGACGATCGCCTGGCTCAGCGCGCTGCGGACTTTGGCGCACTCGGCCGCCTCGCTGTCGGCGCAGACGCGTTCGCCCGGTGCGGCGGCCAAGGGGGTCGCGTCGAGCGCGGTCGACAAGGTCAGCGAATGCGTCCAATCGACCCACTGGCTCAATCGGTCCGACAGCGGCTGGCTCGGCTGCGGAATATCGGCGTGGGTCAGGCGGGCGAGCAAGCGAATGAACGTCGGGCCACGGACCGTCGCCCGTCGTGAAGCTTCCATCAGTTACTGCAGGCTAAAAAAGGCGGTCATTTTACACGGCGCAGGCGACCGTTCGCTGTATGGCGGCCGGGTCGCACACTGCCAAACCCGGTCGATTCAGCGGATTCATATTGATTCGCCCGGCGTTGGGCCGGCCGGTAAATAGCCATAGGGGACCGTGCGCCCCGCCTCCGCCTGCAAGCAAAAATCACCGCCGGCCGGCCGCGATGCGGCTCGGGCGATGCCACGATAATCCTTCGCTGCGGCCGATAATGGGCAGGCACATATTCCAGGGCGCGGTCGCTGCGGCGGTGCGGATAATCCCGGCGGCATCCGCACCGGCGCGGCGGCCGGTCCGATGCCGATCGTCTCAACCCCGCACCGCCAGGCCCAGACCGACGATCGCCAACCCCGCCGTCCAGCCGTGCCGCGCGGCGGGCGTGCCGATCCGCTGCGACACGGCGGCGATCCCGCGGTCGAGGCCGGCGGCGACCGTCCCGGCGACGGCCAGCATCGCGGCCAGATGCACTCCGACCGCCAGCAGCGCCGTCGCCACGCCCCCCGCAACCGATGGGCCGGGCGCCACGCCGGTCGTGCACATCGGCGTCAACGCGGGCAGCAGCATCGTCCCGGTCCCCTGCCCGGTGGCGATCAGGCACGACCACAGCGCCAGACCGGCGTGCGCGCCGCACCGGCGGCGGTCGGTGCCGGCCGACGCGCGGCGCGCGACCGGCCCGGCGGGACCGGCCAGCCCGATATCGCGCAAGCCGCGATGGGCGGCGATCGCGATCAACAGGCCCGCTGCGCATCGACGGCTCAAGCCGGCGTCCAGGTACAGGCCGTGGGCGTAGGCGACGACGGCGAGCATCAGCGCAAGCGCATGCCCGACGGCCAAGGCCAGCAGCCCGCGCACCGCTACACGCTCCGGGCCGGGCCGGCGACCGGCCAACAGCAACCAGCCGTTGGCCGGACCGAGGCCGTGCATCGCGCCGGATGCGGCCATCAGCCACCAGGGCGACCATGCGTCCACACGTCGGCTCCGGCCGGGCTCAGTCGTGCGAGCCGCAGCAACCCGATGCCGCAAGGGACGCCGCATCCGCCGGGTAGCGATCGTGGTGGCGCACCCAGGCCATGGAGTACTCCAGGCCGTCCTCGTCGCGCCCCTTGGGGGTGAGGTCGAGCAACTGATAGGTGTGCATCATCACTTCCACGCCGCGGCCGTAGCGCGAATAGGTATGGAACACCGCACCCGACGGATCGCGGTGGAACACGCTGATGCCCGGCGCTTCCTCGTGCGGAAACGGTTGGCGCACGTAGTTGTAGTCCACCTGCCCGGCGGACAGGTCGTCGACGGCGAAGTTGACGCCGAAGTCGCGGTTGAAGGCGTTGCCGTAAGAGGAGACCCAGGCGAAGCGCCAGCCCATGCGGCGGCGGAAGCGTTCGATCTGCTCCAGCGGCGCGCGCGAGACCGCGACGAAGGCGACGTCGCGTTGCGCGAGATGGGCGATCGCGCCGTCGTTGTGATCGGCCATGTAGGAACAGCTCTTGCAGCCCTGCTCCCAACCGGGCGCGAACATGAAGTGCTGGACCAGCAATTGGCTGCGCGCGCCGAACAGTGCGCCCAGATTGCGGCGTCCCTGCGGAGTATCGAATACATAGTCCTGCTCGACCCGCCGCCACGGCAGGGCGCGGCGTTCGCGCGCGACCTGGTCGTGCAGACGGGTCAGCTCTTTTTCGCGCTCGAGCAGGCGGCGGCGCTCGGCCAGCCAGCGTTCGGCGGACACCACGGGATGTCCGGCCAGGCTCGATTCGGCGGTTGCTGCATTCATGGTGCGCTCCTCGGCCCGCGGGCCGTCGTGGGAAAGGGACCGATGCGGATCGGCGAACGCCGGACACGGCCTGCCGTTCCGGCGCGAAGGCCGGTGGCACGGGAGATGGGTGGCGCGCGGCGGCGACGCATCGTCCGTCGCCGTGCGCCCGGCTAGCCGGCGCGCGTTTTCGGCCGGCGCACCGCGCGCACCCGGCCGCTCGAACCGCCGCCGCAATAGAACAGTTCCGCGCCGTCGGATTCCAAGCCGCTGACGAAGGTGTCCGGTGGCATCGCGAGCCGCTCCAGCACCGCACCGCTGTCGGGATCGACATGGCGCAGCTCGCTGGCGTCGCCTTCCCAGGTGGCGTGCCAGAGATCGCCGTCGACCCAGGTCACGCCGGTGACGAACCGGTTGGACTCGATCGTGCGCAGCACCGCGCCGGTGGCCGGATCGATGCGATGGATCTTGCGCTCGCGGTACTGGCCGACCCACAGACTGCCTTCGGCCCAGGCCAGGCCCGAATCGCCGCCAGCGCCCGGCGCCGGGATCGAAGCCAGGACGTCGCCGGTGGCGGGATCGATCTTGTCGATGCGCGCCTCGGCGATCTGGTACAGGTAGGTGCCGTCGAACGCGGTGCCGGCATCGGCGGCGCGTTCGAGCCTGCGCTCGACCCGGTCGCTGGCGGGATCGAAGGCCAGCATCTGCGCCCCGGCGGCGGCCCAGACGCGGTGGCCGTCGTAGGTCACGCCGGCGATCTTGTCGGCGCCGTCGAACGGGCCGTATTCGCGCACGATCTGCGCCGGCAGCGGCTCCGGCGAATGGGCATTGCGGGACATGCTCCGACTCCGAGGGCGCTCGTCGCGGCGCCGTGAACCCAATCTACTCAGCCGGCAGCGCAGCGGGGAGTAACAAGATCGTCGTGAATCCCAGCAGCGGCGGCGCCAACCAGCGCTGCGCCCGGGCGCGGCCGACCGAGCGCACCCGGCCTTCGGTTTCCAGTTCCGCCAGGGCGCGCTGCACCGAGCGCTGGCTGGCGCCCAAGGCCTGCGCCAGTGCCGAGCTCGACCAGGCCGCGCCGTCGGCGAGCAAGGCCAGCAACGAGGCCGAGTCGCCGTCGATGGGCGGCGCCAGCACCGCCACCCTGCGCCCGGATCGCGGTCGCAGGACGAAACCGCCGGCGGTGGCCTCGATCCGCGCCGACGGCGCCAGCAGCGCGCGCAAGCGACCGATCTCGACCCGCAATCGCGAACGGTGGCTGTCGTCGGGATCGCGGGTGCGGAACACGCGCGCGATCAGCTCGCCGCGCTCGGCCGGTTCGGGCCAGGCTTCGGCCAGTGCGCGCAACAGGGCGAACAGCACCGGCCGGCGCGCCAGCGACCGCCAGCCATCGCCGGCCTGCCATCCGCGCCGGCAGGCGTCGACCACCAGCATGTCCGCGGCCAGCAAGGCTTCGACTTGGTCCAGGCGCAGCGGTTGCTCGTGGCCGGCGCGGATCAGCCGCGCCGCGATCCGATCCAGCGCGGCGCGCGCATCGGCCGCTTCGGCGAGCAGCGACGCCACGCCGGCGCGGCGCGCCGCTGTTTCGGCGCGGTCCAGCGCCGCGCGCGCGGACGCGGTGCGCAGCGCGCGCAGAGCCAGTTCGGCTTCGGCCAAGGCCGCCACTGCCGCCAGCGCCGGCGGCAACTCGGTACCGGCCAACGTCGCCAGGACCGCGGCGGCTTCGTCGACGCGGCCCAGCAACAGCGCACGACGCGCCGCGATCAGCTGCGCCTGCCAGGCGTTGGCGCGGTCGCCGCGCGCGGCCAACACCGCCGCGGCATCGGCCAGCGCGCGCGGCGAGCCGCCGAGGTCGCGCATCGCCAGCGCCGTTTCCGCCTCGGCGACCACGCAGCGCGCCCGCGCAATGGCCTCGCGCGCGCCGAACGCGCGCGCGGCGCGGCGCAGCAGCTCGCGCGCCCGCGGGTAGTCGCCGAGTTGGGCCATCGCGATGCCGCGCAAAGCCAGCGCCGGCGGATCCTCGCGCAGGGCCACGCGCTTGAGCGCGGCGAGCGCGTCGCCGACGGCCAAGGCGCGCCCGGCGGCGGCGATCAGCGAGTCCATCGCGACACGCTACGCCGGCGACGCGATGGCGTACAGAGACGATGCGACGGTCGCGCGAGCGACGGCTCCGGATGCCCGCGTCGGCCGGCACGGCGGTTTGCGGCTCGCCGCGAACACCGGCTCCCTCGGTCGGGCCAGGCTCGAACGAGCGCGGCGCCCTCGCCTGCATCGTTCCCGCCGCTGTGCGCGCTTGAGCCCTTCGTCCCTGCGTGGCAGGATCGCCCGCGATGAGCCCCCGCCCCACCGCAGCCGCCGCCACGGTGCACTTGCGCGATCTCGCGCGGCTGCGCCGCGTGCGCGATCGGATCGACCGCGAGTACGCGCTGCCGCTGGACGTGGAAGCCCTGGCCCGCGCCGCCGGCATGTCGGCCGGACACCTCAGCCGTCAGTTCAAGCTCGCCTACGGCGAATCGCCCTACGCTTATCTGATGACCCGCCGTATCGAGCGGGCCATGGCGCTGCTGCGCCTGGGCGAGCAAAGCGTGACCGACGTCTGCTTCGCGGTCGGCTGTTCCTCGCTCGGCACCTTCAGCACCCGCTTCGCCGAACTGGTCGGCATGCCGCCCAGCGTCTATCAGCGCCAGCATGCGGCGGCGACCGTCGGCCTGCCGCCCTGCGTGGCCAAGCAAGTGACGAGACCGATCAGGAATCGAGAAGCGCCGGTTGCCGAGCCGGCCTAGGATGACGGCTCACTCACCCGCCGAGACGGCCATGAACCTCAGCATCCACTCCAGTTTTCTCCCGCACAACGATCCGGAAGCCTCGCTGGCGTTCTACCGCGACACGCTCGGCTTCGAAGTGCGCAAGGACGTCGGCTACCAGGGCCTGCGCTGGATCACCGTCGGCCCCGGCGGCCAGCCGGCCACCTCGATCGTGCTGTATCCGCCCAACGCCAGCCCCGGCGTCACCGACGAAGAGCGCCGGGTCATCGCCGAGATGATGGCCAAGGGCACCTTCGCCATCCTGATGCTGGCCACGCCCGACCTCGACGGCGTGTTCGCCCGGCTGCAGAGCGGCGACGTGGAAATCGTGCAGGAGCCGACCGATCAGCCTTACGGCGTGCGCGACTGCGCGGTGCGCGACCCGGCCGGCAATCTGATCCGCATCCAGGCCCAGGGCTGATCCGGCGGCATCGCCGCCGGGACGTCACGCACCCGGCGGCGCCGCGCCCCTGCGCCAGCGCCGTTTCAGCCCCCCCGGCGTCGCGCCGGGGTCCCATCGGTCGTCCCGCTCAGGAGCGCTCATGAACGCGAATCAATGGATCCGGCAATTCCACCGTTGGACCTCGATCGTTTTCACCTTGACCGTCGTCGCCACCTTCATCGCCCTGGCCCAGGAGAAACCGATCGTCTGGATCTCCTACATCCCGCTGTTGCCGCTGGCGCTGCTGGTGCTGACCGGGCTGTACCTGTTCGCGCTGCCGTATCTCAACAAACGCCGCAGCGCGCGGCCCGGCGCAGGCGAATGAGGGATCAGGAGGCGTCGGCCGCGCCGTCCATCGCGGCGGCCTCCTCGCGCAACCAGCGACAGAACGCCTCGCCGGCCGGGTGCGCATCCGCGCCCGGCCGGCGCACGATCCAGAACGCATAAGCGTTGCCCAGCGACAGCGCGAACGGCCGCACCAGGCGTCCGCGCAGCAAATCTTCGGCGACCAGCGGCGCCAACCCCAGGGCGACGCCGTGACCGGCGACCGCGGCCTCTTGCGCCAGATAGATGCTGGCGAACAGCGGCCCGCGCCCGGCGTCGATCCGGCCGACGCCGGCCGCCTGCAGCCACGCGCGCCAATCGGGCACGCCGGCACGCCCGGCTGCGCCTTCGTCGTGCAACAGCGTGTGCCGGCGCAGATCCTGCGGCCGTTGCAGCGGCGCGGCGGCATCCTCGCACAGGGACGGCGCGCACACCGGAAACGCCGGCGCCTGCATCAGGGGTTCGACGCTGAGCCCGGGATACGCGCCGGCGCCGTACCGGATCGCCACGTCGATGCCGTCGCGGACGAAATCGGCGTGTTCGTTGCCGGTTTCGATGCGCAGCTTGAGTTCGGGATGCGCGCGGTGAAAACGGTGCAGGCGCGGCGCCAGCCATTTGGCCGCGAACGATTCCATCGTGCTCACCCGCAAGTCCGCCGCGGCCGGCGCGGCGACCCGGTCCAGGGCCAGGTCGAGCAGGCCGAACAATTCGCCCAGGGAGGCGGCCAGATTCGCGCCCTCGCCGGTCAGTTCGATCGAGCGGTGGCCGCGATGGAACAGCCTGACCCCGAGGTAGGCTTCCAGGCGCTTGACCTGATGGCTGACCGCGGCCGGGGTCACGAACAGCTGCGCCGCCGCGTCTTGGAAGCTGCGGCAGCGCGCCGCCGCCTCGAAGGCGCGCAAGGCGTTGAGCGGAACGGGATGGCGCGGCTTCACGATCGCCTCGGGCGCTGGACTCGTGCGCGGGAGCCGGCATCGTATCAAGTTAGTTTTTCTAATGTTGGCGCGAAAACATCTCGTTTGTCGCCGCCGCAGCGGCTGGCCACCATGGCCGCCTCGCCATCGCAGGCCCGGACCATGAAAGTCGAACCGCTGCACCCGGACGTGGTGATGTTCGTCGGCGACGAATACGAGTCGGTCGCCACCGCCTTCTTCGACGGCGACGACGCCCTGCTGGTCGACGCACTCGCCGGCGAAGAGGATGCGCGCCAACTGCGCGAGGTGTTGTGCGGGCAGTTGGGCAAGAACGTGCGAGCGGTGGTGTCCACTCATCGCATGAGCGACCACATGGCCGGCCTGACGCTGTTTCCGCAGGCCCTGAGCATCGCCCAGCGCCATCACCGGCACACGTTCTTGTCGCAGAACCGGCGCGTGGACGCGTACTACCGCGAACCCAAGCTGGTGTTCGACGGCGCCCTAAGCCTGCGCTGGGGCCGGCACGAACTGCATTTGCTGCACAACCCCGGCAAGACCCTGGACCACGTCAGCGTCGACGCGCCCGTCGCCGACCTGGTCTGCGTCGGCGACAACATCGTCGGCCGCATCGTCTACCTCTCCAAGGCCGATCCCGCGCAGTTGCGCGGCGCGATCGACCGGATCAAACAGCTCGGCCGCGGCACGGTGATCGGCGGGCATATGGGCCGATTCCCCGCGGCCGTGCTCGACCAAGCCCTGCACTATCTCGACCGCTTGCGCGAAACCGTGGTGCGGATACGCAGCCAAGCGCCGCCCGCGCTGACCGAGCGGCGCATCCGCGCGATCGCGATCGAGGACTGCGTTGCCGCGGGGGTGGAACCCACGCCGTTCGAGCGCGAATGGCACGGGCACAACCTGGACGTCGTCGTCGGCCAGTCGGTGTTCGCCCTCGACGCCGCGTTGGCTGCACGCGAGGCACGAGCATGAGCATCGACCGCGCCCCGTTCGCACACCGCTCGCACCGACGCCGCTTCCTGCTCGGCTGCGCCGGGCTCGCCGGTGCCGCACTCGTCGCCAGTCGCGCCGCGTTCGCCGCCGGCGAAGACCTGCGCATACAACGCCTGGCCTGGGCCGGCCTCCGCCTGCAACTGCCGGGCGCGGACCTGTTCGTCGATCCGCTGATCAATCCCGAAGAATGGGGCAAGGCGCTGGCCGACCCGCTGATCCCGGTCGAGGCCGGCGGCGATGCTTACGTCCTGGTCACTCACGCCCACGGCGATCATTTCGATGCCAAGGCCGTCGCGCAGGCCTTGCGCAACGACGGCGTGCTCGCACACCCGGCCGGAACCAACCCATTGCCGATCCCCGCCGGCGCGCGCACCCGACCGAGCACGCCGTGGGAGCCGCAATTGCTCGGCGACTTCACCGCCACCGCCGTGCCGGCTTCGGACGGCTACGGCGATCCGCAGGCCTCGTGGGTGATCTCGGCCGGTGGGCGGCGCATCTTCCACGGCGGCGACACCCTCTGGCACGGGCACTGGTGGCGCATCGGCCGTCAGTTCGGCCCTTTCGACGCGGCGTTCCTGCCGGTCAACGGCGCCCGCTTCGGCTGGCGCAAACCGGTCAGCGGCCAGCCCGGCGTGCTGACCCCGGAACAGGCGGTGGCCGCGGCGACCATCCTCGGCGCCAAACGCCTGGTGCCGATCCATTACGGCGTGTCGGGCATCGCCGAGTACATCGAAGTCGAGGACCCGATCGGCCGGTTGCGCGCCGCCGCGCGCGACAAACCGGTCGAGATCCGGGTACTCGCGCCCGGACAGTGGCTGGATTGGGGCTAAGCCCCCCTGGATCGGCGCAAGCCTACTGCAAAAGCGGCGCGTCTCGGCGGCCCTGACGTCGCTGGGGCGGGCGACCTGCCTGGCTGTCGCAGGACCGCACTCACGCGGCCCTCAAGCGGCCGTTCAGAACGGTATCGGCCCCCCGGTCCGCTACTCGTCGAGCGAAGCCGTGTCCTCGAGCTATCCGGCGCTGGATCGCGCCATCACTGACTCCCTTTCCGCGCTTCCGGCCGACGACGAGGCAACCAGGCAGCGCCTGACCGCGTTGAGGGAAAGCATCTACCGCATCGTCGCAGCGCCCCCCCACGACGGAACGCCCCAGCCGATCCTGGCCCAGCAACTGGAAGCCGCGGTTCAAGCGCGCCGGCTGGCCCGGTTCGAACTTGAAAACAACCCGGCGTCCCCGAGTCCACTCGGACGTTTTCGTCCGCCCAACCGCTTCGTCGTTCCGGCCGCCCAGATCGGCGACGACGACGCACTGCATGCGACCCTGGCAATGCTCGACTGCGCCAGCCGACTGTGCGCGAGCGAAGCAGGCCGGACGATGCACGAACCGTTCCAGGACGTGATCGCGGCGAGTCCGCCGATCGTTGCGCTGATTCGCGGATGCCTGCGCTCAGGCAAGCTTCTGGCCATCGCAGCGCGGCCCGTCGCGACGCCCGTCTTCGACTACCACGAAGACTCCGCAACGCTCGTCGTTGCGATCGGGACAACGGCCAAGGACGCAGCCGCCCATTCGGCGATCCGCGACCGCCTGGCCGCGGGACTGCTCTGCTGCACCCTGCCGTTGACCGCGCAGGGCAGGCAGACGGCGATGCGGAGAATCATGCTGACCCTCCGCCTGTCACCGAAGCTCCTCGGCGGGGTCGCAGGCGCCGTCGTACGCGGCACGCTGAAAACGCTCGGCGAGCTGCGCTCCCGTCCGGGCACGATCGCGCTGTATTCCCCGCAACTCGAAGCCATCCACCTGGACATCTCCGCCATCGCCAAGCACCGCAGCGGCTCCGGCGATGTTCCGCTCGAAACGCTGGTGCGAATCGCCCAAAACTTGGGGCATGAGGCCCAGCACGCCCTCAACATCTGCGTATACCGCCAGGCCCGCCAATCCTATTA
Organism: Lysobacter antibioticus HS124; assembly: GCF_000336385.2. Lineage (GTDB taxonomy): Bacteria > Pseudomonadota > Gammaproteobacteria > Xanthomonadales > Xanthomonadaceae > Lysobacter > Lysobacter firmicutimachus. The sequence goes on along the minus strand of NZ_HG424542.1, from coordinate 29,285 downwards.
CGAGCGATACGCACAACATCCGACGCTGACGGCGGGCGCGCTGCCGGACTATACGGAGTGGGTCCATGCCTACCTCAGCCTGCATCGCTGGGACGAGGCCCACGCGGAAATAGCCGGCTGGAACGCGGGCATCGGTTTGGCGCAGCGGCAACTGCGCGACCGCGACAAAGCGCTGAATCTGTGCTACCGCTGCGCGCTTCCCCTGGCCCGACGATACTTCCAGCAGCCCGCGTCGGGCCCAGCCCCCATCGCGTCGGTCCCGCCCCCCAGAGAGGGGCTGCAATTCGACGCGAACTACCAGTTTGCCCCGCACAAGGACAACGTCGAGGCCATGGGCCGCTACTTCTACGACGAATCGGCCGCAGCGCCCGGCCGCTTGCCCTACTACCCCAACCTGTACGCCCATTACGCTCTATTCGAAGCGATCGACCACTGCCGCCGCGTGACGCGCACGAGCACGCCGCGCCTGCGCATAGACTTCAAGCGGCTGCGCCTGGACCCGCGGCGATGCGTCGTGGAAGAACCGACCTTGCCCAGCCAGGTCAACGAAGTCGAAATCGAAGACCGTAGCGGCCGCGACACGAAGCGTTGGCGGTTTTATCGGCACGGCGGCGACGTCGTCGTGGAGGAAATCCGGCAGGAACAGATAGACCTGGCGCAGATATTCGGCGTCGATTTTGCGCGTCAGAAGCGAAAGCGCTCGTCCGACCGGGACTGATCGACCCGGGTCGTCGCGTCCGCCACGCGTCGATCGGGCCGCGGACACGACGAGCCCCCGGCCGAAACCGGGAGCCCGTCGCCGAAGCGACTCCTTGATCCGTTGCCGTCGGGCCCGCCCGACACCGCGCCCGGACGGACGACGTGAACGGCCGCGGCACGGCCGTCGCGGGATCGGCGCGGCGGACTTACTGCGCGGTCACGCCGACCTGGGCGAAGGCATCGATCACGTCGGCGGTGCTATAGCCCAGATCGCTGGCGGCCTGGCGCACGCCGACGCCGCCCTGGTTGAAGGTCGTGCTCGGGGTCCAGTAGTCCTTGTTGGCCTTGGCGAAGGCCTTGAACGCCTTGACCGTGCCCCAGTTCGGCTTGTTCGCCAGCAGATAGAACGCCTTGTTGAACACGCCCGAGGAGTAGTGCACGTCCAGGCCGGCGCGGTAGTCGCGGGCGTGGCCGATCGAGCGGCCGTCCTGCGGCGGGTTGGCGAAGTAGCGCAAGGCGCGGCCGCTGGCCTTGAAGATGTCGGCGCCGACCAGGAAGTCGTTGCGGCCGCGGTGGTAGAACTCGGCCGCCTCGCCGGCGATGTCGGAGAACGACTCGTTGATGCCGCCGGACTGGCCGGAATAGATCAGGCCCGACTGCTGCTCGGTGAAACCGTGCGAAGCCTCGTGCGCGACCACGTCGAGCGAGACCAGCGGATGGAAGGTGGTGCGGCCGTCGCCGAAGGTCAGGGTGCGGCCGTCCCAAAAGGCGTTCTCGTAGTTGTTGCTGTAGTGCACGCGCAGGTTGAGCTGGAAGTTCAGCGGCGACACCCCGACATAGGCTTGGTAGGTGTCGAACACCACCTTGCCGAAGAAATGGGCGTCGTTGAGCGGCGAGTAGGCGCCGTTGATCGGCTTCACCGTGTTGCGCGGGCCGGTGTAGGAGTACGCGGTCGATCCGCTGGTGCCGTGGTTGAGATTGATGGTTTTGACGTTCGGCGTGTTGAAAGTGTAGGTGCTGCCGCTGCGGGTGACGTCAATGAAGCGGCGGCCGCCGCTGCCGTACTCGTACTGGCCGATCTTCTGGTTGCCGCCGGGACCGGTGCCGATCTCGGCATGGTTCAGCCCCTCCCACTGCTTGAGCACCTGGCCGCTGACGGCGTCGACGATCGCGAACGGCCGGGTCGGCTCGCCGCCCTTGGGGGCGTCGGCGAAGAAGTCCACCGCATACGCCAGATGGGCGCGGTCGGCATCGTCGAGGTAGATCACCTTGCGGCTGTTCTGCTGGCCGACGCGCAACGACGCCGCCCGCTTGCCCAAGGTCGCGCTCTTCGCCAGGCCCAGGGCCTGAGCGCCGTCGAGCTTGGCCTGCACGCTGGGCAGGTCGGCGGCGACGCCTGAGACCGAGCGGCCGAACAGCGCGCGCACGTTGCCTTGGGCGTCCTCGCGCACGATCACGTGCTCGCCGAACACCGGAATGCCGCGATAGCTCTGTTGATAGCGATAGTTGCGCGAGCCGTCGGCGTCCTGGCTGCTATTGAGCTCGGCCAGGCTGGATTGAGCGTCGAGCGCGATCAGTTCGGCGTGGCGCACCGGCGCCTTGGCGATGGCGCCGGCTTTGGCCGTGGCGGCCTGGTACTGGCGGTTGAGTTTGGCCACGTCGACGCTGTGCAGGTCGATGCGTTGCGCGGCGCCGGCGCCGCCGGCGGCGAGGACCAGGGAGACGGCGAAGCTGAGGACCGATACGTTGCGGTTCATTGGAATACCCCGAAGGTCGACGATGGAGGGACGGCCGCGGGCGCGGCCGCGGTGCGGCGTTCCGCTTCGGCTCCGGGCAGTGCGCACGCGCGTCGGAACATCCGATCTCCGGCGGGATTACGCGACTGCCGCGGACGACCACTGCGGCGGAATCGACGCTAGGGGGCGAGCGAAAAACGAAGCAAACCCGATTGCCGCGATCACGTCGCGGATGAGACGGCGATTTTCCCGATCCCCGGGGGCATAGGACGAAATTCCTTGGCCGTCCGACACTTCGGAATTTCCCTTGTTTTCGCACCGAAAAACACGCGCGCCGCTGGCGACCCAGATCTATGTTGCAGCGCAACATGATCCGGGCGCGACGCTTGCGCCGATTCCGTTCGATCGGCACGACTGCGACGTGATCGAGTGGGTAATTCGAGTCGGCCGAAGATCGGCGGCGTCGGCGGCAAGATCCGCTCCCAGCCAAGGTTCATCGCGTCGCCGATCCGTCAACCCAACTTCGTGACCGACGTTGCCGCGCGACTGCGATATATTCGAACACTAATCGAAATCGGCGGCCGCCATAACGTTTCGTCATGGCAGGGGCATAAGCACCGCTACCGTTCGACGGCGGTCCCGACCGATGCGCCGCACACTCACCCGATCGCCGCTTGATCGGCTCACCGCAATCGCCGATATCCGTTCCCAATGAAACACCCCGACGAGAAGACTCTGCTAAGCCACGTCCTCGCCGAGTTGGATGGTAAGGCCAAGCACCCCAGCCGGTCCGCGCACGTCCTGACTACGCTCTCCCTTTGGCTGCTGACGTTCTCGGTCGCCATGCTCTACTTCCGCTACGGACAGTCCGCGCACTGGACCGACGCCCTACTGGCGGCAGTCGGCGTCTGGCTCACTCACGACCAGTACCGCAACACCTCGCGCCGGCAATGGCCGCAACTGGCGCCATACATCGATCGTGCCAAGCTGGAGCAGCGCTTGCGGCGGCTCGATATGCCGGAGACGGAAGGCCCGGCCCCGACTCGCCCCTCACCCGACGACAAGACGCCGCCATGACCCGAAAACGACTGCAAGCCATCCTCGTCGCGCTGTTTTCAGCCGGCTGGCTGATCCCGCTCGCGTTGGGGGTCGATATCTGGCTAAACTTCTGGCAACTCGAAGCTTGGCCGTTGTTGTCCGGCGTCCCACGCGGTAATTCCTTTCCCTTCATCGACGCGGCCAAGGACTGCCTGCGCTGGGCCTTGCTCTGGCTCGGCGCCGTGATCGCATTCTGGTCCTATCGAGCTTTTACAGCGACTGCGCGGACTGGCGCCCCATGAAGCCGGCGCCGGCTCGGCCGCGGGCCAGGCCGCTCATTACGCATGCCCAAGGGCTCGCCCCGATCGCAGCGCTGTCAGCCGCGCTATCGTGCGCGGCGACGCCCAGCCTGCCTGCATGTCCAACCTCGCTAGCCCCGACGTCTACCCTCGCACCATAGCTGCCGGCCCGACTGCATAACGAATTCGAAGGCGTCGCCAGCGTCGTCCTGACGGTGCAGCCCTCTGGTCGGGTTGGCACGATTCGGATCCTCGCAACGCAGTGGAAGCCGACAGGCCGTGCCTCTGGCCGACCGGTCGGCTATGGGGATGCGATACGCGCGGCCGTATCCCAATGGCGCTATCGACCACGGCGACAGGCTTGCGTTCACAAGACGCGGATCGATTTGCGCCACGACGTAGCGCGCTGACGGGGCCGTGCTGCAGGCAATCTGCGCTCCGCCGCGCATCAAAACGCACACATCCACCCAAGTCCCGGCACCCGCCGCATCGAACATGACCGAACCCGAGTTTTTCGACATACCCAGCCACAGCCGGTTTCTGGATGGCTACCTGGATGCCGTAGGCCGCTCGCTGACGACCGGCGTCGAATCCGTCCAGATCTGGCTTGCGCCGGATCCCTACGTGGACTCGGCCGCGGATGCCGGCGAGGAATGGACCGAAGTCCGCAGTTGGAGCGCCGAGTTCGGCGCCTTCGTGGAAGGATTCCTGCGGATCGACCAACGCTCCAGTCTGGGCTTCTATCTGATCGATTACCTGTGTTGGTACCGGGAGTTCACCGAAGCTGCGCTCTGCTTCCGCAGCAGCATCGGCACGGCCATATACGACATTACGTATCGGATCGAATGGCCCGATGGAACGCGGGTGCTGCTGATGGCCAGGCGGTCGCTCCTCGATCACGCGAACTGCGGGCCGACCCCGGCCCAGGCCCGCTGAGCCGCTAGTCCGCCGCTGCGTCAGCAGCCGACGGATGCAGATGCACCGCCAGCCACAACGCCCCCTGCGAGACCCGCCGTACGATGTGCGGCGTCCCGGCGGGCAGGAACAAGTGATCGCCGGACCGCAGCTCGAAGGATTCTCCGGCCACCTCCAGCGTCGCCTCGCCCTGCAGCAGCGCCACCCATTCGTCCTGGGGCTGCACGTACTCCACCGGTTCGATCGCCGCCGAGCTGAGAATTCGCTCCACCACCAGATTGCGGTGACTGAGCAGAGGCTCGAAGCGCTCGCCCGCGGCGGGCGCTTGCGATCCGTCGAACAAGTTCCCGATCTTCATCTCTTCCGCTCCCGTCGCACCGCCCGTCATTGCATTCGGTCTAACCGCAACAGGCGAATTCCGCTATCGCGCAGCAGCGCATTTTCTTCGAATCCGGGCATTTTGCCGGATTTTTCCGAAACGGATAACGCGGTCACAGCGTGCGATCGGGGACAGGAAGCTGGCGGCGAACTGTGATGCCGCCAAAGGAAAACTTCCGTGGCGCAGCATTAGATTCCATCCATACCGGTCGTCATGCCCACCCGATTCGCCAGGCGCACCGCCCGGTGCGCGAAGCGCGCGGAGCCGACGCCCGGTCGATCCGTTGCAGCGAAACCCACGCTGGCCGAACGGCCGCCGCCGCGGGTCCGCAGCGAGTGCGGGCCGACGCCCGTTGCGCCTGGCGCAGCGGGACACGCTGCCGGCGGGACGCTCGGACATGCGACATCCACCGCCAGAAGAGGCTGCGATTCACCCATGAGCACGCGGGCGCCGATCGCCATCTTCACCATCGGGACGCAAGGCGACATCCGTCCGTTGGTCGCATTGGGCCAGGGCCTGCGCAGCGCCGGCTATCCGGTGCGCATCGTCACCAGCGGCCACTTCTCCGAACTGGTACGCGGCGCGGGCCTGGAGCACTACCCGCTGGCCAGCGACTTCCACGCCATGCTTCACGCCGACCGCAGCATCGCCGACCGCGGCCTGAACATGCGCGAGATGGCGCGCGTGTTCCGCCGCCAGTACGCGCAATGGGCGCGCAGCTGGGTCGCCGAAGGGCGGGCCGCCATCGAAGGCGCCGGCCTGCTGATGGGCGTCGGCAACAGCACGCTGCTGGCCAAGTCGCTGGCCGAGGCTCACGGGATTCCATTCGTCGCGGCGCAACTGCAACCACTGACGCCATCGCGGCTGATGCCGCCGGTGGTGCTGGCCGGCAAGAAGCGGAATCTGCCGCCGCTGCTCAACGTCGCCAGTTACCACGTGCTGCGCCACCTGGTCTGGCACGTGATGAAGCCGGCCCTCAACGATATCGTGCGGCCGCAACTCGGGCTGAAGAAGTATCCCTGGTACGGGCCCTACTACAAGAACGCCGGCACCCGCGTCGTGTACGGCTTCAGTCGCCATGTGGTGCCGCGGCCGGCCGACTGGCCGCAGAACGTCCAGATCGCCGGCTACTGGTTCCTCGACGAGGCCCAATGGCAGCCTTCCGATGCCTTGCGCGCGTTCCTCGCTGCCGGCCCGAAACCGGTCTACATCGGCTTCGGCAGCATGGTCTCCAGCGACGCGACCGGATTCACCGCGACCGTGATCGAGGCCGTGCGCAAGAGCGGACGGCGCGCGCTGCTGGCGACCGGCTGGGGCGGACTGGACCATCCCGACGGCGCCCTGGACGAGCAGATATTCTTCATACGCCAGGCCCCGCACGACCGCCTGTTCCCCTTGATGTCGGCCGCCGTCCACCACGGCGGCGCCGGCACCGCCGCAGCGGCGGCGCGGGCCGGCATCCCGTCCGTCATCGTGCCGTTCTACGGCGATCAGCCGTTCTGGGCGCACTCGCTCAACCGCATCGGCGCCGGGCCCGCCGCGCTGGACCGCACTCAACTCAGCGCCGAGGCGCTGGCCGACGCGTTGGAACAGGCGCACACGCCGTCGATGCAGCAGGCCGCCGCCGACCTGGGCCGGCGCATCCGCGCCGAAGACGGCGTCGCCGAAGCGATCCGCCATCTGCGCGGCTGGGGCCTGTTGGAGCAGGCGCCGGAGGAACGCGGCAACGCGTCGCTGCAATGGCTGGGACAGAGCGCATGACCGGCGTCGTCGCCGTGGCCACTGCCGCCCTCGGCGCGACCCTGAAGCGCCCGCTGAGTTTGTTCGAACGCGGCATGTACCTGGACGGCCAGGTGCCGGTCGCCATCGTGATCCCCGCGCGCATCGAAGGCAGGATCGCCGAAGCGCGCCTGCGCCAGGCCCTGGCCCGCCTCCAGCAAAAGCATCCGGTGCTGCGCAGCGTGGTGGTCGCGATCGACGGGCGGCCCTGGTTCGAAGAGCGGCACCCGGCGCCGCCGATCCCGCTGCGTATCGTCGAGCGCGACGACGACCGGCGCTGGGAACGCGAAAGCGAGCGCGAACGCGGCCAATTGTTCGATGCCGGGTGCGAACCGCTGATCCGCGCCACCCTGGTGCGGGGCGCGGAACTCAGCGAACTGTTGCTGACCTGCCACCACTGCGTCTGCGACGGCGTGTCGGTACTGACCCTGTTGCGCGAATTGTTGCTGCTGTGCGACGACCCGGAGCGCGACATCGGCCGCCACGAGGCCATGCCGGAGGTCGACGCGCTGCTGCCGGAAGCCGTGCTCGGCGACGGCGCGATCCGGCGGCGGCTGCGCTGGAAGACCGCCTTGTTCAAGCTGTGGGTGCGCACGCGCCGGATCGGCCCCGCGGTCGGCTACGGCACGGTCTATACCCTCCGCTGGCAGCTACCGACGGACGACTACCGGGCCTTGGCGCAGCGCTGCCGGCAGGAGCGGGTGACGGTGTTCAACATCGTCGGCCTGGCCTTGATGCTGAGCTTCCGCGACACCCTCGGCAAAGGCGCGATCGAACAATTCTCCCTGCCGGTCGATGTGCGCCGGTTTCTGCCCAAGCTCGGCGCCGACGCCCTGTTCGCGATGGCGCCGACCATTCAGTTGTCGCCGGCGATCGTGAAGAGCTTCGGCGGCGACGAAGGCGAGTACTGGACCGTGGCCCGCGGCATGCGCAAGGACATCGACGCCAAGATCGGCGAGCTCGGCCCGCAGGTGCACGAGAACCTGCTCGGCATGGAGCGGGTGCACCCGCTGTTCGACCGGCTGATCGCCTATTCGCGTTCGCGCCGCAGCGGTCGCGGCGTGACCCTGTCCTACCTCGGCAAGCTCGACCTGGCACGCGAGTACGGCGATTTCCGGCTCAAGGCGGTGCTCAGCCCTACGGCCGCACTCGCGCCGACGCCGGCCAACCTGGTCACTATCGTCGGCGACGAAGAAGCGCTCGATTTCGCCCTGACGTCGGACGATCAGTCGCTGCCCCGCGCCCAGGCCGACGCCATCCGCGACCTGACTCTGCAACGGCTGCGCATGCTGGCGCGGCAAGGCAGCCCATCATGAGCGAGCTCCAGCACGAGTCCGCGGCGCTTGCGCGCACCGCGCCGCAGACCCCCTCCCCGATCCCGGACGAGGGCGCCGACGAAGCCGTCGCGTTCGGCCTGATCTTCGTGCTCTACCAGCCCACCGCCGAATTCCTGCACAACCTCGACAAGGCGCGGGCGCAATGCCGGCATGTGGTCGCGGTGGACAATTCTCCGCAGATCGACCCGCAACTGCACGAGGCGCTGCAGCGCGGCGGCACCACGGTGATCGCCAACCACAACCGCGGCGGCCTGGCCGGCGCCTACAATCGCGGCACCGAAGCGCTGCTGGCGCGAGGCTGCGAGATCGTGTTCCTGCTCGACCAGGACTCGGACATCGCCGACGGGTTTTTCGCCGACATGCTGCGCGCCTGCGCCGAGACCGGCAGCCCCACCTTCCTGGTCGGGCCGAAGATCTACGAAATCAACCTCGGCAAGTGCATGCCCTCGATCCCGCCGGGCCGGCGATTCCCCAAGCCGCGGCGCATCGACGACGAGCCACGCGGCCTGTTTCCGTCGCTGTTCGTGATCTCGTCCGGCTCGGCGTTCTCGGCCGAGACTTTCCGCCGGCTGGGCGCGTTCCGCGAAGACTACTTCATCGAGTACATCGATATCGAGTACGGCCTGCGCGCGTCCGACCATGGCATTCCCGTGTACATGAACGCCGGCGTGACCATGCGCCAGACCACCGGCGCGATCAAGCGTCACGGCAAGATGTTCACCACCCATCACGTCGCCTGGCGCCGCTACTACGGCGCCCGCAACGCGGTGCATGCGCTGGGCCTGTACCGGCGCAAGTGGGCGCTGCATTGGCTGCCGGGTTTGTTGGCCGTGCACCAATCGGTCTGCGTGCTGCTGTTCGAGCCGCGAAAGCTGGCCAAGGTCGCGGCGATCTGGTGCGGCTATGTCGACGGCCTGTTGGGACGCCTGGGCACGTTCGAAAGCCGTCACCCGCGCATCCACGCCTATTGCACCCGGCGCTGAGCCGCCGGATCGCAGTTCCACCCGCGAGGACGACGATGAAGCGCAAGATGTCCACGATCGAACGCATGATCGACGGCAACGTCGTGTTCGCGCTCAGCCTGGCCGGCGAGTTGGACGAGCCGCGATTGCGCGCCGCGCTCGATCGCGTCCAGGGCAAGCACCCGGCGCTGCGCATGCTGATCCGCGAGCAAGCCGGCGAACTGCTGTACGAGATGGACTGCGCGCCGCCGGTGCCGATCCGCATCGTCGAAGGCGCCGACCACGACACCCTGGCCCGCGAGTGGCGGCACGAGGCCTACACGCCCTTCGTCCACGACCTGCCGCAGCTGCGCCTGACCTGGCTGCGCTCGGACGAGGAGCACGAACTGCTGGTCGCAGCGACCCACCGCATCTGCGACGGCATGAGCCAGCTGACCATCGTGCGCGAGTTGCTCGACGGCCTGCATTCCGAGCAGGCGCTGGTGCCTTACCAGGCCATCGCTCCGGCCGACGTGATCGGCGACTTCGACGACGGCAAGCGCTGGAAGCGCCGTGCCGCCGCCTGGCTGGTCAATGCCGTGTTCGCCCTGCTTCCGCCGACGCGGCGTCCGGTGGACAAGCACGAGATCCACATCCATTGGAGTCTCGGCACGGAGTTCACCGAGGGACTGCGCCAGCGCTGCAAGGCCGAAAGCGTGTCGCTGCACACCGCGCTGTTGCTGGCGCTGAGCCAGGCCCAGCAGGCCACCTTGCAGCGCAAGATGCCGGACTGGATCGAAAGCCCGATCGACGCCCGCCGCGAACGCCTGTCCATGCTCAAGAGCGACATGCTGTTTTTCGGCGGCGGCAGCTTCAAAGTGCCGGCGCGGCAGAGCGTCGCTCCGGATTTCTGGACCGCCGCGCGCGAACTCAACCGGACCATCCTGGCCCAGGTCGCTCAGGGCATCGACGACATCCCGGGCAAGTATCAGTTCTGCGAGATGATCCGCCCGCCCTCGGCGGCCAAGATCCGCTCCCTGGTCCGCCTCGGCGATGCGATCAGCCGCAACCGCAACTGGAACCTGTTCTCCTTCTCCAATCTCGGCAACATCCGGTTGCTGCAGGCCGATTCGCCGCTGCGCGTGCGCCGGCTGCGGATCTACGTGCATTCCTTCGCCAGCCGTGTGCTCGGGGTGATCGCTTACACCTTGAACGACGAACTGAACTTCATCTACACCGGCGACGACCAATGCCTGAGCCGCGCCGAAGCCGACGCCTTGCGCGTGGCGTTCATGGCCGAACTCGCGGCCTGCCTCAGCCGGACCGATGCGGTCCTGCCGGCCGCGACCACGCTGGATGCCGAAGTCGCCTGAGCCGGCCGTCGCCTCGGCGACGGCCGAGGCTTGCGGCGGCGCGGTCAGGGACGCTCGCCGCCGGAAGCGGACGGGCGCAGATGCCTCTTGAAGAAATCGACATAGCCGGCGAATGCGGCGCCCGGATCGCCCTGGTAGCGCGAATCGGCATCGTAGGTGCAGCGCGCGCTATTGCCGAATGCCTGTGCGTAGGTCGTGCACAGCGCCGGCCCGAAGTCCGGATAGTGGATCGGGTCGCGCTGGCTGATCTGCTCCAGGGTCAGCAGCCGCCCGACCTCGGGACTGTCGTAGATCAACCGCAGCGGCGGGTCCGGTTTCTGGCCGGCGCTGACGCTGGCGATGGCGCTGCCGAACTGGGCGTGCTTGGGATGCTGGCGGTTGAACGCGGCCACGAATTTCGCCCGGTCGGCAGGCACGATGAAGCGCTCGGCGAACTCCGCGCCGGAGTAGGTCGTCTGCGCGTTCACCGCATAGACCGCGTTGACGCGGGTGGACTGCCGCGCGACCGGGTCGGTGCTGTCCGGGTCGCGCAAGTCGTCCTGCAGCGCCGTCCACACCGCCAGGGTGCCGCGCGACTGTCCGACCAGGAACACGTTGCGCTTGTCGATGTTCAGCGCCTCGGCGTTGGCGCGGATGAATTGCAGTGCGTAGGCCAGGTCGTAGTGCGGCACGCGCGGGTCGACATCGCTGTTCGCCAGCGCCTCGTTGGTCACCGGGTGGCGGAATTCGACCGAGGCGAACGAGAATCCGGCCCGCAGCGCCGGGGCCACCAGCGCCTGATGCATCGGCGAGTTTGCCGGCAAGGCCTTGCTCATGCCGTTCGGATGCGCCCAGACGATCAGCGGGGTCGGCGTCGTGGCCGGCGCCCGATAGAAGTCGAACTGTTGCTGCAACTCGCGTCCGCCCAGGGTCGGCTCCGACCAGGTTCGATCTGCGTAGCACAGGTCCGGCCCCTGTGCGCCCATCGGCAGCGGCGTCGGCGTGCACGCGCCGGCGGGCGCAGCGAACAAGACCAGCGCCGCGGCGGCGCACAGCAGGCCGATGCGCAGGCGGCAACGCGCCGCAGGCATGGCTTCATCCTTTCCGAGCATCGTCGTTGAACTCCTGGTTGAGTCGTCGGCGCACGGTGCGCGGGCGACGCCGATGCCAACGCGCCGGCATGCGTCCGGTTGACGGTTCTCGGCTGTTTTATGCCGCGCCGGCGGCGGATCGGATCGAAGTGTGATCGGGTGGATGGTTCGCCCGCGATTACGGCGAACGGTTGCGATGCCATTCGAAGCGCGGCTGAGCCGCGATGCGCCGGCTCAGCCGATTCGCACGCGCTCCAGCGCCGCTCGCAGTTCGTCCGGCAGCGGCACCGGTCGCCGGGTCTGCGGCGATATCGCGACCTGGGTGATCGTGCCGCGGAAGGTGGTCCGGCCTTCGGCGTTGACGGCCGCGATCGCCAGGGTGAAGGAATGCTCGCCCACCCGCTCCACCGTCACGTCGATATCGATCGCCTCATCCCAGGTCATCGGATGCAGGAACTCGATCGAAAGCGCTCGCGCCGGCGGCAGGATGCCGAACGAGAACAAACGGCGTTCCGCCGGCGCGCCCAATGCGTGCGAGAGGAACGCCAGCCCCGCTTCCACCACGAAATGGGCGATGCGCGGCGTATAGACCACGCCGCCCGGATCGCAATCGCCGAACAGGATCGCCCGACGGGTTCGAAACTGCATGTCGCCTCCTCCTGCTGCCTCGTGGACCGGCGACGGCCGCACTCGCCGGCTCGCGAATTCCATCGGATCGACGACGACGCGCCGCCGGTCCGAGCTCGTCCCATGATGCGACGCATCATGTGCTAGCGTCGCGCTTTCCCGCCGCCGGGGCCGCCGCCGCTTCCGGAAAACGGGAGACGCGTCGCGTTGCGCCGCCGTTCGTGCGCGCGATCGCGGTTTGGCCGGGACACCCACCACGGCGGCGTTCAATGGAGGAAACCGCATGAAGGGATGGATTGCAAAAGCCGCCGCGCTCGCCGTTTTCGCCGCGGCCCTCGGTTCGGCCGCGCCGGCCGCCGCGGAACCGACTTACGCCTGCACCGCGGCGACCGAAGGGCATCTGTTTCAGGTCGCCTACGATCATCCCTACGATCCGGGCTCGTTCTACCAATGCCGCGCGGGCGCCTGGCGCCTGATCGGCGTCTGCACGCCCGAGCGCGGCTGCCCGCCGCCGCCGGACCCGAACGGGCCGATCGTGGAGATGTAACGAACCACCGGCGCCGGGCGCGACATCGCGCCCGGCGCCGGCGTTCATGCGCTCGGCGCGGACGCAGCCTGCGCGGCGGCGCGCACGCCTTCCATCGCGGCCAGGTACGGGCCGGGGCCGTAGCTCACCCGGGCCACGCCGGCCCGGGCCAGGGCCGGCAGTTCCGGCAGGCCCGGGCCGACCATGACGTTGACCGGCAGTTCGACCGTTTCGCACAAGGCCGCGATCGCGCGGGCATCGACCAGCCCGGGCACGAACAATCCCGAAGCGCCCGCGGCGGCATACGCCTTGGCCCGCTCCCGCGCCTCCTCCAGCCCGTCCATCGGCGCCAGATCCGGATCGAAGAACAGATCGGTGCGCGCGTTGATGAACAAGTCGACGCCGCGCGCGCGGGCCACGCCGCGAATCGCCGCAATGCGTTCGGCCTGCGCCTGGATCGCGTGCAGACCGTGGCCGGCAACGATGCGGTCCTCGAAGTTGATCCCGACCACGCCGGCATCCAGCAGGCGCGCGACGTTCGCCGCGGCGGTCGCGGGGTCGTCGCTATAGCCGCCTTCGAAGTCCACGGTCACCGGTACGTCGACCGCGGCGGCGATGCGGCCGACGATGTGTTCGACCAGCGACAGCGGAATCGCTTCGCCGTCTTCGTAGCCCTGCGCGGCGGCGACCGCCCAGCTGCTGGTCGCGACCACCGGCGCGCCGGCGCCGGCAATCGCCTTGGCGCTGCCGGCGTCCCAGGCGTTGTAGAGCCGCAGGGGGTCGCCCTTGACGTGGAGAGCGGCCAAGCGTTGAGCGAGTTCATTGCGTTGCATGAGCGGGGTTCCTTTGGAGTAGGACGAACGGAAGCGCGTCGGATCAGACCGGGTCGAATGCCGTCGCGAGATGAGTGGGCGTCAGGGCGCGCAGAAAGTCGCGAGCGTCGAACGCTTCGCCCAGCGCGAGCGCGCCGGAGCGCGGGTAAGCAGGATCGAGCAAACGGACGACGGCTTCTGCGATCAAGGGCGCCGATACCGCGTAAATGTCCTGCCCGCGGGCGACGGCGCGGCGCGTTCCAGCCGGCCCGGCGACGACCACTTCCATCGCGAAGCGTTGCGCGGAGCGCCCTAGCGCGTCGCGCGCGCTCGGCGCGGGCGTATCGGCGTCGCGTACGTCCGCCAGCGCGCTCGCGCTCAGGTAGCTGCGCAGGCTGCGGACGCGCAGGTGCCGCGACAGGGTGACGATTTCGCTGAACGGCATCTCGACCACGGTCTGCGCGCCGTGCGGCGCGTCGAAACGCCAGTCGATGCTCGCCGCGGGCAAGCCCATCGGCACCAGCCGACCGTCTTCCACCACCACGCGCGGCACGCGGTTGCGCTCGCCGGTGCGGCGGGTTCCTTCGGTCGGCCACCAACGATCCAACGCGACCGCGGTGGTGATGCGCTCGACCGGCTCGGCACCGGCCAGGGCGCTGGCGAGCAAGTCGGCGAGTCCGCCGTAGAAGCCCGCCGCGGGAATGACCGCGACGCCGGCCGCGCGCGCCGGGCCGTCGTAGGCCTGGAAGGTCGCCTGGGCGCTGGCCTGTTCGGCGGTCACGTCGAGATAGGAGCAACCGGCGCGCACCGCCGCTTCCACGACCGGCGCGGCGGTGTCGAGGAACGGTCCGGCGCAATTGACCACCACGGCGCAGCCGGCGAAAGCCCGATCCAGCGCCACCGGATCGTCGATCGCGGCCTCGCGGCCGGGCACGCCGGCGGGCAGGCGAGAGGCGTCCCGGCCCACCGCCACCACGGGAATAGCGCGCCGGCGCAGCTCGGCGACGACGAACTTGCCGGTGTGTCCACCGGCGCCGTACACCGCAACGGCGGGGATCTGCTGGTCGTTCATGAGCCCTCCCAAGGGCGATACAGACCGGTCTGTAGCTCAAAAACTACAGACCGGTCTGTATCATGTCAACACCCGATTCGACCGGAGCGCTGCCATGGCGACCCACGCCCCTACCCCGCCTCCTGCTCCCGCCCCTCCGAACCGTCGCCGCGCGCGCGGCGCCCAGCCGCAGGACCTGCGCGAGCACCTCTTGCGGACCGCCTCCGCGCTGTTCTACGCACGCGGCGTGCGCGCCGTGGGCGTCGACCTGGTAATCCAGGAAGCCGGGGTCGCCAAGACCAGCCTCTACCGCCATTTCCCGACCAAGGACGACCTGATCGTCGCCTTCCTGGAACGCGAGGACGTGGAGTTCTGGGGCTCGTGGGACACCGTGACCGCGCAGCATGCGGGCGACCCGATGGGCGAACTCGAAGCGCATATGCGCTGGATCGGCGAGCGGCTGGCGCGCTCGAACTACCGCGGTTGCCCGCAGATCAACGTGGCCGCGGAATTCGCCGAACCCGATCACCCGGCGCGGCATGTGTCGCGCAAGCACATGCGGGCCTTGCGTGCGCGCCTGGAAGCGCTGGCGCGCGGGCTGAACGTGGCGCGACCGCAAGAACTGGGCGCGCAATTGGCGCTGTTGGTCAACGGCGCCTTCGTCAGTTCCGGCCTGCTCGCGCCCGAGGAAGCGACCGATGTGCTGCTCGCTTCGGCCAGAGCGCTATGCCGGGCCGCAGGCGTTTCCGGCTGAAGGCGCGGCGCGCGGGCGGTCGACGCCGGCCGGCTGCGCTGCGCCGAAACCGCTTCATCGCAGCACTCGCCGCACCATGACGGCCTCCAAAGCGCCGTCGTCGCCTCCGCGGCCCGCAACGACGAATGCCCGCCGACGGCCCATGCCGCCGGCGGGGTAATGCACCACCTCGGGCCGGGCGACGGCGACCGGCCTCGCGCCGATCGCCGCCGGCCTGCGCCTTCGATCAGTGCGCGACGGCCACCGTGTCGGCGGCGCAACCGCCCCACCAGCAAGGCACCGTATCCCGGTACGGCAGCACCGCGCTCCACTTCGGACTTTCCGCCGCGGTCTTGAACAGGCTTTCGCGCAGGCCCCAGGCGCCGTACTTGCTGTAGGCGCCGGCGAAATTGAACTGCACGAACACCTGCCCCTGGCTCGCAGTCCAATGCTCCATCGTCCGTGCATAGGCCAGGCCCATGCGCGGGTCGCGATTGGCGCGCAACCACAAGGCCTGCCACTTGGCCTGGAACTCGGCCTCCACCTCGGCGCAGTCCGGCGGGTCCTTGCTCTTGCACTGGTACGGGCCGCCGTTGATCAGATGCTGACCGCCCTCGTAGGCGTAGATCGGCTTGGCGTAGGCACCGCGCGCGATGTCGTCGCGATAGTTGCGCATCCAGATGTCGGACTGGGCCAGGGCGCCGCCGACCGCGTCGGGCTGGCGCGCCGCTGCGATGTCGCTCAGCGGCGTCTTGGCCAGCGGCTGGCCGTTCTTGTCGCGGGCCAGGATCTCTTCGAACAGCTTGTCCAGGCCGCCGTCGGGCTGAGTGAACCAAGTCTTGACGATGCGGTCGCGGTAGGCGTGCTCGGACATGTAGACGCCGAAATAGGGCGCGATCGCCATGGCATCGAAGCTGTCGGCGCAGGGCTTGCCCAGGATCGCCGCCGCCTTCGGGCACGGCAACAGCACATGCCGGGCAGTCCAGGTCGTCGCCGCCTGCGCGTTGACCACGCATTCCACCCGGCCGGCTTCGGCGCCGAACTCGGCCTTGACGATGTCGCACAACTGCGCGGCGCGCATCGCGTGCCAGTTCTGCTGCCAGTCGAAGGCCGTGGTGTTCGGGTCGTCGTCCGTCTCCGGGTCGCCCCACAGACCGACCGCCTGCCGGTACTGCCATTTGTAATTGTCGTCGAAGCCGCCGTTCCAGGGCTCATTGGTGTATTCGAGGATCAGCTTGGCCTTGGGGTGCAAAGCGGCCTTGGCGGTGCGCGCGAACCGCTGCGCGTAATCGTCGTTGGCCTGGGTCGGCAGGTTGATCCAGGCATCGGCCTTCAGCGTATTGGCCAGGTCGATCATCACCCCCACCGGCACGCCGTAAGGCCCGGTCCAGGTGGCGTCGGTCTTCAGCGGCCGGTGCGTCCACTCCGCCAGTTGCGAACTGTTGGTGCGGCCCCAGTCCATGAAGCGCAGCGTGCGCATGCCGCTGAGATCGGCCAGGAACGTGGGGAACCACACCTGGGTCTTGGACAGCGTTTCCAGGGAAACGTAGTCGCCGCTGCAGTTCGCCTCGCCCGCCACGTAGACGTTCTTGGCCGAGGCGCATACGCCGCCGGGCGGAATCACGCGGATGTTGCGGATGTGGTCGCCGACCGTGGTCGACTTGATCCTGAGCAGGAAGCCGCCGCCCTCGTCCTGGCCCGAATTGGTGATGCGCACCAGGTCGCGACCCTTGGACGCCGACACCAGCCGGCCGATGCCGTCGTACTCGATGGTTCCGCTGCCGTCGTACAACACGGTGTAGACGCCGGCCGGGTGATCGCCGCGATCGCCCTGAAACATGTCGGCGACGACGTACCGATACTTGACGTCGTTGTCGCCGGCCGCGGGCAGGCGCTTGACCCAGCCGTTCTCGTCCAGCTCCAGCTGGCTTTCTTCGCCGGTATCCCAAACGCCGTCCTTGGAAGTGATCCAGGGGCTCGCGCGCTTGAACTGATCGATGGTCGGAAAATCGTTCGACCAATAATCGAATCCGGACAGGTTCACGCCCATCCCACCGTAATGTCTTTGTCCCGGCAGCGCCGCGACCCTGCCTGCGGCCACATCGCGCGGACTTACCACGGCCGGGGCGGCCGATACGGCCTCGCCGGGGCTCCCGCCCGCGACCTCGGCGACGTCACCGCCGCCGCAAGCCTGCAAGGCGCCGGTCATCGCCGCCAGACACAGCCATTGCCGCCCCGGCACCCGCCATGCGGGTCCGACGCGGGACTTCGACTTCGACATGTCTTCTTCTCCATAAGAAATAAGCGGAAGCGGCATCGCGCTTCCGACGATCGCCCGCACGCGCGGCGCGACCCGATGAACGAGGCAACCGGCTTCGATCGGCTGCGCATTGAAGCCACGCCGTCGTGCGGTGCGCCGAGAGCATACGGCAGCGTTCGAAGCGCTCGGCGCGCTCGATGCCGGCTGCCGCATGCGGATCTTCAAAGCTGGGAGCCGGCGCCCGTTCGCCGGCTACGACCGGCATGCCGGGTGTCGCAATGTCGCGCTCGCCACGCAGGGACCTTCGAATGCATCGAAGCGCGACGCGCTTTCCGTTCGTCGCGATCCGGCAGCCGCTCGTCGCGACGACAAAATTCCGCTGCGACGGTGTCAACCCGATCCGAGGCAAGGCGTTCTAGCGGTCGTTCGGATGGACTCGCGCGTGCAAGCGCCTACGCCGAGCGCCTACGCAACGTCCGCCGCGCAACGCCGTCGAGCCGCAGGGGATTTCGGTAACCGCCTGTTGCACGCAAGGGCCCCCGCCCTTCGCTCGACCAAGACCTGGAACGACCAGACAAGGACGCACACATGAAGCCCGAGCCGACGCCACTCCCTCGCGCCGACACCGCTCCCGCCGTAACCACCGCTCTCGTTTCTCCGAATGGGCCGGACCGGACGCCGTTGCCAACGACGCTCGGCGTCCCGGCCCGCGCCGTGCACGAGCCGTCCGCGCACCGTGCGCGATCGCGTCGCCGCCCGCCGCCCACGAGCGACGGCGCGCGCCGCACTTAGCGCCGGACCGGCACGCGGCGCCGACCGCGTTCGCGGCCGACACGCCGCACGCCGACGCATCCACGACATCGCTTTCCGGCTACGAACCGCCGGCGGACCGGTCGTGCGCGCGAGACCGCGCCGCGGCGGCGACTGCCGGACTTCCGACCGCCCCACCCCGAGTCTCCCATGGCCTCCTCCCACCTCCGCGAAGGCATCGGTACGCGCCGCTCCCGCATCCTGCGCACCGCGCTCGAGTGCTTCCTGAATTTCGGCTACCAAAAATCGTCGATCGACGACATCGCCCGCCGCTCCGGCATCGCACGCACTCTGGTCTATCGGATTTTCCGCAACAAAGAAGATGTCTTCGCCGCCGTGTTCGAGCAGTGGATCGCATCGCGCCATCCGGCCGCGCGCGCGGTCGCCGCGTCCGGCGCAAGCGCGGGCGAACGCCTGAGCGCGGTGATGGAGCTGCTGGTGATCGCGCCCTGGCGAGACATGGCCGGCGCACCGATGGCCGGACAGTATTACGAAGTCTGCCGACGGCTGATTCCGGAACACCTGGACAACCATCGCCACGTCCTGCGCCGATGCACGCAGACCGTGCTCGGCGACGAACTGGCCGCCGACGTCTTTCTGCTGTCGCTCGACGGACTGTTCGCGAACGCACCCACGGCGGACGCGGTCCAGGCGCGGGTCAAGCTGTTGATCGATCGTTTCACCGCTCCGCCCGCACTGCGTTTCGGATCGCCCGGTGCGATGCCGGAACGATTCCCCGACCGGCGCGGAACCACGCCGATACCGCCGGGCGGGCCGCGCAGCCAAGGCCTGCCGCGGCCGCTGCACCGACCCTAGCCGTTCAGCCCACGCGCCGCCGCCGGGATCGCGCCGGCGCCCACGACACCACACCAAGGGGAACTCCATGTTGATCGAACGCATCCGCACCGGTGCGCCGGGCTGCGCCGCCATGGCGCTGCTGACGCTCGCCCTGACCGCCTGCGAAAGGCCCGCGCCGACGCCGCCGGGCGCGCGGAAATCGCAGCTTGCCACCCCGCCCCTCGCGGCCACCTCCCAAACCCGGGCGGTATCGGCCACGGCGGTCGAATCCGATGCCGCAGCGGCCCGTTTCCTGGCCCAGGCCACGTTCGGCCCGACCCTGGAAGACATCGCCCACCTGCGCAGTCTGGGCAGCTACGAACGCTGGATCGACGAACAGTTCGCGCAGCCGCCGTCCTCGCACGCGCGGTACCTGCACGTGCTGCAGCCTGACCCGCCCGACACCGGCCTCAGCGACGACCAGCGCCTGGAGGGCTGGCTGCAGATGGCGATGGGCGGGCCGGACGGACTCACCCCGGGCCTGCACCACAAGGACCAACTGCGCCAGCGCGTCGCCTTCGCGCTCAGCGAAATCCTGGTGATTTCCGCCGCCGGCATGCAGCAGCGCGCCGGCTTCTCGACCAGCAGCTACTACGACGTCCTGGTCGAGGACGGCCTGGGCAACTACCGGACCTTGCTCGAGCGGGTGACGTTGCACCCGGCGATGGGCAAGTACTTGTCGATGCTGGGCAACGAGAAGCCCGATCCGCTGCTCAACATCCGCCCCGACGAAAACTACGCACGCGAAGTGATGCAGTTGTTCAGTGTCGGCCTGGTCCGGCTGAATCCGAACGGCACGCCGATCCGGGTCGACGGCAAGACCGTGCCCACCTACGGCCAGGACACGATCCAGGGCTTCGCGCACGTGTTCACCGGCTGGTCCTACCGCGATTGTGTCCGTTTCCGACACTGCAAGGCCAGCCGCGTGGATCCGGTGCGCGAGCAACCGATGGCGGCCTACCCGGAGTTCCACGCCAGCGCCCAATCCAAGCAGTTGCTCCAGTATCCCGGCGTGGCTTTGCCCGGCGGCGTGCTGGCGGCCGGCGGCACGCCCGAGAGCGATCTGCGCGCGGCCCTGGACAACATTTTCCATCACCCCAACGTCGGCCCGTTCATCGGCCGCCAACTGATCCAGCGCCTGGTGACCAGCAATCCCAGCCGTCCCTATGTCGCGCGCGTCGCGGCCAAGTTCGACGACAACGGCGCCGGCGTGCGCGGCGACATGAAGGCCGTGGTCAAGGCCATCCTGCTCGATCCGGAAGCGCGCACCGCGCAGGCGCCGGAGCACTTCGGCAAAGTGCGCGAGCCGATGCTGCGCCTGACCCATCTGTGGCGAGCGATGAACGCGCGCAGCCGCAGCGGCCGCTACGTCGCGCGCAGCCCCGACTACTACCAGCGCAATCTCGGCCAGTACCCGCTCGGTTCGCCGTCGGTGTTCAACTTCTTCCGCCCCGACTTCGTGCCGATGGGCGAGATGAGCGAACTGCGCCTGGCCGCCCCGGAGCTGTCGCTGGCCAACGATTCGCTGATGCCGGCCACCAACAACCTGTGGTGGTCGCTGTTGCGGTCGTTCCATACCGGCAACCCCGACCAGCCCGACCACGCGATCCTGATGGATTACCGCCGCGATCTGCCGCTGGCGGCCGACCCGGGCGCCCTGTTGGACCGCTACGACCTGTTGTTCCTGTCCGGACAGATGTCGCCGGCGATGCGCGACGTGCTGCTCCGCCGGCTCGAAGACACGCGCAACGACGATGGCGGCCTGGCCCGGGTGCAGCTCGCGCTGTACCTGATTCTCAACTCGCCCGAATACAACGTCCAAAAGTGAGGTCCGCCATGGATAGACGCACATTCCTCGGTCAGTCGCTGCTGGCCGCTGCCGGCGGCGCCGCCGCCTACGCGGTCCCGTCGGGCCTGAGCCGCCTCGGCGCGGCGGTCCATCGTTACGGCCCCGGCCGCTTCGACGACTATAAAGCGCTGGTGATGGTGTTCCTCAACGGCGGCAACGACGGCTTCAACACCGTGGTGCCGTTGGAAGGCGCCCATTACGAGCGCTACGCCGCGGCGCGCGCCACGCTGGCGCTGCCCGCCTCGGCCTTGCTGCCGTTGCAGCCGTTGCCGGGCGGCGGCGCCTCCGACGGCGCGCGCTACGGCCTGCAGTCGGCGCTGAGCGACGACGACGCCCTCGGCACCACCGGCTTGCAGCGCCTGTTCGGCAACGGCGCCGCCGCGGTGCTGGGCAATGTCGGCACCCTGATCCGGCCGACCGACAAGGACGCTTACCTGGGCAACCGGGTCCCGTTGCCGCCGCAACTGTTCTCCCACTTCGACCAGGCCCAGTACTGGCAGATCTCGCGCGACGACGACAGCCGCCGGCTCGGCTGGGGCGGCCGCATCGCCGATCTGATGACCCCGCTCGACAGCGGCGCCGCGGTTCCGATGCTGATCTCGATCAATGCGGCCGCGACCTGGGCGCGCGCCGCCGAACTGGACCAGTACGTGCTGCACCAGACCGGCCCCATGCCGATGAACCCGACCGATGCCGAGGTGCGCCAGGCCATGCAGGAACTGGTCGCGCCGGACCTGCAGGCGCACGCGATGGAGCGCAGCTACGCCGGCTCGTACCGGCGCGCCCGCGACGTCGGCCAGTCGGTGGCCGAAGCCCTGGCCAGCGTGGCGCCGCCGAGCACGCCGTTCCCGGCCACCGGCCTGGGCGGCGCGTTGCGGATGGTCGCCCACGCGATCGCCGCTCGCAACGCGCTGGGCCATCGCCGACAGATCTACAGCGTCTCTTTGGGCGGTTTCGATACGCACGACGACCAGTTGCTGGAACATCCGCTCCTGCTCAGCACGCTGTCGCAGGCGATGACCGCGTTCTACGACGCCACCGTCGAACTCGGCATCGACCGCGGCGTCACCGCGTTCACCGCTTCGGACTTCGGCCGCACGCTGTCCTCCAACGGCGACGGCTCCGATCACGGCTGGGGCTCGCACCATTTCGTCGTCGGCGGCGCCGTGCGCGGCGGCCGCTACTACGGGCGCATGCCGGATCTCAGCGTCGACGGCCCCGACGACGGCGGCCAGGGCCGGATCATTCCGACCACCTCGGTCGATCAGTACGCCGCCACCCTGGCGCGCTGGTTCGGCGTGGAGGAAGGCGACCTCGACGCGATCCTGCCGAACCTGCGCAACTTCCCCACGCGCGACCTCGGCTTCCTGGGCTGAGCGCTGCGCCCCTCGCGGTCCGCCCTACGGCCGCGAGGGGCCGGCAAGGCGGCGGGAATCGGTCCCTTCGGCCCGGTCGGATCGTTTCGCCGCCCGATTCCTTCGATTCGGCCCAAACGCCTTGAGGACCGCGGCTCGCGCGCCTAGGCTCGTGCGCAGGACGGGTCGCATACGACCGCCCGCGCAAGCGCCAGCCCAGCCAGCCGATCAAGGACGACAGCGTGCAGAATCGAAAGCCCGTTCAAGTACGCATCGCTGTCGGTTTGTTCTATCTGTCGCTGGCGCTGTCCCTGGTCAAGCCCTTCATCGAGCTCGGGCCCACGCTGCGTCCACCCGCCAGCCTGGTCCTGACCGTCTCGATCGCGGCCTTGGTGACGGTGTTCCTGATCGAGTTCATATCGATCGGACGCAACTGGGCCCGCATCGCCTATCTGGTGCTGAGCCTGCTCTCGCTGCCGTTCACCGTCTACGCGCTCGCAAGGGGGCTGACCGGTTCCTACATCGGCACCGGCTCCGTCATCGTGCAACTGCTGTTGCACGCCGTCGGCCTGTACCTGTTGTTCGCGACGCCCGGCAAGCGCTGGTTCGCGCCGCGGCGCTGAAGCCGCCGACAATACGCGCACCGCCGCCGTCGCAAGACGCGGCGGACGCCTGCCGATTTCGCGACCATCCCGGAGTGTCGCTGCTCCAGTCGGCACGGACGATGGCTACGCCTGCATCACGGCCCGCCCGTACTCGCCCCGGCACGCATCGCCTGCCTCACCGTATGAACCGGCGTTCACCGCGCGTCGCCGATCGCGGCCTCGGCCGTTGGCGTGTGTGACTGCGTTGGGCCAGGGTTGATCCCGCTACGCCGACAATCCGCTCGGCGTCGGACGGTTGCAGAACAAGGCATCGCCGCCCGAATCCTGCACGCTGGACCGCGCGGGGTCCCGGCGGTGCGCCGATCGTCGACGAACCGTGGCGGACCGGGTTCCTGCGATTCGACCTGCCCCTGTCGCCGCGGACAGCGCTCCACGCTGCGGCCAGGCGCGCGCCCGGACACCCGGCCAAGAAGATCCAACGCCGTGCGCTCGCAGTCGCCGCTGTCCGCTCCTGCCTGCACTCCCATGGTTTTCCCGCTCGAAACAGGCTCGATGACCGGTTCCAACGTTGCGCTGCCCAACCCCGCCCCCGCCGCAGGCCGGCCGGGCACCTCGGAAATCGTGCCGGCCGTTTTGGGGCGGGCCGCTGCGGCGCTGATCGCGGTTGCGACATCGGCGCTCATCGGCTGGCTGCTTTTCCGCCCAACCACCGTTGCCCCGCGATCGCCGGAACTGCTGCTGGTCTTGATCCAATCCCCCTATGTCGCCGAATCGACGCCCGCGGGTCGCGCGCCACACGCCCCACGCGCCCCGGTCTCGCCGCCGCGCAGTTCTGGTCGGCCCAGCGCGCATCGGGTGCCGATCGTCCCGGCAAGGGCCGACCGTTCGCCGGAAAGCGGCGGCGGCGCGCGCATGCCGAGCCGCAATGCGGCGTCTGCGTTCTCCGACATCGGGCAACACCGCCTTTACAAAGGCGACGGCCGAGTCATCCTCCCCGCCGGGACGGCGATAGATCCGCTCAAGCCGGCCCCTCGCAGTTCCGGCGACCCGGACGATCGCGCTCGCCGTTACACGGAAAAGCTGCGTTCCCACGACGACCCGATGGACTATCGTCCGGCGCGATTCGACAAGTACTGGCAGCAGAGCGAAGCCGGCGGCGCTTTGGCGAAGCGCATCGGCGCCGCCTCGCGACGGATCGCAGACGTTCTGTACGGCGAAGACATCCAGCAAGCCATCGCTCGGCCCCCCGCCGCAGGCGCCGTTCAAACCCCATTTGCACGAGAACCCGTCCGACTTGAGCAGCGAGGAAGCCTACAAGACGGTATCGATCTCCGACGAGCCCATCCCAGGCTTCGACGGCGAAGCCAGCAGGCGCGTTCGCGAGGCGAAGGCGGCGATCCACCGGATCTATGCGGGTTGCGGCAAAGCGGTCGTCGACCTTAGGTTGAAACCGCTGCATAAGCATGCCATCGATCTGGAGAACATCGAATTCGCTCTCGCCTACGCCGCCGGATCGGCCGCAGAACGGGACAAGTCGCGGCGCGCCGCGCAGACGGCCTACGACGAGTCCCGGCGCGCCATCGCCTATGCCGACCGCGAGCTGTCCGCGTGCGCGAAATGAACGCCCCGTGCTCGGTCGAAACGGCGACCGCGCCAGCGACCGGCCCTTCGCCGTGCACGAGCATCTGCCTCGGCCGTTAAGTTCCCGATAGCCGCGTCGCCGGCGCTGAATGCAGCGCCCACCGAATCACGCTCATCGCCATCGTCGATGCGGAACCGTTCCGGATCGATCTGCGTCTGTCGCGAACTTGGTCGGCCGCAACCGACCGCCATCGCAAATCAAGACGGAAAAATGGCTGAGCACGGAAAAGCGAACTCGATGGCGAAAACCACCAACCCCACCGTCCAGCAACCCAGCATCGCCAGGAAGCCGAGCACGGTGTACAGCGCATGCGACCGAACGCTCTTGTCGCTGCCGAGCTTCTCCGCGATCTCGAGCATCCATGCGCCCATCGCGCCGGACACGCCGAGAACCACCCAGCCCAAAGCCGTGAACCACAACGGCTGCGGACTGTCTGCGTTCGCACAATGGTCGCCGGCCCCCACCACGCCGCAATGGAGCGCCCATGCCAACACGGCGCCCATGCCTTTGTGGCGCTCGCCTGGAATTTTCATCGTCTCGAGTGCCCGTATTCTTATCGATCGCCAGTCCGCCCCAGCCGCCCGACCCGCATCGCGCGTGCCTTGAAGACCGCCTGCGGTGCGATGCCCGGTCGGCTGCGAGTCGCCGCTTCGTCTTCATGCCTGCGACGCAAGGACACAGGGCATCGCGCGTCTCGATCCGCGGCGCCCTCGGGCGATGGGAAAATCGAAGATCGGCTTCGACCGCGGACGCCGCCAACGATAGCGGCCGGGCATTGAACGCTGCGCAACACTGTCACGCTTGCATCGCCGGTCCCTGCCGGGGAGCCCCGGCGATCGCCCGTCGCCGCACCGGCCGCAGGGGGCAGGGGGAAAGAGGGCCGAATCGGCCGAAGCCGGCGGAGCTTGCGGTGCGACTACGGGTCCAGCCACCCGGCGCCGGCACCGCGCATGCCGGTACGCGCGACCAGGGCTTCGCGCTGCGCGGCGTCGCAGTCGTTTTGTATGGCGCCGGCCGGCAGCAGGCGGTGGACTTGCAGTTCCGTCGCCACGTCGCCAAAACGCCGGGCCTGCTGGTGCAGCTTGGCGGCGGCGACCGCGGCCCCGGCCAGGTCGCCGCGTTCGCGTGCGTCCCAGGCCTCGAGCAGATCCAAACGACTGCGCAGCGACCAGGCGTCGCCAGGGATCAGCTGGTGCGCCTCCGCGGCGTGCACCCGGCTTTGCGCCCAATCGCCGCGCGTCGCTGCGCTTTCGGCCTGGCCGACGCGCGCCGACGCGATCAACACCGCGTACCCGGTCGGCTGCAACTGAGGCCGCAGTTGCGCATAAATGCGCTCAGCGCGGTCGCCGTCGCCCAGGCGCGTCGCGATCTCGGCGATGCCGATCAGGTGCGTCCACTTGCCTATAGCGCCCATGACCGGAGCCTTCTCCGCCTCATCCAGCAAGGCGACGGCGCGTGCGCGATCGCCGGAGAGCCATTCCAGGCGGCTTTCGCCGAGCGTCGCGGTCGCCCCGGCGAAGCGGTAATTGGCTTTCGCGCAGCGCGCCAGGCTTTGCCGCGCCTCCGGCAGGCGCCCCAACGAGAGCAGGACATCGGCTCGGAGGCAGCTCAGGCTCGCCCGCATGCCCGTGTCCGCCGGTCCCGCCGCGTCCGACTGCAGCTTCTCCGCATCGTCGAGCGCGGATATCGCCTCCCGGTAGCGCCCGCGCAGAGAGGCCAGCCTCGCGACATGCTGTCCGTAGAGGTACACGGCGCCCGTCTGCAGGTCCGCGTCGCGCAGCCGGGCGATGCTGGCATCGGCTTCGGCGAACCGGCCCGACTGGATCAATCCGCTCAGCAGTATGACGCTGATCTGGCGCATCGAATGCACGTCGCCGGCGGCCTCGGCCACGGCATAGGCCTGCTGCAGCCTGGCCCGATGAGTGACTACGTCGCCCCTGCCGGAGGCCCGGGTCGCGCTGGCCATCAGCGCGATGAGCTCCAACCGGCGGTAGCCGCCCGCGCGCGCCCGCGCCAGCAGTTCGTCCATGCCGGCGTCGCTGCCCGGTTGGGGCAGCGCGGTCATTTGCGCAAGGAACCGCGAATGCAGGGCCCGGGTCGAATTGCCCGCCTGGTCGTAGAGTTCGGCCGCTTTCGAGTACCACGGCGACGCGCCGCGTTCGGGATGCTGATACGTATCGGCGATCGCCAGGGTCAACAGGGTGTCCGCACGCTCCAGCGTCCAACCGGGGCCCAGGTCGCGGGTGATCTTCTCC
The DNA here is from genome assembly GCF_000336385.2 of Lysobacter antibioticus HS124. Classification (GTDB taxonomy): domain Bacteria; phylum Pseudomonadota; class Gammaproteobacteria; order Xanthomonadales; family Xanthomonadaceae; genus Lysobacter; species Lysobacter firmicutimachus. The sequence goes on along the minus strand of NZ_HG424542.1, from coordinate 2,357 downwards.
GCCGCGGTGGCCACCGCTCTCGACCGGTCCAGCTCGCCCATCATTCGGTAAGCATCGGCGCGGAGTTGATCCTTGGCGATCCGCACGCTGACCGGCTCACGGACATTGGGCATCGCCGCCAACCGCACCTGCGCGTCCTTCGGCCGGCCTGCCGAGAGCAGCAGGCCGATATGCTCCAGTTGATAGGCCGTCTTGCGCGGATACCGTTCGACCAGCGCCGAATAGGCTTCCAGCGCGTTCCTCTCGCTGAACGGATCGATGGCGAGGCGTTGCGCCTGCAGTTGCGCCGCAACGTCGGCCGGCACCGGCGCCAACAACCGCACCGCCGCCTGCATCTGTTCGTTCGCCGCCGCCGAGTTGTACAACTCGGCCTGCGCTTCGGCGAGCTGCAAGCGCGCCAGACCGAAGCGCGGCGCCATCTCGACGACCTCCGCCCCGTTTTTCGCCACCGCCATCCAGTCCCGCTGGCGACGCGCCTCCGCCATCCGGGCGTAGCGCTCGGCCGCCTGCGCGCTGAGTTGCAACACCGGCCAGGGCTGCTTGTGTTCCGGCACCAGCCGGGCCATGACTTGGCGCGACAGCGAATCGACCAGCGCCGGAACGTCGGACCGATCGCCCTCGACCTCGAAACGCCGCTCCTTGCCGTCCTGCAACACCCGCGCATAGACGGCGATCCGGCCGGCTTCGTCCGGCATCCGCTCCGACGACAGGAAAACCACGTCGACCGCCCCAGGCCCACCGCCGGCCGCCAGATCGCTTTCGGTCAACAGGTTCACTTCCGGCAGGCTGTCCAGCTTCCACGACAGCCATTGCTCGAGCAACGTGGCCGCCCACGGCGTCGCCGCACTCGGGTCGCGCATCGCCACCACCGCCACCGATCGCTCCGTGCGGCCCGCCGCTCCCTGCCAGGGCCGCCCCAGCAGCAGTGCGGCGACGACGCAAAGCAGAGCCAGCCCGGCGGCGCCCGCCCCCCACCGGTAACGGCGTTTCAGCGACTGTGCCGAAGCCGAAGGCGTCGTATCCGACTGTACGGATTCGTGCAACACGATCCGGTCGGGCGCGGTCGGTTCGCGCGCAATCACCGCCGGGACCGCCTGCACATCGGCGCTCTCCAGCGGGATCTGCGGCGCGCCGGCCCGTTCCGCAACGACGGACGCGGCGTCGCCCGCAGCGGCGTCGCCCGCCGCCGACGGCAGCTGCTGGAACCAGCGCAGCGGCCCGGGCGGCTCGAACACGTAACCGCTCTTGGCGACCGTGCGGATCCAGTTCTTGCGCGACTCGCCCAAGGCCCTGCGCAGCAGCCAGACGTTCTGCGAAAGATTGGTGTCTTCCACTATCGTGCCGGACCACAGCCGCTCGAACAGTCCGGAGCGGCTGTGCAGCTTGTGCGGCTCGCTGAGAAACAGCAGGAACAGGTCGAACACCCGCTGCGGCACTTCCACGCTCTGATCGGGGCCGATCAGACGCCGGTATCGCAGGTCGACGATCAAGTCGTCCTGCTGCAGATAACAGGCATCGGCAGGCCACGGTGTGGTCATCGAATTCACCTTGCTGGCGCGGCAGCAAGGGGCAGGGCCGGCGCAGTCGGGAACTCCGCACTGCGGCGCGATTCGACCTTGCCTCTCGTTTCCTCACCGACCGCCCGCCAGCCGGGCTGGCGGCGCCATCATGCGTCCGCATCTGAGTCCAGGCAAGCGATTCTCGGCGGGGCGACGAGCGAAAAAAGCGCCGGACCGGACGACCGTGACCGGTCCGGCGAAAACGAACGCGTCCGGCCTTGGGGGGAGAGGGCCGAACGCGATCGGAACTCGTCGTGCAGGGGCACGGCGTCGAACCCGACCAGGCGGGCGCCGGCCGGCGACGATCAGCCCGTCGACAGCAGGCCCCAGCGCTTGGCGATCTCGACATCCAGCTCGCCGGCGTCGCCCGGCTCGCGCTCATGGGACGCCACGCGTCCGCGCCTGCGCCGCCAGAGATTGTTGGCCCGATAGCGCTCCACGCGCTCGCGCAACCCGCGCGCGAGCGGGCTGTCCAGCCCCAGGGCGCGCTCCACCGCGATCCAGTGCTCGTCCTTGACCCAGCGCAGGAAGCGTACGTAAACCGCCCGCCAGGAACCGAACCCGCCCGGAATGCTGGTCCAGGGAGCGTTGTTGTGCACCACCCACAACACCGCCTCGATGAAGGCGCGGTAGTCGCCGGTGTTGTTGAGGATCCGCGCCTGGTATTGACGCGGAAGATACGAAGCCACGATTCGCCACTGCTGGTCGTCGAGCTGGAACGGCCGCGGCTTGATCGGATCGGACGGCATGGTCACGTCGGATTACTCCCTTGCATGGTATCGACCGGCATCGAAGCGG
>NZ_HG424541.1 GCF_000336385.2 Lysobacter antibioticus HS124 | reverse complement strand
CGTTGATTTCTCTGCGCGTCCCGTGGTCGCGGCTTACGCCGCTCCTACAGGGGCCAAGGAAAAAGACGCGGCGAGCGGGAGCGCGCGCGGTTGCGGCTTGCGCCGCTCCTACCCCGCGAGGGTTTCGAGCTTCGATTGATGGCGAAGGCGTTGATTTCTCTGCGCGTCCCGCGGTCGCGGCTTGCGCCGCTCCTGCAGGGGCCAGTGCCAAGGCGCGACGCAATCGCAGGGGGCGCGGCTTGCGCCCGCCTCCTGCGGCGAGGACTCAATAGACCAGCGCCGGCGTCACCGTCTTCAACGCGAACACCGCCCAGACCGTCGCCGCGCACGCCAGCGCGATCGCCACCGCGCACGCTCGTCGCAGGCGATGCGGTGGCGAGCGCCACAACCGGTGCGCATACAACACGGCGACCGTCGCCGTCGCGACACTCATCAGCCCCAGCGCCTGCGCCAGACGCAGCCAACCGTCCAGGCCGCCGTCCAGCATCCGCACCGAGGACTCGATGCGGGCCAGGATCCACGCCCACAGCGACACCAGCGCGACGTTGGCGACGACGCCGGCCTGCAGCCAACGGCGCCAGCGCAGCGCCCGCGCGTCCAGGCCCAGCCCACGGCGCAAGTGCCGGCGCACCAGCGCGGCGACCGGCCACAGCACTACAGCCGCCAATTGCAGCGCGAATGCCAGCCCCAGCACCGGCAGCACCCACGCCGGCGAGCGCCAGGCCGGCACCGGCTGCAGCCACATCGCCGCCGGCACGTCGTCGCTGCTCACCGCGATCACTTGCTGACCGCGCAGCTTGGCCGCCAGCAGGCTGTCGCCGCCCACCTCCTGCCACAGATAGGGGCCGACCTCGCGCCAGCGCTTGGGCCGGCCGTCCGTCGTGCGCAGGGTCGACACGCTGACCGTGGCGTCGTCGTGGACACGGATGCTCGCGCCTCCGAGCAAGCGCGCGATGGCGAGGAAGTTGCTCGCCGAGCTGCGGCTGTTCTCGTAATGCCCGGCGATCTGTTCGCCGTGCAGGCGCGCGGTGGCCAGGGTCGGCCGCGCCGGCGCCGGCGAGGGGAAGTAGCGCCGGATCACGCCGTCCACCAAGTCGCGGTGCAGCGCACGTCCGGCGCGGCCCGGGCCGCTGGCGGAGACGAACAGGCCGACGCCGTGCTCCGGCAGCAGCACCAGCATGCTCTGGAAGGCCTCGGTCGCACCGCCATGGCCGATCGCCAACGGGCCGCGCCCGTCGCGACGGAAGAAGCCCAACCCGATCGCGTCCAGGCCGGCGATCGGCCGCCAGTTCGCCGCGTGCAGTCGCTGCACGCTGTGCGGCTGCAACAGCACGGCATCGCCGTAACGGCCCGCACCGAGCTGGGCGTTCATGAACGCCGCCATGTCCTGCGCGGTCGCCGACAGGCTGCCGGCGGGCGCGGGATTGACGTACTCGAAGCCGATCGGCGGTCCGCCGGCCGTCGCATACCCCTGGGCCAGGTCCGCCGCCAGCCCCTTCGGCAGCGGCTGGCGGAAACTGGAATGGCGCATGCCCAGCGGCGCCAGGATGCGGCGCTCGACGTAGTCGTCGAACGGCAGTCCGGACACACGCTGGACGATGTAACCGGCCAACGCCGCGCCGTAATTGGAATAGGCCGGCACCCGGCCGGGCGGATAGATCCGCTGCGGCTGCACTTCGCGCAGATAGCGCCCGAGCGGCTGCAAGTGCGCCGCATCGCGCGCGAACAGATGCTTGGTCGATTCCTCGAAACCGGCGCTGTGGGTCATCAACTGGCGCAACGTCGCCGGCTGGCCGGCGTAGTCGCGGATACGGAAGTCCAGGTATCGGTTGACGTCGGCATCGAGGTCGAGCCGGCCCTGTTCGACCAATTGCATCACCGCGGTCCAGACGAACAACTTGGACACCGAGCCCGGCCGCACCAGGGTGCGCGCCGGGTCCATCGGCCGGCGCCGGGCGAGGTCCGCATAGCCGTAGCCCTTGGACAGCAGAGTCCGGCCGTCGCGCACCACCACGACCACCGCACCGGCCAGGCCGCCGCGCGCCAGCGCGGACGGCACCAGGCCGTCGACGTAGGCCTCCAGGTCGGCCGCGCTCACCGCCGGCGCCGGCAGGCGCGTACCGGGCTCGAGCAGGATTGCCCCGTCGGCCGCCGCAGGCTCGGCCAACGCCGCCGGCAGCTCGATCGGCGGCGGCAGCTCGATCAGGACCGGCGCTCGCGCCGCGCCGGCTTTCGGCGCCGGGATCACGTCCAGCGCCAGCGCCTGCGGATCGATCGCCTCGGCCGGGGCGGCAGGTGCGATGCGCGCCTCGACCGGCGATGTGCGCAACGGCACCGGCATGGTCGCGGCAGGGAAGGCACCGGGCGCGGCCGGCGCCGGCGCGTCGGCGGACATCGGCGGCGGGTCGGGCCGCACTTCGGCCGGGTCCACCGGCCGCGGCGCGGGCTGCGCCCAGACCCCGGCCCCGCACAACCCGGCCGCCAGCAGCGCCGCCAGCCAACCGCTCTTGTTCGCTCTCGCCTTCATTCGTCCCCCGCAAGCCCTCGGCGCCAAGATCCGTGCGGAGCCCTCCGGCCCGCGACGCGATGTGATGGCGATCAGAAACCGTTCGCAACGCCGCGCGCAGTGTACGCGCTCGGCGCGCGCGGCCCTCGCCTGCGTTCGCGCTGCGCGCGCATTTCGCCTTTCGCAAAATCGCTTTTGCCTGCATGCGACGGGGCCGTCCCCCGCTTGGCAAGGCCCCCGCGGCGCGCCTAGAGTCGTTGCAGGCAACCTTTACGGCCGCTCCCATGCCCGCCATGCGCAGCAAGCACGTAACCGCCGTCGCTCCCAGCGCCCACAATCCCGGCGTCGCGCTGCGCGCGCTGCGGCGGCAGCGCGGCTGGACGCTGGCCGAGATCGGCGCGCGCACCGGCCTGCCGATCTCCACTTTGTCGAAGATCGAAAACGGCAAGATGTCGCTGAGTTTCGACAAGCTCACCCGCATCGCGCAGGGCTTGGAAGTCGACATCGGCGAACTGTTCGCGGCGCCGGCGGCGAGCGGCAGCGACCAGTTCGCCGGCCGCCGCAGCATCACCCGCGCCGGCGAGGGCTATGCGATCCGCAGCGAGCATTACGATCATCGATATCCGGCTTCGGAACTGCTCAACAAACGGCTGGTGCCGATCATCGTCGACGTGCATGCGCGCAGCCTGGACGAGTTCGGCGAACTGATCCGCCACGCCGGCGAAGAGTTCGCGCTGGTACTGGAAGGCTGCGTCGAGATGCACAGCGAGCTGTATGCGCCGATGCGCCTGGAGGTCGGCGATTCGATCTACTTCGACAGCTCCATGGGCCACGCCTACATCGCCGCCGCGCCCGGCCCCTGCCGTCTGCTCGCAGTGTGTTCGGGCAACGAAAACCATCTGCGCGCAGCGCTGTCGAACCGTTACGCGATCGAAGCCCCGCGCGAGGCGCAGCCGCACCGGCTGTCCGGCTGAACGGCCGCGCGGGGTCCGACCGCGCGCACGGCGGCGCACGAATACCCGTCACAGCGGCCGCAAACGGCGGTCACGACGCCGGATTTTCCCGATCGGAAAATTATTCGCGGCCGCGCCGCACTTGCAGCGCGCCGGTCGCCAGCAGCCAGCGCAGCACGCTC
>NZ_HG424540.1 GCF_000336385.2 Lysobacter antibioticus HS124 | reverse complement strand
GGGGCTGCATTGCCTCGCTGGCGTCGGCCTTGGCCTCCGGGCTGGCGGCCTTCGGCTCCGGCGGCTCGTAGCCTGTGGCTTTCCAGCCGGCGTCAGTCAGCCGGTATCCGGCATCGTGCGGTTCGATCAGTTCATTGCGCAGCAGACCGCGCATGACGCTGGTCCGGGCACCGCCTTGCAAGTTCTGGGGGAAGTGCTCGACGCGGCCTTCGGTGGTGATGGCGAGAAGGAGGACGCCGCGCTGGCTATCGGTCAGTTCGGTCCGGCTCATGGTTGTTTGTCCTTGGTGTGAAGCTCGCGTGTGCGGCGGGGACCGACCCACTCTCCATTGGGACCGAGGCCCCGGCGGATCAGTTCTTCGCGAGCGAGATGATTGAGGTCGAGGGTTCCGTCGGAGGCGGCGACGAGAACCGTCGCCGCCATAGCCCTCAAGAACCAAAGGTCGGTGTCACTCGGCGACGACATCGCACACCGCCTTGCGGACATCGACGTTGTCGAAGGCGATCATTTCGACCAGATCGCTGTGCAGCAGGCGCAGGGCGTTGCCGGCACGGCGTTGAAGCTCGTTGTAAGCAAGTTCGCGCAAGTCCTCGAGCGCCGCGATGTCGCCGAAGGCGATGGGACGTAGTCGCTTGAGGTCGCGCAGACCGTGCTTGAGCCGTTCCAGATTGGGTTGTTCTTCATTGGTCATGCTGAGCACCCGTGCGTGGTTGGGGTGACGGCATGAACGCTTCCTTCCGTGCGTAAGCCAAGCAGATTCTTGGGTTCAATGCCGGAACCCGCGCTCTGGGACAGCTCACGGACAGGTACAACGACTGGGCGAGAGGCTTGAACGGAAACAGCGCCCAAATAGGGCGCTGCTAGGGGGTGGGGTGTTGTTAGCGGATACGCCGGTGGCGAATGGCTGTAGGCACCAAGACCTCGATCGCGCGCTTGGCCTTCGACCGGTCTTCGACCAGAAGAGCCTCGGGGATCGCCAGCGTCACCACCGTGATCGCATTCGGGTCGTCCAGCAGCTCGTCGGCGTAGCCTTGGCCCACCCACTCGTTGCCTAGCATCGTATGGGGCTCGGTTGGGAGGGGCTTGCCCCTGCCGGCGGCGGCCCGCATCGCAGCCGCGTAGCCTGCGAGGTAGGCAGCATTGAGGGCGGCCTTGACCGAGTCGGTCGAGACCTCGTGGCGATCGGGGCCATCCATCAGCGTCGCGAGGTTCAAGTGCTGCTGGGCGATCTCGCTTAGGGTTGCGTCGTACATGCGGGCCTCCTTGGCCGTGCGTCGGTGTGGACGCATGAACGCTTCCTTCGGCGGTGAATCCAAGTCGATTCGCGAAGAAGAACGAATGTCCTCGAAGGCGGACAGCTTCCTGACTGGTTCGTCGAGGGCTGCGGACATCGCGTGGAGCTGATTCGGTAGGCGGCCGGAAACTGTCGAAATTCAGACAGTATTGCGCCGCCCAAGCGGGTGCGGGGTCTTTAATCAGAAGGGGGGCTGAACGATGGCGTGTGAATTCGCATTAACGGCGGCCGGTGGAGCAGGATCGACCCAGCCAATCGGAGGCGCCGCTATTTCTCTTTCCATCCGCCGGGCAAAGGCCCGCGCCAGCGCTGCGACCATAGGCCGAAGCGCTAAATCGGCAAATTGGCCGATTTGCAGGTGACAGCACTGCGGCGAAAGATTCCAGAAGAGCTATGCGTGCGGCCTTGCTTAATCGGAAACATTTCCGATTTACGAGCAAGGGTGTTGGGGCGCAACACTTCGAGCGGAAAACTGACGCAACCTCTGTCATCGGCTCGGTGCAAACCTAACTTGCGAGTGCGAACCTCTTGAGTGCAAACCTCATTCGCGAGTCTGGCGCTAGCGAGGTTTCGCGGCCG
>NZ_HG424539.1 GCF_000336385.2 Lysobacter antibioticus HS124 | reverse complement strand
CGCACGCCGGCGTCCGCGCGTGCGCGCGCCGGTGTCCGGCGGATGCGGGGGGGGCGGAACGTGCGTGCGCCGGCTCGCGGCGCAGTCGCCGATCCGTTCGGTGCGGGATGCCGTCCCTTCGCTGGGCTGAGTCCACCGTGGCGCAGCGCGTCGTGTCCTTCGACGAGGCCGAACCGCGCTCTGATCGCCGCGGTTTCAGCTATAGCAACGCGCGCGCTCGCCGCAGTCGGACAGCGGTCACGCTAGCGGCGACGAACGGCGCGGGCGGCGTCGCGGCGCCGCCTGCGAACGGCTCAGCGGCCGCAGGTGCTTTCGGTGACGATGCGCTGGATGCGCGCGACTTCGGCCTGCGAGGCGTCGCGGCTTTCGCTGCGGCCGAAGCGCAGCGCCGACTCGGCTTCGCGCAGGCGTTGTTTCCAGTTCTCGCACAGGCTCTGGTCGGGAATGCGCTGGCACTGGTCGGTCACCATCTGGCAGGCCACGCCGGCGCCGCTGGCATTGGTGCCCAGGCCGGTGGTCTGCAGCGGCGCGCAGCGCTGCGGCGGATTGCCGTCGTCGCTGAGGTAGCGGCCGTTGTCGTAGGTGCGGCATTCGAACAGCACCGGCGGCGGCAGCCGGTCGGCGTAGGCGATCGCCGGTGCCGGCGGCTTGGGCGCGGCCGGCCTGGCCAGCGGCTTGGTCACCGAGGGCAGCTGCGAGGACACCGGCGGATGCGGCGACGGGTTGGCCTGCGGAATCGGCGCCACCGGCGAGGTGATGAAGGTCGGCGGCGCCGACGAACTCGGCGCGGACTCGATCACCCGCTTCTCCTGCAGGCTGCCCTTGGGGCAGGGCGTGTCGTTCTGCACCGTCAGCTGGCCGAGCGCATCGGTGCAGCGGTAGATCGTGACCTTGCCTTGCGCGGCAACGCCGGCGCTGGCCAGCAACAGGACGGGCAGGGACCACCACACTCGCATCAGTACGCTCCGCAATCGGTATTCAGGCGCGCGTCGATGCCGCGCTGTTGTTCGACGATCTGCGCGCGCTCGCTTTGCAACGCGCTGTTGTAACGCCGGTCGAGCTGGTAGCGGCGATCGCGCAGGCGCGCGCAGACTTCCTGCTGCGGCAGCGCGTGGCATTCGTCGCGGACCAGGGTGTTGCCGCCGTAGAGCACGCCGTAGCCGCGGCCGTCGCGCGGCAGGCGCGCGTCGGGGTCGCCCAGCCGCGGCGGCGGCGCGCCGACCCGGTCGCCGAGCGGGTTGCGCGGCAGGTAGGCCGGATAGCCCAGCGACCACAGCGGCAGCCAGCGCGGATTGCCCTCGGAGGTGTCGCTGGTATAGCGCTCGCCGTCGGGGGTGACGCATTCGTACATCGGGCGCGGCGGCTGCACCACCACCACCCGCGGCCGCGGGGCGGCGGCCGGCGTGGGCGCCGGCGCGGCAGGCGCATCCGTGGCCGGCGTCGGGCGCGGCGGCGGGTCGACCGGGCGCAGCATGGTCTGGGTCTGCTGGCGCTGGCCGGCGGCGCAGGGCGTGTCGCGCAGGGTCAACCGGCCCTGCGCGTCGGTGCAGCGGTAGATCACCACCTCGGCCGCGCCGGCCGACGCCGCGAGGCAGCACAGCGCGAGCGCGGTGAGCGAGCGAGAGCGAAGCAGGGCGCGGCGGCAGAACATGCGCGCATCTTGCGCCAGCCGCGCGCAGGACGAAAGCGCCGCTGCAGTCCGGCGCGTCGGCGCTGGCCGCTTCTGCGGATTCAGGCGCGCAGCACTTCGCCGGTGAGCGCGACCCGGATCGGGGTCGGCGCGGCCAGCCCGCCGGTTTCGCCGGCGCAGACGCCGTCGCTGAGCGCGATCACCGCCGGATCGAGTTCGCCGCGGCGGAACGCCGGCGGCTGCCCGCTGAGGTTGGCGCTGGTGGATACCAAGGGCTGCGCACAGGCTTCGCACAGGGCGCGCGCCTGCGCATGCGCGGTCACGCGCACGGCGACGCTGGCGTGCGCGCCGCGGATCCAGGCCGGCACCGCTGCGGTCGCCGGCACCGCCCAGGTATTCGGTCCCGGCCAGCTGGCCAGTACCGCCTCGCGCCGCGTCGCCGGCAAGGCGTCCCAATCGACCCAGCCGGCGAGTTGGGCCAAGTCCGCGGCGATGAGGATCACGCCCTTGTCGGCCGACCGTTGCTTGATCGCCAGCAGACGCCGCACCGCGGCTTCGTCGTGCGGGTCGCAGCCGATGCCCCACACCGCCTCGGTCGGATAGATCACCACGCCGCCGCGGCGCAGCGCGGCGGCGGCGGCGGGAACAGAGAGGTCGGCGACGGTCATGGCGGCTCCGGATGCTGGCTGCCGCGAGTGTCGCATGCGCGCGGCGACGACGGCGCGAGCCGCCGTCGCCGCGCCGCGGTCAATGGCCGTGGTGGGCGTGCCCGGCCGGACGCGCCGACAGCGGCAGGCGCACGTCAATGGCGTGCGAACGGTTGCCGTCCAGCCAGACGTGGTTGCCGGCCAGGCCGGAACGAGCCTGGAAACGGCCTGCGTCGAGCGGTTCGCCGATGCGCGCGTAGCGCGAGCGGCGGTTGACCTCTTCGCCGAGCCGGCGCGGCCAGTCGGCGACCGAGGTTTCGCCGGCGCGCAGCACGGTCTCGATCTTCTCCGCATCGCTGCCGTCGGCGTTGAACACGCGCAGGGTCACCGTGGTGCCGACCGGATAGTCGTTGGCCACGGCGAGGTTGCCGGCGTCCTTCCAACGCGCGTCCTGCGCGGCCAGCGCGTTGGTGAAGTTGACGTCCATGCAGGTGTAGAAGGCCTCGGTCGAGTCAGAGCGCTGCCAGATGTTGTAGATCACATGGCGGCCGCTGCGCGCCGGCAGGGTGCAGGTGATGTGGTAGTTGTTGCCGCTGGACAGCGGCACGCGCGCGCTCTTGCAGAACTGCTGCAGGTCGGCCCAGCGCAACGGCGAGGCCGGGTTCCAGCCCTGCCGGGTCACGTAGAAGGTCCAGTCCTTGGTCGCGTGCGGCGCGGTGGCGTAGAAACTGAAGGTGTAGCTGGCGCCGGAACGCAGGGTGGTGGTCTGCCAGTCGCTGCGGACCACGTCGAGGCCGCGGAAGGTCGGGTTGCCGCCGCTGCACAGTTTGCCGTCGGGCACCACCGCCTGGTGGTTGCTGTTGGCGTTGGCCTGGTTGATGCCGTTCCAGTCGTAGAACAACTGCGAACCGGCGACTTCCCAGGCGGCGCGGCAGGCCGGGTCGGCGGGGTTTTCCTTGTTGCCGAGGTAGCACTTGTAGATGCGGCTTTGCGGGTTGACGAAGCTGCCGTGGGCCCAGGCCGCGGACAACGGCAGACCGGCGGCGCACAACGCGGCCGCGGTGGAGAGTAGGGACAGGCGAAGAGACGAGGACGTAGCGGACATGACGGCTCCTGACGACGGGATAGGCGAAGGACACCCCCCGGCAGGTTTCGCAGTGGCATGACTCGTGCGCGATTGCGATCGCGTCTGGCGCGGGCCGTCTTGGTCCGCCGCGGCGTCGCCGCGGGGCCGCAGCCTCGAAGCGGCGATCCTAGGGGCCGTGCGCAGTCCGAATCTGTGTCGGCGGTCGCCTGCGCGCGCATGCGCCGGCGCACGGTGGCCGGCGGCGGTACGTAACCGCGAAATCAGTCACGCCGCAGAGGGCGAGTGCGACGCGGTGTCGCTGGCGTTCCAAGATTCCGGTGCCGTGCCGTGCCGCGACGCAGCCCGGGGCTGTCGCCGTCGCGGGGACGACGGCCGTTGCGGCGGTGGGGCGGGAGCGACGCAACGGCCCGGTCGCCAGGCCCGCGCAGGCGGGCATCCGCAGACTTCGGCGTTCTGCCGTGGTGAGCCCGGGTGTCATGCCACAGGCGACCGTGGGAGCCCTTGCGAAAAGAGCGGACCGAAGTCCGCTCTTTCGTTGCGAAGCCGAAGCGGCTGCGCGCCGCCCGCTTACTTGGCCGTCTTCTTGGCTACGGTCTTCTTGGCGGCTTTGCTTGCGGTCTTCTTCGCCGCCTTCTTGGCCGGCGCTTTCTTGGCCGCGGCTTTCTTCGCCGGCGCCTTCTTCGCCGCCGGCTCGGCTGCGGTCTTGGCGACCTTCTTCGCCGCCTTCTTGGCCGGTTCCTTCTTCGCCGCGGTCTTCTTGCCGAAGCGGCCGCGCATCGGCTTGCCGGTCTCTTCCAGCAGCTTGGTCACTTCCTCCAGGGTCAGCGAGGCCGGCTCGCGATCCTTGGGGATGCGGCCGTTGAGCTTGCCGTCGCTGATGTACGGGCCGAAGCGGCCGTTCAGCACCTGGATGTCGCTGCCGTCGAACTGCTTGATGATCCGGTTGCGCGCGATCTCTTCCTTCTCTTCGATCAGGAACACCGCCCGCGCCAGGTCGATGGTGTAGGGGTCGTCTTCCTTCTTCAGCGAGGCGTAGGTGCTGCCGCGCTTGGCGAACGGACCGAAGCGGCCGATGCCGACGCTGACTTCCTCGTCGTTGCTCAGGCCCAGCTTGCGCGGCAGCTTGAACAGCTCCAGCGCCTCTTCCAGGGTGATGGTGTGCATCGACTGGCCGGGGCGCAGCGAGGCGAACTCGAGCTTCTCGTCGGTGTCCTTGTCGCCGATCTGCGCGTACGGCCCGAACCGGCCCAGGCGCACGCTGACCGGCTTGCCGCTCTTGGGATCGGTGCCGAGCTCGCGCGCGCCGGTGGCTTCGGAGCGGTCGACCGATTCGGTCTTCTCCTCGACCAGTTCCTTGAACGGGCCCCAGAACTTCTCCATCAGCGGCACCCACTCCTCCTCGCCGCGCGAGACGGCATCGAGCTCGTCCTCCATCTTGGCGGTGAAGTCGTAGTCGACGTAGCGGGTGAAGTGGCTGCTGAGGAACTTGGACACCGCGCGGCCGACGTCGCTGGGGCGGAAGCTGCGGCCTTCCATGTCGACGTACTTGCGGAACAACAGGGTCTGGATGATCGAGGCGTAGGTCGAGGGCCGGCCGATGCCGTATTCCTCCAGCGCCTTGACCAGCGCCGCTTCGGTATAGCGCGGCGGCGGCTGGGTGAAGTGCTGGTCGGCGTGGATGCGGTCCACCGGCACGCGGTCGCCGGTCTTCATCGCCGGCAGCTTGCGGCCTTCGTCGTCGTCGTCGGCGCCCTTGGCGTCCTTGCCTTCCTCGTAGACGGCCAGGAAGCCCGGATCGACCACGGTGGTGCCGGAGGCGCGGAAGCTGTGCTCGCTGCCCGCGGCCAGGTCGACCGAGACGGTGTTGAGCGTGGCCGGCACCATCTGCGAGGCGACCGCGCGCTTCCACACCAGCTCGTAGAGCTTGCGCTCGTCGTCGCTGAGGAAGCGCGCGACCTGCGCCGGAGTGCGCAGCGCCGAGGTCGGGCGCACCGCTTCGTGCGCTTCCTGGGCGTTCTTGGACTTGGTGGTGTAGGCGTTGGGCTTGTCCGGCAGCGCGCGGGTGCCGTAGTCGCGCGCGATCACGTCGCGGATCTCGCCCAGCGCGTCCTGCGACAGGTTGACCGAGTCGGTACGCATGTAGGTGATCAGGCCGACCGTGCCCTCGTCGCCGATCGCCACGCCCTCGTACAGCTTCTGCGCCACCTGCATGGTCTTGCGGGTGGTGAAGCCGAGCTTGCGCGCGGCTTCCTGCTGCAGGGTCGAGGTGGTGAACGGCGGCGCCGGGCGGCGCTTGCGCTCCTTGCTGACCACGTCGGTGACGTGCAGCGCGCCGCCGGCGGCCTTGACCAGGCGCGCGCGCGCGGCCTCGGCGTCGTCGCCGTTGGTGATGGTGAACTGCTCGAACTTCTTGCCGTCCAGCTTGGTCAGCTTGGCGGTGAAGGCCTGCGACGGGTGCGCGCACTCGGCCTCGACGGTCCAGTACTCGCGGGCGACGAAGGCTTCGATCTCTTCCTCGCGCTCGACGATCATGCGCAGCGCCGGCGACTGCACGCGGCCGGCGGACAGGCCGCGCTGGACCTTGCGCCACAGCACCGGCGAGAGGTTGAAGCCGACCAGGTAGTCGAGCGCGCGGCGCGCCTGCTGGGCGTCGACCAGCGGCGCGGCGATGTCGCGCGGCTGGTTCATCGCTTCCTTGATCGCGCGCGGGGTGATTTCGGTGAACACCACCCGGCGCAGCGGCTTGTTTTCGAGCAGGCCGCGCTCGCGCAGGATCTCGGCGATGTGCCAGCTGATCGCTTCGCCTTCGCGGTCCGGGTCGGTCGCCAGATAGAGGTTGTCGGCGCTCTTGGCCGCCTTCGCGATCGCGTCGACGTGCTTCTCGTTCTTCTCGATGACCGCGTAGTCCATCGCGAAGTGATTGTTCGGATCGACCGCACCCTCCTTGGGCACCAGGTCGCGGACATGGCCGTAGGAGGCCAGGACGGTGAAGTCCTTGCCGAGGTACTTGTTGATCGTCTTGGCCTTGGCGGGCGACTCGACGATGAGGAGGTTCTTGGCCATGGGTACTCCGCAGGACCGCGGGGGCGGCCGCTGCACGACAGCGATTGCCTTGACAGACAAGGGGTTAAGAAGGCGACGCCCGCAGCTGCCGGCCGCGGGCGTTCAGGTTTCCTTTTTCTAGTGGAATCATGCGGCGGCTGGGGCTGTCAAGCCTGACCTGCCGGAACCGCCAATACCTTGGCACTGAAACGGCTCAAGGCGGTGTGACGGCGCAGGCCCCGTTCAGGTATCAGTCCCTCCTCAGCGCGTCAGCGTCGGCAGCAGCGCCAGCGCGGCGACGAGGCCGATGGTGAGCAGCCACATCAGCCCGCCCAGCACCAGGACCACGATCGCCACCGGCCCCAGGTCGCGCCGCTGCAAGTCGGGCTGGGCGGTGTAGGCCCAGCGGTCGACCACCTGGGTCTTGGCGACCAGGTCGTGCAGGCCGCGCTTGCGGTCGGTGAAGGCGATCATCAGATACCCCACGCCCAAGGTCGCGTAGGACAGCCAACTGGCCAGCCAGCGGCCGAAGGCCCGGCCGCGGGTCAGGCGGCGCCCGTCGAGATCGACGGTCTTGATCCCCACCGCGCGCTTGCCCAGGGTGGCCTGCATCGAGGAAGACTCGAAGCCGACGTAGTAGGCCAGGCTGAGCGCGCCCATGAGCAGGTAGACCCCGCCGATCATCAGCGCCATCGCCACCTCGGGCTTGGACATCCACGACGCCGACGCCATGCCGATCGCCAGCACGAACACGGTCATGAACATGCTGACCGCGTAGTAGGCGATGCCGATCAGCATCGAGTCGATCAGGTAGGCGGCCATGCGCTTCCAGAAGCCGACATGGACCACTTCGTGGCCGTGCACGACCTCGGCGATCTCGTCGACGCCGGCGCGCGGCGCGGCGTAGGGCGAGTCGCGGTCGGCCGCGGCGGGCGCGGCCTGGGGCGAGGCCTGGGCGGCGTGCTCGGCCGCGTCCAGGCGCGCGGACACTGCCGCCGCGACCGGATCGGCGGTCGCCGGCGCCGGCGCGGCCGCCGCGGCGAAGCCTGGCGAGGCGATCAGTTCGCCGGCCAGCTCGCGCCACGGCCGCCACTGGGTCAGGCCGTCGCGCCAGACCAGGGTTTCCGCGCCCAGTTCGCCGCGCCGGTGCAGATCGATCATGGTGTCCGCTTCCAGCGGCCCATGTCGGTTGCGGTCGGCGTCGCTGTAGTACCACTGGGTCATTGCGCGGATCTCTGGGTGCGTTGCGATGAAGCGGGGTGGGGGATCAGCCGCGGCACTGGGCCGGCAGCAGGCGATCGGCGATGTCCGAACTGCAGGTCCAACTGCCGGCGCTGCGGTCGTATTCCTGCCAGAGCTTCTTGCCGTCGACCTGGTCGTTGCCGATGCCGCGCAGTTCGAGCTGGATGCCGCAACGGTCGCTGTCCTCGAATTCGCCGAATTCGATCTTGGCCACGCGCGGTCCGGCGTAGGCCTCGGCCGGCTTGAAGCCTTCGCTGTCGTTGTCGGGGCAGGCGTCGTGGGTGGCGACGTACTCGGCGACTTGGATCTTGAGTGCGCTGGAAGCGGCCAGAGCTTCGCTGATCTTGGCCCGCAGGGTGTAGTCCTGATAGGCCGGGATGGCGATCGCGGCGAGGATGCCGATCACCGGCACCGCCAGGGCGGCGAGCACGATCAGCACGATCACGCAGCCGGACAGGCCGCGGCGCGGCGGCGGCGCGGCCGGGCGCGCCGCGGACGGGCCCGGACCGGGACTCGGGCCCTGGTGAGCCTGGGCACGGTAAGCGTGACCGGCCGTGGCGTCGCCGGCCATCGGTTGCAGCTCGGCCGGCAGCTCCGGCGGCGCGGCCGGCGGCAGCGGCGGCGGGTCCGCCGAGAGCAGGTCCTCGTCCAGGCCCAGTTCGCCGGACAGCCGTTCCAGCGGCTGCCATTCGCGCAGGCCTTCGCGCCACAGCAGCGTGTCGCGGCGGATCCGGCCGGCGCGGTAATGCCCGCGCACGGCCTCGATGTCGATCGGACCGACGCGGCCCTGGGCCGGGTCGTGGTAGTACCAGTTGCTCATGCCTTCCCCCTGCTGTGGTCGCCGTTGCCGGCCGCTTTCGGTGCGGATGCGCGCGGACGACGGTCCTTGATGACGTAGCCCCGGCGCGGCCAGCCCGGCGCCGCAGAGCGGGGCTGGGCCGAAACGCGGACGGTGGTGCCGGCGCCTCCCCGGCGCGCGACGGACGCAAGAAACTAGCACGACGGCGCGTCGCTCAGGCGGGACGCGCCGGACGCAGGGGCCCGCGAGGGCCGGCGCTCAGTGCACCGGCTCGGGCTCGTCCTCGAACATCTGGGTTTCCATCCAGGCGTAGGCCGCCTCGGAACCGGGCTGGTTGAACAGCACCATCAGCACCACCCACTTGAGGTCGTCCAGGTCGAGTTCGTCCTGGTCCAGGGCCATGGCGCGGTCGAGCACCAGCTCGCGCTGGGCGGCATCGAGGATGCCGTGCTGCTCTAGGAACAGCAGGAAGCCGCGGCACTCGACATCGAGCTTGTCGAGTTCGGGGCCGAAGTAGACCCGGGTCGGGCCGCCCGCGCGCGGCTGGCTGACGCTCGGCCGCTGCTGGGCCAGCGCATCCAGCCATTCGATGGCTTTGTTGATCTCGGCGGGGCTGAAACCGGCCTGGCCCAGTTCGTCGAACAGGGGGCCGCTGCGGAGCGAATCGCGGTCGCGGACCAGGTCCGCATCGTCGGTGAAATAATGCTCGAACAGGTACAGCAGGACGTCCAGGATGCTCTCTTTCATTTCCCTCGGCCTGCGCCGCATGCGGCGCGGTGGGTCTCACAGGAGTTGCTGATTGACCGTATGACCCGCCGGCAAGTTCACCGATACGGATTCAGCGGTTGCGGAAGTAACGGCCATGCTGGGCCGACACGCGACCTTCAAGCTCCATGACCAGCAGCATGGAGGACAGTTCCGCGGCCGTCAATCCGGTGCGCTGGACCAGCAGATCCATACCGGTAGGGTCGTGGCCGAGGGCCTGCCACAAGCGCTGGTAGTCGGGGTCGGCGAATTCCGAGTCCGCGGCGGCCCCGCCGGGATCCTGCCCGGCGTCTGTGACGCCGGCATGGCTGCCAGGTATGGGGGCGGCCAGGCGCCGGCGCAAGTCGGCGGCCAGCTCGGCCGCCAGCGGGGCCAGGGCGGCGGCGACTTCGGCCGCGCTTTCGACCAGCCCTGCGCCCTCGCGGATCAGGCGGTGGCAGCCGCGCGCCAGCGGGTTGTGGATCGAGCCCGGCACCGCGAACACCTCGCGCCCGGATTCGGCCGCCAGGCGTGCGGTGATCAGGGCGCCGGACCGCTCGGCGGCCTCGATCACCAGGGTCGCCAGGCTGAGCCCGGCGAGGATCCGGTTGCGGCTGGGGAAGTGCTCCGGCCGCGCCTGGGTGCCGGGCAAGTGTTCGCTGACCACCGCGCCGGCGGCGGCGATGCGCGCGTGGAGGTCGGCGTTGCTGCGTGGGTAGGCCAGGTCCGGGCCGGTGCCGAGCACCGCCACGGTCAGGCCGCCGGCGTCCAGCGCGGCGCAGTGGGCGGCGGTGTCGATGCCGGCGGCCAGGCCGCTGCTGACCGCCAGTCCGGAACGGGCCAGGGCGCGGGCGAAGTCGGCGGCGTTGTCGCGCCCGCCCGGCGTCGGCGAGCGGCTGCCGACCACGGCCACGGCCGGGTGCCAGAGCAGGCCGGGCTCGCCGGCGACGAACAGGGCCAGGGGCGGATGGGGCGCGCGCCGCAGCAGAGCCGGGTAGTCCGGGTCGTGCCAGCCGAGCAGATGGTGGGTGGGCGCCTGCAGCCAGTCGAAGGCGCGGTCCAGCGCGGCGGACGGCGGCGCACGCAGGCGCTCGATCTGCGCCGGCGACAGCCCGGCCGCGTGCCAGGCCGGTGGGCCGGCGGCGAGCGCGGCGGCGGGCCCGGGATGGGTTTCCAGCAGGGCACGCCGGGGCGCGGCGGCACCGGCGGCATCGATCAGGCGCAGCAGCGCCTGCAGGTCGTCGGGGGAAGCGATGGGCATGGCGGCAGCCTAGCCCGCAAACGACGACGGCGCCCGCAGGCGCCGTCGCGTGGTGCTGTCGGAAAACCCCGCGCCGTGCGCGGGGCATCCGTCCTCAGTACGGCGAGTCGGGGTGCTTGAGCTCGTAGCCGACCTTGGTCGGGCGCACGCCGTCCATGATCAGGGCGTAGCTGACCTTGTCGAAGGTGCGGAACACCATCGCGTGGCCGGCGAACTCGTCCGGCAGGCGCACGCGCGAGTGCTTGCCGAACAGGTCCTCGGCGCGGTCCGGGCCAATCTTGACCCGGTCCGGGGCGCTGCTGCCGACGCGCCAGGTCGAGAACACGGTGCCGTTGTCGATGCCGTCGCGGGCGCCGACCGACAGCGCGATCACGTCGCGCGGGCCGCCGTGCTTGACCAGGTCGGCCACCGCCAGGACCTGGGCCCGGCCGTAGTCGAACTGGGCCTTGGGCGGGTGCGGGAAGAACTGCAGGTCGTACGGCTGCGCTTCGACCGGGATCAGGCGGTCGCCGACGCGGATCTCGCGGTGGGTGCTGTCGACCACCAGGGTGCTGGCCTGCATGCCGCCCACGGCGCCGCGGCTGAGGGTGCCGGTGGCGACCTGGACCAGCTCATAGCCAAGCAGTTCGCGGCCCTTGTCCGGCACCACCACGTCGGTCCAGATGGATTCGAAGTCGACCGTGCGCTTGCCGCGGAAGTCGAGGTCGGCGGCGCGCATGATGTCGCAGCAGGCCACGCGGTCCAGGCGGGTGTAGCGCTGGGTCGGGCGGACCACGGCGTAGCGGGTGCCGGGGCTCTGCTCGGGCAGGTTCTTGATGTAGGCGACCTGGCCTTCGCTGACGCGCAGGCGGTCTTCCTCGAGGCCGACCACGTAGGGCAGCTGCTCGAACTGGTCGACCACGCGCAGGTTCTTCAGGAACGGCTCGATCTCCGACAGCGGGATGCCGCTGATCGGGGCCTCCTGGCGCGGGCCCGGCTTGACCTGGGCGGCGACCCGGTCCAGATACGCCAGGGAAATCACGTCGCCCGGGTAGATCAGGTGCGGGTTCTTGATCTGCGGGTTGGCCTGCCAGATTTCCGGCCACAGCCACGGGCGCTTCAGGAAGCGCGCCGAGATGTCCCACAGGGTGTCGCCCCGCTTGACCACGTAGGTGTCGGGGTGGTCGCCACGCAATTCCGCCGCAATGGCGTACGTGGCAACAGTCAGCAACGCGGCGGCGAAAACCGCACGGATCGGTTTAAACATGGCGGCCATCTACCTGATTCCCCTTCAGGGTGCCCCTGGCGGGCACCCGGACTATAGCCCAGAAGCTGCGAACGTTAGCAGGCCTTTGCAGCCTATAACGGGGGTACAATGCAACCAAAGCTTGCGTATGTGACCCACGCCCCCATTTTTCGACGCCATGGCCCTCCTTCCTATCCTCGAATTCCCCGACCCGCGCCTGCGCACCAAGGCCGTCCCGGTCGAGCCCGCGCGCGTCACCGAGCCCGAGTTCCAGCAGTTGCTCGATAACATGTTCGAGACCATGTACGAGTGCCCGGGCATCGGTCTGGCGGCGAGCCAGGTCGACGTGCATCAGCGCTTCATGGTGATCGACGTGTCCGAGGATAAGAGCCGGCCGTTGGTGTTCGTCAACCCGCAGATCGTCGCCAAGTCCGGCGAGCAGGTCTACCAGGAAGGCTGCCTGTCCGTGCCCGGCATCTTCGCCGACGTGACCCGCGCCAACGAGATCACCGTGCAGGCGATCGGCCGCGACGGCCAGCCGTTCGAGCTGAGCACCGACGGCCTGCTCGCGGTCTGCATCCAGCACGAAATGGATCACCTCGACGGCAAGCTGTTCGTCGACTACCTGTCCCCGCTCAAGCGCGAGATGGTGCGCAAGAAGCTGGCCAAGCAGAAGCGGTTGTCGGCGTAACAGCCGGGATTCGGGAGTGGGGATTCGGGACTCGGTGCGCGCGAGTGCGTGCGGCCGAAGGCTCCGGGTCCCTTCTTCGTTTTTCTGCGCCAGGTTTTTCTGATCCGCACGCACCGACGCTCCCGCGTCGCCGCAGTCGTTCCGCTCTACGCCGTCCCCATCCCGAATCTCCAACCCCCAATCCCAGCCCAAAATGCGCCTAATCTTCGCCGGTACCCCCGAATTCGCCGTTCCCTGCCTGCGCGCTGCGGCGCAGAAGGGCGAGATCGTCGGCGTGTACACGCAGCCGGACCGGCCGGCCGGGCGCGGGCGCGAGCTGGCGATTTCGCCGGTCAAGCGCGAGGCGCTGCTGCGCGGGTTCCCGGTGCTGCAGCCGGAAAACTTCAAGTCCAAGGTGTCGCGCGAGGCGTTGGCTGCGCTCAAGCCCGACTTGATGATCGTGGTCGCCTACGGCCTGATCCTGCCGCAATCGGTGCTCGACATTCCGACTTACGGCTGCTGGAACGTGCATGCGTCCCTGCTGCCGCGCTGGCGCGGCGCGGCGCCGATCCAGCGCGCGATCGAAGCCGGCGACCGCGAGACCGGGGTGTGCCTGATGCAGATGGAAAAAGGCTTGGACACCGGCCCGGTGTTGCTGTCGGCCAAGCTCGCGATCGGCGACAACGAAACCGGCGGACAGTTGCACGACCGCCTGGCCGAGCTCGGCGCGGAAGTGCTCGGCGACGGCCTTGGCCTGGCGCGCGCGGAACTGTTCCCGCGGCCCTGGGTGCAGCCGGAGCAGGGCGTGACCTATGCGCACAAGCTCGACAAGGCCGAGGCGCGGCTGGACTGGAATCAGCCGGCGACCGCGCTGGCGAACAAGGTGCGCGCGTTCAATCCCTGGCCGATGGCCGATGCGCTGATCGCCGGCGAGCGCGTGCGCGTGCACGGCGCGACGGCGCTGGCGCAGGCCCACGACGCGGCGCCCGGCACGGTGCTGCGCGCCGGGCGCGATGGCATCGACATCGCCTGCGGCGAGGGGGTTCTGCGCATCCGTGTGTTGCAGCGCGACGGCGGTAAGGCGATCACCGCCGCCGACTATCTCAACGGTCGCCGCGACCTGCTGGCGGTGAGCTGAGATGAGCCGCGATCACGACCCGGAAAAGCCGCCGCGCCGCCCGCCCGGCCGTCGTCCTTCGCTCGCCGACGAACCGGCCGCGGCGCCGAAGCCGGCCGCCAAGCCGGCGCTGACGCCGTTGCCGTCGCCCGACCCGTATGCGGGCGCCAAGGCGCGCCGCGCCGGCGTCGAATCCGGCGGCCCGGCGCGCGACAGCGAGCGCACCCGGCCGGCACGACCGGGCGGCGCCGGCCGCACGGCTGCGCCGCGCGGC
>NZ_HG424538.1 GCF_000336385.2 Lysobacter antibioticus HS124 | reverse complement strand
CCGCGGGCGGGTCGGGGTCCGCTTCGATCCTGGCCGGGACATCGCCGTCCCCGCCGTCGCGGCACCGGCCTCGCGCCGGCGCCGCAGCATCCTTCAGTGGTGCTGCTGCTCGTAAAGCTGCACCAGGCGGTCCTTCGCAGCCAGCTTCTCGCGCTTCATCTGCCCCAGGGTGGTGTCGTCGATCGGCAACACGCCGAGCTCGGCGTCCATGACCTTCTTGTCGAGGTCCTTGTGGCGCTGGTAGAGCTGCTTGAACTCCGGATTGCTCTTGATGAGCGCGTCGATTTCGGGCTGCGGTCGTTCTTCGAACATGAAAGCCTCCTTCAGCACTAATGCAAACGCCCCGGCCGTGAGACCAGGGCGTCGCGGGGGAGCGTGAGGTGGGTCAGGCGGGACACGGCGCCGGCTTCACGCCGCCCGGCCGCATGCGGGTGTGCGGCGGCGGGATCCTGCGTCAGGGGCGTATCGGTCATCGGCCTGGCTCTCGCCAAGCGACTGCGGAATCGCTTGGTCGTTTGACCCTACTCCTGTCCCCGACATCCGGCAAGGCCGGCTGCAACCGTTTTCAGGGTCCAGCCAGATTCGCCGGGATCGACCGCCATCGCCCGCCCAGACCATTGTTTTAACTAGCATTTCTGCCCCGCCAAGGGCCCCAGGCGCGACTCGCCGCAGGCGACGCCTGCCCGCACCGGCAGGCGCGGCCGTTCGTCGGGAGCCGCCCCGCCGCCCGCCGGACGGCGGCGGGCTTACTTCTTCTTTTTCGGCTTGGGCTTGGGGGCCGCCGGCGATTGACCGAGCAGTTCGGCCTCCTGCCGTGCCAACTCGGCGTCGCGTTCGCGCGCGGCCTTGAGTTTGGCCGCCTGCTGGCTGGCGACGTTGTCGAGCAGGCCCTCGGCCTCCTGCCGGGCCAGGGCCTCCTGATCGGCGGCCTGGCGCAGGCGCTCGGCCTCCTCGGCCTGGATCTGCGCCTGCACCCGCAGGCGTTCGGCCTCGGCGCGGGCGCGCTCGGCGTCGCGGCGGCTGGCCTCGACCAGCAATTCGCTGCGCTCGCGGTCGAGGCGGTCGATCTCGCGCTGGGCCAATTGGGTGCGGGACACGATTTCCGCGGTCTCGACCCGGCGATCGGCGATCCGCACAGCCCAGGCGCGGTCGCGGCTGCGCGCCTCGCGCGCCGCGTCGATGGCCTGGCGGGCGCGCAGGCGCTCGTAGGCGCCGAACTGGGCGGCGTCGGGGCGGGCCTCGATCGCGCTCAGGCGCTGGCCGAGACGGGCCAGTTCGGGGTCGTCGGCCGGGGCCGCGGCGGCGATGCCGCAGGCGCAAGCCAAGGCCAGGCCCAGGCGGCGGGCGTAACAGCGCGCGTTCATCGGCCGCCCTCCTGCAGGCGGCGCCGCAGCTCGGCGATCTCGCCCTGGCGCTGGTCGAATTCGGCCCGGACCACGGCCTCCCGGCTGCGCGCGTAGGCCAGGTCGGCTTCTGCGGAGGCGGTCAGCGACAGCCGCCGCGCGTCCTCGTCCTTGCCCTGCGACATCGCCGCCTGGGCCGCGCTGAGCGCGCTGCGGGCGGCATTGAGGTCCTGCGGGGCATACTGGTCGGCGTCGGCGTCGTCGGCGCGCATCACCGCCTGACGGGCGGCGGAAAGCTCGCCCGTGGGCGGCGGCGTGGACGCGCAGCCGGCCAGGGCCGAAGCGAGAACTGCGGCCAGCAGCGGCAAACGAAAGTGTGCGAAGCTTGCGGTCATTGGGGAGCGCCGTACGGGAAGGATATCGCACGGCCATTGTCGGAAGCCGGCAGCGTGCTTGCAACGGTACGCGCCGTCAACAAGGGGTAAGAATGCATGGACATCGGCTATTTCCTTAAGCTGATGACGGAAAAGAACGCGTCGGACATGTTCCTGACGACCGGCGCGCCGGTGTACATCAAGGTCGAGGGCCGGCTGTACCCTCTCGGCAATACCGGCCTGCCCGCCGGCATGGTCAAGAAGATCGCCTATTCGCTGATGGACGAGGGCCAGGTTCCGCAGTTCGAGCGCGACCTGGAGCTCAACATGGCCCTGGCCCTGCCCGACGCGGGCCGCTTCCGCATCAACGTGTTCAAGCAGCGCGGCGAAGTCGGCATGGTGATCCGCGCCATCCGCAGCATCATCCCGAGCATCGAGGAGCTGCAGCTGCCGCAGGTGCTCAAGAGCATCATCATGGCGCCGCGCGGCCTGGTCCTGATCGTCGGCTCCACCGGCTCGGGCAAGTCGACCACGCTGGCCTCGATGATCGATCACCGCAACAGCAACACCGCCGGCCACATCCTCACCATCGAGGACCCGATCGAGTACCTGCACAAGCACAAGAAGTCGATCGTCAACCAGCGCGAAGTCGGCCTGGACACCCACGCCTTCCACAACGCGCTCAAGAACGCGATGCGCGAAGCGCCGGACGTGATCCTGATCGGCGAAATCCTCGACGCCACCACCATGGAGGCGGCGATCGCGTTCGCCGAAACCGGCCACCTGTGCCTGGCGACGCTGCACTCCAACAACGCCGACCAGACCCTGGAGCGCATCCTCAACTTCTTCCCCGAAGCCGCGCACAAGAACGTGCTGATGAACCTCGCCCTGAACCTCAAGGCGGTGGTCTCGCAGCGCCTGGTGGTCGGCACCGACGGGCGCCGCCTGCCGGCTGCGGAAGTGCTGATCAACACTCCGCACATCCGCGACCTGATGCGTCGCGGCCAGGTCCACGAGATCAAGCAGGCGATGGAAGAATCGCTGGAAGACGGCATGGAGTCGTTCGACCAGTGCCTGTTCCGGCTGTACAAGGAAGGCCGGATCGAGATGGAGGAGGCGCTCAAGGCCGCCGACTCGCGCGACGGCCTGGCGCTGAAGTTCCGCCTGTCCGAAGGCGGCAGCGGCGAGCACGATCCTTACGCCGACATGTACGACGCTTCGGCGACGCACTGAGCGGACGGTCCGGACGGACGAAAACACGACAGCCGGCGGTCTTGCGACCGCCGGCTGTTTGGTTTTGCGGGCCCTGGCGCGCGCGGCGCCGGCTCAGGCCGGCCGGTCGGGCTGGTTTTCCGGGCGCGCGGCCTCGAACGCGGGCAGCGCCAGACAGGCCTGCTCGATCCGCTGCAGGGTCGGGAACGGCTCCAGCGCCACGCCGAATCGGCGCGCGTTGTACATCTGCGGCACCAGGCAGCAATCGGCCAGGCCCGGCGCATCGCCAGCGCAGAACTCGGCCTGGGCCGCACCCGCGGCGAGCAGTGTCTCCAGCACCGCGAAACCGTCGTGGATCCAGTGCTTGACCCATTCGTCGCGCTCGGGCTGCGGCACGTTCCAGGTGCCGTCGAGGTACTGCAGCACGCGCAGGTTGTTCAGCGGATGGATTTCGCAGGCGATGGTCTGGGCGATCGAGCGCACCCATTGGCGCCGGCCGGGCTCGTCCGGCAGCAAGCGCGCCTGCGGCCAGACTTCGTCGAGGTACTCCAGGATCGCCAGCGACTGGGTCATGTGCCGCTCGCCGTGCTGCAGCATCGGCACCAAGCCCTGCGGATTCAGCGCGCGGTAGTCGGGCCGATGCTGCTCGCCGCCGTCGCGGACCAGATGCACCGGAACGATGTCGTAGTCGAGGCCTTTGAGATTCAGGCCGATGCGCACGCGATAGGACGCGCTGGACCGCCAGTACGAATAGAGACGCAATTGATCGCTCACCGGGACTGCCTTGGCTGAGGAACGGTTGAAGAGTAACGAGTAAAGGCCGCGCACGGGGTCGCCGCGGCGCCGGCCTGCGACTCAGGCCCCGTTTCGATGCGGCCGGCGTCGCGCACCTTAACCGGGCGCGCACGCGATCGGGCCGCCGCTCGGCCGCACGACGGCGCCGCCGGGCGGAAAGCGCATCGGCGCATCGCGCCGGCGCACGGCGCGCGCCGGACGCAGCAACGAAAACGGGCCGCAGTCGCGGCCCGTTTCGCGGCTCTGCCGGCGGTGGCTCAGGGCCTTTCGATGCGCTGCTCGATCGCGCCGAAGAGGCTGACGCCGTCGCGATCGAGCATCTCGATGCGGACGGTGTCGCCGAAGCTCATGAACGGCGTCACCGGCTTGCCCTGCTCCAGGGTCTCGACGGTGCGGCGCTCGGCGAAGCAGGACGCGCCCAGCGAGGTGTCCTGGTTGGCGACGGTGCCGGAACCCACGATGGTGCCGGCCGACAGCGGCCGGGTCTTGGCCGCATGGGCGACCAACTGGGCGAAGTTGAACTGCATGTCGACGCCCGCTTCCGGCGCGCCGAACCATTCGCCGTTGATGTGGGTCAGCAGCGGCAGGTGGACCTTGCTGTCCTGCCAGGCCGCGCCGAGTTCGTCCGGGGTCACGAACACCGGGCTCAGCGCCGAACGCGGCTTGGACTGCAGGAAGCCGAAGCCCTTGGCCAGTTCGTTCGGGATCAGATTGCGCAGCGAGACGTCGTTGACCAGGCCGATCAGTTGGATGTGCCCGGCGGCTTGCTCCGGCGTCGCCGCCATCGGCACGTCGTCGGTGACGATCACCACTTCGGCCTCCAGGTCGATGCCGTAGGCCTCGTCGGGCACGCGCACCGGGTCGCGCGGGCCGTAGAAGCCGGCGCTGACCGCCTGGTACATCAGCGGATCGACGTAGAAGCTTTCCGGCACCTCGGCGCCGCGCGCGCGGCGCACGCGCTCGACGTGCGGCAGGTAGGCGCTGCCATCGACGAATTCGTAGGCGCGCGGCAACGGCGCGGCCAGGGCGGCGAAGTCGAGCTCGAAGGCGCCGTCGGCGCGGCCTTCGTTCAACGCGTCGGACAGCGCGTTCAAGCGCGGCGCCGTGTTCGACCAATCCTCCAGCGCGCGCTGCAGGGTGTCGGCGATGCCGGTGGCGCGCACGGCGCGGGTCAGGTCGCGCGAGACGACGATCAGCGTGCCGTCGCGGCCGCCTTCCTTCAGGGATCCGAGTTTCATCCAGGCCTCGAGGTTCGGTGCATTCGGGTCGATTGGTTTCAATTGTAACGGATTAGCCGGGCATTCCGATGGCGCCACGCCGGCCCCCGCTGCGGCAGCGATTGTCGCCCGAGCCGGCTGGCCGCCGCTGGCCGGGACGAGTCCGGGGCCGTGGCGACGGCGGTCGATCCTTTTGAATCAGACACTTGCAAAAATTCCGAAAAAAGTTCGCTGCGCCGTGAGGGGATCGGGCGCCATTCGCCGGTTGTTTGGATCAAGCGCGGCGTGGTCACGCCCGGGTCCACCGGGGCAGGCCCAGCCGTAGCGGCGGACCGCGCGTCCGCCGCGGCGGTTGAGGGCACGTCCCTCTGCGCCCGCGCGATCCCAACCCGACAAGGAGTTCGTCATCATGAAATCGCAATCTTCCGCCTCCCTCCTGGCCCTGCGCTCGCTGCCGGCCGCGCTGCTGCTCGCCCTGTGCGCCGCCGGCGGCGCCCAGGCCCAGGCCTTGAACGTCACCGTGTTCAATCCGCTCGAGTCCGGCAAGGTCGTGCTCGAACCGATCGGCCCGGCCCAGGTCGGCGGCGTCATGCAGGGCCGCATCTCGATGGGCATGACCCTGCGCAACAACGACACGGTTCCGCTCAAGGTCGTCAAGGTCGAAATCCAGGACCAGATCGCCTCCAACTACCTCACTCCGGCCGAGATCGCGCCGGGCACCGAAATCGAGTTCTGGAACTGCCGCTGCAACTGGTACAACCCCGACGAGACCGCGCCCAAGATACCGAGCTCGTTTCCGATCGTGATCAATGCGCCCTACCCGGCCACGGTCAAGATCGCGGTCTATCTGCAGGGCTATGCCAACCCGGTGGTGAAGACGCTGCCGCTGGCCACCACCACCAACCAGGGCGGCCCGCTGAACTACGCCGCCCGCGCCAACGATCTGCGCCCCAACGAAGCCTGGCAGACCTCCAGCAATCACCTCGGCAACACCCAGGCGTTCGGCCTGGACACCAGCGTCGCCGGCTGGAACGGCAGCTTCTGGGACGCCAAGCGTCCGGGCGCGACCTCGACCCAGACCGAGGGCCAGCGCGCCTACGGCCTGCCGGTGTACGCGATGACCGACGGCACCGTCTGCAGCGCGCTCAACGACCTGCCGGAGTGGAAGAACTTCCCCCGCATGTCCGACGAACTCGAGCCCGCACCGGTGTCGCCGAGCACCGGCAAATACTCCAGCGGCGGCAACTTCCTCAATCTCAAGAACGGCAACGAGATCACCCTGTACGCGCACCTGCAGCCCGGTTCGATCCCGGCCGAACTGCTGGTGCCGGGCGCGACGGTCAAGCGCGGCCAGTACCTGGGCAAGGTCGGTTACACCGGCGCCTCCAGCGGCCCGCACCTGCACGTGCACGTAAGCAAGGAAAGCGGCACGCCGTGCGTCGGCACCGACAAGCGTCCGCGCCCGATGACCTTCGATGAGATCCAGAGCCTGACCCGCGGCGAAGCCAACACGATGGCCGGGCTGGGCAGCATGGACCCCAGCGACTGGACCGCGCTGAGCAACCACTCCGCGCCGCATCCCTACAGCCTGATCTATCCCTCCAGCGCCGCGTTCCCCTTCGACGCCGCAGAGAAGGACGAGAAGACCTTCATCGGCGTCTGGCGCCCGAGCAACGCGATCGAGATCCGGATCAACAAGCCCAGCTGGAGCAGCTTCGTCGCCAAGCGCAACGAGCTGGTCGGCGACGGCTTCCGCCTGGAGAACATCGACACCTTCGTCGAGAACGGCGACCGCCACTTCGTCGGCGTGTTCAAGCGCGGCAGCGGCGGCGGCGCGCTCTACAACGGCGCCAGCTGGGAGCAGTTCACCGCGGTGTGGAAGGAGCTCAGCGACGACGGCCAGCGCCTGGTCGACCTCACCACCTATCTCAGCGGCAACGAGCGCCACTACGTCGGCGTGTTCCGCCCGGGCAACGATCACGCCGGCCTGTGGAGCCACACCGGCTACAGCGCCTTCGCCAACCAGCGCGAGATCGCCGAGGGCCTGGGCCTGCGCCTGATCGACATGGAAAGCTTCGATCTCGGCAACGGCCAGCGCCAGTACGTCGGCGTGTACCGCGCCGGCAGCGACAACAGCGAGCTGGCGCGTTCGCCCTCGTGGAGCGCTTTCGTCGCCAAGTGGCACGAGCTGTCCAATGCCGGCTACCGCCTGATCGATGTCGACACCTTCGTCGAAGCCGGCGTGCGCAACTACGTCGGCGTGTACCGCGCCGGCAGCGGCGTCACCGCGCTGGAGGCGGTGAAGGGCTGGCAGGGGCTGTTCCAGTCGTCGGAGAAGTACGCGACCCAGAACCTGCGATTGGTGGACGTGCAAGCGATCGAGTAAGCCCGGAGCGATGCGTCGCCGCGAAACGCCGCCCGCGAGGGCGGCGTTTCGTCGTTTCGGCCACGGCGCATTCGCGCAATCGAGGCCGATGCCGACGCCGATGCGCCGCACCCGGCCGGCGCACGTCGCGGGGGGGGGGAAGGCTCAACGCGCGGCAAGGCTCTCGGACTTTACCGCGCGCTCCAGCGCGTCGACCCGCCGCAACAACGGCGCGTCGCGGTGCAACTCCTTGCGCAGCAACGGCGCTGCGGCTTCGAACTGCGCCAGCGCCGCCGCGCGGTCGCCGCGCGCCAGCAGCGATTCGGCATACGGAATCCGCGCCTTGGCGGTGAGGACCTGCGCCTCGCCGTTGCGTCCGGCGCTCTCGGCCACCACCTGCGCCCAGCCGGACACCGCGCGCTCGCGGTCGCCGCGGCGCTGCGCCAGTTCCGCGCGCAGCGCCGGTATCCGGGCCAGCAGGAAAGCGTTGTACTCGCCACGGCCGAGGTCGATCGCATCCAGCCCGGCCGCGGCGGCGTCCAGGCGGTCGCGACTGAGCAGCCACTCGATCCGGCCCAGGTCGGCGGTCAGCACGCCGGCCAGATCGTCGGCGTAGCGCTCGCGCCATACCGCATACGCGCGCTCGACCAGCGGCCGCGCCTCTTCGCCGCGGCCGGCGCGCGCGAGCAACCGGCCCAGGTAGCTTTCCACCCGCAGCACGCGTCGCTCCTGAGGGTCCAGGTGCTCGCGGCGGATCGACAACGCCTCGCGCCACAGCCGCTCGGCTTCGCCGACGTCGCCGCGTTCGTCGGCGAGCGTCGCGTAGTTGTTGAGCACCCGCGCATAGTCCAGGCTGCGCGCGCCGGCCACCCGCGCCATGATCGCCAACGCGGCGCGGTAGTGATCGCCCGCGGCGCGGTAATCGCCCATGTCCTGAGCCGCATCGGCGATGTCGACGTGGATGTTGGCGACCATGTCGCTCTGCTCGCCGTACAGGTCGCGCGCCAGGCCGAGGTTGTCCGCCAACTCGCGCCGGGTCTCGGCGACACGGCCCTGGCCGAACAGCACCTTCGCCAGGTAGAACTGCTGCACCTGCGCGGCGACGCTGTGCGCGCCGTCGGCGCGAGCCAAGTCCAGGGCTTCGCGGAACGCGGCTTCGGCGCGGCCGAGTTCGCCGCGGCGGCGGTACAACTGGCCGAGGTTGCCCAGCATCGCCGCGCGCTCCTGCGGCGATTGCCGCATCGCGTGCTTGCGCCGCAGGGCCTGCGCTTGCGCGAACGCGTCCGCGGCCAGATCGTAGCGGCTGTCGGCGACGCGGGCCAGGCCGAGCACGTCGTAGGCCTCGGCCAACCCGCGCGCGTCGGCCTGCCCCTGCCGCAACGCCAGCGCGCGCTGCGCGGCGGCCACCGCCTGCGCGCCGTACTGGCGTTCGCTGAGCGAACGCGACAGCTCCAGCAGCGCCTGCGCGGCGCGCTCAGGCTGCGCCACGGCCGGATCGAGAAACTCGCGCGCGGCGCGATCGAGCAGCGCTTCCGCGCGTTGCGGCTGGCCGAGATTGCGGTAGGCGCGGCCGAGCACCGCGCGCAGGCGGGCACGGATCGCCGGAGTTTCGTCCAGACCGTGCTCGATGCGCGCGGCCGAAGCGTCGAGCACATGGCGCGCGCTGACGTCCTGGCGCGCACGCGCGCCGCGCATGCTCGGGTCGGCGGCGTCGAACGCCGAGACCAGGAATTCGCTGACCTGCCCGGCCACCGCCGCCTCGCGCTCGGCGCGGGCGCGTTCGGCGCTGACCCGCCAGACGAAACCGACCGCCAGTGCCAGCACGGCCGCGGTCGCCGTGGCTTCGCGCCAGTGCCGGCGCAGGTAACGACCGAAGCGATAGCTCCAGCTCGGCGCGCGCGCCGACACCGGTCGCCGACGCTGGTGGCGCAGAATGTCCTGGGCCAGGGCTTCGACCGAGGAATAACGCAGGCGCGGATCCAGCGCGCAAGCGCGCCGGGCGATGGCGTCGAGGTCGCCGCGCAACTTGCCGCGCCAGGGGCAGCGCGGCGAGGCCAGTTCGCTCGGCGTCGGCACCGCGACGTCGCGGTCGCCGACGCCGCGGCCGAGCGTGCGGCAGGCCAGCAGTTCGGTCAGCAGCACGCCGAGCGCAAACACGTCGCTGACCACGCTGACCCGCGCGCCGCCGAGCAGCTCGGGGCTGGCATAGGCGGGCGTGCAGAACGCGTTGCCGCGCTCGGGATCGCCCTGCTGCCGGTCCAGCGCTTGGGCGATGCCGAAATCCAGCAGCACCGGCTCGCCGTCCTCGGCCACCAGCACGTTGGCCGGCTTGAGGTCGCAATGCACGATCAGGCGCTGGTGCGCGCTCTGCACCGCGCCGCAGACGCGCTGGAACAAGCGCAGGCGCTGTTCGAGGTCGGGCCGGCGGCGCTTGCAGTACTCGTCCAGCGGCTCGCCCTGCACGTACTCCATGACCAGGTACGGCTGGCCGTTGGGCGTGGTCCCGCCGTCGTAAAGGCGGGCGATGTTGGGGTGCTGCAGCTCGGCCAGCAATTGCCGCTCCGCGGCCAGGCGTCGGGCGAACTCGTCGCGGTCGATGCGGACTCCATGCGGGCCGTCGCTGCGCAGCAGCTTGATCGCGGCCTGCTGGCGGAACAGGCCGTCGGCGCGCTCGGCCACGAACACCCTGCCCATGCCGCCGCTGGCGACGCGCTCGACCAGCAACCAGGGCCCGAGCCTATCGCCGATGCGCGGCTCGACGAGCGGATCGCCGGCGCCCTCGTCGGCCACGCCCGTGCCGGCCTCCAGCAACGCCTGCAGCGGCCGCGCCACCGCGCCGAGTTCGTCGGTCTGCGCGCCGAGCAGTTGCAGCGCCTCTTCGATCAAGGCCGGGTCCTCGCTCAGCCCGGCCAGCGTCTCGCGCCAGCGCGGCGGCGGCAGATCGCAGGCCGCATCGAACAAGCGCCGCAACTCCCGCCAATGCTCGGTCTGCATGTGCTCTCCTGCGCCGCGCGCGAGCACGCCCGGCCGCTCAGCTCAATTGTTGGCTCAACCAGGCGCGGGCGAAGCGCAGGTCGCGCTCGACCGTGGGCAGCGACACTTCCAGCACGCAGGCGATCTCGTTCTGCGCCATGCCGCCGAAGTACGCCATCTCCACCGCACGCGCCGCGCGCGGATCGCGTTCGGACAAACGTTGCAAGGCCTCGTGCAGGGCCAGCACGTCCAATCCGGCGGTGGCTCCGCCGCCGAGGTCGGCATGCGACAGGGTCAGCATCACCGGATGGGCGCCGCGCTTGTCGGCGGCGCGCGCGCGCGCCTCGTCGACCAGCACCGAACGCATTTTCAGCGCGGCCAAGGCGAAGAAATGCGCGCGGTCCTGCCAGTCGACCGCACCGCCGAGCAACCGCATCAAGGCTTCGTTGACCAGGGACGTGGCCTGCAACGTGCGCTCGCCGCCGCGCGCTCGCAGCCGCGCCGCAGCCATGCCGCGCAAGGTGTCGTAGACCTGGACGAACAGGCGGTCGCGCGCGGCCGCATCGCCCGCGCGCCAGCCGTGCAGCAGAACGGTCAGATCCTCGTCCACGCGCCCCTCGACGCCGTCCATGCGCGCCCACGTCGGGCGCGCGCCGAGCATCGCGCAGTCGCGCGCAATCCGACGCGACGGCCGCCACGATTTCGCATGCGGCGATGCGCGGCGGCGTGCGCCAACCGCCGGATCGCGCGTCGCCCGGCGACGCCGCGACGAGTACAGTCTCGGGCTTGCCTCCGCGGCCGATTCGAACGCGCGGATCGACCGCATGAACCGACCGACGAGCCGCCCATGATTCCGCTGCGCCCGCTGGCCCCCGCCGACCGCGACGCCGTCCGTCGCTTCCTCGTGGCGCGCTGGGGCAACGCCACGATCGTGCTCGACGGCCGCGCCATCGACGCCGCGGCCCTGCCCGGCTTCATCGGCCAAGACGAAGGCGGCATCGCCGCGCTGGCGACCCTGCTCGACGAAGCCGGGCACAGCGAAATCGTCACTCTCGACGCCGTGCGGCCGCGGGCCGGCCTGGGCACCGCGCTGGTCGAACTCGCCGCCCGGCGAGCCTGCGCGCTCGGCCTGCGCGCACTGCTGACCCGAACCACCAACGACAACCTGGACGCCCTGCGCTTCTATCAGCGGCGCGGCTTCCGCCTGCATCGCCTCGTCGCGGGCGCGATCGACCTGGAGCGCGAAGCCGACCCCGCGATCCCCTTGCTCGGCCGGCACGGCATCCCGCTTCGCGACGAGATCAGCCTGATCCGGCCGCTGGGCTGAATCGGCCGCAGGGCGGTTTGCGCGGACGAAAAACAAAAAACCCGCCGAAAGGCGGGTTTTTTGTTGCGCCTGGACCTGGCGGTCCTCAGCGATCTTGTTTGGCAGCCCCGGATGGATTCGAACCACCGAATGTCTGAGTCAGAGTCAGATGCCTTACCGCTTGGCGACGGGGCTATGGAACAGATTCTAGCGCAAAATTCCGCGGCTGCAAAAACAATTCGAAGCCGCGGAACGTGCAGTAATCGAAGATTAGCGCTTCGAGAACTGGGTGGCGCGACGCGCCTTGTGCAGACCG
The DNA here is from genome assembly GCF_000336385.2 of Lysobacter antibioticus HS124. Lineage (GTDB taxonomy): Bacteria > Pseudomonadota > Gammaproteobacteria > Xanthomonadales > Xanthomonadaceae > Lysobacter > Lysobacter firmicutimachus. The sequence goes on along the minus strand of NZ_HG424538.1, from coordinate 1,357 downwards.
ACCTTCTTACGCTCGACTTCGCGGGCGTCGCGGGTCATGAAGCCGGCCTTGCGCAGCTCGGACTTCAGGGTTTCGTCGTACTCGACCAGCGCGCGGGCGATGCCCAGGCGGATCGCACCGGCCTGGCCGGTGATGCCGCCGCCGGCGACGGTGACGGTAACGTCGAACTTGTCGGTCGACTGGGTCAGCTCGAGCGGCTGGCGCACGATCATGCGCGCGGTCTCGCGGCCGAAGAACTCTTCGATCGAACGCTGGTTGATGGTGATCTTGCCCTCGCCCTTGCGCAGGAACACGCGAGCGGTGGAGGACTTGCGGCGGCCGGTGCCGTAGTTCTGCTGGATAGCCATGTTCGTATCTTTACCTTAGATGTCCAACGGCTGCGGCTGCTGGGCGGCATGCGGATGCTCGGAGCCCTTGTAGACCTTGAGCTTGCGGTACATGGCGCGGCCCAGCGGGTTCTTCGGCAGCATGCCCTTCACGCCGATCTCGATCACGCGCTCCGGGTGGCGCTCCAGCGCCTGGCCCAGGGTCTCGCTCTTCAGGTTGCCGATGTAACCGGTGAAACGGTGGTACATCTTGTCCTGCAGCTTGTTGCCGGTGACCGCGATCTTCTCGGCGTTGATCACCACCAGGTAATCGCCGGTATCCACGTGCGGGGTGTAGACAGGCTTGTGCTTGCCGCGCAGGCGGCGCGCGAGTTCGGAGCACAAGCGGCCGAGCGTCTTGCCCGACGCGTCGACGACGTACCAGTCGCGCTGGACGGTCTCGTTCTTGGCGGTAAAGGTCTTCATTGAGGATTCTGCTATGGGTGACTGGTCGGGCTGATTCCGGACGCCGGCCGCGTGGCCTGGGCGGGCGGAACTTCGCCTCGCGTTTGGAAAGGTGGAGCGAAAGAGGCGAGATCATAGCGGTCCCGCCCCGCCGCCGCAAGTCGACCCGGCCCGGTGCTAGCATGCGCCGATGCCCGCCGCCCGCCCGCCGACCCCGGACCCGTTGCCGCTGGTCGCCCTGGCCGACCGCTGCGTGCAGTGCGGGCTGTGCCTGCCGGCCTGCCCCACCTACGGCCGCGACCGGCTCGAAGCCGAGTCCCCTCGCGGCCGGATCGCGCTGGCGCGGGCCCTGGCCCTGGGCACCGTGCCGGCGACCGTGGTCGCCGACACCCACCTGGACCACTGCCTGGGCTGCCGCAGCTGCGAGGCGGTGTGCCCGGCCGGGGTCGAGTACGGCAGCCTGCTGGTCGCCGCGCGCAGCCGTCAGCGCGAGCGCCGGCCGCCGCCGTGGCGACAGCGCCTGATCGAGGCCCTCACGGCACGGCCGCGCCTGCTCGGCGCCGCGCTGAGCCTGTACCGGCTCGCCC
>NZ_HG424537.1:9718-16111 GCF_000336385.2 Lysobacter antibioticus HS124 | reverse complement strand
CGCCCAGCCGGGTGCCGCGACCGCTCCGGCCGCCGCGCCGGCGGTCAAGCCGGCCGAGGCCGCCAAGCCCGCCGCCGCCCCCGCCAAGCCTGCCGCCGCGCCGGCCGCCCCGACCAAGACAGGAGCCGCGTCGTGAGCAAGAAGGCTTCTATGAAGAATCTGGACTTCAACAACATCGGCGGTTGGCCGCGCCGCGCGCAGATCGTGTTCTGCGCCGTGGTCGGGCTGGTGATCGTCGGTCTGGCCTGGTGGCTGTTCGTGCGCGAGAAGCGCGAAGAGCTCGAGGGCCTGGAGCGCCAGGAAACCGAGCTGCGCACCACCTTCGAGACCAAGCAGGGCCGCGCCGCCAACCTGGAACCGCTGAAGCAGCAGCTCGCGCAGATGGAGCAGCAGCTGCAGCAGATGCTGCGCCAGCTGCCGAGCAAGACCGAGATGCCCGACCTCATCGTCGACATCTCCCAGACCGCCCTGGCCACCGGCATCTCCAACGAGCTGTTCCAGCCGGGCGCGGAAGTGCCGAAGGAGTTCTACGCCGAGAAGCCGATCGCGTTGCGCATGGTCGGTACCTACCACCAGTTCGGCGCCTTCGTCAGCGGCGTGGCTTCGCTGCCGCGCGTGGTCATCATGACCATGCACGACATCTCGCTGAAGCCCAAGGGCAACAACAACAAGGACGCGGCCGGCGGGATCACCCCCAACAGCCCGCTCGAGCTGGCCGGCACGGTCAAGACCTATCGTTATCTGGACGAGGAAGAAATGGCCGCGCAGAATCCGCCGGCAGACGGTTCCGCTCCTGCCCCCGCCGCCGACGGCGCCGCGGGCGGCGACAGCAAGAAGGAGGGCAGCTGAGATGCGCGCTCGCTTCGTTAGCCGTTCTTCCCTCGCCGGCCTGAGCGCGCTCGCTCTGGCCCTGCTGGCGACCGGCTGCTTCCGCAGCGTCACCAGCACCCCGGGCGACGCGCCGAACCTGGAAAAGTGGGTCGCCGAGGTCAAGGCCAAGCCGGCCCCGCCGCTGGACCCGCTGCCGGTCATGCAGCAGTTCGAAACCTTCGAATACAACGCGCAGGATATGCGCGATCCCTTCAGCACCGCCTTTACCGACGAGGACACCGGCTCCGGCCTGCGTCCGGACAAGGCGCGGCGCAAGCAGCCGCTGGAGATGTTCCCGCTCGACGGTCTCGACATGGTCGGGACCCTGGGCCGCGGGGGCGGTATGGTGGCGCTGGTCATGGCGCCCGACAAAGTGACTTATCGTGTTCGACCCGGTGCGTACATGGGGCAGAACGACGGTCGTGTGACCGCCGTGTCTGAGGAGCGCATCGACTTGGTCGAGCTGGTGCCGGATGGCGCAGGCGGCTGGCTGGAACGACCGGCCTCCGTGGCGCTGGAAGATCAATGATTAGGGGATAGCATGATGATCGTATTCAACGCCAAAACCATGCCGTCGGCCCGACGCCCCATGGCATCCGGCCCGCGCCTGGCGGGGCTGGTGATCGGCCTGCTGGCCGGCATCAGCGCAGTCCAGGCGGCGCCCCAGACCGCTGCGACCGCGCCGGCCGCCGTGCCCGCGCCCCAGGTCGCGCCGACCCCGAGCAACGATCCGGCCAAGCAGCTGCCGGGCGCGATCTCGGTCGCCAACATCGACTTCAAGCGCGGCGACGGCGGCTCCGGCAAGCTCATCGTTCGCTTCAGCGGCGACGGCGCCATGCCCGACCTGCGCAACCAGGGCGCGCAAGTCCTGGTCAACGTCGGCAACGCGCAGCTGCCGGATGCGCTGCAGAAGCCGCTGAACGTGGTCGACTTCGCGACTCCGGTGCAACGCATCGACGCGCGCACCAGCGGCACGGGCACCCAACTGGTGCTCAACACCGCCGGCGCCTACGACACCATGGCCTACCAGACCGGCCGCGAGTACATCGTCGAGGTGGTGCCGCGCGCCGCCGCGGCGGGCAATCGCGCGGTCGGCGCTGCAGGCGGCAAGTCGGCCGCCGGCGCCACCGCCGCGGCGTCCGCGCCGGCTCCGGCGGGCGTGACCCGTACCTACTCCGGCCGCCCGGTGACCTTCAACTTCCAGGACGTGCCGGTGCGCACCGTGCTGCAGCTGGTCGCCGAAGAGTCCAACCTCAACATCGTCGCCGCCGACACGGTGCAGGGCAACGTGACCCTGCGCCTGGTCAACGTGCCGTGGGACCAGGCGCTGGACATCGTCCTGCAGGCCAAGGGCCTGGACAAGCGCCGCAGCGGCAACGTGGTGTGGGTCGCGCCGCAGGCGGAAGTGGCCAAGTACGAGCAGGATCGCGAGGACGCGCGCATCGCCCTCGACAACCGCGTCGACCTGACCACCGAATACATCCAGATCAACTACCACAACGCCGGGCAGATCTATAAGGCGCTGACCGAGGCCAAGGGCATCGGTGGCGGCAGCAGCGGCGGCGGCGAAGGCAGCGGGAACAACGAGAACGGCTTCCTCTCGCCGCGCGGCCGACTGGTCGCCGACGAGCGCACCAACACCCTGATGATCAGCGACATTCCGAAGAAGGTCGCGCAGATGAAGGAACTGATCCGGGTCATCGACCGTCCTGTCGACCAGGTCCTGATCGAGGCCCGCATCGTCATCGCCACCGAAAGCTTCGCCCGCGACCTGGGCGCGCGCTTCGGCGTCTCCGGCCAGAAGGGCGACGTGATCACCAGCGGTACGCTGGAGAGCATCAACAACTACCGCAACATCGAGGCCAAGAACGATCTGATCCGTCGTCAGGCGGACAGCCTGAGCACCGCTGCGGCCCGGTACGCCGACGCCGGCGACCGGACCAAGGCCGAGTCGCTGCAGGACCAGGCCCGCTCGCTGCTGCAGACCCTGACCAATCCGGCGTTCCTGTTCCCGGCCAGCCTCAACAGCAACGTCGGCGTGCTCAACCCGGCCGGCGCGCTGGCTTTCACCATCCTCGGCAAGTGGGTCAACCTGGACATGGAGTTCAGCGCGATGCAGACCGAGGGACGCGGCGAAGTCGTGTCCAACCCGCGCGTGGTCACCAGCAACCAGCGCGAGGCGGTGATCAGCCAGGGCCAGGAAGTCGGCTACGTGACGATCTCGCCGCAGCAGGGCGGCAACAGCATTCCGATCCCGAACGTGCAGTTCAAGGACGTGCTGATGGAGATGAAGGTCAACCCGACCATCACCAACGACGGCCGCGTGTTCTTGAACATGAACGTCAAGAAGGACGAGATCCAGGGTTTCGTCGACACCTCGATCGGCCAGGTGCCGCAGATCAACAAGCGCAACATCAACACCGCGGTGCTGGTCGAGGACGGTCAGACCGTCGTGATCGGCGGCGTGTACGAGTTCCGCGACCGCACCGATCTGTCCAAGGTGCCGTTCCTGGCCGACATCCCGTTCCTCGGCAATCTGTTCAAGAAGAAGAGCCGCAGCAAGGAAAAGGCCGAGCTGCTGATCTTCGTCACGCCGAAGGTGATGCAGGTCACCCAGCGCTGATTCGCGCTGGACGCCGTGCGGAAAGGGCCTTCGGGCCCTTTTCGCGTTTTTGCGGCTGGCGTCGGACCGGGCCTTGCATCGCCTGCGCCGTGAGCGCGGCATGAACTGGCCGCGGCCGCGCTGCGGCGGTTTTGAACCTCTCCCGCCGACTTGGGTCAAAATCGGGGCGTATCGCTCCCGATCGTCACTGGATACCGGATGGACAGCGCAATCGACCGCTCCCGCGACCCCCAAGGCGCCGACGGCGCCCGCCTGCACGACGATTTCCGGGCCCTGCGCGACGCGCTGGCGCTGGAGATCGTCGGCCAGGCCGAGCTGATCGAGCGGCTGCTGATCGCCTTGCTCGCCGACGGCCACCTGCTGGTCGAGGGCGCGCCCGGCCTGGCCAAGACCAGCGCGGTGCGCGCCCTGGCCACGCGCCTGGAGGCGGACTTCGCCCGGGTCCAGTTCACTCCCGACCTGCTGCCGGCCGATTTGACCGGCACCGAAGTCTGGCGCCCTCAGGAAGGCCGGTTCGAGTTCCAGGCCGGGCCGATCTTCCATCCGATCCTGCTCGCCGACGAAATCAACCGTGCCCCGGCCAAGGTGCAATCGGCGTTGCTGGAGGCGATGGGCGAGCGTCAGGTCACCGTCGGTCGGGCGACCTATGCGTTGCCGCCGCTGTTCCTGGTCATGGCGACCCAGAACCCGATCGAACAGGAAGGCACCTTCCCCTTGCCGGAAGCGCAGTTGGACCGGTTCCTGATGCACGTGCGCATCGGCTACCCCGAGGCCGCCGCCGAAACCGAGATCCTGCGGCTGGCGCGCGAACGCGCGCGGCAGACGCTGCGGCCCGCCCCGGCCGCGCTGACGCGGATGCCGCAGGCCGACGTGTTCGCCGCCCGCGCCGCAGTGCTCGACCTGCACGTGGCGCCGGCGGTGGAGCGTTATCTGATCGAGATCGTGCTGGCCTCGCGCGACGCCGGCCGCTACGACCCGGCGCTGGCCCGGCGCATCGCCTGGGGCGCCAGCCCGCGCGGTTCGATCGCGCTGGAGCGTTGCGCGCGCGCGCACGCCTGGCTGGCCGGGCGCGATTTCGTCACCCCCGACGACGTGCGCGCGATCGCCCCGGAGGTATTGCGCCACCGCATCCTGCCTAGCTACGAGGCCACCGCCGAGGGTTGGGACGGCGATCGCCTGCTCGGCGAACTGCTCAAGCGGGTGCCGTTGCCTTGAGGGCGGGGATTCGGGATTCGGGATCGGGGATTCGCAGCGGTTGCGCGGCGACGGGAGATCCCCGTTCGAATCCGCAGTTTGACGGAGGCTTGCGGTGAGCGAAGGGGTGGTGCCGAGTCTGAGCGAGCTGGTCGCGCTGCGTGCGGCGGCGAGCGGGCGGCGCGCTGCCCGCCAGGGCCGCCACGGCGTCAGCGGCCAAGCGCTGTCGCCGCTGCGCGGTCGCGGCATGGAGTACGCCGAGTCGCGTGAGTACTCGCACGGCGACGACGCGCGCCATATCGATTGGCGCCTGACCGCGCGCACCGGCCGTGCGCACACCAAACTGTTCCAGGCCGAGCGCGAACGGCTCAGCCTGATCGTCGCCGATACCGCGCCGTCGCTGTATTTCGGCACCCGGGTGCGGTTCAAGTCGGTGCAGGCGGCGCGCGCCGGCGCGGTCGCGGCCTGGGCCGCGGTGCGCGACGGCGACCGCATCGCCGCCTTGCGCGGCAGCCTGCGCGAGCCGCCGGTGACGCCTGCGGCCGGCCCGCGCGGCGCGTTGCGCGTGCTCGACGCGATGGTGCGCTGGTACGCCCAGGCTCCGGCCGACGATGCCGGCTTGGAGGTCGGGCTGGACCATGCCGCGCGCCTGCTGCGCCCGGGTTCGCGGCTGCTGGTGCTGGCCGATCCGGCCAGCGTCGCAGCGCTGCCGGCCCGGCGTTGGGCGACCCTGGCCCAGCATCACGAAGTCGTGGTGCTGCTGTTGACCGATCCGGTCGAGACGCAACCGCCGCGGGCGATGCTTCCGTTCAGTCGCGACGGGCAGCGGATCGAACTCGATCTCGACGCCGACGACGCGCGCCGGCGCTGGCGCGAGACCTTCGTCGCGCCGGTCGACGCCGCGCTGGAACAACTGCCGGCGCGCGGCGTGCGCGTGCAGGCGTTGGCGACCGACGCGGCCAGCGAATCCTGGCTGCCTTTGCTCGGCCGCGCGCGGCCGCTGGTGGCCTGATGGCCGCGCAACTGCCGCTGCGCGACGTGCATCTGCCGCCGGCGCCGTCGTGGTGGCCGCCGGCGCCGGGCTGGTGGCTGCTGGCCGCCGCGTTGCTGGCGGTCGCCGCGGTCGTCTGGTTCTGGCGCCGTCGCCGTGCGCGGCGCCGCGCGGCGATCGAACGCGTGTTCGATCAGGCGCTGGCCGCGGCCGAAACGCCCGCGGCCCAGGTCGCGGCGATTTCCGAACTGCTGCGTCGCGCCGCGCGCCGGCGCGATCCGCAGGCCGACCGTCTGCAGGGCGAGGCCTGGCTGGAATTCCTCGATCGTGACAGCCGCCGCCGCGACTTCGCCGAAGGCGACGGCCGCGTTCTGCTCGACGGCGCCTATCGGCGCGAGGTCGAGCCCGGCCGGGTCGCGGCGCTGCGCGACCTGGCCCGGCGCCGCTTCCTGCAGTGGATGGGGGCGGGCCGATGAGCGCGCGCGACACGGACGCCGACGCATGAGCGACTGGCTGAGCCGGTGGACCGAGCTCTTCGCCTGGCCGTGGTGGCTGCTGGCGCTGCCGCTGCCGTGGCTGGCGCGCTGGCTGTTGCCGCCGGCGCGCGAAGCGTCGGCCGCGCTCAAGGTGCCGTTCGGCGCGCGCCTGGACGCGGTCGCCGGCCACGGCGGCCGCAGCTTGCGCGGCGGCGGTGCGCGCGGATGGATGTGGCTGG
>NZ_HG424537.1:0-9670 GCF_000336385.2 Lysobacter antibioticus HS124 | reverse complement strand
GGGCGCTGCTGTGCGTGGCCGCGGCGCGGCCGCAACAGCTCGGCGAGGCGGTGCAGCCGCCGCAGGTCGGACGGGATCTGATGCTGGCGCTGGACCTGTCGGGCAGCATGAGCGAGCCCGACATGAGTTTGAACGATCGCCCGGTCGATCGCCTCACCGCGGCCAAAGCGGTGCTGGCCGACTTTCTGGAGCGGCGCAGCGGCGACCGCGTCGGCCTGATCGTGTTCGGCCGCCGCGCTTACGCGCTGGCGCCCTTGACCCTGGACCGCGCCACCGTGCGCGACCAGTTGCGCGACAGCGTGGTCGGCCTGGCCGGCCAGGAGACCGCGATCGGCGACGCGATCGGGCTGGCGGTCAAGCGTCTGCGCGAGCAGCCGGCCGAACAGCGCGTGCTGATCCTGCTTACCGACGGCGTCAACACCGCCGGCGCGCTGGACCCGCGCAAGGCCGCCGAGCTGGCGCGCGACGATCGGGTGCGCATCCACACCATCGCTTTCGGCGGCGACGGCTCGCTGTCGCTGTTCGGCTTCAAGATCGCCGTGCCCGGCGGCGACGCGCTCGACGAAAGCACGTTGCGCCACATCGCCCGGACCACCGGCGGCCGCTTCTTCCGCGCCCGCGACACCGGCGAGCTGGTCGGCATCTACGCCGAGATCGACCGGCTCGAGCCGATCCGCCGACCGGGCCAGGCGGTGCGGCCGCGCATCGAACGTTACGCCTGGCCGCTGGGCGGCGCCCTGGCCTTGGCCCTGCTCGGTTTCCTGTGGCCGCGGCGGAGGCCGGCATGAGCGCTTCGGTGTGGTCGCTGTGGACCGATCTGCATTGGCTGCGGCCGCAGTGGCTGTGGCTGCTCGCGGCGCTGCCGTTGCTGGCCGGGTGGTGGCGTCGGCGCCGGCGCGATCGCAGCGTCTGGCGCGGCGCGGTCGATGCGCACCTGCTGCCGCATCTGCTGGATGGCCGTGCTGGCCGGGCTTCGCGCCTGGCGGCGGTCGCCGCGGCGCTGGGCTATGTCGTCGCGGTGCTGGCCTTGAGCGGGCCGAGCTGGCGCGAAAGCGAACAACCGTTGTGGCAGGCGCGCACGCCGCTGGTGCTGGCGCTGGACCTGTCCAGCCGCAGCCTGGCCGGCGATCTGCCGCCGACCCGGTTGGCGCAGGCGCGGGCCAAGTTGTCGGTCCTGCTGCGCGAGCGCGACGGCGGCCAGGTCGGTCTGGTGGTCTACGCCGACGACGCTTACACCGTCGCTCCGTTGACCGACGACGGGCGCAACGTGGCGATCTTTCTCGACGCGCTGACGCCGGACATCATGCCCGGCGACGGCCAGCGCGCCGATCGCGCGATCGCCTGGTCGGCGCGCTTGCTGCGCCAGGCCGGTTTCGAGCGCGGCGAGATCCTGCTGATCACCGACCAAGCCGATCGCGCCGCGCGCGCGGCGGCGGAGAAGGCCCGCGAACAAGGCTATCGGGTGTCGGCGTTGGGCCTGGGTGGCGACACGGCGACGCCGTTCCGCCGGCCCGACGGCCGAATCGTCTCGGTGGCGCTGGACGCCGATTCGCTGCGTCGCCTGGCCGGCGACGGCGGCGGCCGCTATGTCGCGATCGGCCAGGGCGACGCCGATCTGCGCGCGCTCGGCGTGCTGGCGCCGAAGATCGGCGATGCCGGCGCGGCGCAGGGCAAGCAGGGACGGATGCGCGAGGACAACGGCTATTGGCTGTTGCCGCCGCTGCTGCTGTTGGGCTTGTTCGCGTTCCGCCGCCGCAGCGGCGCGGCGGCGCTGGCGCTGCTGCTGTGCCTGGGCCTGCCGCTGTCGCCGGCGCGCGCGCAGGGCCTGTGGCAACGCGCCGACCAGGCCGCGCACGCGCGCATGGAGGAGGGTACGGCGGCCTATCGCAAGGGCGAGTTCGAGCGCGCCGGCGAGTTGTATCGCCAGGGCCAGGGCGCCGATGCGCAGTACAACCTCGGCAACGCGCTGGCGCGCCAGGGCCGCTACGACGAAGCCATCCAGGCCTACGACCAAGCGCTGAAACTGCAGCCGGGCATGGCCGACGCGATGGCCAACCGGCGCGCGGTCGCTGCGGCCAAGCAGCGTCCGCCGTCGCCGCAGGAGCAGGGAAAGCAGGACGCGCCGCAGCGCAACGGCGGCGGACAAAAGGGGCAGGGCCGCGACGGCGGCCAAGGCTCGCAATCGAAGCCGCAGTCGCAGAAGGGCCAGCAGGACGGTCAGCGCGCGCAAGATCCGCGGCGCGACCGCAACGCCCCGCAGCCGCAACCCCAGCCGCAGCCCGGTTCTTCGGGGGCCGGCAACGGCCGCAGCGAAGCGCCGCGCGCCGCCGATCAGGCCGCGCAGCAGCAAGCCGACGCGGCGCAGCGCGAACGCATCCGGCGCGAGCTCGAGCGCCAGGGGGCGGCGCAGGACGGCGGTGCGCAACGCGGCGATCGCAAGGCGCCGGCGCCCGGCCGCGAAAATGCGCAGCAGCGCGAACGCCGGATGGCCAACGAGGCCTGGCTCAAGCGCGTCCCGGACGACCCGGGCGGGCTGTTGCGGGAGAAGTTCAAGATCGAATACGAGCGGCGGCAGATGCAGTCGCTGAAGGGAGACTGAGGCGATGGCGCGTAGGCTGGTTCAATTCGGACTGTGGCTGTTGCTGGCGACGTTGAGCGCCGGTGCGTTCGCGCAGCCGCGCGCCTGGCTCGACCGCGAGCGGATCCATGCCGGCGAGACCGTCACCCTCAACATCGAACTGGTCGGTTCGGTCGGCGGGCGTCCCGATTACGGCCCGCTGCACGCCGACTTCCAAGTCACCGGCAGCACCAGCAACAGCCAGGTCGTGCCCAATCAGGGCGGCTTGTCGGTGCGCAGCCTGTATGCGGTTTCGCTGGCGCCCAAACGCAGCGGGCGGATCGACATTCCCGCGCTGCAGGTCGCCGGCCAGCGCACCCGGCCCCTGCAATTGGAGGTCGTAGCCGATGCCGGCGGTACCCCGCAGGGCGCCGGCGCCGATGTCTTCATCGAAAGCGAGGGCGACGACCTCAGCCCTTACGTGCAACAGGCGGTGGGTTGGGTGGTGCGGCTGTACGCGGCGGTGCCGTTGCTGTCGGGCAAGATCGATCAGCCCGCGCCGGACGGCGCTTCGTTGATGCGGGTCGGCGACGACGCCCAGTACAGCCGCGACCTCGGCGGCCGCCGTTACACCGTGGTCGAGCGCCGCTTTTTGCTGGTGCCCGAGCGCAGCGGCGCACTGACCGTGCCGCCGGCGGTGTTCGAAGGGCGCAGCGCGCCGGGCATGATCGATCAGATGATGGGCGGCAGCGGCGACGAACAGCGCGCCCGCACCCGCCCGCGCACGCTCGAAGTGCAGGCGTTGCCGGCGAACGCGCCGCAGCCCTGGCTGCCGTTGCGCGCGCTGAGCCTGCGTTACCGCACCGCACCGCAGGAACTGCGCGCCGGCGGTGCGGCCAGTCTGGTGATCGAGGCGCGCGTCGACGGCGCCGGTGCGGCGCAACTGCCGGAATTGCAATTGCCGCCGATCGACGGCGTGCAGGTGTTTCCCGAACCCGTGCAGGCCGACGAGAGCTTCGTCGACGGTCGGCCCAGGGTGGTGCTGACGCGCAAGTTCTCGCTGGTGCCGGCACGCGCCGGTGCGGTGCGCCTGGACGGCGTGCGCATGGATTGGTGGGACGTCGGTGCCGGCCAGGCGCGCAGTGCGACCCTGCCGCCATTGAACTGGAACGTGCTGGCCGGCGGTGCGCCCTCGACCGCGCCCGGCGCCGCGCCGCGTTCGAGCGCGCCGGTCGCCGACGGCGTCGCCGCCGATGCCCTGGCGACCGAAACCGGTGCCGGTGCCGGTGCTGGCCCGGCCGGCGGCAAGCTCTGGGCCGTGGCGGCGTTCTTCTTCGCCGCGTTGTGGTTGGCGACCCTGCTCTGGGCGCTGCACCTGCGCGCGCATCCGGCGGCATCCCCGGCCGCGAGCCCCGCCAAGGCCGCGCAGAGTGCCGCGCCGAACTCCAAGCTCGCCAAGCCCTCGGCGGCGCTGCGCGAACTGCTGGACCGCGGCGACTTCGAACAGATCGCTGCGGCGCTGCGCGCGGCGGCCACGCCGCCGGCGGCCGACGACGACGAACTGGTCGAGCGCCTGGCCGATCCCTTGCAACGCGAGGCCGTGCAGGCCTTGCGCCGGGCGCGCTGGGGCGGTGGCGACGGCGTCGCCGCGCGCGCTCTGCTGCGCGACGCCTTCGCCCGCGGGCCGCGCTGGCAGGCCCCCGAGACCGAACCGGACTCGCCGCTGGCGCCGCTGTACCCGCCGCGCCGCGGGGCCTGAGCCGGGGCCCGGCCGCTGCGGCGGCCGACCGTGGGCCCTGGTGTATCCTGCCGGCTGTATTGGCCGGGCCGGATTCATGAGCGAAACCCTGAACGCGCGCAAGTCGCTCCCGCTGCATTGGAAGATGGCGATCGGCTTTCTGGCCGGCCTCACCCTCGGCCTGATCGTCTACGCCACCGGCCTCAACAGCCTCACCTGGGCCCAGCTCGGCGGCCAGACCTGCGTGCCGGCGGTCGCCGGCGCCGAGCAGATCTGGCAGTGCCGGCCGCTGCTCAAGCTGCTCACCGAGACCCTCACCGGCCCCGCGGGCGAGATCTTCCTGCGCCTGATCTTCATGCTGGTGATCCCGCTGCTGTTCTCGGCCCTGGTCATGGGCGTCAGCGAGATGGGCGACATCCGCGCCTTCGGCCGGGTCGGCTGGCGCACGCTCGGCCTGACCATCCTGATGTCCTCGCTGGCGGTGGTGCTGGGCCTGGTCATGGTCAACCTGTTCCAGCCCGGCGCCGGGGTCGATCCGGCCCAGGCCCAGCAGTTGATGAGCGAGAACGCCGAGCGCGCGCAGAGCATCGTCAAGGGCAGCGCCGAAGCGCCCAAGGGCATCCAGATGCTGGTCTCGATCGTGCCCAGCAACGTGATCCAGGCCGCGGCCAACGACGCCATCCTGGCGGTGATGTTCTTCGCCCTGATGATCGGCGTGGGCATGGTGCTGACCCGCTCCAAGGCCGTGGACACGCTGCGCGAAGGCATCCAGGGGCTGTTCGACATCTCCATGACCCTGATCGGCCTGGTCATCAAGCTGGCGCCGTACGCGGTGTTCTGCTTCATGTTCAACCTGGCTTCGGCGTTCGGCTGGGACTTGCTGTTCAAGCTGGCCAAGTACGTCGCGGTGGTGGTCGCGGCGCTGGCGATCCACCTGTTCGTGGTCTATTCGCTGGCGCTGAAGTTCATCGGCGGCCGCTCGCCGACGGCGTTCTTCAAGGGCGTGCAGGAAGCGATGGTGCTGGCGTTCTCGACCGCATCGAGCAATGCCACCCTGCCGACCGCGCTGCGCGTGGCCGAAGAGGAGCTCAAGCTGCCGCGCCGGGTGTCGCGCTTCGTCCTCACCGTCGGCGCCACCGCCAACCAGAACGGCACCGCGCTGTTCGAGGGCGTCACGGTGATCTTCCTGGCCCAGTTCTTCGGCGTCGACCTGAGCCTGGGCCAGCAGGTCATGGTCATGCTGGTCTGCATCCTCGGCGGCATCGGCACCGCCGGCGTGCCCTCGGGCTCGCTGCCGGTGGTGGCGATGATCTGCGCCATGGTCAAGGTGCCGCCGGAAGGCATCGGCCTGATCCTGGGCGTCAATCACTTCCTCGACATGTGCCGCACCACGCTCAACGTCACCGGCGACATCGCCATCGCCTCGATGGTCTCGCGCGGCGTCAGCGACCCGCCGGCGGAGCAACTCGGCGACTAAGCCGGGTCCCCGTTGCGCAGCTCGTCCGGCCCGCCGCATGGCGGGCCGTTGCGTTTCGGCGCCGCCGCGGACCGGCAGGACCGCCCGGGCGGCATGCCGATCCTGGCCGTAGCCCGGTCGCAGCCGGGTGCCGCGACGCCTGAACCGGCATCGCCGCCGGCGCGAGCGGGGGCTTGGGGCGACAGGGCGGGGCCCGGGATGGGACAATAGCGGCTCTTCGCCGCTCCCCGAACCGCGCTTGCTTGCGGGACCGGCCTCCCAGTTCCGCCTCCCAGCCTCCAGCCGCCCAAGCCCAATGACGACGCCCAGCCGCCGCGACCTCGCCAACGCCATTCGTTTCCTCGCCATCGACGCGGTGCAGGCCGCCAACTCCGGCCACCCCGGCATGCCGATGGGCATGGCCGACATCGCCGAAGTGCTGTGGAACGATTACCTGAGCCACAACCCGAACAACCCCAAGTGGCCCAATCGCGACCGCTTCGTGCTGTCCAACGGCCACGGCTCGATGCTGCAGTACGCGCTGCTGCACCTGTCCGGTTACGATCTGTCGATCGACGAACTCAAGCGTTTCCGCCAGCTCGACTCCAAGACCCCGGGCCATCCCGAGAACTTCATGACCCCGGGCGTGGAAACCACCACCGGCCCGCTCGGCCAGGGCTTCGCCAACGCGGTCGGCATGGCGCTGGCGGAGAAGCTGCTGGCGCAGCGCTTCAACCGCGACGGCCATGACGTCGTCGATCACCGCACCTGGGTGTTCATGGGCGACGGCTGCCTGATGGAAGGCATCTCGCACGAAGCCGCTTCGCTGGCCGGCACCTGGGGCCTGGGCAAGCTGGTCGCGTTCTGGGACGACAACAAGATCTCGATCGACGGCAACACCGACGGCTGGTTCACCGACGACACCCCGGCTCGCTTCGAGGCTTATGGCTGGCGCGTGATCCGCAACGTCGACGGCCACGACGCGGTCGAGATCAAGACCGCGATCGACACCGCGCTCAAGCACGGCGACAAGCCGACCCTGATCTGCTGCCGCACCACCATCGGCTACGGTTCGCCGGCCAAGGCGGGCAAGGAATCCTCGCACGGCGCGCCGCTGGGCAAGGACGAGATCGTCGCCACCCGCGCCGCGCTGAACTGGCCGCACGCCGAGTTCGAGATCCCCGAAGCGATCTACGACGGCTGGCGTTCGCGCGCCGCCGGCCAGACCCGCGAGGACGAGTGGAACCGCGCCTTCGCCGCCTACGCCGCGCAGTTCCCGGCCGAGGCCGCCGAACTGAGCCGCCGCACCGCCGGCGAGCTGCCGCAGGACTTCCGCGCCCAGGCCGACGCCTACATCGCCAAGCTGCAGGCCGACGGCCCGACCGTGGCCTCGCGCAAGGCCTCGCAGATGGCGATCGAAGCTTTCGCCCCGCTGCTGCCGGAGCTGGTCGGCGGCTCGGCCGACCTGGCCCACTCCAACCTGACCCTGTGGAAGGGCAGCAAGTCGGTCGCCAGCAGCGACCCGAACGCCAACTACATCTACTACGGCGTGCGCGAGTTCGCGATGACCGCGATCGGCAACGGCCTGCAGCTGCACGGCGGCTTCATTCCCTACGACGCCACCTTCCTGGTGTTCAGCGACTACGCCCGCAATGCGGTGCGCATGAGCGCGCTGATGGGCGCGCACGCGATCCACGTCTACACCCACGACTCGATCGGCCTGGGCGAAGACGGCCCGACCCACCAGCCGATCGAGCACCTGGCCTCGCTGCGCTACATTCCCGACAACGACGTCTGGCGTCCCTGCGACGCGGTCGAGTCGGCGGTGTCGTGGCGTGCGGCGATCGAGCGCCAGGACGGCCCGAGCTGCCTGATCTTCTCGCGCCAGAATCTGGCCCATCAGCCGCGCAACGACGAGCAGGTCGCGCAGATCGCGCGCGGCGGCTACGTGCTGCGCGACAGCGACGGCGCGCCGGAGGCGATCCTGATCGCCACCGGTTCGGAAGTCGGCCTGGCCACCCAGGCGGCCGAGCGCCTGAGCGCCGAAGGCGTCAAGGTGCGCGTGGTGTCGATGCCGTCCAGCGACGTGTTCGATCGCCAGCCGGCCGACTACCGCGAATCGGTGCTGCCCAACGCGGTCCGCAAGCGGGTCGCGGTCGAGGCCGGCGTCAGCGACTTCTGGCGCAAGTACGTCGGCCTGGACGGCGCAGTGATCGGCATCGACACCTTCGGCGCCTCGGCCCCGGCCGAAGCCCTGTTCCCGCACTTCGGCTTCACCGTCGAGCGCGTGGTCGAGGCGGTCAAGCGGCTGGGCTGAGCCTGCCCGCAGGCAGGTCCGGCGCACCGGACCTGCGCGCCGCGGGTTGCCCGATCGGGCGGCTCGGCACCCTGTTTTACGGCCTGCTGCCGCCGATCCCGATGATCGGCGACGGCTGGTACCTGGCCTCGCTGTTCTGCGGTCTGTTGCTGCTGGGGCTGTTGCTGGCGAGCAACCGATGGCTGGTCAACCGGCTGAACTGCTTTTCGGCGCCATCAGCTATTCGCTCTACCTGGTGCCCCCGTTCCTGGTGTCGCGCCTGTACGATGCGTTCGCCCGCTTCCATGCCGAATGGCCGCCGGGCGTCGCGTATTTCGCCTGCCTGGCATTGAGTCTGGCGCTGGTCGTGCCGGCCTCATGGTTGATCTATCGCTGAATCGAGAAGCCCGGCATCCGTCTCGGCCATCGTCTCGTCGCGCGTTTGCGCGAACGCCGGCAGGCGCGCGCTGCCGGCGCAGGCGGCGGCCGATCGGGCCGGTTGAGGCGGCGCCGTCCCGCCGGCGTCAGGCGGTTTCGCGCAAACCCAGCCGCAGCAATCGTGCCTCCAGACGTTCGCCGAGACCGCGCGGGGCATGCAGCCCCATGCGTTGCATCGCGTCCGGATCGGTCGCGGACGACGGCGCCGTCAGCGCACGCAGCAGCGTGCGCAGCTTGGCCGCGCGGGTCGCGGTATGGGCCTTCAGCCACCCCAGGGCTTTGACCAGGCGCTGTTCGACCGCGCTGAAATCGCTGCCCAGCGGGTAGTCGGGCAAGCTCCCGTCGGCGCGGAACGGCGCCAGTGCTTCGCGCAGGTGCTGCGGCGTGTTGCGCGAATGCGGTTGCGGCGTATGCGTCGGCAGTTTGCCGTGGCGCATCGCGGTCAGGCGCAGCGCGACGCCCGCGCCGGCCTCGGCGACCGCGGCCATGGCCTGGATGCAGTCCTCGTCGGTCTTGCCGCGCAGATCGGCGATGCCGTACTCGGTTACGTAGACGTCGCGCAGGTGGCGCGGAATCGTGGTCTGGGCGTAGTTCCAGACCAGGTTGGAACGGACTTCGCCGGCGCTTTCGCGGGTGGCGCGCAGCATCAGCACCGAGCGCGCGTCCGGCAGCGCATGGGCCATGGCGACGAAGTTGTACTGGCCGCCGACGCCCGACACGACGCGGCCGTCGTCGAGAGTATCCGACACCGCCGCGCCGAGCGCGGTGGCCATCATGCAGCTGTTGAAAAAGCGCGCGTCGCGGCGCTGCAGCCGCTCCAGGGTTTCGTTGCCGCCGTAGAGTTCGTTGACCTCGCTGATCCGGCGCATGCCGATGCCGCGGCGCTGCGCTTCGGGCAGCTCGCGCAGCCAGGCGTAGAAGTCCGGCGAACCGAGGTAGAACCCGCCTTGCAGGAACTCGCCTTCGCGCTCCAAGCGCGCGCGGTCGTCCGCACTCGCCGTGTCCTCGCGCAAGCGCCGCATCAGTTCCAGGTCGTCGACCACCTTGCGCTTGATCACGCCGACTTCGACCAGCCGCCGGAAGCCTTCGTTGATCATCTCGGAACAACCAAAAAGCCCAACGTAAAACGGCTCGAGCGGCGCAACCGGCGCCTTCGCGTTACGGTCTCCGGCCAGGTCACCCTGC
>NZ_HG424536.1:73705-80495 GCF_000336385.2 Lysobacter antibioticus HS124 | reverse complement strand
CCTCCCTGCGGGCCGCCCTCCGGGGCGTCAGGGCGTTCTCGCAAGTTCGATGCGACGCCAAGCGCTTCACGGCAACGGCAACGACTACAACGGTATGCCGCTGTACACGTAATCCTGGCCGACGCTTCACGACCGTCGACCGTCGACCGTCGACCAGCCTCGACGCCAAGCTGAACGGAAATTCAGCCGTATGCGTGGTATCGTGCCCGACAGAAGGGGAGTAGCTCCCGCTGTCGTATCGTCATTACGGGTCCACGACCCCGGTGCGACAGGCGTCCCGGTCCATGGCGGCCGGGATGCGAGCAAGACCTTCGCCGCCAGCGGCGAAGGTGCGTCTCCCGATCTTTCCGGACGACGTTTCGCGGCTGCGGCCGTGCCGTCATTCTTTCCGGGAGATTCACATGCAAACCATCGGCAGTCCGATGCTCTGGGGCGTTTTCCTCGCCTTCGTCGTCGCCGCCCTGCTTGTCGATCTGGTGCTGATGCGCCACGGCGGCCCTCACAAAGTCACCTTCAAGGAAGCCGCCTGGTGGAGCGTGGGCTGGATCGCCCTGGCCCTGGTGTTCAACGCAGGCCTGTGGTGGTACGTGAGCCGCGAGTCCGGCGCCGAAGTCGGCAACCAGATCGGGCTCGAATTTCTGACCGGTTATCTGGTCGAGAAGTCGCTCGCGGTCGACAATATTTTCGTCTTCCTGATGCTGTTCTCCTACTTCGCCGTGCCCGAAGAGCAGCGCCAGCGGGTGCTGGTGATCGGCATCCTCGGCGCGATCGCGTTGCGTACGGTGCTGATCTTCGCCGGCGCGTTGTTGCTGGCCAAGTTCCATTGGGTGCTGTACGTGTTCGGCGCGTTCCTGGTGATCACCGGCATCAAGATGCTGCTGGCCGCGGGCAAGGCGCCGGACCTGGACCGCAACCCGGTGCTGCGCTGGATGCGCGGCCACTTGCGCCTGACCGACGAGTACCACGGCGACCGGTTGTCGATCCTGCGCGACGGCAAACGCTGGTTCACCCCGCTGTTCGCGGTGATCGTGCTGATCGGCGTCACCGACGTGATCTTCGCGGTCGACTCGATCCCGGCGATCTTCGCCATCACCTCAGACCCCTTCATCGTCCTGACCTCGAACGTGTTCGCGGTGCTGGGCCTGCGCGCGATGTTCTTCCTGCTGCAGGGCATGGCCGACCGCTTCCACCTGCTGCCTTATGGCCTGGCGGTGGTGCTGGTCTTCATCGGCGTGAAGATGCTGCTGATCGATGTGTACAAGATTCCGATCCTGGTCTCGTTGCTGGGCGTGGCGCTGATCATCGGCAGCTCGATAGTGGCCAGTCTGCTGCGTCCGGCCAAGCACGGGCCGGGCGCGGGCTGACCGCGGCACGGCGTGGCGGGTTGCGGCACCGATGGGTACATTGGCGCCGCGGCCGCCGGGTTGCGGTCGCGCAGCGCAGACGCCATGACCAGGACCGCGAACAAGCAAATTCCCGAACGCAGCGCAGCCAAGCCGCGGGCGATGGCGGAGCCGGCGCCGCGCCGGCCAGCCGACGGCAAGAACGCAGCGCGCAAGTCCGCGCAAGCTGCGTTCTCTGCGCAGCCCTTGCCGCAACGGCTGGCGCAGACGCTCGAAGTATTGCGCGCGGCCGGCAGTGCCGACGACCGCGCCGGCATGGCGCGTTTCGGCATTCCCAGCGAGCGCGCCTTCGGCGTGCGGATGGGGCAGATCCAGGCCCTGGCCAAACGCCTGGGCCGCGATCGCGCGCTCGCCGCGGCGCTATGGGACAGCGGCTGGCACGAGGCGCGCCTGCTCGCGGCCTATCTCGACGATCCCGCGAGTCTGAGCTCGGCGCAGATGGACCGTTGGGTGCGCGAGTTCGACAACTGGGCGCTGTGCGACACGGTCTGTTCCAACCTGTTCGAGCCCAGCCCCTGGGCCTGGCGCAAGATCGCGCAATGGGCGCCGCGCCGGGACGAGTTCGTGCGCCGCGCCGCGTTCGCCTTGCTCGCGGCCAAGGCCGTGCACGACAAGGCCGCCGGCGACGAAGCCTTCCTGCGCGGCCTGGTCCTGGTCGAGGCCCAGGCCGGCGATGGGCGCAACTTCGTCAAGAAGGCGGTCAACTGGGCGCTGCGCCAGATCGGCAAGCGCAATCCCGCCTTGCGCCAGGCCGCGCTCGCGGTGGCGCAGCGCCTGGCGCAGTCGGCGGACGCCGCGCCGCGCTGGATCGGCAAGGACGCCTTGCGCGAACTGGGCAGCGAGACGGTCGCGCGCCGGGTTGCGGGCAAAGGCTGAGCGCCGCTGCAGGCGTTCGATATGACAGCTGTCGCTGGCGCGACGGTCGCCGATCCGGCTAGGTTCGAGCTCCCTCGTCGCCCGCGCCCGCCATGCACGCCAGTCTCGTCGTCGCCCATCCCAGTCCGGCCAGCTTCAGCCATGCCCTCGCCGACGCCGCGCGCGGCATTTTGCAGGCGCATGGGTATGCGATCGACTGGCACGATCTGTACGCGGAGGGTTTCGATCCGGTGCAGCGAACCGGCGAGAGCGGCAACACCGCCTCCGACGACGCCCTGGTCGAACGCCATTGCGCCGAACTGGCTCGGGCCGATCTGATCCTGATCTTCCACCCGAACTGGTGGGGACAACCGCCGGCGATCCTGAAAGGCTGGATCGACCGCGTGTTCCGTCTCGATACCGCCTACGGCTACCCGGTCGGCACGTCCTGGGACGGTGTGCCGACCGGGCTGCTGCGCGCGCGTCATGCCTTGGTGTTCAACACGTCCAACACGCCGGCCGAGCGCGAGGCCGCGGTGTTCGGCGACCCCTTGCAGGCGATCTGGGCGCGCTGCGTGTTCGGCCTGTGCGGCGTCGACAGCGTGATCCGGCGCATGTACGGGCCGGTGGCGGCCAGCGACGAAGCGCAACGCGCTGGGTGGCGCGCCGAGGTCGAGGCCCTGGTGGCGCAGGCGGCGCTGCCGGCTTGAGCGAACCTCGTCGCGTCGTCGCCGGCGCGGCCGCGCTCAGTCGGCTGCCGGGCCGGCCAGTTCGTCGTCCTTGAACAGCGCCACCTGCGGTTCGCCCTTGGCGTCGATCCAGCCGCGGTACATGCCCTCGGTATTGAACGGCAGGGCGAAGCGGCCGTCGGCGCCGAGCACGATCGCGCCGCCGTTGCCGCCGGCGGCGGGAATCTCGCGATTGATCACCGACTCGGCCGCTTCGCGCAGGTCCTGTTTGCCGTAGGCGACGCGCGCGCAGATGTCGTGGGCGGCGACGGCGCGGATGTAGTACTCGCCCCAGCCGGTGCCGGACACCGCGCAGCGCGCATCGGCATAGGTGCCGGAGCCGATGATCGGCGAATCGCCGACCCGGCCGTAGCGTTTGTTGGTCATGCCGCCGGTCGAGGTGCCGGCGGCGAGCCGGCCCTGGGCGTCGAGCGCGACCGCGCCGACGGTGCCGAAATGCTTGGCGGTTTCGACGTCGGCGTGAGCCTGGCCGGCGGCTTCTTCCTTGAGCGCCTTCTGCAATTGCTGCCAGCGCTTCTCGGTGCGGAAATACGACGGATCGACCAGGGGCAGGCCCTGTTCGCGGGCGAAGGCTTCGGCGCCGTCGCCGACCATCATCACGTGTCTGGACTTGTCCATCACCGCGCGCGCCAGCACGATGGGATTCTTGACCCGGTGCACGCCGGCGATGGCGCCGGCGCGGCGGCCGCTGCCGTCCATGAGCGCCGCGTCGAGCTCGTTCTTGCCGTCGTGGGTGAACACCGCGCCGCGGCCGGCGTTGAACATCGGCGCATCCTCGAGCACGGTGATCGCCGCGACCACCGCGTCCAGCGCAGGCTTGCCCGCGGCGAGCTCGGCCTGGCCGGCGCGCAGCGCCTGCGCCAGAGCGGCGCGCGCGGCGTCTTCCTCGGCGCGGTCCATGCCGGCGCGGATCACTCCGGCGCCGCCGTGGATCACCAGCACCGGCCGCACCGGCGCGGGTCCCGCGGCGTGGGCCAGGCCCAGCCACACGGTCGGTGCCAGCATCAGGGCGAGACAACGGCGACGGACAGCGGGCTTCATCGGCGGCTCCGGGCGGGGCAGGCGGGAGCCGCCATCATAGGCCGCCGCGCGCGCTCAGTCCGCGCCGGTGCGTGCGACCGCGAACACGCGCCTGAACTCGAACCAGGTGCTGCCGTCGGCGCGCGCGGGATAGGCCGCGCGCAGGCGCGGCGCGAGTTGGTCGCGGAAGCGTTGCCAGCCGGCGTCGTCCAGGGCGTTGCGGATCGGCCGCAACGCGGTGCCGCTGATCCACTCCAGCACCGCGTCGGCGCCGCTGAGGCGCTGTACATAGGTGGTTTCCCAGGCATCGACCTCGCAACCGGCATCGGCCAGCAATTCGGCGTAATCGCGCGGCGCATCGACCGTGCCGTCGCCGCGCAACGCCAGCCCGTCCAACTGCGAGGCCCAGGCCGGAGCGGAGGCCAGTTCGCGCACCAGCCGGTGCGAGGGCGCGTCGAAGTTGCCCGGCATCTGCACCGCCAGCCAGGCGCCGCGCGGCAGTTCGCGCGCCCAACGCCGCAGCAGCTCGCGATGTTCCGGCACCCATTGCAGCACCGCATTGGACACGACCACGTCGGTATCGGCCTGGGCCCGCCAATCGCGCACATCGAGCCGTTCGGCGGCGACCCCGGCCGCGCGCGCGGCCTGCACCATCTCCAGCGAACTGTCGCTGGCTTCCAGCACCGCTTGCGGCCAGCGCGCGGCCAGGGCCAGAGTCAGGTTGCCCGGCCCGCAGCCCAGGTCGACCACCCGCCGCGGCCGCTCGGCGCGGATGCGCCCGATCAGATCGAAGAACGGTCGCCCGCGCAGGTCGGCGAAATCGAGGTATTTGTCCGGATCCCACATGCGGCGGCTCCATCGACGATTTCTTGCACTATACCCAGCCGCCGCGCGGGCACTGTGCCGATGCGGCCGAGTCGGCATCGCGCCGACGGCCGCCATGCCGCGCGATTCGCGTTCTGGCCTAAGGACCAGTCGGAGATGCGCCCATGGACCGGGTGGAAACACCAGTGCGAGAAGCCAACAGCGGCGCGGAACGGGCGTGGGACCCGGAGCAGGCGCCGGCGACTGCGGACCCGGCGCAGCACGAGGTCACTCGCTGCCTGCAGCGTTGGAGCGGCGGAGACCGGCAGGCGCTGGATGCGCTGCTGCCCCATGTCTACCGCGAGCTGCGCGCGATGGCGCGGCGCGAGCTGAGCGGCCATCGCGGTCACGACACCTTGCAGCCGACGGCGCTGGTTCACGATGTATGGCTGCGTTTGCTCGACGCCGAACGGGCGCCGCGTTTCGACGATCGCCGGCATCTGTTCAACACCGCGGCGCGGATCATGCGTCAGTTGCTGGTCGATCGTGCCCGGCGGGCCGCATGCGACAAGCACGGCGGCGGCTGGAAGCGCGACCAGTTCCTGTGCGCGATGGATCTGCCGATGGCGCAGGACACCACGCTGCCGGCCTTGGACGAGGCGCTGCGGGCCCTGGAGCGCCTGCAGCCGCGGCTGGCGCAAGTGGTGGAGTTGCGTTGCTTCGCCGGCCTGAGCGTGGCCGAGGTCGCGCGATTGCTGGCGCTGGAAGAGCGCACGGTGTATCGCGACTGGGCCGCGGCGCGGGCGTGGTTGCGCGACCGCTTGGCCGACTGAGTCGACGTCGCGTCGTCCGTGGCGGGCGGATCGGGCAGGGCGGATGGCCGCTTGCGGCGCGGCAACGCGTTGCCTGCGGCACGGTCCCCCGATTCGCGTATCGCTGCCCACCCCATGTCCGCCGCTTCCGACGATTTCGAACGCCAAGCCCTGCTGGAGCTGCGCGCCCTGCTCGACACCGACCCGGCCCGGCGCGCCGCAGGGATCGAGGCCATCGCCGACCCTGCCTTGCGCGTGCGGGTCGCGGCCCTGTTGGCGCAGGCCACCGGCGGCACGACAGCCGCGCAGGGAGGCGAGGCGGATTCCGATCCCATCGGCCCCGGGCACCGGCTTGGGCCTTACCGGGTGTTGGAACGGATCGGCCGCGGCGGCATGGGCGAGGTGTTCCGGGCCAAGCGCTGCGACGGCGCGTTCGAGCGCGAGGTCGCGCTGAAGTGCATCTGGGGCGGCTTGGCGCCGTTGGCCGAGCGGTTCCAGCGCGAGCGCGAGCTGCTGGCGCAGTTGCAGCATCCGGGGATCGCCCGCTTGTACGACGGCGGCGTCGCCGGCGATGGGCGGCCGTGGTTCGCGATGGAGCTGGTGCGCGGCGCGCCCATCACCGAGTGGTGCGATGCGCGCGAGGCCGCCCTAGAGCAACGGGCCGAGCTGTTGAGTCAGGTTTGCGCGGCGGTCGACGCCGCGCATCGGGCGCTGATCGTGCATCGCGATCTCAAGCCGGCCAACGTGCTGGTCGACGAGGACGGCCGGGTCAAGCTGCTGGATTTCGGCATCGCCAAGCAGTTGCAGCCCGACGCGGGCGAGCAGGCGCCGACCCTGGCGATGACCCCGGCCTGGGCCGCGCCCGAGCAGCGCGACGGCCGTCCGATCACCACCGCCACCGACGTCTATCAGCTCGGCCGCTTGCTGCGCGCCTTGCTGATCGGCGTGCCGGCGGCGACCGATATCGGGGGGCCGCGCGTGGCGGCGGCCTACCGCGCGTTGCGCCGGCGCGATCCACAGGCGGCTCTGCGGCTGGCGGCCGCACGCGCGACCACGCCGGCGCGATTGCAGGCGCGCCTGCGCGGCGACCTGGACTGCATCGCCGCGCGCGTCTGCGCCGAGGAGCCGGCGCAACGCTATCGCAGCG
>NZ_HG424536.1:0-73629 GCF_000336385.2 Lysobacter antibioticus HS124 | reverse complement strand
GGCGGTGCGCGGCGAAGACCGCCTGTATCGCTTGCGCCGGCTGCTGCGCCGGCAGTGGCCGGCGTTCGCGGCGTCCGCCGCCGGCCTGGCGCTGGCCGTCGCGGGCGGGGTCTATCACCTGCAGCGGCTGGACCGCGAGCTGGTTCGGACCCGCACCGCGCGCGATGCCGCGACGGCCGCGCAAGGCCGGGCCGAGGCTCAGCGCGAGCGCGCCGAGGCCACCGCCGAGTACTTCGTCGACCTGTTCAAGCAGGCGCGTCCGCGCCAGACCGACGGCGGCGAGGTGTCGGCGCGCGAACTGCTGTCGGCCAGCCTGGAGCAACTGCTGAGCGACCGCGAGCGCGATCCGCGCGCGCGCGCCTCGTTGTTGGCCGCCAACGCGCGCGCCTGGGCCACCTTGGGGCGCATGCGAGAGGCCGACCGCGCTGCGGCGGCGGCGATCGGTCTGATGCAGACCGATCCGGGCGCCGATGCGGAGACGCTGATCAAGACCCGGATGCGCCGGATCGGCTATCTGCATCATCTGCAGCGTTCCGATCGCGCGCAGCAGGAACTCGATGCGGCGCTGGCGCTGGCGGCGAAGCGGCCGTCGCGCGATCCGGAGCTGGGGACCCAGTTGCAGCTGTGGCGCGCCAATCTGGCCAGCGAGCGCGACGACGCGCCGACCGCGCGCGATGCTTACGGGCAGGTACTGAAATTGACCGCGGCGGCGCTGCAGCGCCCGGCCGCCTGCCGCCTGCATTACGGCGCACTCGGCAACCTGGCGATGCTCGATATCGACCAGCACCGTCCCGCCGACGCCGAGCGGCGCCTGCGCCGGGCGCTGGAAATGATCGGCCCCTGCGGCATCCGCGACCGCGCCGACGGGCTGATCCTGCGCCGGGTGCTGACGGTGGCGCTGATCGATCAGGCGCGGATGGCCGAAGCGCGCGCGCTGGCGGACGACGTGGCGGCCCAGTCGCGCGCGCACTTCGGCGCCGACGACAGCTTTCTGCGCCATGCGCTGTATGTGCAGGCCTTGGTCGAACTGGCCGACGGCCGGGTGGACGCGGCACTGACACGGTTGCCCGAGGTCATCCGCGGCGACGCCGCGCATTTGCCGGCGCAGGCGCCGGCGCGACGCGATGCGCTGGGCTTGCAGGCGTTGGCCTGGATCGCTCGCGCAGACGCCGGCGAGCCCGGTGCAAGCGCCATGGCGATGTCCGACGCGGTGCCCGGCGCGGCCGCGGCCGCGGACCTGGCAGCCGCCGTGCGCGTCTTGTCGGCCGTCTCCACCGACGCGCCGGGCACTCCATCCGATCCGGCGGCCCGTTTCCATGCCCTGGCCTTGGCGTATGCACAATGCCGCCGACGGCCGTCGACGTCCCAGCACGAGGCCTTCGCCGCGGCGCTGCGCGCGGTCGGCGAGCTGCGTCCCTGGCGGGCGCGGCTGAGTCGCGACTGGTCCCGCCGTTGCGGTACCTCGGGGTAGGAGCGGCGCCAGCCGCGACCGCGTTGCGGCCGATCGCGCGGCAACGCCGATGGCTGGTGACCCCGTCGGCTCCCGGCAATGGCGCCGCGGCGGATGCATCGCGGCCGCGGCTCGCGCCGCTCCTGCCTCCTGTGGGGCAGAGAGCGGCCTCGCGATCGCCATGTCAGGTTCCGGCGCCTGCGCTCGTACCCCTCGATGCCGCGGCTGGAGGCCGCGGTCGTCCACATCGAGGAGTCACGATCATGAGTCTCAAGCCTTCACCCGCCCCCGCTCCCGCGGCCGATACGTCGCATCGCCGCCGCCGTGCGCCTGCCATCGCCGCGGCATTGGCCCTGGCCTGCGCCGGGCTGACCGCTCCGGCTGCTGCGCAGGACCGGGCCACCCTGTCCTCGTTCGCGCCGGCGGTGTACGCCGACGGCCTGCAACGCCAGTACTTGGTCAAGAACGGCCGCATCTACCTGCGCACCGAGCCGAACTGGAACGACTGGCAGAACATCTCCGCCGCGTTCAACGGCAGCCGCCTGGTCGGTTCCGGCGAAATCACCGCCTTCGACGCCGAGCGCTACAACGACGGCCTGCTGCGCCAGTTCCTGACCCGCGGCGGTCGCGTCTATCGCCGCATCCAGGCCGGCACCGACACCTGGCAGGCCTGGGAAAACATCGACAGCGCCTTTTCCGGCACCGGCGACGGCCGGATCGCCTCGTTCTCGGTTGCGGTCTATGGCGACGGATTGCAGCGCCAGTTCCTGGTCCGCGGCGGCAGCCTCTACCGGCGTACCCAGACCGCCGCCGGCGGCTGGCCGGCATGGGAGGACATCAGTTCGGTGGTGCACGGCGCCTGCGGTTCGGAGAGCCCGATCACGTCGTTCCACTCGGCCCTGTACCAGGACGGCAAACTGCGGCAGTTCGTGGTCTGCGGCAACCAGGTGCTGCGCCGAACCGAGCCGAACTGGAACACCTGGGAGAACATCAGCGGCCTGTTCGCCGGCGTCGGCCGCTCACCGAACGCGCGCGTCGACGAGCCGATCCACAAGCGGGTGATGGTGATCGAATACAACCCGACCATCGAGTACCGCCTGAACGGCCAGCGCATCGATCAGCCGCTGAACCAGGCGATGGGCTGGCGCGACCCGCGCGTGCTGGAGCAGCAGTACATCGAGTTCATCGAGCAGGCCAGCGACCAGGTCGTGCAGTACACCATCGCCGAGCACCTGCGCCTGGACGCGTTCCCGCCGCGCACCCGCAACCCGGTCTACACCGACGAACGCTATCAGCGCTGCCTGGCCGACGAGCCGGACAGTTGCCCGCGCGAAGAGGATTTCGACTACGTCGCCGCGTTGCGCGACTACGGTGTGTGCGAGCGCGCCAATCGCTATGAGATCGACGAACTGTGGCTGTGGGGCGGGCCGTACTTCGGCTACTGGGAGGCCAACATGACCGGCCCCGGCGCCTTCGACACCAACGGCGATCCGATTCCGCACACGCTGACCGGATGCAACGTCAAGCTCAACATCATGGGCTTCAATTACGAACGCGAGCCCGAGCGCATGCTCGAGGACATGGGCCATCGCGTCGAGGGCACGATGCAGCATCGTTTCGCCGACCAGTGGCGCAACACGTACGGCCCGCCGCCCGCGTCGATGCCGGGCCCGAATCCGCTGGAGCGCTTCACCATGCGCGGTTTCGACGTCGGCACCGCGGCCTGCGGCAACATCCACGGCAGCCTCAACGCGCCGACGTTCGATCCGGTCAACAACTGGTGGGGCTACGACTACACCAACCCGCACCGCGAGACCAATACCTGCGACGACTGGGAGCGTTATCCCGACCTGACCGGCGCGACCACGACCAACGACTGCAGCAAATGGGGCGGGCCGCGCTGCAGCTTCCCCGATGGCCACGCCGCCGCCGACCGCGGCTGGCATCTGTACTGGCTGGGCAAGATCCCCAACTTCGTCGGCAGCTATGGCGGCGTGCACAACGACTGGTGGTGGTACGTATTGGACTGGGACGCTGCGGTGGCGACGCCGCCGGGGCGATGAACACCCGCAGCCCGACGCCGTAGCCCCATCGGTACGACCGGCTGCAACCGCAGCCGGTCCGTTCTAGCCTCGCCTGTGCCGAGCCGGCTTGTGCCGGCCGGTTCGGTACGGTCGAATATCGTCATGTGAACGGAAACGCCATCGCCTGTGTGCGATGGCGCGGAGGCGGTCCGCGCGAGCCGCAGCGGACTCAGCCGCGATCCACCATCGCCGCCAACTTCTTTGGCGCCAGCACGCAGTAGCTTTCGGCCAGCAGATCGGCGACTTCGTCCCAGTCGGTGCCGGCGTCCAGGGCGAGGCCGACGAGGTTGGCGAACCATACCGGGCGGAAAAACGGGGCGCGCCTGAAGCGCGGCGCGTCCGCGCGCGCCTGCGGCAGGCGGAACGTCAGCACCGTCAGCGGGCCGGGATGCCCGGCGGCCTGGGCATAGGCCGGCGGCCAGCCTTCGGCGATGGCGACCACGTGGGCGAAGTTCTTCTTGCCGACCATCCAGCGCGTGCCGGTCCAGGCGCGTTCTTGCCAGGCCTCCGGCAGGCCCAGGCAGATCGCCGAGAGGCGGGCGACGATGGCGGCGGCGACTTCCGGGTGCTCGGCCATGGCGACAGAACCCGCGATGGAGGAGATGGAGTGCCCAGCAGAGTAGCAAACGGACAACGCGACCGCGCCGGCCGGATTGCGCGCCAGCCGGGGCCGACTCAACCGCCGTCGTGCGGCGAATCGGCTCCTCGGGCTCCCAGTGCGGCGCGGAAATCCTCGACCAGCCGTTTGCGGCTGCTGCGCGGGTACTCCAAGGGCGAGAACGGCATCGCTGCGTCGGCATAGCGATCGATCAGTCCGCGCACGCGGGCCTTTTCCTGGTCCGGCCACGTCGACGCGGCCGGGTCGGCGTGCAGGGCGGTCAGCGTTTCCTGCAGCACTTCCTTCTCGGCGATCGCGCGCTCCGAAGAGGGATCGGCCACGCACAGGCTGTAGATGCCATCGACGAGCGCCGCCCACGCCTCGGCGGTGCGCGCATCGAGCCCGGCGGCGATCGGTTCGCCATTGTCGTCGAAGGCATCGCGCAAGCGGCCGATGCGGCGGTCGCAGTCGCGCAGGGCCGCGGCATAGCCGGAGCGGAACCGCGCCTGCAATTCGTCCTGCGCCGCCTGCATGGGGCGGTCGTCGCAGACCCGCAGGGCCAGCGCGACCCAGGCCGCGTTGCCGGGATGGAAATAATCGCCCGGGCGCGCGCCGCAGTCGGCGAACTCGCCGAACGCCGCCGAATGCAGGCGGCCCTGCGCGCAAACCGAATACGAAGGCGCGGGCACCAGCCGGTGGCGGACCAGCTCGGCCAGCGTCTGCGGTGTCGTCGCGCAAGCGGCGGCCAGTTGTTCGGCCGAGCGGTAGTGGCGTTGCAGGTAGGCGTCGAGATCGGTCATGTCAAGGCGGAGGAACGATGCGGACGCCGGCACGGGCGTAGCGGAACGGCAGGGTGAACCGGGTTGCGCGCCTGCGCAAGCCTCGCGACTGCGACCGCCGCCTCGGCGACGGCGCGACGCCACCCGCATTCCGCTGTACGGGTCGAAAACGCCGATGGCGGCCGTCGCGGACGCATGCTCCAGTGTGCGGCACGCTCTCCATCCCGGAGAGCTTTCAAGGAGGAAACACGATGAATCGTTCGATCCGGACCGCGCTGGCCGCGGCGATGCTGGTGGCGGTCTGCGGCGCGGCCCAGGCCGGCCTGAAGTCCAACGTGCCGGTGACAGTGGAGAACAACCCCCAGGGCCATGCGTTCCGCGCCTATGGCATGGTCGGTACCGCACGCAACAGCGCCGACGGCAACCAGGTGATCGGTTGCGGCATCAGCGCCGTCGGCACGGGCAGTGCGGGTGCGGTCTGCGAGGCGCAGAACTCGGGCGGCCGCTACGTGCGCTGCATTACCTACAACGCCGCCATGGTATCGGCGGCGCAAGCCGTCGAAGCCGATTCCTATATCGAATTCACCTTCGACACCCAGGAAAACTGCACCAGCATCTACGTCGCCAACAGCGCTTCCAACGCGGTCAAGCAACCCTGACCCGGCGCCGGCGCCGCCGTTGCGGGGCGCCGGCTTTCACACCATCACCCGTCCGCCGGCGACGTCGAGCACGACCCCGGTGATCCAGGACGAAGCGGCGCTGAGCAGGAAGGCCGCGGCATTGGCGACGTCTTCGGGCTCGCCGAGCCGGCGCAGCGGGAACGCCGCGCGCATCTGCGCTTGCCGTTCGGGCGGCAGATGGGCGCGGGTGCGCTCGGTCAGCACCGCCGACGGCGACAGGCAATTGACGCGCAGGCCGCGCGGCCCGGTTTCCTGGGCGAGATGACGGGTCAGCATGATGACTCCGGCCTTGGCCGCGGCATAGCCGGCCGGTGCCCCGGCGGCGACGCGCGCGCCGGCCGAGGCCATGGTCAGCAGACTGCCGCGACCGCGTTCGAGCAGGCCGGGCAGGAAGGCGCGCAGGGTCAGGAAGGTCGCGGTGAGGTTGTGGTCGAGGCTCGATCGCCAGTCGCGCTCGTCGATGTCCTGGACCGGAACCGGTTTGCCGCTGCCGCCGCCGGCGAAGGCGAGCACGCCGTCCGGTACGCCGAAGCGGGCCAGCACTTCGTCGCGCATACGCTGCGTCTGCGCCGCGTCCGCGCAATCGGCGCGCACCGCGATCGCGTCGGCGCCGGCCGCGCGGACCGCGGCCAGGCTGGCGGCCAGCGCGGCCTCGTCGCGGCCGACGATCGTCAGGCGCATGCCCTGGCCGGCGAGGGCGAGCGCGGTCGCCGCGCCGATGCCGCGCGAGCCGCCGGTGACCACGGCGGACTTGCCGCGCAGGTCCGGATAGATCGGCGCGCCGGCCGACGCGGCGCCCGCGTCTTCAGCAGGGCTCATAGGTCCGCACCTCGATGTTGTGGCCGTCGGGATCGTGGAAGTACAGCGCGTCGGCCCAGCCGCGCGCGCCGTACTGCGCCGCGACCCGGCCGTCGCGTACGAAGGGGCCGCCGCCGTGGGCGATGCCGAGCGCGCGCAATGTCGCCCGCACCGCCTCGAATCGCGCGCGGTCGGTGTGCAGGGCGAGGTGAGCGGGGTCGCGCGGCGCCTGCGGCAGCAGGTCGATCACGCAGTCCTCGCTCAGGCGCAAGGCCAGAAACGGCGATTCCCCGCGTTCGGCGATCAGCCCGAGCGTGCGCTGGTAGAACTCGGCGGATGTCGTCGGGTCGGCGACGCGCAGGATCAGATGGTCGAGCCGCAACATGCGAGCCTCGCTTTTTCGCAAGAGGAAACGGAAGAGGAAACGGACCTTGGTCGCATCGCTGGCTTGGTCGGCGGCCGCGGTCGTGACAGTCTAGGAAGCGGCCGCCGCGATCGCAGTCGACGATTCGGTATGCCGGGCCTACGCAAACGCATGAGCGAGTGGACGATGTCGATCGATTGGGACGATCTCAAGACCGTATTGGCGATCGCGCGCCACGGCACGCTCAGCGCCGCCGCGCGCGCGCTCGGCACCAGCCAGCCCACGGTCGGGCGCCGGCTGGAGGCCCTGGAGCAGCGGCTGGGCGCGAAGCTGTTCGACCGCGAAGCGATCGGCTTGCGCGCTACCGCGCTCGGTCATTCGCTGTTGGAAGGTCTGGAGCAGATGGATTCCGGGGCCGCGGCGGTGCAGCGCCAAGTCGCCGCGCGCGATACCGGCCTGTCGGGCGAGATCCGGGTCACCAGCCTGGATTGGCTCGGCGACGAGGTGGTGGCGCCGATGCTGGCGCGTTTCGGCGCCCTGCATCCGGGGCTGGAGATCGAGCTGGTCAACGACACCCGGGTCTACAACCTGGCCCGGAGCGAAGCCGATCTGGCGTTCCGCTTCGGCGCTTTCACCCAGGAGAACCTGATCGAGCGCCGCATCGGCGAAGCGGCGTATGCGCTGTATGCGGCCGAGGACTATCTGCAGCGGCACGGCCGGCCCGAGCCCGGCGACGGTTTCGCCGGCCACGCCGTGGCGTATCTGGACCGCGCCGCCGGCGAGGTGCCGCACGAGCAGTGGCTGCCGCCGCTGGCGCACGCGGCGCGCACGGTCCTGCGCTGCAACGGCTTGCGCGCGCACCTGGCCGCGGTGCGTGCCGGCGCGGCGATGGCGGTGCTGCCTTGCCTGCTCGGCGAGCGCGAGCCTTCGCTGCGGCGAGTGCCGCTGGCGCAGGCCATGCCGCTGCGCTCGGTGCGGCTGGGCTTTCACTCCGATCTGCGCGACACCCCGCGCATCCGCGCCCTGGTCGACTACGTGGTGGCGCAGTTCGCCGAGCTCGCCGACGAATTGAATCCCGCAATGAAAGAAGGGGCCGAGGGCAAGCGCGCCTGATCCCCTCCCTCGCCCATCCGTTGCACTAAGATGGTGCAATGCCCTCCGACCCCCAGCCCGCGCCCGACCTGAGCCAGGACAGCCTGACCACGCCGATGGCCTGGACCGATCCGGCCGGGGCGATCGCCGGCTGCAACTTGGCGTTCTCGCGTTGGTTCGGGATCGGCGCGCGGCGCCTGTTGGGCTGGCCCTTGGCGGGGTTGGACGCGGACGACGACGGCCGCCTGGCGCGGGCGTTGGCGCGCGCCGGCGGCGATGAGGCGCCGCTGCGGATGCGGCGCATGCGCCTGCGCTATGCCGGCGGCGAGGACCGCTTCGCCGACCTGTGGCTGAGCCGGCGCGACACCGGCGGCTGGCTGTTGGAAGCGCATCCGGTCGACGAGTTCCCCGGCGACGACCCGGCCTTGCTGCTGCCTTCGGCCTTGTCGGCCTCGTTGAAAGGCCTGGCGCACGAACTGCGCAATCCGCTCGCCGGCCTCAAGGGCGCGGCGCAGTTGTTGGGGCGGCGGATCGACGACCTGGAAGGGCGCGAGCTGGTCGAGCTGATCGACAGCGAAGTCGAGCGGCTCGCCGCTTTGGTCGATCGCTTGCTGGTCGCGACCCCGCCGCGGCCGCATGCGCCGCTGAACATCCACGCCGTGCTCGAGCGCGTGCTGCGCCTGGCCGAGGCCGACGCCGGCTGGGCGGTGCGGCTGGTGCGCGACTACGACCCCAGCCTGCCGGAGTTCTTCGGCGACGCCGACCGTCTGATGCAGGCGCTGTGGAACCTGGTGCGCAACGCGATCGAAGCCGGCGCCAGCCACGTCCATCTGCGCACCCGCATCGAGCACGGCGTGCGCATCGCCGACAGCGTGCATCCGATCGCCCTGCGCCTGGAAATCGTCGACGACGGCCGCGGCGTGCCCGAGGAACTGGCCGAGCAATTGTTCCTGCCGCTGGTGTCGGGCCGCGCCGAAGGCAGCGGCCTGGGGCTGGCGCTGGCGCAGCAGGTCTCGCGCGAGCACCGCGGTTCGCTGGCCTATCGCTCGCGACCGGGCCATACCGTATTCACCCTGCTGCTGCCGATGCAGATCGACGGCGGCGCCGAGGAGACGCGCCCGTGAACGCCGCACGCATCTGGGTCGTCGACGACGACCGTTCGGTCCGCTTCGTTCTGGCCACCGCCCTGCGCGCCGCCGGCTACCGCGTCGACGAATTCGAGAACGCCGCCGATGCGCTGGACGCGCTCGATGCGCGCGGCGCGCCGGAGCTGCTGTTCACCGACGTGCGCATGCCCGGCGACGGCGGCCTGGTACTGCTGGAGAAACTGAAAGCGCGCGCGCCGGCGCTGCCGGTGGTGGTGATGAGCGCCTACACCGACGTCGCCAGCACCGCCGGCGCGTTCCGCGGCGGCGCGCAGGAGTTCCTGTCCAAGCCCTTCGATCTGGACGAGGCGGTGGCGCTGGCCGCGCGCACCCTGGCCGCGAACGGCGCGCCCGAGCCGGCGCCTGCGGCGGCCGAGGAGGCGCCGGCCGATACGCTGATCGGCGACACCCCGGCGATGCTCAACCTGTTCCGCGCGATCGGCCGCTTGGCGCAGGCGCCGCTGTCGGTGCTGATCACCGGCGAAACCGGCACCGGCAAGGAGCTGGTCGCGCGCGCGCTGCACCGCGAATCGCCGCGTTCGGCGCGGCCGTTCGTGGCCTTGAACACCGCCGCGATTCCGGCCGAACTGTTGGAAAGCGAACTGTTCGGCCACGAGGCCGGCGCTTTCACCGGCGCCCAGCGCCGCCACATCGGCCGCTTCGAGCAGGCCGACGGCGGCAGCCTGTTTCTCGACGAGATCGGCGACATGCCGTTGCCGTTGCAGACCCGGCTGTTGCGCGTGTTGGCCGAGGGCGAGTTCTTCCGCGTCGGCGGGCGCGAACTGATCCGGGTCGATGTGCGGGTGATCGCCGCGACCCATCAGGACCTGGAAAACCTGGTCGCGCAGGGACGCTTCCGCGCCGACCTGCTGCACCGGCTCGACGTGGTGCGGTTGCGCTTGCCGCCGCTGCGCGAGCGCCGCGCCGACGTGCCGCAGTTGGCCGAGCGCTTCCTCGCGGCGGCCGCGGCGCGCTTCGCCGCGCCGATCAAGCGCCTGTCCAAGCCGGCGCTGGAACGCCTGCTGGCGCACGACTGGCCCGGCAACGTGCGCGAACTGGAGAACGTGTGCTGGCGCCTGGCCGCGTTGGCGCCGGGCGAGACCCTCACCCGCGCCGACCTGGACGAAGTGCTGGACGTGGCCGAAGCGCCTACTGCGGGCGCGACGCAATGGGAACTCCAGTTGTCGGCCTGGGTGCGCGCGCAGTTGGCCGAGGGCCGCGCCAATCTGCATGCCGAGGCGCGCGAGCGCTTCGACCACGCCTTGCTCGAAGCGGCGC
The DNA here is from genome assembly GCF_000336385.2 of Lysobacter antibioticus HS124. GTDB lineage: Bacteria > Pseudomonadota > Gammaproteobacteria > Xanthomonadales > Xanthomonadaceae > Lysobacter > Lysobacter firmicutimachus. The sequence goes on along the minus strand of NZ_HG424536.1, from coordinate 63,361 downwards.
TGGAGCACACCGGCGGACGCCGCACCGAAGCGGCGGCGCGCCTGGGGCTGGGGCGCAATACGCTGACGCGCAAGCTTGGCCCGGGCCGGCGCGGCGCGTGAGCGGGGCAGCGGTTTACCGCGCTTGGCGGAATGCGAACCGCGTCCGGCCCGGCGCGGCCGCTGCCGACATAATCCGGACTAGCGTTCCGCTGCTGCCGTCGTCGCGGTCGCCAGCGCTGTCGCAGCCGGCGCTCGCGCGGGCGCGGCCGCGTCGACGGCGCTGCGGCATCCGTTTCACCGGCACTGAACCCCGCCGGGGCTAGCGTCGGAATTCCCCTCGCACGTGCGCCGTCCGCGATGGCGCCGACAGGAGCCATTGCATGTTCCCGATCCTGCGCACCGCCTCGATCGCCGTAGCCACGCTCGCGCTCGCCGCTTGCGGCGGCCAGCCCGTCAAGAAGCCCACGCCGCCGCCGGGGCCCAGGCCGGTGTCGACCGCGCAATCCGCGGTCGCGGTGATGGCCTCGGCCTCCGGCAGCCTGGTCAGCGGCAAGCTGACCCTGCGGCCGATGGGCGACGGTGTGCACCTGACCGGCGAGATCGGCGGCCTCGACGCCAACCGCAGCCACGCCATCCACATCCACGAGAAGGGCGATTGCAGCGCGGCCGACGCCAGCAGCGCCGGCGGCCACTTCAATCCTTCCGGCCAGCCGCACGGGCAGGTCGGGCACGGCCCGCACCACGCCGGCGACATGAACAACCTGGTCGCCGACGCCGAGGGCGTGGCCAAGGTCGATGTGCACGCCAGCGGCGTCACCCTCGGCGGCGGCGCGATCAACGACGTCGCCGGCCGCGCGGTGATCGTGCATGCCGCCGCCGACGACTACGCCAGCCAGCCGGCCGGCAACGCCGGCGCGCGCCTGGCTTGCGGCATCATCAAGATCGCGCGCTGAGCCGGCGACTGCGCGCGGCATTCGCGCCGCGCGCGCCGGGCGGTCGAAGCGACCGGCTGTCGTGCGCTGCGTCGTCATCGGCCATGCCGAGCTGAGCCGCGCCGTCTTCGGCGCGTTGTTCTGAGCTCGCCGTCTGGGCATGCTGTTCCGAGCACGTTGTTCTGAGCCCGCCGCCTTAGCCCGCTATGTTGAGTACGCCGCCATGAGCCGATTGCGCATTCGCGACGCCGTCGCCGCCGACCGCGACCTGATCGCCGACTGGATGGTCGCGATGGCCTGGGAGACCGAGCACAAGCGGCTCGACCCGCCGACCGTGCAGGCCGGCGTGGGCGCCGGCCTGGCCGATCCGGCCAAGGCGCGCTACTTCGTCGCCATGCGCGAGGCCGAAGTCGCCGGCCACGAGACCATCGCGGTGCCTGCGGGCACCTTGATGCTGACCCGCGAGTGGAGCGACTGGCGCAACGGCGACTGGTGGTGGATCCAGAGCGTGTACGTGGCCGCCGAGCATCGTCGTCAGGGCGTGTACCAGGCCCTGCACAGCCACGTCGCGGCCCTGGCCCGGGCGACGCCCGGCGTGGTCGGCCTGCGCCTGTACGTCGAACGCGGCAATGCCGCGGCGCAGCGCACCTACCGGGCGATGGGCATGGACGACGCGGGCTACGACATCTACGAGCAGGGCACCTGAGCGATCGCCGGTGCGGCGGCGCTTCCTGTAGGAGCGGCGTAAGCCGCGACAACCGAAGCGGCGCGATGCCACGCATGCTGCCGAAGACCGGCGCTCCATGGCGTAGCGAACAAAACCGCCGCGGGTCCGGGCTTCGGTTGCGGCGCTCACGCGCGCCGTTGCGGCGGTCGCGGCTTACGCCGCTCCTACAGGCGGCGGGCGCGTGGCTTCGATCTGAGGCGACGGCCTTGGGCTTTCTGCGCGTCCCGTGACCTTACAGCGCTTCGCGCTCGGCCGGGCCGTCGCAGTGGACGAAGGTGACCGGTACGGCGTGGGCGCCGAGCACGGCCGAGATCTGGCGCAGGCGCGCTTCGAAATGCTGGTAACGGCGGTTGAGTGTCTGCCGGCATTCCTCGGTATTGCACGGCGCCCCCGGCGCGTAGCGGGCGTGCCAGGCGGCCGGCGAGAACAGAGCGATGCGGGCCTCGCCTTCGCTGTAATGCACCAGCGGCTCCGGCGGCGCGTCCAGCCATTCCTCGCCCTCGGGTTGGAGCAGGGCGGTTTCCAGCAACGGCCACAGCGCGCCCAGGCCGGCGTGTTCGTACTGCATCGCCATCATCGCGGCGAGGTCGTGCACGGTCAGGTAGCGCGCATGCTCGACCTGCAGGCCGAATGCGGCCTGCGCGGCCAGGGCGGTATCGGCGCCGGCCATGCCGTTTTCGAGCAGGTTGGATTCGAGCAGATCGCCGACCCGGGCCACGGTGGCGGCGTCGCCGCCGAGCAAGAACGGCACCAGCCGCAGCGGGCCGCCGGCATAGTCGGGCGAGGGCGTCAGCGCGCCCGGCAGTTGCGCGTCGTGGGCGCCGAAGGCGATGACCCGGCCGGCCGGCGTTTCGGCGTGGCGCTCGCGCGGCGCGTTGGCGGCCAATTGGTCGAGCTCGCGGTGCAGCGGCCAACCCGGGCGCAGCAATTCAACCGGGTCGTAATGGGCGCCGACGGTGATCAGGTCCAGCCCGGCGCTGTCGGCGGCGAAGCCGGCCAGGTCGCGGGCGATCTTTTCCGCCAGGGCGCCGGCGTCCTGGCGCGGCAGCGCGGCGCGGTCGACCGTGGCATCGCCGCGGAGCTCCAGGGCGAGGGCGCCGAGGACGTGCAGGGGCGCGGATCGACCGCTGGCGGAGGGGCTGGCAGGGCTCATGGTCACCGAGGATACGCTGGCGTTTGGTAGAGCGCGTGTGCGGCGCTACACTGAGCCCCATTATGCCCGCTCCGCCATGGCGGGCCGTCCCGAATCCCCCCGCGAGGTGTGCCGATGCGTCCAAACCGTCCCGTCGCCGTGCTCGGTGGCGTGCGTATTCCGTTCTGCCGCCAGAACACGGCCTATGCGGACGTGGGCAATCTGGGCATGTCGGTCCGCACCCTCGGCGCGCTGGTCGAGAAATTCGGCCTGCACGGGCAGCAGCTCGGCGAAGTCGCGATGGGCGCGGTGATCAAGCACAGCAACGACTGGAACCTCGGCCGCGAGGCCGCGCTGTCCTCCGGGCTGTCGCCGCTGACCCCGGGCATCACCCTGCAACGCGCCTGCGGCACTTCGCTGGATTCGATCATCACCATCGCCAACAAGATCGCGGTGGGCCAGATCGAGGCCGGCATCGGCGGCGGCTCGGACACCACCTCCGACGTGCCGATCGTGTACGGCAAGCAGTTGCGCCGGCGCCTGCTCGAAGCGGCGCGGGCCAAGACCACCAAGGACAAGCTGGCCGCGTTCAAGGGCTTCCACCTGCGCGAGCTCAAGCCCGAGTTCCCCGGCGTCGCCGAGCCGCGCACCGGCAAGAGCATGGGCGATCACTGCGAGGACATGGCCAAGCAGTGGAACATCTCGCGCGACTCGCAGGACGAGTGGGCGCTGTCCTCGCACCAGAAGCTGGCCGCGGCGTATGAGCGCGGCTTCTTCGACGACCTGGTGGTGAGCTTCCGCGGTGTCTCGCGCGACAACATCCTGCGTCCGGACAGCTCGCTGGAAAAGCTGGCCACGCTGAAACCGGCGTTCGACAAGACCTCCGGCCGCGGCACCCTGACCGCGGCCAACTCGACCCCGCTGACCGACGGCGCCGCGGCCTGCCTGCTGGCCTCGGAGGAATGGGCCCAGGCCCACGGCCACGAGGTGCTGTGCTACCTGCGCGACGCGCAGGTGTCGGCGGTCGATTTCGTCCACGGCGAAGGCCTGCTGATGGCGCCGACCGTGGCCGTGCCGGAGATGCTCAAGCGCAACGGTTTGAGCCTGCAGGACTTCGACATCTACGAGATCCACGAGGCCTTCGCCGCGCAGGTGCTGTGCACGCTGCGCGCCTGGGAGAGCGAGGAGTACTGCAAGAACCGCCTCGGCCTGGACGCGCCGTTGGGCAAGATCGACCCGGCCAAGATCAATCCCAACGGTTCCTCGCTGGCGGCCGGCCATCCCTTCGCCGCGACCGGCGCGCGCATCGTCGCCACCGCGGCCAAGGAACTGAAGCAGCGCGGCGGCGGCCGCTGTCTGATCTCGATCTGCACCGCCGGCGGCATGGGCGTGGTGGCGATCCTGGAGCGTTGAGCGCTTCGCCCCGAGCTTCGCCCCGGATCGTCACGGAACGCCCCGCCATCGCGGGGCGTTTTCGTATTCCGTCGCGATGGCCCCGCCCCCTGTAGGAGCGGCGTGAGCCGCGACCGCCGAAGCGGTGCAATACCACGCAGGGGCCAAAGCCGTTGACCTGCATGCGAACGGCGAAGCGCCGCATATCCGTGCTTCGGCGGGCGACGCTTGCGCACCTCGCTGCGGTTGTCGCGGCTCACGCCGCTCCTACAGGTGGGGTTTGGCTTCGCTCGATGACGAAGGCTCAGGGGTTTTCTGCGCGTCCCTTGGTCGCGGCTCACGCGGTTCCTGCAGGCGGTCGCCTCGGCGACGCGCTACGCCGGCCCGCCGCGGCTGCGGCCGGGCACGTAGGCCGGCGGCCAGTTCGTCGGCAGCGTGCCCTTGGCCTGCATTTGCGCCACCAGCGCCCGCTCCAGCAGCAATTGCTGGTCCCGGTACGCCGGGTCGCCGGCCAGGTTGCGGTCCTGCTGGGGGTCGGTGCGATGGTCGTACAACTCCCAGTCGCCGCCCTGGTCCGGCTGGTCCTCCGGCGGCAGGTAGACCGCATAGGTCCATTGTTCGCTGCGGATCGCGCGGATCGTGCTCGGCCCGGCGCCGCCGATATCGTCGTAGGTGAAATGCACCTCGTCCTGCACCGAAGCCTCGGGATCGGCCAGCGCCGGGCTCAGGTCGCGACCGACCAGGTCGGGAAACTGGTCGGCGACGCCGAGCAGGGACGCCAGGGTCGGCAGCAGGTCGACCGAACTGGCCAGGCACTGGCTGCGCTGCGGTCGCGGCCAGGCGATCGGATTGGAGAACAGCAGCGGCACGTGCAGTGCCTCGTCGTAAGCGTTGACGAATTTCTCCACCACCCCGTGCGAGAGCCCGAGTTCGCCGTGATCGGCGAAGCGCACGATCAGGGTGTTGTCGATCTGCTCGCGGCTCATCGCGTCCAGCAGCTGCAGGATCTGCGAATCCACGTACTCGAGCAGATAAGCGTAGAAATCGACGAAGTCCTGCTGCTGCGCCCCGGTTGCGGCCATCGCGCTCCAGGCGTAACTGGCCTGCGCGCGCGGTTTGCCGGCGAGGTCTTCGCCGGCGTTGGCCGGCACCGACGCACCGCTGGCGCCGTACACCGTGGCGTCGTAGTAGGTCGCGGCCAGGTCGAGGAAGCCCAGATGCGAGTCGTGCGGATTGACCAGCGATACCACCAGGCAATAGGGCGACGGCGGCGGCGCGGCGAGGAACTTGAGCGCGTCGGCCAGATAGCGCTGATCGTTCTGGTTCGGCGCGCCGGGCGACGGCGGCGCCGTGGCCAGGGTGCCGCCGCCCAGATAGGTCGGGCCCAGGCTCAGCCCGGCATCGTTCGGGTCCCAGTCGGAAAAGCCCCAGCGGCTCAGGTCGTTCGGGCTGCTGCCGGGCTCGTTGCCGCCGAGCAGATGCCATTTGCCGATCCAATAGCAGCCGTAGCCGGCGGCTTGCGCGACGGTGGCCAGGTTGGGCAGCACGTCGGGCAGCGGCAGCGAATCGGCGCCGGTGGTGGTGCAGCCGGTGACCGCGGGGTACTGGCTGGTCAGGAAGGTCGCCCGGCTGGGCGTGCACATGCAGGCGCCGGTGTAGGCGCGATCGAAGCTCAGGCCATGCCCGGCCAGGCGCCGCATCGCCTTGAGCCGGGCGCCGAGCTTGGCCCGGTAGGGTTCGGGCCACTGCGCCAGGCTGCGTTCCTGGTCGGTGATGATCAGCAGCAGGTTCGGCTGTGCGCCGTAGCGGAACAGATCGCTCAGGGCCATGAGGGGCGCCGTGTCGGGGAATGTGGGATCAAACGCAACGCCCCGCGCCGACGGGTCGCCGCCGGGCCGGGACGGGGGGCAATATGTGCGTGCCGTCACGGCCGGGCGAGCCGCCGCGGCGTCCGCTGCGGTGCCGGTCGTCGCACGACCCCGGCTCGCCCTCTCGCGCGTTCTCTGACACGTCCCCCGCACGACAAGGAGTCGTCATGTCCCGTCCGTTCGCCCTGTTGCTGTTGATCCTGGCCGCCTCGCCGGCGCAGGCCCTGACCTTCGCCGACCAGACCCTGGTCTGCCCGATCGACGGCAAGTCCTTCACCGCCCGGGTGATGAGCTCGGGCACGTCGTTCGGGCGCTACTTCGACACCCGCCCGTTCGGTCCGATCGCCGCGCCGGCGCCGCTGCCGGCCTGCCCGGGCAACGGCTTCATCGTGGTCGAGCAACGCGAATACAGCGCCGAGGAACTGACCAGGCTGCGCGCCTTCGTCGCCTCCGAGGAGTACCGCGGCTGGATCGCCAACGAGACGCCGTACTACCGGCTCGCGCGGCAAATGGCGTTCGCCGGCGCCAGCCCCGACGCCGCCGCCAACGTCTGGTTGCAGGCGACCTGGGAAGCCGATGCCGAACGCTATCCGCGCTATGCCGAGCAAGCCTTGCAGGCCTGGCGACAGCGCGCGCAGCGTCAGGCCGGCAGCGAGGAGGGGGTGCATGCGCGGTTGGTGGTCGGCGAACTGCAGCGGCGGCTGGGTCGCTTCGACGAAGCGCGCGCGAGCTTTCTCGCCGTGCGCGCCGATCCGGCCCTGCAGCGGATCGAAGACGCCGAAACCCGCGACTACCTCGGCCAGATCGTCGCGGCGCAGTTGCAACTGGTCCAGGCGCGCGACACGCGCAACGCCCGCCTCGACGACGACGGCGCGATCGTCCATTTCTGAGCCCCGGCGCGGGCGCCAGGCCCGCGATCCGGCGCCGGCCTCGCGATCATGGCGTCGCGATCGTGCCTGACGCCGTGCGAACACGGCGGCGAGCGATGCCGCGTTCGCGCCGGCGCGTTTTCCAGCGCCCTTGCCCGCTGCGTGCGGTTTCCGCGCCGCGCATGCGCGCTGCCCCGTCCGCCGGCGCGCGCCATCCGGGCGTTGCCGGAATGCGCGCGGTTCGCGGCGATCCCGTTGCGGGTTCCGTGACCCGGATCGCGCGGGTTCACGAAAGTCGGGTTCACAGCCGTTGTAGCGCCTCCATGCGCGATGGTACGGTCGTCCCGCAACACACCATACGCAAACGTATCCATTCGTGCTGGACGGTCCTTGGGAGGGGACGATCTCATGCGCGCAATCCGGTCGTGGCTGTTGTGTCTGTTTCTGTGCGTCGCGGTTTCGCCGGCCTGGGCCGGCGGTTTCACCGGCGCTTACCAGCGCATTCCCGGCTGGGACGGCGCCGAGCTCGGCGCCTTCGTGATGGTGCCCAAGGACCAGGGCCCGGGGCCGTTCCCGCTGCTGGTGATGCCGGCCAGCTGGGCGGTGCCGAACCTCGAATACGTCGGCCGCGGCGGCCTGCTGGCCAGCCGCGGCTACGTGGTGGTCAGCTACACCTCGCGCGGGTTCTGGGATTCGCAGGGACTGATCGACATCGCCGGGCCGGGCACGGTCGAGGACGTCAGCGCGGTGATCGACTGGGCGCTGGCGCACACCCCGTCCCATCCGCAGCGGATCGGCGCCAGCGGCATTTCCTACGGCGCCGGCATCAGTCTGCTCGCCGCCGAACGCGACCCGCGGATCAAGGCGGTGGCCGCGCTGAGCGGCTGGGCCGACCTGGAGGCTTCGCTGTACGCCAATCGCACGGTGAGCAAGCAGGGCACCAGCCTGCTGGTGCTGGCCGGCGCGTTGACCGGTCGGCCGGGGCCGGAGCTGGCGGGCGCGACCGCCAAGATCGCCTTCGGCGATTACGACGGTGCTGTCGCCGATCTGCTGCCGGTGGTGCCGCAGCGCAGCCCGATCACCGACGTCGCCGCGCTCAACCGCAACGGCACCGCGGTGCTGCTCGCCAACGCCTATAACGACAGCCTGTTCACCCCGGGGCAGTACATCGACTTCTACGGCCGTTTGACCGGGCCCAAGCAGTTGCTGTTCAGTCACGGCGACCACGCCACGGTCGAGGCGCCCGGCGCGCTGGGCCTGCCGAACGAAATCTACGATGCGGTCGGGCGTTGGTTCGATCGCCATTTGCAGGGGCGGGACAACGGCGTCGACCGCGAACCGCGGGTGCGGCTGAAATCGCAGGACGGCGACTGGCGCGGCTACGCCGACTGGAACGCGGTGCAGAGCGGCGCGACCGTGTTCGCGCTGACCCGGCCGAGCGGCCTGATCGCGCCGACCGGCGATCTCAGCGCGTCGCCGAGCACCGGCTGGCGCCATTCCATCCTCACCGGCCTGCCCACCGTCGCCGATTCCGGCATCGCCATGATCAGCGGCTTCCTGCAGTCGCTGCAGGTCGCGCCGCAGGCTTCGATTCCGCTGGTCGCGCGCGCCGGCGCCGCGGTCTGGGAGACGCCGACGCATTGGCTGCCGCGCCAGCTCAGCGGCATGCCGCAGTTGCGCATCACCGTGACCCCGAGCCAGTCCGAGCTCAGCCTGTTCGCCTACCTCTACAGCGTCGATCTGCTCGGCAACGGCTCGCTGCTGAGCCACAAGCCGTACTCGTTGCGCGGGGCGACGCCGGGCGTGGCCCAGACCCTGGACCTGCGCCTGGAAGCGACCAGCTGGGACATCCCAGCCGGGCGCCGGCTGGTGCTGGTGATCGACACCGAAGACCCGCGCTACGCCTCGGCCAGCCGGCTCGGCGGCAGCGTGACTTTCAGCTCGCCGGCGACGAATCCGTCGATCCTGAGCGTGCCGCTGCGCTGATTCGCTGCGCGCCCCGCAAAACGGAAACGGCGCCCTGCGGCGCCGTTTTCGTGTCTGCGCGCACCGGCCGCGCTCAGCCGCGCAGCCGCGGCATGCCGAACTCGTCGCGCTCCTCGACCACCGCCTCGTCGAACAGCTTCTGGCGCAGGTCGCGGCCGGGCAATTCGGTGGCCGTTTCGCCGCGCGCGGCGCGCAGGGCGTTGACGTAGCTCAGGCGGGCGCGGCTCTCGTCGCCGGCCTGGGCGAAGCCGTGGCCGAGTTCCTCCCAGGCTTCGGCGTTGGCGCCCTGGGCCAGGGCGCGGTGCAGATAGGCTTCGGCCTGCGGCCACTGGCCCTGGGCGCGGGCGAGCCGGGCCAGGGTCACCAGCAAGGCGGGGCTGCCCGGATGCGCGGCCAGCCAGCGCTCGGCGTGGGCGCGGCGTTCCTCCAGGCGGCCGATCGGCAGACGTCCGTACAGCGCCGCCAGCGATTCGTCCCAGCGCGCCTCCAGGGCCTGCTCCACGCTCTTGGCGGCGGCCTCTTCCCAGCGCAGCGCGGCGGCGCGCTCGGCGTAGGCGGCGACGGCGGCCGGATCGGTCTTGAGCGGCTTGGGCAGGGCCTCCCAATGATCGGCCAGCACGTTGGCGTCGGCCGCTTCGCGCAATGCGGCTTCGGCCCAGGCCGCTTCCTGCCGGTTCAATTGTTCCGGCGGCCACACCGCATGCTGGCGCAGCGCGCCGAGCAGGCCGTAGGCCTCGCCGGCGCGGCCGAGCGCGGCCAGCGCCTGCGCGCGCAAGGCCAGGCCGCGTGGCGGCAAGGGTTGCGCGGCCGGCGCGTCGAGCGCGGCGAGGGCGTCGCCGGGGCGTTGCTCGGCGAGCGCGAATTCGGCCACGGTCAGCGCGCGCGCGATCGGATGATCGACCGCGAGCGCGTCCAGATGCTGCATCTTCGCCGCCGCATCGCCGCGCGCGGCGGCCGCGCGCGCGGCGCCGACTTCGGCGATCGCGCGCACTTCCGGGCTGCGCGCGGCCAGCCCCAGCGACTTCTCGGCGCGCGTCCAATGGCCCTGGTGCAAGGCGTCCAGGCCGTCGAGCAGCCGCGCCCGCGCCTGCTTCTTGCGGTGCCGGCGCATGGCCACGAACGGCAGGCTCAGCGCCTTCCACACCAGCCACAGCGCGAGCAGGCCGCCGACCAGCATCAGCAGCGCCTTGGGCAGGTTGGTGAGGTAGCGGTTCTCGCCGTAGGTGACGACGATTTCGCCCGGGTCCTGCACCAGCAGTTGCGCGACCAGCGCACCGACCAGCGCGAGCACGATCCAGAACAGCAGATTGCGGAACAGGTTCATTGCGGCACCTCCTTATCGCGCCGGCGTTCGGGGCGGCCGTTCAACCGGCCGTACGCAGCTGGCGCAACTGCTGCAGTGTGGTGCCCAGGGTCGGAACCGAAAGTGAAAGCGGCAGCGCCGCCAGTTCGCGCAGCTGGGCCAGCTGGCGCTGCTGCGCCGGCGACGGCGGCGACAGGCGCAGCACCCAGGCTTCGGCGCGCTTGAGCGCGGCGCGATAGCCCTCGACGTCGCGGCGCTCGGCGGCGGCGCGGGCCAGGGTGATTTCCAGCTGCAGGCCGGCCAGCGCAGCGGCGCGGTCGTCGGGGTGGGTGGCGATGCTGCGGTCGCGCGGCTGCACGTCGATCAGCACCCCGAAGGCGCGCTTCCACCACGGCGCCTCCGCCGCGGCGGTCTGCGCCGGCGTCGCCGCCGGCAGGCTCAGGCCCTGCGCCAGCGCATCGAGCTTGGCCATCGCCTGCACCCGCGGCTCGATGCCCAGTTCCTTGAGCGCGGCGGACTCCTGCAGCAGGGTCTGGCGCAGGCTCAGATAGGCCGGGTCGTCGATGCCGTCGAGCACGCCGCCGGCCAGGGCGTAGGCGCGGCGCGCGCCTTCCAGGTCGCCGGCGATCAGCAGGCGTTGCTGGCCCAGGGTCAGCAGCAGTTCGGTCTCGTCCAGGCGCATCGCCTGGGCGCCGTGGCGATCGGGATCGGCGAGCTTGGACACGCTGTCTTCGATCAGCGCGGCGCGCTGGCCGATGCCGTGCAACTCGTCGCGCAGCACCCGGTTGGTGTTGTCGGCCTGGACCAGGCGGCGGTTCTGTGCCTCCTGGTTGGTGCGCATCGTGTCCAGGCGCTGGTTCAGCGCCTCCAGGCGCTGGTCGGCGTCGGCTTCGGCGGCGCGCACTTCGGCCTGCCGGTGCTGCCATTCGCGCCAGCCGAACCAACCGCCGCCGGCGGCGAGCAGCAGCACGACGATCAGCCAGAACCAGGCGGCGGAGCCGCGGCGCGGCGGGGGAGGCGCAGAAGGGGGGGACACGGTGTCGAGGGGGGAGTTCATGGCTCGGCCATGCTACCGGAAGCGGGCATCAAGACAGCCTTGACGGCATCGGCCGCCGCAACCGGTCACGGCGTCGGACGCAGTCCGTCGGCCAGCAGTTGCTCCGGCAGCGGGCCGTCGGCGACCGCGACGTCGGCGAAACCCAGCCCGCGCGCGAGTTCGGCCAGACGCGGACTGGCCGCGCTGACCCGGGCCCGGCGCAGGGCCGCGCCGGCCGCATCGGGCAATTGCGCCAGCAGTCGCTGCAGCGCTTCGCCGCTGGACAGCGCCAGCAACGCCGGCGCCTCCAGTGCACACAGACGCTGTGCCTGCGCGCGCGACGGCGCCTGCGCGACGCGCTCGTAGACGTCGGCGCGGATCACCCGTGCGCCGCGCGCGCGCAGCGCCGGTTCGATCAGGCCGCGGCCGCCGGGCGCGCTGAGCAGGGCGAAGTCTTCGCCGCGCAGGTCCTGCAGCTCCGGCAGATCCAGCAAGCCCTCGCTGTCCATGCGTCGCGGCCAGCGCACCTGGGCGATGCCGGCGGCCGCCAGCGCCGCGGCGGTGCCGGCGCCGACCGCGTACCAGCGCTGCGTCGGCGACGCTCGCCAATCCGGGCGCAGTTCGCGCAACGCGCGCGCCGCGGCCGGGCTGGTCGCCAGCGCGCGCGTCGCGGCCAGGGCGCGATCGAGTGCGGCGCGCGTGTCGGCGTCGTCGCGGGTGCGCAAGCGCCACGGCGACAAGGCGATCAATCCGCCGCCGTATTGCGCGGCGAGGCGACGCAAAGGCGCGTGCTCGCCGCTCGGACGCAGCGAGATCACGTACCATCGCGGCGGCTGACGCGGTGCGCGGCTCATGCATCCAGCTTGGCACAGCGCACCGGTCCAGGGCAGTGCGACGCCGACGCGCACGCTCGCCATCCCCCACCTTCGCTCCGGTTCCGATGACTTACGACGCCGCTCTGCAACGCCTCCACGCGCACTACCAATCGATGCCGCCGGTCGCGGCGATGCAAGTTTCCATCGCCGGTTACGACGGCCGCCGCCTGCGCCTGCACTCGCCGCTGGCGCATCACGTCAACGACAAGGGCTGCGCCTTCGGCGGCAGCCTGGCGTCGATGATGACGCTGGCCTCGTGGGGCGTGGTCTCGCTGGGCGTGGAGCAGGCCGGGCTGCGGGCCGACGTGTTCGTCGCCGACAGTCAGATCCGTTACCTGGCGCCGCTGTTCGCCGACCTCGACGTGCACGCCGAGTTGTCGGCCGAGGCCGACTGGGACAGCTTCCTGGCGACCCTGCGCGAGCGCGGCCGCGCCCGCACCTCGCTGGTCGCGCGCGCGTTGCTGCCGGAAGGCGGGATCGCGACCGAGTTCACGGCGCGCTACGTCGCCATCGCTAAGCCCTGACGCGCCCGGTAGGATGCGCATCGAACCTCATTCCTGCCGGAGCGCACAGATGCGAGCGTTGCTGAAGACCTGCTGGGCGGCCCTGGCCGTATTCGCCGTGCTGACCCTGGCCGGCTGCCAGACCACCGGTACGCAGAACAACAAGCTGACCGAAGCCCAGTACGCCTATTCGGCCGCGATCCGTTGGGGCGACTTCGAAGGCGCGGCCAACATGATCGATCCCGATCTGCGCAAGAAACTGGCGCCGACCGCGATGCAGCTGGAGCGTTACAAGCAAATCCAGATTTCCTCCTACCACGACGCCGGCACCGAAGTGGACAAGGAGAAGGGCTCGGCGGCGCGGGTGATCAACATCGGCGTGATCAATCGCCATACCCTGGCCGAGCGCAGCGTGCGCTACGTCGAGGCCTGGACCTGGGACCCCGAGAGCAAGACCTGGTGGCTGATCAGCGGCCTGCCGGATCTGTGGGAAGGCCAGTAACGACCCGGCCCTAGCGTGCGGCGCCAGGAGCCGGCGGGGCCGCCGGCGCTGGTTCCTCTCTACCTCCGTTCGGGTCGGGGCGGGGCGGGCCGATCGCCGCGCCCCGGCTTTGCGCCGCCCGCCAAGCCCCGCCCGCTGTTTACCGGCTTTTGCGCCCCGGCCCGCGCTGGGCGACAATCGCCGCCCCGTTCGGGCCCGCAAGGCCCGTTGAGCGCCGATCCGGAAAGAGTCTGCCGTGAGCTTCGATGAACTGCTGGCGTTCGCCGGCCGCCACATGTACCTGTCGTTGGGCTTCGTCGGCCTGACCCTGGCCATCCTGTACACCGAGATCGCGCGCCTGTTCCGCGGCTACAAGGCCTTGCGCCCGGCCGAGCTGACCGCGCTGATCAACCGCGACAACGCCCTGGTGATCGACCTGTCGGCCAGCAACGACTTCGAAAAGGGCCACATCGCCGGCAGCCGCTCGGTGCAGCCGAGCCAGTTCGATCCGGAAAGCAAGCTGCTCAACGGCGCCAAGGCGCTGCCGGTGGTCGCCGTGTGCCGCACCGGCCAGGCCTCGGCCGATGCCGCCAAGCGGCTCAAGAAGGCCGGTTTCGAGCAGGTCTACTGGCTCGACGGCGGCATCCAGGCCTGGATGCAGGCCGAACTGCCGCTGGTCAAGGGCCGCGCCTGAGCTGTCGCACCGCCGCCATCGGCACCGGCTAGACTGAGGCCGGCACCGTCCCGTGACGCGGGTCGCGCGGGCCCTTGATTGGCCCGGATTCGCCTCAATCCACTGACTCGGGCCGTCGCGAGGCGGTTTGGCCCGCTCCCCGCGAGCGGGCATAATCGAGCTCTTTTCCGAAACCTTCTTTTCCGAAACTCATTCCGCTGGGGGAATCACCCGATGTCCGAAGAAAACGTCAACGGCGCTGCCGCGCAGGCCGAAGAAGCCGCAACCGGCCCCGCGTTCACCGTCGAAAAGATCTACGTCAAGGACGTCTCCTTCGAGGTCCCCGGCGCTCCGGCCGTGTTCGCCGAAGCCGCCCAGCCGCAGCTGCAGCTGAACCTGTCGCAGAACGTGCAGCGCGTGGGCGAGAACGCGTTCGAAGTCGTGCTCGGCATCACCCTGACCTGCGCCGCCAACGACAAGCCGATGTACCTGGCCGAAGTGAAGCAGGCCGGCGTGTTCGGCCTGATCGGCTTCGACGGCCCGACCCTGGACGCGATGCTCGGCACCCACTGCCCGAACGTGCTGTACCCGTACGCACGCCAGCTGATCAGCGATCTGATCCAGGCCGGCGGCTTCCCGCCGTTCTTCCTGCAGCCGATCAATTTCGACGCCCTGTACGCCGAAGGCCTGCGCCAGCGCGCGTCCCAGGCCGATGGCGGTCTGGCCGACGCGGAAACCGCGGGCAACGCCTGATCCCCGCGCCCGGACCCGTTCGCGCATGACGCACGATACGTCCGACACGGCGCCGAAACCGCGCATAGCGGTGCTCGGCGCCGGTTCCTGGGGCACCGCCCTGGCCGCGCTGATCGCCCGGCACGGTCATCCGACCGTGCTGTGGGGACGCGATGCCGAGGTCGCCGCGGCCATCGATAGCCGCCACGAGAACCCGCGCTACCTGCCCGGCATCGCCTTGCCGGCGAGCCTGCGTGCGACCACCGATCTGGCGCAGTCGCTGCGCGAGGCCGATCTGGTGCTGGTGGTGACGCCTTCGCACGCTTTCGCCGAAACCCTGCGCGCCCTGGCCCCGCACCGGCCCGCGCATGCCGGCGTGGCCTGGGCGACCAAGGGCTTCGAGCCCGGCAGCGGCCGCTTCCTGCACGAAGTCGCCGAAGAGGTGCTCGGCCCCGGCGTGCCGTTGGCCGTCGTCACCGGCCCCTCGTTCGCCAAGGAAGTCGCGCAAGGCCTGCCGACTGCGCTGACCGTGCATTCCGACGACGCCGATTTCGCCCAGGCGGTGGCCGACGCCCTGCATGGGCCGGCGTTCCGCGCCTACACCGGCGACGACATGCTCGGCGCCGAACTCGGCGGAGCGATGAAGAATGTGCTCGCAGTCGCCACCGGCGTCGCCGACGGCATGCAGCTCGGCCTCAACGCGCGTGCCGGCCTGATCACCCGCGGCCTCAACGAGATGCTGCGGCTCAACCAGGCCATCGGCGGCCAACCCGAGACCCTGATGGGCCTGGCCGGCCTCGGCGACCTGGTGCTGACCTGCACCGGCGATCTGTCGCGCAATCGCCGTCTCGGCCTGGCCCTGGGCCGCGGCCAGTCCATCGAAGACGCGGTGCGCGAAATCGGCCAGGTGGTCGAGTCGGTGCAGACCGCCGACGAAGTCATGCGCCAGGCCGAACGCCACGGCATCGAGCTGCCGATCTCCAGCGCAGTTCGCGAAGTGCTGCACGGCCGCATCACCCCCGCCGACGGCCTGCGCAAGCTGCTCTCGCGCGAGCAGAAGCCCGAATACCCGACCGACCTGTTCGGTTGATCCCCGGCCCGTCGCCGCATCGTCCCGCACGCGTCAGCGCGCGGCGGCCGGTGCGGTCGGGCCGCGCCCATGCCCCAAGGAAGGACGATATGCGAATTCTCCGCGCAATTCCGCTGCTGCTTTGTTTCGCGCTGGCGCCGTCGGCGTTCGCCGCCGACGCGCCCTGCGGCACCTACGACAGCGGCGAGGAGTACGACGGCACCTTGAGCTTCGACGGCGAGCGCGCGATCGCCCACGACCGCGAAGGCTTCGTTTCGCCCCAGGGCCCGTACCGTTACCGCATCGACGGCGACCGGGTCCGCGTGCGCAACGCCGACAGCACCCTCAGCACCGAATACAAGCTGCTGCCGGACGGCGACCTGGAGCGCCAGCCCAGCCTGTTCGAGCCGCAGCCCAAGCGCCTGAAGCGGGTCAAGGCGGCGACCTGCGCCGCGCACCGCAACGACGGGGTCGTCTACGCGGCCGGCCAGGACAACGACAGCGTCGCCGATTGCGCCGCCGGCGACGTCCAGTCCTGCGTCGACGTGCTCAGCTACGACCCCGAGGGCAAGCAACCCGATCGCCTGCGCAAGCTCGAGCGCCATTGCCGCGAGGACCGCAGCCCCTACGCCTGCGAGGTCTGGGCCAAGGCGCTGACCCCGAGCGAGGCGGGCGCGCCGCTGGTGATGTTCCGTACCGATGCGCTGAGCCCGGCTTCGATCGCGGCCTTGCGCATCGCCTGCGACGACATCGGCAGCGGCGGCGCCTGCGAATCGCTGGCCGAGCAGGAATGGATCGCCGGGCGCTACGCATCGACGCGTGCGATCTCGCAGTCCACCTGCGACCGCCGGCTGAGCAAGAACGCCTGCGACCGCGTCGCGCGCTGGACCGGCACCGCGCTGCGCGACGCGCCGCCGCGGCAGTCGCCGCGCCAGCCCTGCGGCTGGTATGTGTCCGACGACGGGTCGCTGTTCGGCGGTTTCCGCTTCGACGACGGCAACGCGGCGCTGTCGGAAGACGACGCGGCGACCATGCCCTACCGCCTGCGCGAGGACGAGGTGCTGGTGCGCCACGACAAGGGCGACGATTTCGTACTGCGCTGGATCGACGCCGACACCCTGGTCGGCCAGGACGACTGGACCCGCTACCACGTCTATCGGCGGGCGCGCGCCGGCCAGTGCGCGCCGATCGCGCTGCCGCAACCGGGCGCCAAGCTCAGGGAAACGGCGTACAAGGTCGACCAATGCGCGCTGACCGAGCCCGGCGGCGCCGAAGCCTGCTGCGCGCGCGGCTCGATGTCGGCCTGCATGGGCATCGGCCACGTCGCCGCGCTGGGCGGTGACTGGAAGGGCGCGGCGGCGGCCTACGACAAGGTCTGCGCGATGCACGTGCGCGAGGGCTGCGGCAACGTCGTCTCGGCCTATCTCAACGCCGGCGACGACGCGCTGCTGGCCGGCATCCGCAAGGTATGCGCCGAGCATTCCGATTCGGTGGCCTGCGAGGAACTGCGCATGGCCACGCCCGAGCGCGCCGCGGAAAAGCAGCTCGAACGCGAGCTCGGCGAGGCCCTGCAGCAGGCACTGCAAGGCGTTGGCGAAAAAACCGAAGCCGATCAGGACTGAGCTGCGCCGGTTTCCCGTGGCGTCGCGGCGTCCCACCGGGATTTCAAGGGGATGTCCTGCGCTCATACGCCGCGACCGCCTTGCGACGACGGCTGCGCGGCCGAGGTAGCGCGAAAGATGTAGCGCAAAAAAAGAGCCCGGCCTTGCGGCCGGGCTCATCGCGACGTTTCGGGGGAGAGAGAGAAAGAATCGCGATTGTTGCCGGGTGCTTCCCGGTAGCGCTTTCTTTAGAAGCTGAAGCGCGGGCCGATGAAGAACTCTTTCTGGCCGCCATCGATGAACTTGGCGTCGGCGGTGATGCCCCAGCTCTGGTTGAACTTCACCTGGGTGCCGATGCGGCCGTAGAACTTGCCGTCGTAGTGCTTGTCGTAGTCCTGGTAACCGGCGAAGGCATAGCCTTCCCAGTTCGGGGTCAGGGTGCCGCGCACGCCGGCTTCGACGCTGCCGCCCTTGAGCTTCCGGTCCCAGCGCAATTCGTGCTTGTCCTGCTGGTAAGCGACGCGGGTAACCAGGTCGACGCGCTTGGTCAGTTCGTGGTTGTAGCCCACGCCGACGTTCCACTGGTCGACGTCGTAGCCGGGAACGCGCAGACCGAAGAAATTCTGCGAGTCGGTTTCCTGCTTGCTGTAACCGCCGAACACATGGAAGTTCGGGTGGAAGGCGTAGGAGCCGTTGATCGCCCAGCCGTCGGCATCGGCGTAGCTGTTCTTGGCGTCGGTCTTGGCGTAGCCGGCCTCGACGTAGTTGTAGGACACGCCCTCGGCCGCATTGGCGGCGGCGAACGGCAGGGCGGCGGCGAGGGTGAGGGCAAGCAATGCACGCTTCATAAGGTCTGAGCCTCTTATTGGTTTTATTCCGGATCGCGCGCTTCGGAGTGAGGCGTCCTTGCGATTCGGTGTGCGCAGTATCGTCGGCGCATTGCAATCGAACCTGAATTTCCAGGGGTTTTTATTAGGAACTTAACGTTCTGCGCATGGTCCTTGGCGCGCTGCGGTAGGTCATAAGTCCTGTCGATCTAGGCCATAAGTCCGAGATCGACGTGCGCGTATCGTCCGCCGTCCGCGTTTGTCTGGCTGGCGGCTGAATATTTCCGTCGAACCGGTGCGCACGCAGCAGATTCGGCAAAGATCGCTGCGGGCCGATGCGGCCCGAATCGATTCAGCCAGCAGCAGGATTCGGATAGCGCGCCCGGCGCGAAAACGGATCATGGGGTGACGAAAGTCATGCAGGAGCCGCGAACGTGCGCCGTACTTCATCGTTGCCCCTGTTCGGTACGCAGATCGAGGCCGATCCCGGCACCGCCGCAGTCGACGCAGCGGGCTACGCCGCGCGCGTCGCCACGCAGGATTGGATGCGCATCGGCGCGGAGCTGGACGAGCGCGGCAATGCGGTGCTGCCGGGCCTGCTCGCGCCGCAGGAGTGCGCGGCGTTGGCCGAGGCCTACGACGACGATGTGCGCTATCGCAGCCGGGTGACGATGGCTCGGCACGGCTTCGGCCGCGGCGAGTATCGCTACTACCGCTATCCCCTGCCGGCGCCGGTGCAGGCGTTGCGCAGCGCCCTGTATCCGCCGTTGTCGCAGGTCGCCGCGCGCTGGAACCGAGCGCTGGGCGACGCTGCGAGCTATCCGCCGACGCTGCGCGATTACCTGCGGCGTTGCCACGAGGCCGGGCAGCGGTGTCCGACGCCTTTGCTGCTGCGCTATGGCGAAGGCGACTACAACTGCCTGCACCAAGACGTGTACGGCGAGCACCTGTTCCCGCTGCAGGTGGCGATCCTGCTGTCCGAACCCGGGCGCGATTTCGACGGCGGCGAATTCGTCCTGACCGAGCAGCGGCCGCGGATGCAGTCGCGGGTCGAGGTGGTGCCGCTGCGCCAGGGCGATGCGGTCGCGTTCGCGGTGCGGCAACGCCCGCAGTCCGGCGCGTGCGGCCACTATCGGGTCGCGCTCAAGCACGGCGTCAGCCGCGTGCGCGCCGGTCGCCGCCACACCCTGGGCCTGATCTTCCACGACGCGCTGTAGGCCGCCGGCGTCGACCGGCGTTGCAGAAACGAACGCTGCCGCGGTGACCGCGCCGGCGGTCGCGCCGCGTTGGCTGGAATGTCGCGGCAGGGCGCCGCGGCGCGCGAACGCAGCGTCCGGGGCGAGACGGGCGGCGGGACGTGCGCGCGCAGGGATGCCGCCGCCAGGGAGTGTGTTTCATGGCCTTGCAGGATCAGTCTTATGTGCAGCGCGAGCTCGAGTTTCCGGGCGCGCTGAGTCAGGGCGCGAGCGGCGCGGCGACCAAGCGGGTCCAGGAATGGCTGGGCTATCACGGCAACGGCACGCCGGTGGACGGCAAGTTCGGACCGGCCACCGGGCGCGCGCTGGCCGAGTTCGCCCGGCGCAAACAGCTGGGTTTCTCCGGCGTGCTCGACGAGGCCCTGTGGGAGGCCTTGATCGAGCCGCTGGCGCGCATCGTCGCCTTGCCCGCGGTCGCGCCGTCCAAGCCGTACGCCCAGGCGGTGCGCTGGTTCGCCGAGCAACACCTGGCCGCGCATCCGATCGAATTGGGCGGCGCCAATCGCGGCCCCTGGGTGCGGCTGTACATGAAGGGCAGCCAGGGCGACGCCATGCTCTGGTGCGCAGGCTTCGTCAGCTTCGTCCTGCGCCAGGCCGCCGAAGCCCTCGGCGGCGCGCCGCCGATCGCCGGCAGCTTCGGCTGCGACGAGTTGGCGGCTCAGGCCAAACAGGTCGGCCGCTTCGTCGCCGGGCGCAGCGTCACCGGCGGCCGCGACATCGCCGCGCCGGGCGGCTGCGGCATCTTCCTGGTGCGCAAGACCGCCAGCGACTGGATCCACACCGGTTTCGCCTTCGACGGCGACCGCGACAGCTTCCTCAGCATCGAAGGCAACACCGACCGCAAGGGCTCGTCGAACGGTTTCGAGGTCGCGCGGCGGTCGCGCCGCACCTCGGCCAACGATTTCATCCGCCTGCACTAAGGCTTGCGCCTCGCCTCCGGCCGCGCGTCGGCGGCGAGGCCCGCTACCCACGTCGCAATTCCGGACCGAATCGACCCGAAGCGTATTGACGCGCTCCCGCCGTTCCCCGTACTGTCGCTGCTTGAATGAAATGTTATATCGTTTCATTCAGTGGGTCACAGTTCAGCAGGACGGGGAATCATGGCGGGCAGACGCGATCGGGGGCGCCGCACGGCGCGCATGGGGCAGGGAGTCTTGGCGGCCGGCTTGGCGCTGGCGGGGACCGCGGCGGCGCAGGAGGCGGCCGGCGGCGCGCCGACCCTGCTCGACAAAGTCACCGTCCAGGGCGGGGTCGGGCTGAGCCCGGGCCGCGATCAACCCAGTGCGACCGCTTCGCGACTCGGCCTGAGCGTGCGCGAAACTCCGGCCGCGATCGAGGTGCTGGACCAGGAGCTGCTGCAGTCGCGCGGCCTGCGCGGCAGCGTCGAAGCGCTCAATGCGGCGCCGGGCGTGCTGGCCGGGGCGCTGCCGTCGGCGCCGGGCTCGGCCTCGATGCGCGGTTTCAGCGGCGGCGCCATCGCTTTGCTGTTCGACGGCGCGCGCCAGACCGCCGCGCCGCTGGTGACCCGCGACTTCGACAGCTGGAGTTTCGAACGCATCGAAGTGCTCAAAGGGCCGGCCTCGGTGCTGTACGGCGAGGGCGCGCTGGCCGGTGCGATCAACCTGGTGCCCAAGCGTGCGCGGCCGGGCGAACGCGACTTGCAGGCGCAACTGGGCTGGGGCAGCTTCGGCAGTCGCCGCATCGGCGTGGACGCGAATCTGCCGCTGGGCGAAAACGCCGCACTGCGCGCGGTCGCCAGCCACCGGCGCAGCGACGGCTATGTCGACGACAACGCCAGCGACTCCAGTTCGGCCAGCCTGTCCTGGCGTTGGCGCCCGAATGAAGCCTTCGACGTCGAGGCGGCGCTGGACCACTACCAGGACGACTACGACGGCGCCTACTGGGGCACGCCGCTGTTGCCGCGCGCGGCGGCACGCGATCCGGGCGGGCTGGTGCGCAGCGCCGACGGCCGGGTGATCGACCGTGCCCTGCGCCGGCGCAACCACAACGTCGACAACGCGCTGCAGGACGCACGCAGCGACTGGTTGCGCACGCGCGCCGATTGGCGACTGGACGACGGCCTGCATCTGGTCAACGAGTTCAGCCTCTATCAGGCGCGGCGGCGCTGGTGGAATTCGGAAACCTATCGCTACGACGCGCTGCGCGGACGCCTGGACCGCAGCACCACGCGCATCGAGCACGACCATCGCTACTGGGTCGAGCGCCTGAGCCTGCGCGGCGACGGCATGGTCGGCGGACGGCGCAACCGCGCCACGCTCGGGATGGAACTCAGCGACGGCGACTTCGACGTCATGCGCCGCTTCGGTACGACCTCGCCGCTGGACCCGTTCTCTCTCGCGCGCGGCAGCGCCGGTTTCGCCGATCTGGCCGCGAACTACCCCGGTGCCGGCAATCGGGTCGATTTCGATTCGACCACCCGGGTGGCCTCGCTGTTCGCCGAAGACGCGCTCAATCTCAGCCCTCGATGGCTGCTGCTCGGCGGCCTGCGCTACGACCGGATCGCACTGCGGCGAAGCATCGTCGACCTCAACACCGGCGCACGTACCGGGTTTCGGCGCGACTATTCGCCGCTGTCCTGGCGCCTGGGCACGGTGTTCGACCTGGCGCCCGACACCCAGCTCTACGCCCAATACAGCGCCGCGGTGGCGCCGGTCGGCAGCCTGCCCTTGCTGTCGGCGGCGAACGCGCGCTTCGACCTGACCCACGGCCGCGCGATCGACGCCGGAATCAAAAGCCGGCTGTGGCAGGGCCGTTTCGAATGGGGCCTGGCCGGCTACTGGATCGAACAGGACGACATCGTCACCCGCGATCCGCTCAACGCCAATCTGTCGGTGCAGGGCGGGCGCCAATCGTCGCGCGGCGTGGAACTGACCGCTGCGGCCATGCCGACCCGCGGGCTGCGCCTGGACGCCAGCCTGGCCGCGCTGCGCGCGCGCTTCGACGTGCTGCGCGAAGCCGGCGGCGCCGACCGTGCCGGCAACGTGCCGCCCAACGTGCCCGAGCGCATCGCCGACCTGCGCGCGAGCTATCGCTTCGCGCAACGGCCGGTGACCCTGGCCGCCGGCGCCCGCTACGTCGGCCGCTACTACACCGACAACGCCAATCGCATCCGGGTCGGCGCGCGCACGGTCTGGGACGCGTCGATCGCCTACCGGCTGCCGTTCGGCGAGGTCGCCCTGCACGGGCGCAACCTCGGCGACGCGCTGTACGCCGACTGGTCGGGCGGCGCCGCGGATCAACTGTTGCTGGCCGCGCCGCGCAGCGTCGAACTCAGCCTGCGGGTGAATCTATGACTTTGCTGCAGAACCATCGCGTCGACGCGTCCGTGCCGGCCCTGCGCCTGCACGAAGTACGCAAGGATTTCGGCGACCGCCAGGCGCTGCGGGGGCTGTCGATCGCGCTGCGGCCGGGCGAGGTCTACGCCTTGCTCGGCCCGAACGGCGCCGGCAAGACCACCACCTTGAACCTGATCCTCGGATTCCTGAGCCCGGATGCCGGCCACGTCGAGGTCGCCGGCCTGCGCGTGGACCGCGACCCGCTGGCGGCGCGCGCGCGCATCGCCTATCTGCCGGAAACGGTGATGCTGCATCCACGCCTGAGTGCGATCGAAAACCTGAGCTACTTCGCCTTGCTCGGCGGTCGCCGGCTCGATCCGGCGCAGGCGCGCGCCCTGCTCGCCGACGCCGGCTTGCAGTCCGAAGCGCACGAGCGTCCCGCCGCCGGGTTCTCCAAGGGCATGCGGCAGAAGGTCGGGCTGGCGATCGCACTGGCCAAAAACGCGCAGCTGCTGTTGCTCGACGAGCCGACCTCGGGCCTGGACGCCAGCGCCGCCAACGATCTCTCGCTCGGCGTGCGCGCCGCGGTGCGGCGCGGCCTGGCGGTGTTGATGGCGACCCACGATCTGTACCGGGTCAAGGACGTCGCCGACCGGCTCGGCATCCTGCGCGGCGGCCGCTTGTTGACCGAGCGCGCCACCGCCGAGTTGTCGCCGGCGCAGATCGAGGCCTTGTACCTGCACGCGCTGGCCTCGGCCGAGCCGGAGTTCGGCGCATGATCGCCGCGCTGACCGCCTACGAAGGCCTGCTGCTGCGGCGCGACCGGCGCGCCTGGCGGGCGTTGTGGTGTTTGGCGGCGCTGGTGCTGATCGCGTTCGCGGTCAACCTCGGCCAGGTGATCGACGGCAATGCGGCCAAGCGCGAGGTCGCCGCGGCCGAACGCGCACGCTGGCTGGGCCAAGGCGAGAAGGACCCGCATTCGGCCGCGCACTACAGCATCTTCGCGTTCAAGCCGACGCCGCTGCTGGCCGCCCTGGACCCGGGCGTGGAGCCCTTCGTCGGCCAGACCGTGTGGCTGGAAGCGCACGTGCAGAACGATCTGCTGTACCGGCCGCAGGGCGAGGCCTCGGCCTTGCAGCGCGCCGGCCTGACCAGTCCGGCCGGCCTGCTGATCGGACTGGCGCCGCTGATCGCTTTCCTGCTCGCCTTCACGGCGGTGGCGATGGACCGCGAGCGCGGCACCTTGCGCTTGGCGCTGGGCGCGGCGTTGCGGCCGCGCACGATCGTGATCGCCAAGGGCTTGGCGATCTGGTCGGTCCTGAGCCTGGTCCTGGTCGTGCCGGTGACGCTGGCGGCGACGGTCGCCCTTTGGGCCGTCGTCGGTTGGGACGCCGACGCATTGCTGCGCCTGGCGTTGTGGGCGACGGCGATGAGCGCGTACCTGGGGCTGCTCAGCGCGCTCGGGGTGGCCGCGTCGCTGCTCGCCGGCAGCGTGCGCGGCGCCCTGGCGCTGTTGTTCGGGCTGTGGATTCTGCTCGCCTTGGCCCTGCCGCGCTGGGCCAGCAGCGCGGTCGAGCAGGCCCGCCCGTTGCCGGCGACGCAGTCGGTGAAGCAGCAGTTGCAGGACGAAGCGCCGGCCTACTGGACCGCCGAGCAGGCGCAGCAGCGTCGCGCCGAACTGCTCGCACGCTACGGCGCCGACCGCGCCGAGGCTTTGCCGGTGAACCTGCGCGGCGCCGAGCTCGATCTCAGCGAACGGCATTCGCACGCGGCCTTCGATCGCGTGCTGGGCAATTTCTACGATCGGGTCGAAGCGCAAGACCAGGCGTTCGCTGCGGTCGGCCTGTTGTCGCCGAGCGCGGCGATGCAGACGCTGTCGCCCTGGCTGGCCGGCAGCGATTTCCATCATCACCGCCGCTTCGTCGACGGCGCCGAGCGCTACCGGCGCGAGCTGGTCAACCGCATGAACCGGGAAGTCATGCGTCAGCCGAACGGCGACAGCGCCAAGCCCGGCGGCGATGCGTGGCTGTGGGCGCAGATTCCCGAATTCGTTCACCGTTCGCCCAGCCTGATCCAGGCCGGCGGCGCCGCCGGTTGGGCCCTGTGGGCGCTGGCGGTATGGGCGGCGCTGGCGTGCTGGGCCCTGGCGCGCGCCGCGCGCAGGTTGCGGCCATGAGCGCGCTGCCGACGACCGCGGCGAGCGACGCCGCACCGGTGAACTTCGCCCATCTGCTGCGCTGGGAACTGCGTCAGCTCGGTCGCAGCCGCCTGTTGCGGACGCTGTTGGCCTTGCTCGGCGCGGCGATGCTGTGGGGCGCGCACAACGGCGCCGCGCTGCACCACGCTCAGGACGCGGCGATCGAACGCAGTCGCGCCAGCGACGCGGCCTGGGCGGCGCAGATCCGCGAGCGTGCGCGGCGCTATGCCGAGCCCGCCGCGGAGCGGGTGCCGTATTGGCAAGATCCGACCGACATCGCCGGCTTCAGCCGCTATTTCCTCCGCGTGCACGCCGACAAACCGCATCTGCCGTTGTCGCCGCTCGCGGTCGGCGCCAGCGATCTGTTGCCGAGCCGGCTGCCGGTCAAACTGGAAACCCCGTTCGGGATCGAACCGGCCTACGACTTCGAAAACCCGCGTGGACTGGCGCTGGGCCGCTTCGACCTCGGTTTCGTCCTGGCCCAGTTGCTGCCGATCGCGGCCATCCTGCTGGTCGGCCTGCTGGCGACCTTCGAGCGCGATCACGGCATGCTGCGCCTGATCGCCGCGCAGCGCGTCTCCGCCCGCGTGTGGCTCGGCGCGCGCATCGCCGCGATCTATCTGTGGCTGGCGCCGGCAGTCCTGGCGTTGACTGCGGCTGCCCTGGCCGCAGCCGGCGTGGAGGCGGGCGCGGCCTGGCGCGAATTGGCCGCCGCAGCGGTCCTGCTGCTGGCCTACGTGGCGTTCTGGGTGGCGTTGGGCGGCGTGGTGGCGGCAGCCTGGCCGAACGCGGCCGGGGCGATCGCGACCCTGGCCGCGCTCTGGGCCCTGCTCGCGGTCGGCGTGCCGATGCTCGGCAGTGCGGCCGCCGAACGCGCGTGGCCGGCGCCGTCGGCCGTGGCCTATGTCGATGCGCAACGCCGCCACAACGACGCCATCGCGGCGCAGCGCGACCGGATCGTCGCCGCGCAACTGTGCCGCAACGGACGCGTCGACGCCGCCGAGCGCGCGGCCGGCCTGGACTACGCGACACGCCTGAGCTTCCTGGCGCCGGAGCTGGAACGGCGGCTGGCGCCGTTGCAACGACAGCGCGAACGGGCGCGGGACGGGCGCGAACGCGTGTCGGTCGTGGCCGGCTATCTGTCGCCGACGTTGGGCTTGCAGGAGGCATTGGCAAGGTTGGCCGGCACCGATGCGCAGCGCCATCGCGCCTTCGAAGCGCAGGTGCGCGTCTATCAGCAGCGCCTGCGCGACTGGTTCTATCCGCGCATCCAGCGCCGGATCGGCGCGGCGTCGGCCGACGGCACCTACGGACGACTGAACTTCGCCGAGTACGACGACATTCCGGCCTGGCACGGCGGCGAACGCAGCGGCGCCCAGCGCGCGGCGATGGCGTGGCCGTTCGCGCTGTGGCTGTGGGCGCTGAGCGGCATCGGTATCGCATTGGCCTGGCGTCGCCTGCGCGACTGGCCCACGGAGTTGTGAGCATGAGCCTGCGAGTATGGAGTTGGACCCTGGGCTGCGGCCTGCTCGCCTGCAGCGGCGAAGCCGCCGCGCAACGCGCCGGCGACAATGCCGTGACCGCGGCCGAGGACGCCTTCGGCGCGACTCTCGGCAACGAGAGCATCGGCCTGTACAGCAGCAAGCAGGTGCGTGGCTTTTCGCCGGTCGATGCCGGCAACGTGCGCATGGACGGGGTGTACTTCGACCGCCAGGGCACGGTTCCGCCGGCGCTGGTCGAGGGCTCGAGCATCCGCGTCGGCCTGTCGGCGCTGAGCTACCCGTTTCCGGCCCCGACCGGGATCGTCGACTACCGGCTGAAGAAGGCCGGCGACGAACGCGTGGTCAGCGTGCTGGGCGCGCTCAACGCCTACGCCGCGCCGGCGCTGGAGCTGGATGCGCGCTTGCTGATCGTGCCGGGCACGTTGGGCCTGGCCGCCGGGATCGCGGTAGCGCGCGAGGAGTACTACGACGGCGCCGACGCGCGCTATCTGCGTGCCGGCCTGGTGCCGCGCTGGCGGCCGAGCGAGAACGTCGAGATCCTGCCGTTCTGGAGTATCTCGCGTGGCCGCGACGAAGAGGTGGCGCCGACCATCCTGACCTCCGCCAATCACCTTCCGCCGCGGATCGAGCGCCGTCGCCATTTCGGCCAGAGCTGGTCGGACAACGAGTACGACAGCCGCAATTACGGCGTACTCGGCAAGGCCCGCTTCGGCCGCGACTGGGCGCTGTCCGGCGGCGTATTCCGTTCGATCAACCATCAGCCCAGCGGGTTCGCCGAACTGTTCGCCGGCACCACGCCCGACGGCCGCACGCGCGAAAAGGTGATCGCCGATCCGCGCCAGCGCTACGCCAGCAGCAGCGGCGAGTTGCGCCTGAGCCGCAGCTTCGCCGAGGGGCCGCGTCTGCACGTGCTGCATGCGGCGATACGCGCGCGCCGTCTGCACAACGAATACGGCGGTTCGGCGCCGGCGCTGGACCTGGGCGAACGCGCGCTCGGCGAGGCGCGGCCGGTGCCGAGGCCGTCGGCGTTCGCGTTCGGTCCGCGCAGCCACGACCGGGTGCGGCAGTGGACCGCGGGCCTGGCCTACGAGGGCCGTTGGCGCGAGGTCGGCGAACTCAATCTGGGCCTGCAGCGCAGCCATTACGAAAAAACGGTCGACCAGCCCGGCCTGCCGCGCACCGCCAGCCGCGACGATCCCTGGCTGCCGAGCGCCAGCGCGGCGCTGTACCTGAGTCCGGCCCTGGCGTTGTACGCCGGCCATACCCGCGGCCTGGAAGAGAGCGGCATCGCGCCGGACGATGCGGCCAACCGCAACCAGGCGCTGCAGGCGATCCGCACCCGCCAGAGCGACGCCGGCCTGCGCTGGAAATTCGGCGACGGCCTGAGCCTGGTCGCCGGCGCCTTCGACGTGCGCAAGCCGTACTTCACCACCGACGAGCGCAACGTGTTCGGCGCGATCGGCGAAGTCCGCCATCGCGGCGTCGAACTGAGCCTGAGCGGGCGGCCGTCGGACCGCTGGAGCCTGGTCGCCGGCGCGGTGCTGATGCGGCCGCGGGTCGGCGGCGAAGCGGTGCGGCTGGGCCGGGTGGGCGAGCGTCCGATCGGCCAGGCCGAACGCCTGCTGCGCACCGACCTGGAGTATCGCCCGGCGTGGCGGCCCGGCCTGTCGTTCGATCTGGCGATGAGCCATTACGGCGAGCGCGTGGCCTCGCGCGACGGGGTCAACCGGGTGCCGGCCTACACCCTGGTCGATCTCGGCGCGCGCTACCGTTTCCGCCTCGGCGAGGCGCCGGCCAGCCTGCGCGTGCTGGTCGCCAACGTCGCCGACACCTACACCTGGAACATCTACGGCCA
Organism: Lysobacter antibioticus HS124; assembly: GCF_000336385.2. Lineage (GTDB taxonomy): Bacteria > Pseudomonadota > Gammaproteobacteria > Xanthomonadales > Xanthomonadaceae > Lysobacter > Lysobacter firmicutimachus. Next base: position 35,268 of record NZ_HG424536.1, on the reverse strand, counting down.
TAACAGTTTCGGCTTGACCGACGGTCGCCGCTTCAGCGCGCAACTGACGGTCGATTTCGGCGGTTGAACCTTCTGACGGGAGACGCGGCGATGCTGCGGCAGGAGCGAACGGCGACACGGAGTGCGGGCGGCCGCGATGCGGCCGAGGCGGCGGCGAGGGGGCAGGGGGACGTGCCGCCGCTGCGGACGATACACAGCGGGGTCTGCCACGGTACGCTGGGCGAGTTGTTGCAAGGCCCGTGCGAACACGAGGGCGAACTGCAGATCGGCATCATTTCGCTGCCGGTGCGGCGCTACAGCTGGATCCATTTCGCGCCCGGCGAGGACGGCGACATCGACGCCGACCTGGCCGGCAAGGACAAATGCCGGCGCGCGATCGAGCTGTACCTGCATCGGCACCGGCGACGCTTGCCGCACGGACGCTGGAGCCACGACTCGGAACTGCCGCTGGGCAAGGGCATGGCCAGTTCGACCGCCGACATCGTCGCCACCATCCGCTGCCTGGACCGGATCTTCGGCCTGGTCACGCCGGCGCCGGCGATCTCGGCCCTGCTGCGCGGCATCGAGCGCTCCGACAGCGTGTTTCTGGACAGCCATGCGCTGTACCTCAGCGGCCGCCAGCAGGTGCTGCAGACCTTCGACGCGCCGCTGCGCCTGCACGCCTGCTACATCGACGAGGGCGGCACGGTCGAAACCGAAAAGCTGGCCGCGCCCCTGCTGAGCCACTACCGGCGGCAATTGCCGGCCTATCGGGCGAACCTGCGCCGGGCGCTGGATGCGTTCGCCGCCCACGACGTCGCCGCGATCTGCGCCTGCGCCACGCGCAGCGCCGAACTCGCCCAAGGCGTCACTCCCAAACGGCACCTGCAAGAACTGCTCGAACGCCGGCGCGAGTTCGGCGCCGACGGCGTGCTGGTCGCGCACACCGGCAGCCTGATCGGCTACCTGTACGCGCTGCGGCCCGATGCGCTGCGCATGGGGGCGTTGTCCTCGTTCTTCCGTGGTCTCGGCCACGCCTGCCGCTTCATCGAAACGGGGGTCCGATGAGCCCGCATGCGCACATCGCCGATGCGATCAAGGCGCCGGACCTGATCCGGCTGGAGCGCAATCTCTACGTCGCCCGCTTCGAGACCATGAAGGTCTATTCGACCCTGGCGGCGGTGCAGGGACTGCTCGACAGCGGACGGATCGGTCCGGAGGCGACGTTGATCGACAGCTCCAGCGGCATTTACGCCTATGCCCTGGCCTTGGCCTGCCACAAGTTCGGGCTCAAGTGCCATATCGTCGGCTCTAAGACCGTCGACCGCACCCTGATGCTCCAGTTGCGCATCCTCGGCGCCACGGTCGAGCAGGTCGAGCCGCAGCCGACCCTGAAGCTGGACCAGAGCCTGCGCGTGGCGCGGATTCGCGAACTGCTCGCCGCCGACCCCAACCTGCACTGGATGCAGCAATACCACGACGACATCCACTACGACGGCTACGCGCCGGTCGCAGCGCAGATCGTCGCCGGCCTGGACTGCGCGCCGCTGAGCGTGGTCGGCGGGGTCGGCTCGGGCTGTTCCACCGGCGGGCTGGCGCGCGCGTTGCGCGCCGCCGAGCCGGGCGTGCAACTGATCGGCGTGCAGCCGTTCGGCAGCATGACCTTCGGCTGCCAGCACCTCGAAGACCCCGGCATCATCATCGCCGGCATCGGCAGTTCGATCCCGTTCCGCAACGTACGCCATGCCCTGTACGACCAGGTGCATTGGGTTTCGTTCGACTACGGCCTGTCCGGCGCGGTGGCGCTGCTGCGCGAGCACGCGGTGTTCGCCGGTCTGTCCAGCGGCTGCTGCTACCTGGTCGCGCGCCGCGAGGCGCGGCGCGATCCGCAGCGCAACGTGGTGTTCCTCGCCGCCGATACCGGCCACCGCTATGTCGAGGGCGTGTTCGCCGAATACGAGCGTGCGCTCGACCCGGATGCGCTGGCGCCGGTCGCGATCGAGTCGCTGCAGCAGCTGCAACTGCCGTGGTCGGCGATGGCCTGGGGACGCGCCGATTTCGACCCGGCCCGATTCGAGCCCGTTGCTTCCGGCTGTGTCGCGCCGGCGACGGCCGAGCCGGCGCTGGCGCACTGATACGCAACCCACCTCGCCCTCAGGAGACTGCGATGGCGCACCTGTTGATGATAGAAAGCTGGGTCGGCGGCACTGGGCGGATCTTTCCGCCGGCGATCGCCCGGCTCGGCCACCGCTACACCTTCGTCACCCGCAACCGCGACCACTACCGCGATACGCGCGCGCGCGAGATCCATCCGGTGATCGAGCACGCCGAACACGTGCTCAGCGCCGAGACCAACGACGTGCCGGCGCTGATCGAGTTCCTGCGCGCCCAGCACGCGATCCTGAACTTCGACGGCGTGGTCACCATCTGCGACTACTACATCGATACCGTGGCCCAGGTGGCGCAGGCGCTGGGCCTGCCGCAGGCGTTCTCGGCCAACGTGGTCGACGAGCGGCGCAAAGACCGGGTGCGCGAGGCGATCGAGCGCGCCGGCCTGCCGAACCCGAGGTTCGCCGTCACCGCGTCCTGGGACGAGTGCCGACGCGAGGCGCAGCGCATCGGCTACCCGCTGATCCTCAAGCCGACCGACCTGGCCTCCAGCGCCTTCGTCCGCTTGGTTCGCGACGAGGAAGAGTTGTGCGCGGCGTTCGACGCGCTGGAGCAGTTCCCGCGCAACTTCCGCGATCAGGCGCGGGTGCCCCTGCTGCTGCTGGAGGAGTACCTGCACGGCGAGGAGGTCAGCGTCGAGGCCTGCACCTATCGCGGCGCGACCACGGTGATCGGCATCACCGACAAGAGCCTGACCGGCTTTCCCTATTTCGTCGAGGACGGGCATATGTTCCCGGCCAGGCTCGATCCCGTGCAGGCGCGCGCGGTGGAAGACCTGGTGCGCGGCGCGCTGTCCGCGGTCGGCCACGACCACGGCCTCAGCCACACTGAGGTCAAACTGACCGCGCAGGGGCCGCGCATCGTCGAGATCAATCCGCGCCCCGGCGGCAATTACATCGCCGAACTGATCCAGCGCGTGACCGGCATCGACCTGCTCGATGCGCAGATCGAGCTGGCCCTGGGCCGTGAGCCCGACCTGCGACGGCGCGACACCGGCGTGGCCAGCGCGGCGATCAAGTTCCTGGTGCCGCCGCGCGCCGGCAAGGTCGTGGCCCTGGACGGCTCCGCCGACCTCGACGCCGATCCTCACGTCGAGCGCTGGAGCTTGGCCGCGGTCGCCGGCAGCGACGTCTCCGCGCCGATCGACAACGCCTGCTACCTCGGCCACGTGATCGCCAGCGACCGCGACGGCCTGCAGGCCCGCGCCTACGCCGAGCGCGCGCTGTCGCGCCTGGCCCTGACCTACGCCGACCCGGCTGCCTGAGCGACTGCCATGACCTTCGAGACCCTTGTTGCCCCGGCCAGCGTCGCCGACCTCACCCAGGCCGTGCTGCGCGGCGACTACGGCCCGGACCCGGCCGGCCTGCACGCGGTCGGCGCGTTCTGGGTGCGCCAGAGCACCCAGTTCCCAGGCACCGACACCAAATACCGCAATCACTACCTGGTGCTGCGGGTCGAGTCCGCGTTCGGCGGCTGCTGCGTCGAACGCGACCAGCTCGACCCGTCGGCGGCCGAGGAGCTGTCCGGCCGCGCGCTCGCCGAGTTGCTGCGCGATCCGCGCACGCCGGTGCGGATCGCCGCGCTCGACGCCTATCTGGCGCTGGTCCGGCCGCATCGCGAACAGGCCGGGGCCGAGCCGCGTTTGCTGCCGCACGGCACGCCGCTGCAGCGCGCGCAGGCGCGCGACGCGGCGATCGCCAGCCTGCTGCGGATCGCGCCCGGCATGCGGGTCGGCCTGATCGGCGTGGTCAATCCCCTGGTCGAGGCGATCCGCTCGCACGGCGGCGTGTGCCTGCCCTGCGACTTCAATCTCGAGTTCACCGCCGACGGCACCGAGGTCGCGCGCGACATGCGTCCGGTGCTGGCCGCGGCCGATCTGGTCATCGCCACCGGCATGACGCTCAGCAACGGGTCCTTCGACGAGATCCTGGCCACGCTGCGCGCGCGCGGCGTGCCGCTGGTGGTCTACGCCCAGACCGGCAGCGCGATCGTGCCGCGCTTTCTCGGCCGCGGCGTCGCCGCGGTGTCGGCCGAACCGTTTCCGTTTTCGCAGTTCAGCGCCGATCCGACCCCGATCCATCTCTACCGCGCCGCCGGCATCGGCCGCGGCGACGCGCGCGCGGCCTGAGGGGCGGCGGTGAGCGCGCTCGATGCTGCCCTTGTGCCGGCGCCGACCAGCGAGGCCGAACGCCGGCGCGGCCTCAACGGTCTGCTGGTCTACACCTTCTTCATGGTGACCGGCTTCGCCATGCTTATGCCGTTGGTCGCGGTGCATTTCGTCGATCGCCTCGGCCTGGCCGCGGCTGCGGTCGGCGGCGCGCTGGCGCTGCGCCAGGTCGCCCAGCAGGGCCTGGCCCTGCTCGGCGGCCTGCTCGCCGACCGCTACGGGGCGCGGCGCATGATCTGCCTCGGCGTGCTGTTGCGTGCGCTGGGCTTCGCCAGCCTGGCTTACGCGACCGAACTGCGCTGGCTGTTGCTGGCGATGCTGCTGGCCGCGCTCGGCGGGGCCATGTTCGAAGCGCCTTACCAGGCCTCGATCGCGGCGCTCACCGACGAGCGCAGCCGGCCGCGCTATTACGCGCTCAGCAACTGGATCGGCGGCGCGGCGACCACGCTCGGGCCGCTGCTCGGCGTGGCTCTACTGCGCTACGACTTCGCCCTGGTCTGCCTCGGGGCCGCGGCCTGCTTCGCCGCCAATTTCGTCATCGCCGTGCGCTGGTTGCCGAACGTGCCGCCGCCGGCGCGGCCGCCGCCGCTGCGCGACGGTCTGCAACGGGTGTGGCGCAACCGGCCGTTCCTGGTCCTGGTCGGGCTGCTGATGCTGTACTGGTTCGTCGCGGTGCAGATCAATCTGAGCCTGCCGCTGCTCGCGCAGCGGCTGACCGGCGACACCGACAGCGTCGGCATCATGTTCGCGCTCAGCGCCGGCCTGACCCTGGCGCTGCAGTACGCGCTGGTGCGCTGGTTGCAACGCTGGTTGAGCAGCGCGCAGATGCTGGTGCTGGGCACGGCGCTGATGGCGCTGGCGATCGGCGCGTTCGCTCTGGTCGGGAGTTTTGCCGCATTCCTGGCCTGCGTGGCCGCGTTCGCGATCGGCGCGGTGCTGACCCGGCCCAGCCAGCAGTCCCTGATCGCCGACCTGGCCGATCCGCGTGCGCTCGGCAGCTTCCTCGGCGTGAGTTCGCTGAGCCTGGCGGTCGGCGGCGGGCTCGGCAGCCTCGCCGGCGGCGGCCTGATCGACCTGGCCGCGGCGTTGCGCCTGCCGTGGCTGCCGTGGGCGACGTTCTGCGCGGTCGGTCTGCTCGGCGCGTTCGGCTTGGCCTGGGCTACGCGCGGTGCGGCGCGCGCTCCGGCGACCTCTCCCTGAGTGGACTTGCTCCCCCGGCGCGATCCGACGCCCGGGGGAGCCTTTTTCGCCTGTTCCCGCAGGGCGCTCAGGCGCCGCCGTCGAAGCCGTGCTGGCGCCAGGCCTCGAACACCACCACCGCGACCGAATTGGACAGATTCAGGCTGCGATTGTCCGGGCGCATCGGCAGGCGCAGGCGGTGCTCGGCCGGGATGCGCTCGAGCACGTCCTCGGGCAGGCCGCGGGTTTCCGGGCCGAACAGGAAGGCATCGCCGGGCGCGTAGGCGACGCGGTCGTAACGCACTTGGCTGCGCGTGCTCAGCGCGAACAGTCGCGGCGGCGCGATCGCCTGCAATGCCGCATGCAGGCTCTCGTGAACCTGCAGGCTGGCGTACTCGTGGTAGTCCAGCCCGGCGCGGCGCAGTTGCTTGTCCTCCAGGCTGAACCCCAGCGGTGCGACCAGGTGCAGGCGCGCGCCGGTGTTCGCGCACAGGCGGATGACGTTGCCGGTGTTGGGCGGTATCTCGGGCTGGTACAGGATGACCTCGAACATGACGCCATTATGCGACGCGCAACGCAGCGGCGCGGCGTCCCCCCCTGTGACCGCCGGCCCATGCCGCTGCGGCCGCTACCGCCTAGGATGGCGGCTTCGTCCCGCACGGACGCCCGACCGGAGCCCCGCCCATGCCCTCCTTCCCGACCCGATCCCTGCCGCGCGCCGCCGTGCTGGCCCTGGCGCTGGGCGCCGCGCTTGGCGGCGCGGTATGCACGCCGGCGCTGGCCGCGCCGCGCGCCGAAGTCTCGATTCCCTACGAGGAATTCACCCTGCCCAACGGCCTGCGGGTGATCGTGCACACCGATCGCAAGGCGCCGATCGTCGCGGTCAACGTCTGGTACCACGTCGGCAGCAAGAACGAGCAGCCCGGCCGCACCGGCTTCGCCCACCTGTTCGAGCACCTGATGTTCCAGGGCTCGGAAAACCACAAGGGCGAGTTCTTCGCTCCGTTCGAACTGGTCGGGGTGACCGACCAGAACGGCACCACCAACGTCGACCGCACCAACTATTTCCAGAACGTGCCGACGACCGCGCTGGACATGGCGCTGTGGATGGAGTCCGACCGCATGGGCCATCTGCTCGGCGCGATCGATCAGAAGACCCTCGACGAGCAGCGCGGCGTGGTTCAGAACGAGAAGCGCCAGGGCGAGAACCAGCCTTACGGCCGCCGCATCAGCGCCAAGCTCTACGAAGCCCTGTACCCGGCCGATCATCCCTACAGCTGGCAGACCATCGGCTCGATGGCCGACCTCGACGCGGCTTCGCTGGACGACGTCAAGACCTGGTTCCGCAGCTGGTACGGCCCCAACAACGCGGTGCTGGTGCTGGCCGGCGACATCGACCTGGCCACGGCCAAGGAAAAGGCGCTGCGTTACTTCGGCGACATTCCGGCCAGCGCTACGGTGCCGAAGATGGCCGCGCGCGTGCCCAAGCGCGAGCGCGACACCGAGGAAGTGGTGCCCGACCGGGTGCCGCAGGCGCGCGTCTACCGCGCCTGGCCGGTGGCCCCGTTCGGCGCCCGCGACGGCGCCGACCTGGAACTGTTCGCGCAGATCCTCGGCGGCAGCGCCGCCTCGCGCCTGGACGCGCGCCTGGTCCACCGCGACCGCATCGCCGACAGCGCCAGCGTGTCGATCAACGACGCCGAGATCAGCGGCACCCTGGTGGTGGTCGCCAACGTCAAGCAGGGCGTGGACCCGGCCAAGGTCCGCGCGGCGATCGACGAAGAAATCCGCCGCCTGATCGAACAGGGCCCGACCGCGCAGGAACTCGAGCAGGCCCAGACCTCGCTGCGCGCCGATTTCATCCGCGGCATCGAGCGCATCGGCGGCTTCGGCGGCAAGTCCGACGTGCTGGCGCGTTGCGCCGTGTTCTCCGGCAAGCCCGACTGTTTCCGCGACGATCTGGCGCGGATCGCCGCGGCGACGCCGGCCAGCGTGCAGGCCGCCGGCCGCACCTGGCTCGGGACCGGCTCGCATACCCTGCTGGTCCAGCCCGGCGACAAACCGGCCTCGTCGCTGCCGGAAACCGCGCACGCCGCGCCGGCCACGAAGCCGGCCCCGATCCCGGCCGCCGACCCGCGCTACAAGACCGTCGCCTCCGACGTCGATCGCAGCGCCGGCGTGCCCAAGACCGACCGCTTCCCGGAGCTACGCTTCCCCGCGCCGCAGCGCGCGACGCTGAGCAACGGCACCGAGGTGGTGCTGGTCGAGCGCCGTCAGACCCCGGTGGTGCAGCTGTGGATGGAGTTTCCCGGCGGCTTCAGCGCCGATCTCGGCCATCCGGTCGGCACCGCCAGCTTCGCCATGGCCATGCTCGACGAGGGCGCCGGCGAGTACGGCGCGCTGGCGCTGTCGGCGCGCAAGGAAGCGCTGGGCGTGGAACTGTCGTCCAGCGCCAGCCTGGACAGCGCCAACGTCGCCATGTCGGCCTTGACCGACAAACTCGGCGAGTCGCTGGACCTGTTCGCCGACGTGATCCGCCGCCCGCGCTTCGAAGAGGCCGAAATCGAGCGCGTGCGCGCGCAATGGCTGGCCGGGATCAAGCAGGAGAAGGCGCGGCCGCAGACCGCCGCGCTGCGCGTGCTGCCGCCGCTGTTGTACGGCGAAGGCCACGCTTACGCGATTCCGTTCACCGGTACCGGCACCGAGGCCTCGATCGCCGGGCTCAAGCGCGAGCAGCTGGTCGCCTTCCATCGCGATTGGCTGCAGCCGCACCGCGCGCGGGTGTTCGTGGTCGGCGATACCAGCCTGGAGGCGATCGTGCCCGAGCTCGAGCGCCGCTTCGGCGACTGGAAGCCGGCGGCCGACGCGCCGGCCCTGCCGGCCTTGAACACGGTCGCGCGGCCCAAGGCGCCGCGTGTGTTCCTGGTCGACCAGCCCGGCGCGATCCAGTCCAACATCTACGTCGGCGAGCTGATCCCGCCGACCGGCGACGCCGGCACGATCGATTTCGACTTCGCCAACGGCGTGCTCGGCGGCGAGTTCAGTTCGCGCCTGAACATGAATCTGCGCGAGGACAAGCACTGGGCCTACGGCTCCTACAGCGGCTCGGGCAACGCCAAGGGCCAGCGGCCGTGGATCGCCCAGGCCGCGGTGCAGTCGGACAAGACGGTCGAATCGTTGGCCGAGCTCAAGCGCGAGATCGGCTCCTTCGTCGACGGCAGCGCGCCGGTGACGCAGGCCGAGGTGGCCAAGATCCGCGCCGCCAACACCCTCAGCCTGCCGGGCGCGTACGAGACCAACGACGCGCTGATGGCGCAGATCAGCGCCGACCAGCGCTACGGCCGCCCGGCCGATTACATCCTCGAGTACAAGGCGCGCAACGAGGCCATGACCCCGGCGCTGGTCCAGGCCGCGGCCAAGCGCCTGGACCCGGCGGCGCTGACCTGGGTGGTGGTCGGCGACCTGTCCAAGATCGAGCAGCCGATCCGCGGGCTCAAGCTCGGGCAGGTGCAGGTGATCGATCACGACGGCAAGCCGGTGCGATAACGGCGACGACAGAGCCTCCGGCCCCTGTGCTTCAAAAAGGGGGATCGGCGGGGACGGCAAGGAGGGCCGCGTCGTCGACGCGGCCTTCTTCGCTTGGGTGAGGCTGAAAGGGACGGGGGGATCAAAGCCCGCTCAATGCGCCCCGTCCGTCTTCGCTTGCCGAGGACAATCCGTATTCCTACCGCGCTCAGCCGAATCCGGCGACAATGCGCGCGATCGAATCCTGAGCGAGGTCCGCATGCGCGCGTTGGCAATCCTGTCCCTGGCCCTGACCGTTTCGGCCTGCACCTGGGTGCAGATGGCGCCGGGCGCGCAGGCGGTGCGCGTGCTCTCGGCGGGCGCCGCGCCGGCCTGCGAGAAGCGCGGCGAAGTGGTGGTGGCGGTCAAGCACAACGTCGCCTTCTACGAGCGCAACGAGTTGCGCGTGCGCGAGGAACTGGAGACCCTGGCCCGCAACGAAGCGCCGGGCCTGCAGGCCGATACGATCCAGCCGCTGGCCGCGCCCGCGCAGGGCCAGCAGCGCTTCGCGGCCTACCGTTGCGGCGGTGCCGCCGCCGCCCCGGCCACGCAAACCGCGCCCGGCTCTGCGGCCCAGACCTATCCGGTGGGCGGCTGAAGCGGCAAATCCGAACGCCGGCGTACGGCTTTTCGGACAGCACATTTGCGTTGTAATCGATTGATATATAAGGGTTAATAGGTCTTTTCGGCGGCTGGGACACGGTTCAGGGGCGGTTCGGAAAGGGTGCATGGGGGGCGTGAAGGCGCTAACCTGTCGCACTTTTCCGCCTAGGGTTCGCGCCCATGCTGTTCCAACACGTCGCCATCGCCGGGCTCGCTCACGTCGATGCTCCGCGCAAGCTGACCTCCGACGAGATCAACGCCCGCCTCAAGCCGACCCTCGATCGCCTGGGCATCAAGGTCAACGTGCTGCAGGACGTGGCCGGCGTGCACGAGCGCCGTCTGTGGGACGGCGAAGTGCGCGCCTCCGACGCCGCCACCCTGGCCGCGGTCAAGGCGCTTGCCGATGCCGGGGTCGATGCCGACCGCATCGGCCTGCTGGTCAACACCTCGGTCAGCCGCGATTACCTGGAGCCGTCCACGGCCAGCATCGTCGCCGGCAACCTGCGTCTGGGCGAGAACTGCCAGAACTTCGACGTCGCCAACGCCTGCCTGGCCTTCATCAACGGCATGGACATCGCCGGCCGCATGATCGAGCGCGGCGAAATCGACTATGCCCTGGTCGTCGACGGCGAAACCGCCAATCTCGCCTACGAGAAGACCCTCGAGCGTCTGAGCAAGGCCGATGTCACCGAAGCGCAGTTGCGCGACGAGATGGCGACCCTGACCCTGGGCTCGGGCGCCGCGGCGATGGTGCTGGCGCGCAGCGAGCTGGCGCCGGGCGCGCCGCGCTACCGCGGCGGCGTGACCCGCTCGGCCACCGAATGGAACCAGCTGTGCCTGGGCGACTTGCACCACGACCGCATGGTCGCCGACGGCCGCATGCTGATGATCGAAGGCCTCAAGCTCGGCCAGAAGACCTTCGCCGCGGCCAAGGCCGCGCTGGGCTGGGCGGTCGAGGAGCTCGACGAATTCGTCATCCACCAGGTCAGCCGCGCCCACACCCAGGCCTTCCTCAAGGCCTTCGGCATCGACCCGAACAAGGTCATGACCATCTTCGGCGAGCACGGCAACATCGGCCCGGCCTCGGTGCCGATCGTGCTGAGCAAGCTGCGCGAGATGGGCCGCCTGAAGAAGGGCAACCGCGTCGCCCTGCTCGGCATCGGCTCGGGTCTGAACTGCTCGATGGCCGAAGTGGTGTGGTGATGTGCGATTGAGCCCGAGAGCTCGGTCGAATACGAAAGCCCGGTGCGCGAGCATCGGGCTTTTGCTTTTTGGGGATTCGGGATTTGGGATTCGCGAGTGGGGAGTGGGGCGTGGGGAGTGGGGAGTGGGGAATGAGAGGCGTGGGGCCTTGCCTTGGAGGGTAGGAGCGGCGCAAGCCGCGACCGCGCTGCAGCGTTCTCGCGCCGCCGCGCCCCGGTGCTGTGCTCTCCTGTAGGAGCGGCGCAAGCCGCGACCGTGCTGCAGCGTTCTCGCGCCGCCGCGCCCGGTGCTGCGCTCTCCTGTAGGAGCGGCGTAAGCCGCGACAATCGCAGCGATTTACGCAAGCGTACCGACCGAAGCCCGGATGCGCTGCATCGAAGCCGTGTGGCGCGATTGGGTTTCGAGCGGCCGCGCGGCATTTCACCGCTCCGGCTGTCGCGGCTTACGCCGCGCCGGCATAAAGCGGCGCGACACAAGCGCTTGCTATAGTCGGAGCATCGCACGAGCGCTCGGCCCGCTCGCGCTCAGGACGCCCATCCCCGCAACGGAGTTGCCCGCATGACCCAGCCCAAGAGCCACCTCGCGATCGCACTCGCCTCGATCCCGGTGTTCGCCAACGACGGCCGGCTCGACACCGCCGAGCTGCAAAACCTGCTCGATCTGGCCCTGCGCGACCAGGCCGTCGACGACGACGAGAAGCGCGTGCTCGGCAACATCTTCAAGCAGGCCGAACTCGGCGAGCTCGATGCCGAGGTCCGGCGGCGCATCGACCTGGCCCGACGCCAGCACGGCATTCCGGCCTGAGCCAACGCCGTCCAGCGCCTGGCCGCCGGAAAAGGACGGCGGGGGAAGCCGCTCCGGCCCGCCGGGCAGGGCGGTAGACGTGTCCGGCGTAATCCTCCTTCGCCCCCCTTTTCGTTCTTTGCGCAATGGCGCACGACGCCCGGACCGGTCCCGAGATGGGCTCTAAGCCATTGATCCAAAAAAGCTGTCTGGCGCGCGGTCCACGTCGCCTTGCCGTTCGTCGACTCTCACATGTCATGTCTTGCAGCAATCACATGTGATGCCGTAATGTGAACGCCATGGAACAACGCCGATCCTCCGCCTACTACCAGCGCCGCCATCGCGAACGCCTGCGCGAGAAGGGGCTGGTCAAGAAAGAGCTGTGGGTATTGCCGGAGTTCGCCGACGAACTGCTGGCGGTGGAAAAGCGCATGCGGCAACCGCGCGGGGCGATGCCGGCGCGGGCACGAGGAGAGGGCACGATGAGCGATGGCAAGGTCTGGACCGCGCGCGGGCTGTACGAGGCCCTGACGCAGACCGAAGAATTCGTCTACGGCGACTCGCAGATCGAGCTGATCGACGGCGCCGAAGCCAGCCTGCACCTGGTCATGGCCGAATACGGCGACCTGCCGCTGTTCGTGGCCGTGGTCGGCGAGCAGATCGTGGTCGAGGCGCTGCTGTGGCCGGTGGCCCACGTGCGCGATCCGGCCGCGTTCAACGAAGAGGTGCTGCGCACCCACAAGGCCTTCTTCCCGCTGTCGACCATCGGCATCGAGACCCTGGCCGACGGCGAGGCGGTGTACATGATGTTCGGTGCGCTGAGCGCGGCCTCGTCGTTGTCCAACGTCCTGTACGAAATCGAAACCCTGGCCGACAACGTCATCAAGGCCACCGAGGCCTACGAACCGCAGCTGCTGCTGGAGGCGGCCTGACATGCCCAAGTCCGACGGCAGCGAAGGCATCTGGAACAAACTGCTGACCTCGCTGCGCGGCGGCGCGCACGAGCTCGGCGAAGCGCTGGCCGACAGTCAGGCGCTGCGCATCCTCGACCAGGAAATCCGCGATTGCGACCTGGAGCTGCGCCAGTCGCGCGAATCGCTGGCGCAGCTGATGGCGCGGCACAAGCTGGCCGAACGCGAGCTGAGCGATTCGGCCGACAAGGTCGGCGAGTACGAAGGCTATGCGCTCAAGGCGCTGCAGGCCGGCGACCAGTCGCTGGCGCTGGAAGTGGCCGACAAGGTGGTGCAACTGGAAGCGCATCGGCGCGAGCAGGAAGGCCATGTCGCCCAGCTCGCCGCGGCCGCGACCGAGCTGCGCAAGGCCATCGCCATGGCCGAGGGCAATATCCGCCGGCTGAAGCAGCAATTGGACACGGTCAAGGCGACCGAAAGCATGCAGCGCGCCCAGGCCGCGGTCGCGCACCGCTACGCCGGCCCGCAAAGCCGGCTGCAGACCGCAGTCGACTCGCTGGCGCGGATCAAGCGCAAGCAGGCCGAGCGCGGCGCGCGCATGGAGGCCGCGGCCGAACTCGCGCGCCAGGACGGCGGCGACGCATTGGAGCGCAAGCTGCGCGAAGCCGGGATTCTGCGCGACGAGGCCGGCGCCGAAGCGGTGTTGCAACGCTTGCGACAGAAGCTGCCGGGCTGACCGGCATCGTGCCGCGCCGTGCGCGGCGAGCGGGAAGCGGAAGGGGAGGGGCGATGGGCGAATTTCTGACCACGGTGTTTTCGTTGCCGACGGCGTTCTACACCGTGCTGCTCGGCGTGGTGATCGGCTATTGGCTGCTGTCGGCGCTGGGCCTGGTCGGCGGCGAGATGATCGACGGCTGGATCGGCGGCGACGGTCACGGTCACGGCGGCCACGGCCTGGGCGACCACACCCTCGCCGACGGCGCTCACCACCACCAGCAAGGCCTGTTCGACCCGCTGATGCGGCTGGGCCTGGGCGGCATCCCGGTGACCGTGGTGCTGAGCGTGCTGATCGGCGTGTCCTGGGCCCTGACCTACCTGGCCGACGTTTACTTGCTGCGGCATCTGCCCGGCGTCGCGCTGCAGATCGCCGGCGGCGTGGCCGCGATCGTGATCGCCTTCGCCGTGGCGATTCCGGTTTCGGCCCTGGCGCTGCGTCCGCTGCGCCGATTGCTGCGCAAGATGCAGCCCGGCCCGCCGCGGCCGATCCTGGGCCAGGTCGCGGTGGTGCGCAGCCCGGTCAACGCCGTCACCGGCACCGCCAGCATGGAAGACGGCGGCGCCGGGCTGATCCTGCAGATCCGCGACGACGACCCGGTGCGCTTCCAGCGCGGCGACCGCGTGGTGCTGATCGAATACCTCGAAGACCGCAATGCCTACCGCGTGGTCAGCGAGGACGAGTTCCGCGGCAGCTGAGCCGCGACGCAATCCGTCCGACGGCGTCCGTCCGGCGTCGGAGTCGCAGCGGCCGCCGCGGCCGCGCATGAGGACGGTCGAATCTTGCTGTTTGAGTCATAGGGAGATGCAAATGGGTACTGCAATCATGGTGCTGACGCTGATCGGCGTGTCGCTGCTGATCCTGTTCGTCATGTTGCTGATGTTCAAAGCCTTCTACATCAAGGTGCCGCAGGGCACGGCCTTGATCGTCAACGACATGTCGTCCACGCCGAAGGTGCATTTCACCGGCGCGCTGGTCTATCCGGTGATCTACAAGAAGGAGTTCATGCAGATCTCCCTGATCACCCTGGAAGTCGACCGCCGGGCCAAAGACGGCCTGATCTGCAAGGACAACATGCGCGCCGACATCACCGTCGCGTTCTACCTGCGGGTCAACGAGACCCAGCAGGACGTGCTCAAGGTCGCCAAGGCGATCGGCGTCGACCGCGCCTCCGACCGCACCGCGGTCAACGAACTGTTCAACGCCAAGTTCTCCGAGGCGCTGAAGACCGTCGGCAAGCAGATCGAGTTCGTCAAGCTGTTCGAGAACCGGCAGGAGTTCCGCGACCGCATCATCGAGGTGATCGGCAACGACCTCAACGGCTACGTGCTCGAGGACGTGGCGATCGACTACCTCGAGCAGACCCCGAAGGCCTCGCTGGACCCGAACAACATCCTCGACGCCGAGGGCATCCGCAAGATCACCGAGCTGACCGCGGCGCAGAACGTCATCACCAACGAGCTCGAGCGCAACGAGCAGCTGGCGATCACCAAGAAGAACGTCGAAACCCGCGAGGCCATGCTGGCCCTGGAGCGCCAGCAGGCCGACGCCGAGGCGCGGCAGAAGCGCGAGATCGAGACGATCAAGGCGCGCGAGGAAGCCGAGACCGCCAAGGTGCGCGAGGAAGAGCGGCTCAAGGCCGAGCAGGCGCGCATCGCGGTGCAGGAACAGCTCGACATTCGCGAAGAGAATCGTCTTCGCGAAGTCGAAGTCGCGCAGCAGAACCGCCAGCGCGCGGTGGTGATCGAGGTCGAGAAGGTGACCCGGGCCAAGGACCTGGAAGTGGTGGCCCGCGAGCGCGAGGTCGAGCTGAACCGGATCGACAAAGAAAAGGCGCTGGAAGAGCAGCGCAAGGACATCGCCAACGTGATCCGCGAGCGGATCGCGGTAGAGAAGACCGTGGCCCAGGAAGAGGAGCGGATCAAGGAAGTGCGGCAGGTGTCGGAAGCCGACCGCGCCAAGCAGGTCACCGTGCTCGCCGCGCAGGCCGCGGCCGAGGAAGAGCTGGTGCGCCAGGTCAAGCAGGCCGAGGCCGACGAAGTCGCGTCCAAGCACAAGGCGGCGCAGATGACCGTGCTGGCCCAGGCCGAACTGGAAGCGGCCGGCAAAAGCGCCGAGGCCAAGAAGAAACTGGCCGAAGGCATCGAGGCCGAGCGCGCCGCGCCGGGCCTGGCCGATGCGCGGGTACGCGAAGTGGCCGCGGCGGCGGCCGAGAAGGAGGGCCTGGCGCAGGCGCGCGTCATCGCCGAAACCCTGGCCGCCGAGGCCCGCGGCGAGCAGGAAAAGGGCTTGGCCCAGGCGCGGGTGATCGAAGTCCAGGCCGAGGCCAAGCAGAAACAGGGCCTGGCCGACGCCAAGGTGCTGGAAGAAAACCTGTTCGCGCAGGCGCGCGGCGAGGAACAGCTCGGCGTGGCCAAGGCCAAGGCGACCAAGGACCTGGGCCTGTCGGAAGCCGAGGTGTTGCTGCAGAAGTTCAAGGCCGAGGCCGAGGGCCTGGGGCAGAAGTTCGGCGCGCTGGATTCGCTCAGCGATCAGGCCCGCGCCCACGAAGAGTTCCGCATGCAGTTGGAGAAGAGCTTCGAGCAGGCCCTGGCCGGCATCGAGGCGAACAAGGAAATCGCCAAGGAGCAGTCCGAGGTGCTGGCCGCCGCGCTCAGCAAGGCCAACATCGACATCGTCGGCGGCGAGGGCGCGTTCTTCGATTCCTTCGCCAAGGCGCTGTCGGTCGGCAAGGCGATCGAAGGCGTGGCCGGCAAGAGCCCGATCGTGCAGGACGTGTTGCAGCGGCTGTTGGTCAAGGCCGACGGCAAGGGCGACGGCAAGCTCGCCGGCGAGGCCGCGCTGGACTCCTGAGCGGCGGCCGGACCAGGGAACGCGCCGCCGCTCGGCGGCGCATCGGTGTGACGCCGGCCGTGCGCGGCCGGCCGGAGGGTTAGGACGGACACATGGCGGACACTCAAGCGGTCGCGGCGGCGGCCAAGGGCGAGGGCGGCGCGGCGGTCGACCAGGCGGTGGCCCAGGGCGGCGCGTACGAAGTGCTGAGCAAGCGCCTGGCCGAACAGGGCCAGCGTCTGCGCGGTATCGCCCAGGACTTGAACCGGCGGCGCCTGGAGGAATTCGGCAGCAGCCAGATGGAGGCCATCGGCCGCTTCCGCATCCGCACCGAACACAACTGCGTCGCCCGCGACATCGTCCAAGTCGGCGACTGCCTGCTGTTCGGCTACAACGTGTTCATGGGGCTCAAGAAGGAGACCGCGGTCGCCGACGTGTTCTGCCTGTACAAGCTGGTGCAGGGGCCGGAGGGCTACGATGTCACGCCGGTCGAGCTCAAGGGCAGCTTCCTCGGCGTCGACAGCTTCGCCAATGACTTCCGCGAGCTCTACGCCTATTACAAGCACACCCGGCTGATCCAGCTGATCGTGCGCGACGGCAAGCTGCTGGCCGCGTTCCAGATCGGCGAGCGCATCACCGACCTGCGCGTGTTCCGTTGGTCGGTCTCGCCCGACGGCGAGGTGCGCTACATCGACAACCGCGGCGAACGCGACATCGCCCTGCCCGCGCCGTACGACTTCGAGTGGGTCCGCGCCGGCCGCGACAGGACGGTCAACGGCCGCCACCCGCATCTGAACATCCTCGACAGCGTATTCGTCGAGACCGTCAACGGCGACTTGACCATCAAGGTCGAGAACAACACCGAGGACGGCCAGGGCATCTACCGCGAACCGGTCGCCGACAAGACCCAGTCGCTGGACGACGCCCAGGTCGACTACGCCCAGGTCGGCAGCCTGATCCTGCTCAAGATCCTGCCGTACCGCGAGGAGCATTGGCGCTACCTGGTGTTCAACACCCTCAGCCGCAAGGTGGTGCGCCTGGACGAGATCGGCCTGGCCTGCGTCCAGTTGCCGGAAGACCACGGCATCATTTTCCCCGGCGGCTACTACCTGCAAAGCGGCGAGCACAAACGCTTCGAACAGTCGATGCAGGGCATGCGCTACAAGCGCAGCATCCGCTCGCCCAACGGCGAGGACGTGCTGTACCTGTTCTACGAACCCGAGCAGGGCCGCACGGCCATGTTCACCTACAACATGATCGAGCGTCGCCTGCAGACGCCGATCTTCGGCCACGGTTATGCGCGCCTGGAAGACGGGCGCATGGTGATCTTCGCCACCGAAAGCGACGAGCCGACCCGGGTCCATCCGATGCAGGTCTGGCAAACGCCCTACGCCAGCGACGAATACGCGGCGCGGCAGCCGGCCGGCAATACCTTCATGGGCAAGATCGGCAATGCCGAGCTGGTGCGCGGCGTGTCCGAACTGGTCAGCCTCAGCCGCGAGATCGAGGCCGGCGAAGTCTCGGCGCAGCGCTACGGTCTGCTAGCCCAGAACACCCGCCGCCTGTTCGATGCCCACCACTGGCTGGCCGAGCCCGATTGCGGCGAACTGGCGCCGCTGTTGCGCGAGATCGCCGCTACCGCTGAGTCGGTACTGGACGAGTACGAGAAGGTGGAGAGCATCCGCGGCCAGTCCGAGCGCGCGCTGGGCGAGGCGCAGCGCAAGCACAAGGCCCTGCTCGACAGCCTGCAGCCGGAGAACTGGAACCGGGCGCAGGAGTTCGTCGACGCGCTCAACGGCCTAGCCGCGCAGCGCGGGCATCTGCTGACCATCCGCGACTACCGCTACATCGACGTGGCCGCGATCGACGCGATGGAGCAGGCGCTGGTCGCCGCGCACGCGCGCATCGGTGCCGCCACGGGCGCCTTCCTCGCCGACGACAAGGCGCTGGCGCCGTTGGGCGAGCGCCTGCAGGCGCTGGAGGCGCAGGCGCAGCAGGCCGTCAGCGTGGCCCAGCTGGCCGAACCGCTGACGCAGATGCAGGCCATGTCGGCCGACCTGGACATGCTGTCGGCGCTGATGGCCACGCTCAAGGTCGACGATGCCACCCAGCGCACCCGCATCGTCGAGACGATCTCCGGAATCTACGCCAAACTCAACCAGGCCAAGGCGCGGGCCGAGCAACGCCGCAAGCAGCTCGGCTCGGCCGAATCGGTGGCTCAGTTCGGCGCGCAGTTCAGCCTGTTCGGGCAGAGCGTCGCCAGCGCGCTGGCCCTGGCCCAGGACCCGGAGAAGGCCGACGAGCAACTCTCGCGCCTGCTGGTGCAGCTGGAGGAACTGGAAAGCCAGTTCGGCGAGCACGAAGGCTTCCTCGGCGACATCCTGGCCAAGCGCGAGGAGTTGCTGGAAACCTTCGAGGCGCACAAGCAGGCTTTGCTCGACGACCGCCAGCGCAAGGCGCAGGCGGTGATGGACGCTGCGACCCGTATTCTCGAAGGCCTGGGACGGCGCACGGCGCGCTTCGCCGACGCCGACGAACTCAACGCTTTTTTCGCCGGCGACGCGCTGATCCTCAAACTGCGCGAACTGGCCGAGCGCCTGCGCGCGCTCAAGGACAGCGTCAAGGCCGACGACGTCGAGGCCCGACTCAAGGGCGCGCGCGACCAGGCGGTGCGCGCGCTGCGCGACCGCAGCGAGCTGTTCGAAGCCGGCGGCGACGTGATCAAGCTCGGTCCGCGCCACCGTTTCAGCGTCAACACCCAGGAGCTGGACCTGACCCTGATGCCGCGCGGCGACGCGTTGCATCTGCACCTGACCGGCACCGACTTCTTCGAGCCGATCGCCGACGCCGAGCTGGACGCGGCGCGCGCCTACTGGGGCGTGTCGCTGGATTCCGAGTCGCCGCAGCTGTACCGCGGCGAGTACCTGGCCGGACTGGCGATCGAGGCGGCCCAGGCGCAGCGCGAGGGCCTCAGCCTGGACCTGCTGCGCCAACAGCTGGCCCAGCCCGAGGCGTTGGCGCGGAGCCTGCGCGACTTCGCCGCTCCGCGCTACCGCGAAGGCTACGAGAAAGGCATCCACGACCACGATGCCGCCTTGATCTTGCAAGCCTTGTTGCCGCTGCGCGACAGCGCCGGCCGCCTGGCCTACGCGCCGGCGGAGCGGGCCTGGGCGATGCTGTTCTGGTCGCAGGCCGGCGAGAGCGACGCCGCGCGGCAATGGCCGCAGCGCGCGCGCACGGCCGCCGACGTCGAGCGCCTGTTCGGCGCCGGCGAGGCCCTGCAGACCTTGCGCGCGGAGATCGCGGCGGCACTGCAGGCTTACGCCGAGCAGCAGACGCTGGCCCTGGAGCCGACGCTGCACGGCGGTGCGGCCGAGTATCTGAGCCTGGAGCTGGCGGCGGAGCGGCCGCAGTTCGCGGTCAGCAAATACGGCCAGCGGTTGGCCAAGGCGTTGCGCGAGAAGCTGACCGCGGCGCGCATGTGGGACGGCTTCGCCGCCGCGCTGCAGAGCCTGGAACAGCGCCTGGGCGCGCGCTGGGCGCTGGCCCTGCACTGGGTCGAGGCGCTGGCGCGCACGCCGGAGCTGGCGCCGCTGGCGCCCTACGCGACGGAGGCGGCGGCCCTGCTGCTGCTCGACGAACGCTTCCCCAGGCTGCCGACCGAACTCGATCTCGGCGCGACCGTGCAAGGCCTGCTCGGCGAGCATCCGCGCATCGCCGGGGGCCGCATGACCGTGGCGATCGACGACTGGTCGGCGCGCCTGCGCGAGCATCGCGAGCGCTTCGTGCCCGGCTTCCAGCGCTACCACGCCCTGCGCCAGCAGGTGGTCGCACGCGAGCGCGCGGCGCTGCGCCTGGAGGAGTTCAAGCCGCGGCCGCTGAGCTCGTTCGTGCGCAACAAGCTGATCAACGACGTCTACCTGGGCGTGATCGGCGACAACCTGGCCAAGCAGATGGGCACGGTCGGCGAGAGCAAGCGCAGCGACCTGATGGGCCTGCTGATGATGATCTCGCCGCCCGGCTACGGAAAAACCACGCTGATGGAGTATGTGGCGCACCGGCTGGGCCTGATCTTCATGAAGATCAACGGCCCCGCGCTGGGCCACGAGGTGCGCTCGCTCGACCCGGCGCAGGCGCCGGACGCGACCTCACGGCAGGAGCTGGAAAAGCTCAACCTGGCGCTGGAGATGGGCAACAACGTGATGCTGTACGTCGACGACATCCAGCACACTCATCCCGAGTTCCTGCAGAAGTTCATCTCGCTGTGCGACGGCACTCGCCGCATCGAGGGCGTGTGGAAAGGCCGCACCCGCACCTACGACATGCGCGGCAAGAAGTTCTGCGTGGTCATGGCAGGCAACCCGTACACCGAGTCCGGCGAGGTGTTCAAGATTCCGGACATGCTGGCCAACCGCGCCGACATCTACAACCTCGGCGACGTGCTCGGCGGCATGGAGCAGGCGTTCCTGCTCAGCTACATCGAGAACAGCCTGACCAGCAACCCGGTGCTGGCGCCGCTGGCCACGCGCGAGATGGCCGACCTGTACCGCTTCGTCGCCAAGGCCGAGGGCGGCGCGTTTTCGGCCAACGAACTCAGCCATGCCTACAGCGGCGCGGAGATCAACGAGATCGTCGCGACCCTGGAACGGCTGATCGTGGTGCGCGACGTGGTCTACAAGGTCAACCAGCAATACATCGCCAGCGCGGCCCAGGCCGAACGCTATCGGGTCGAACCGCCGTTCAAGCTGCAGGGCAGCTACCGCAACATGAACAAGCTGGCCGAGAAGATCTCGCCGGTGATGAATCCGGCCGAGCTGCAGCAGTTGATCGGCGATCATTACCTGGGCGAAGCGCAGCTGCTGACCTCGGGCGCGGAGGAGAACCTGCTGAAGCTCGGCGAGCTGCGCGGCCTCCTCGACCCGGCGCAGAGCGCGCGCTGGGCGCAGATCAAGCGCGATTTCCTGCGCAACAAGGCGATGGGCGCGGCCGACGACGACGTCGGCGGGCGGGTGGTGGCGCAGCTGGCCGATCTGGTCGAAAGCGTGCGCGGCCTGGATGCGGCCGCGCAGACCGCAGCGACGCCGGTCGCCGGGCCCGAGCCGGCGCCGTGGCCGCAGTTGCTGGCCGCGCTGGAACGCCTGAGCACGGCGCAGAACGAGGCGCGCGTCGCCGCAGCGCCGGAGCAAGCTGTCCCGGTACCGGCCGCGCAGCCTCTGGCCGAATTGCTGCACGGGCTCGGCCCCTCGTTGCAGCAGGCCCTGCACCCGTTGGTCGAGCGGCTGCAGGACAGCGGCGATCGCCAGGCGCGGATCAACGAGGCCCTGGTCGAACTGTTCAAGCAGCTCGGCGAACGCGAGCTCCAGGATGCGCCGACCCGCGCGGCGATGACCGAGCAACAGCGCGAACTGCAGCGCGCGCTCAACGAATTCGCCGACCGGCTCAACGGCCGCGTGCCGCGCTGAGGACCGAGCATGGACTTCGCCCGACTCGACCAGGCCTTGCGCGACAGCATCGCCGACGCCCAGCTCGACAACGAGGAAAAGTTCGAACTGCGCGAACTCGGCGCCGGCCTGGCCGCCGACCGGGTGCGCTACCTGCGCAACCGCGCCTTCGACATGTCGCGCGAGCTGATGCTGACCGAACCGGCGCGCACGCTCGACGCGTTGCGCTGGCTGGAGCAGGTGGTCAAGACCCTGGACGTGGTCGCGGCCGCGCCCGCGACCGTATCCAGCGCCTACTTCGCGCCCGGCGACGCCTGCCTGCGCAAACTGCGCGAGCTGTGCCGCGGCGCCAAGCGCAGCCTGGACATCTGCGTCTACACCATTTCCGACGACCGCCTGGCCGAGGAGATCGTCGCCTGCCACCGGCGCGGCATCGCCGTGCGCGTGCTCAGCGACAACGACAAGAAGTTCGACGAAGGCAGCGATGTGTTGCGCCTGCGCGAGCTCGGCGTGCCGGTGCGGATCGACGACAGTCCGTTCCACATGCACCACAAGTTCGCCGTGTTCGACGGCCGGGTGCTGGCCAACGGCAGCTTCAACTGGACCCGCAGCGCCACCACCAGCAACGAGGAGAACCTGGTGGTCACCGACGACGCCAACCTGTTGCGCTGCTTCGTCGGCCAGTTCGAAGCCCTGTGGCGCAAGTTCGCGCCGGAGGCGGCACCGGCCTGAGCTTGGCCGGAGCGGCGGCGGACGGCCCGGCGGGAGCGGTCGGGGCCCCGGATCGGGCCGCGCGGCCCGGAAAATTCCCCATCGGCCCCCGGCAGCCGATAATGGCGCCCCTGTCCGCCCAGGGCGCGCCCGCCGCGCGCCGTCCACGAGCCGCCGATGACGTCCAGCCGCAGTTTCCCCGACTACCCGTTCCAGCCGCAGCGCTTCGAAGTCCGCCCCGGGATCGCGATGAGCTATCTCGACGAAGGCCCGCGCGACGGCGAGGTCGTGGTGATGCTGCACGGCAACCCGTCGTGGAGCTATTACTGGCGCAAGCTGGTGCTGGGGCTGCGCGACCGCTATCGCTGCATCGTCCCCGACCATGTCGGCATGGGCCTGTCGGACAAACCCGGCGACGAGCGCTACGAATACACCCTGCAATCGCGGGTCGACGACGTCGAGCGGCTGTTGCAGCACCTGGGCGTGACCGGGCCGATGAGCCTGGCGGTGCACGACTGGGGCGGCGGCATCGGCTTCGGCTGGGGGCTCAAGCACGGCGAGCAGATCCAGCGCCTGATCGTCACCAACACCGGCGCGTTCCCGTTGCCGGCGGCCAAGCCGCTGCCCAAGCGCCTGCGCCTGGGCCGCGATTCGGCCCTGGGCACCGGCCTGATCCGCGGCCTCAACGCTTTCGCCGGCGGCGCCGCGCGCCTGGGCGTGGCCACGCCGATGCCGGCCGAGGTGCGCCGCGCCTATCTGGCTCCATACGATTCCTGGGCCAACCGCATCGCCACCTCGCGCTTCGTCCAGGACATCCCGCTCGGCGAGGGCGACAAGGCCTGGCCGCTGGTGCAGGCGATGGCGGCCAAGCTGCCGCAGTACGCCGACCGTCCGGCCTTCATCGGCTGGGGCCTGCGCGATTTCGTGTTCGACCATCACTTCCTCAAGGGCTTCACCGACGCGCTGCCGCAGGCGCAGGTGCGCGCCTTCGAGGACGCCGGCCATTACGTGCTGGAAGACAAGGCGGCGCTGCTGGTGCCGGAAATGCGCGCCTTCCTCGACCGCCACCGGCTGGGCTGAGCCGATGAGCCCTGATGCTTCCGCCGCGCAAGGCGAACGCTGCAACATCGCCTCCGCGCTGCCGGCGCTGGCCGCGCAGTCGCCCGAACGCATCGCCATGCGCTGCCCCGGCACGCGCCGCGCCGACGGTCTGGCCGCTTACGATGTCGCCCTGAGCTACGGCGAGCTGGACCGGCGCAGCGACGCGATCGCCGCCGGCCTGGCCGCGCGCGGCATCGTCCGCGGCACCCGCACCGCGGTGATGGTGCGGCCGTCGCCGGAGTTCTTCCTGCTGATGTTCGCGCTGTTCAAGCTCGGCGCGGTGCCGGTGCTGATCGACCCGGGCATCGACAAGCGCGCGCTGCGCCAGTGCCTGGACGAGGCCGCGCCGGAGGCCTTCATCGGCATTCCGCTGGCGCATATCGCGCGGGTGGTGCTGGGCTGGGCCAAGTCGGCGCGGATTCGCATCACCACCGGGCGCTATGCGTTCCTGGCCGAAGACACGCTGCAGCGGATCGAGCGCGCCGGCGCCGGCGCGGCTTCGCAACTGGCCGACACCCAGGCCGACGAGGTCGCCGCCGTGGTGTTCACCAGCGGCTCGACCGGCGTGCCCAAGGGCGTGGTGTTCCGGCACCGGCATTTCGTCGCCCAGATCGAAATGATGGGCGAGGCCTTCGGCCTGATGCCGGGCGGCGTCGATTTGCCGACGTTCCCGCCGTTCGCGCTGTTCGACCCGGCGTTGGGGCTGACCTCGATCATTCCCGACATGGACCCGACCCGGCCGGCGCAGGCCGATCCGGTCAAGCTGCTCGATGCGATCCATCGCTTCGGCGTCGACCAGTTGTTCGGTTCGCCGGCATTGATGGCGGTGCTGGCGCGCCATGGCCAGCCCTTGCCGGGGGTGAAGCGGGTCACGTCGGCCGGCGCGCCGGTGCCGCCCGACACGGTCGCCGCGCTGCGCGAACTGCTGCCGCGCGATGCTCAGTTCTGGACTCCGTACGGCGCCACCGAATGTTTGCCGGTGGCGGTGATCGAAGGCCGCGAGCTGCAATCCACCCGCGCCGCGACCGAGCGCGGCGCCGGTACCTGCGTCGGCCGGCCGGTGCCGCGCAACGAGGTGCGGATCATCCGCATCGACGATGCGCCGATCGAGCAATGGTCGGACGACTGGGTGCTGCCGGCCGGCGCGGTCGGCGAGATCACCGTCGCCGGGCCGACCGCGACCGACAGCTATTTCCGCCGCGATGCCGCGACCCGGTCGGCCAAGATCCGCGAGGTCCGCGACGGCGTCGAGCGCATCGTCCATCGCATGGGCGATGTCGGCTATCTCGACGAGGAAGGGCGGCTTTGGTTTTGCGGGCGCAAGACCCACCGGGTCGAGACCGCGCACGGCCCGCTGTACACCGAGCAGGTCGAACCGGTGTTCAACACCCATCCCAAGGTGCGCCGCACCGCCCTGGTCGGCACCGGCGCGTTCGGCGCGCAGCAGCCGTTGCTGTGGGTGGAACTGCACGATCCGCGTACGCCGTCGGCGGAGTGCGAGCGCATCGCCGGCGAGTTGCGCGCGATCGGCGCGCAGTTCGCGCATACCGCCGGGATCGAGCGGATCCGCTTCCACCCGGGGTTCCCGGTCGATATCCGCCACAACGCCAAGATCGGCCGCGAGAAGCTCGCCGCGCAGGCGGCGCAGGGCTGACAAGCCCGCGGGCTGCGTCGAAACGACGCAGGGTGGCGCGTTCGGGAGTCGCGAGTCGGGAGTCGGGAGCCAGGAGCCAGGAGCCGGACGTCGTCGCCGCAACCGGGTAGCGTGAGCCGCCTTCCCTGAGTCGTGAACTGCGGTTGCCCTTTTGACTGAGGGGGGGGAAGGCCGTGCGGCGGGCGTAGGGATTTGCTCTTGCTGCTGTCGCCTTCGTGGCGGGCGCAAAGCGTTCCCGGCTGCCGTCCGTGCCAAGCCCATCCACGCGGCCTATCATGCGCAAGCCTCTCCGCAGCCGCGCGCTGCGCTTTCACGGAAGTTTTCGACGATGAAGATCCTGGTCACCGGCGGCGGCGGTTTTCTCGGCCAGGCCCTGTGTCGCGGTTTGGTCGCGCGCGGCCACGAGGTGGTCAGCTTCAACCGCGGCCGCTATCCGGCGCTGGACGAGATCGGCGTGACCCAGGTGCAGGGCGACCTCGCCGACCGCGAGGCGGTGATCGCCGCCGCCAGCGGTTGCGAGGCGGTCTTCCACAATGCCGCCAAGGCCGGTGCCTGGGGCAGCTACCAGAGCTACCACCAGGCCAACGTGGTCGGCACCCAGAACGTGATCGACGCCTGCCGCGCGCACCGCATCGGCCGGCTGGTCTACACCTCCACGCCCAGCGTGACCCACCGCGCGACCCACCCGGTCGAAGGCGGCACCGCCGAGACCGTGCCCTACGGCGAAGGCTTCAAGGCCGCCTACGCCACCACCAAGACCGTCGCCGAGAAAGCGGTGCTGGCCGCGAATGGTCCGGACCTGGCGACCGTGGCGTTGCGCCCACGCCTGATCTGGGGCGTGGGCGACAATCAATTGCTGCCGCGCCTGGTCGAACGCGCGCGCCAGGGCCGCCTGCGCTTCGTCGGCGGCGGCTACAACCGCATGGACACGACCTACATCGACAATGCGGCGCAGGCGCATTTCGACGCCTTCGAACACCTCGCCCCCGGCGCGGCCTGCGCCGGCAAGGCTTATTTCATCAGCAACGGCGACCCGCGCACGGTGCGCGAGACGGTCAACGGCCTGCTCGGCGCGGTCGGCGCGCCGCAGGTCGACAAGACCCTGCCGTTCCGCGCCGCCTACCTCATCGGCGCGGTCTGCGAAGGGCTGTGGACGCTGTTGCCGCTCAAGGGCGAGCCGCCGATGACCCGGTTCCTGGCCGAACAGCTGTCGACCGTGCACTGGTACGACATGGGCCCGGCGCGGCGCGATTTCGGCTATGTCCCCCGGGTCGGTTTCGACGAGGGGCTGGAGCGGGTGCGTGCGCATCATCTGGCGGCTTCGGGCCGCCCCTGACGGCCGCTTGCGGCGAGCCGGCTAGAATGGCCGCATGACCGACTCCGCCTCGCCCCTGGATGCGCTCAAGCCCTTGGCCGGACGCGCCCTCGAAGCTGCGCTGAACCGCGCCCTGGCGCTCGACCCCGACACCCGCGACGGGCTGCGCGCGCTCGACGGACGCAGCATCGCCCTGCACCTGGCCTCGCCGTCGCTGGCGATGCGGATCCTGGTCGCCGGCGACCAGCTCGAAGTGGGCCCGGTGCGCAGCAGCGACGAGCCCGATCTGGCCGTGCGCAGCACCCTGGGCGCGATCCTGTCGCAATTGCCGAACCTGCTCGGCGCAGCGCGCAACGAGCGCGCCGCGCCGGTCGGGCAGCTGCGCATCGAAGGCGATGCCGATCTGGCCCGGCGCCTGCAGCGGCTGGCCGAGCGTTTCGATCCGGACTGGCGCCAACCCTTCGCCGCGGCCTTCGGCGAAGTGCTCGGGGTGCAGATCGCCGACACCATCGCCGCGGCCCTGCGCCACGCTCGCGGCGCCGCCGGCGCGCTGGCCGGCAACGTCGCCGAGTACGTGACCGAGGAATCGCGCGACGTGGTGCCGCGCGACGAACTCAACGCCTTCCACGACGACGTCGACGCGGTGCGCGACGACGTCGAGCGCCTGGCCGCGCGCGTGGCGCGCTTGCGCGACCGCGCCGGGCGGCGCGCATGAGGTCGGCCGCCCGCGCCTGGCGCATCGGCCGCGTGCTGCTGCGCTATCGTCTGGACGCGCTGCTCGACGACACTCCGTTCGAGCGTTGGCTCAAGCTGGCGCGGCCGTTCGTGCCGCGCGCCTCGGCCGAGGTCGCGGCGATGTCGCGCGGCGCGCGCCTGCGCCTGGCGTTGCAGGAACTGGGGCCGATCTTCGTCAAGTTCGGCCAGATCCTCTCCACCCGCCGCGACCTGGTGCCGCCGGACATCGCGATCGAGCTGGCCCTGCTGCAGGACCGGGTCGCGCCGTTCGACGGCGAGACCGCGCGCAGGATCGTCGAGGCGGCGCTGGAGCGGCGCATCGACGAGGCCTTCGACTCCTTCGATATCGAGCCGCTGGCCTCGGCCTCGATCGCCCAGGTCCACGCCGCGCGCCTGCACGGCGGGCGCGAGGTCGTGGTCAAGGTGCTGCGCCCCGACATCGAGGGCAAGATCGCGGGCGACATCGCCCTGCTCAAGGCGCTGGCCGCGCTGGTCGAGCGCGCCCATCCCAAGGCCGACAAGATCCGCCCGCGCGCGGTAGTGGCCGAGATCGAGAGCACGCTGGCGGCCGAGCTGGACCTGCAGCGCGAAGGCGCCAACGCCAGCGTGCTGCGCCGGTTCTGGGCCGACAGCGACGACATGTACGTGCCGGAGGTGATCTGGTCGCACACCAGCGAGCGCGCGCTGACCCTGGAGCGGGTCTACGGCATTCCCTCCGACGACATCGCCGCGCTGGACGCCGCCGGCATCGACCGCCGGGCGCTGGCCGCCAAGGGCGTGCGGGTGTTCTACACCCAGGTGTTCCGCGACAATTTCTTCCACGCCGATGCCCACGCCGGCAACATCTGGGTCGACAGCGATCCCGCGCGGCGCAGCAATCCGCGCTTCATCGCCCTGGACTTCGGCATCATGGGCCAGTTGTCGGACGAGGATCAGTACTACCTCGCCGAGAACTTCATGGCGATCTTCAACCGCGACTACCGCCGCATCGCCGAGCTGCATGTGCAGGCCGGCTGGATTCCGGCGCACATGCGCATCGACGAGCTCGAGGCCGCCACGCGCGCGGTGTGCGAGCCGTACTTCACCCGGCCGCTGAGCGAGATCTCGCTGGCCGAGGTGCTGGTCAAGCTGTTCCGCACCGCGCAGCGCTACGAACTGACCCTGCAGCCGCAGCTGATCCTGCTGCAGAAGACCCTGCTCAACATCGAAGGCGTCGGCCGCCTGCTCGATCCCAAGCTCGACATCTGGGCGGTGGCGCGGCCGGTGCTGCAGCGCATCCTGCTGGAGCGCTACAGCCCGCAGCGGTTGGCCGGCGAGTTCCGCAAGCGCCTGCCGGAGCTGGTCACGCGCGCGCCGGAAATGCCGCGGCTGCTGCACACCTGGTTGAACCAGCAGGTCTCGGGCGAGCACGAGCTGAAGATGCGCTCGCAGGACATCATCGATCTCAACCGCAGCATCCAGGATGCGGTGCGGCGCACGGTGTCGGCGATTCTCGGCACCGGCCTGCTAATCGTGGCGGCGGTGCTGTACGGCATGGAGTCCGGCGGGCCGAGGTTCTGGTCGATCCCGGCCTCGTCCTGGATCGCCGGACTGGGCGGCCTGTGGGCCCTGCTGGCGGCATGGCCGCGGCGGCCGCGCGGCGGGTAGGGCGCGGCAGCAGCAACGGCAACCTGAATCCCTCCGCTTCCTTTTCAAAGGGAAGCTATAGAGCGGGTGCGGACGACGATGCGCGCGGGGTAGGAGCGGCGCGAGCCGCGACTGCGAGCTCGCCGGCCGCGGCGCGAGCGTCCGTAGCCGAGCGCGCATCCGCCGGCCACCCGGCACGGCCTGTCGGCGTCCGGCCGCGCTTACTGGCCCGCGCCGGCATCGCCGGCCGCGGATGCCGCCCCCGTGGCCGGAGCCTTCGCCGGCGAGCCGCCTTTGGCCGCGGCGGCGAAATCGCCGGCCAGGTAGACGCTGAGCTGGTCCGGCTTGAGGTGCTTGCGGATCGCGGCGTTGACCTGATCGACGGTCAGCGCCTTGAGCGCGGCGTCGAAGTCGGCGGAGAACTGCATGGTACGGCCGTAGAACAGATTGCCGGCCAGCCCCGCGGCGATGGCGGCGTCGGAGGCGCGCGCCTGTTCGCGCTGGGTCAGCAGGCCGGACACCGCATCGCGCAATTCGTCGGCCTGCACGCCGTCGCGCAGCAGGCGGTCGATTTCCTCGCGCATGGCGCGTTCGACCTTGTCCAGGTTCTCCGGCGCGGCGATCGCCTCCACCGACCAGTTGCCGGCGTCGTCGCGGCCGTCGCGGCTGGCGTCGGCGTCGATGTCGCTGCCGACTCCGTAACTGAGGCCGTCGCGCTGGCGGATGCGGTCGCCCAGGCGCGACTTGATCGTGCCGCCGCCGAGGATGTAGTTGGCTGCGACCAGGGCCGGGTAGTCGGGATCGGTGTCCTTCAGCGAGAGGTTGGCGCGCGCCAGCAACACGCCGTTGGGCTTGTCCGGGGTTTCGAAGCGGCGCTGTTCGGCGGCGACCGCGGTGTAACTTGTGGCGATCGGCGCGAACGCCTGCGGCGCGCGCCAATCGGCGAACAGGCTTTGCAACTGGCGCTTGAGCGCGACCGGGTCGAAATCGCCGACCACGCTGATCTGGCCTTCGGCCGTGCCGTAGAAGTCGCGGTGGAAGGCGCGCACGTCGGCGAGCTTGAGCGCTTTGAGCGCGGCCAGCGATTCGTCCAGGCTCAGCGCGCGCAACGGATGCCCGGCCGGCCACGGGTCGAAGTGCTTGGCCAGGGCCAGGCCGGCGATGCTGCCGGGCTCCTGGCGCGAGGCTTCCATGCCGGTGATCGCCTGCAGCCGGTACTGCTCGAATTCGGCATCGGGATAGGTCGGCGTGCGCAGCACCTGCGCCGCCAGGGACAGCGCGTCGGCGAGTTGTTCGCGGCGGGTGGTCAGGTCGATGCGCGCCGACTGCAGGCTGCCGCCGACGCGCGCGGCAGTCTTGAGCGCATCGAAGCGCTGGTCGATCTGCTCGCGGCTCAGGCCTTGCGCGCCGCGCATCATCAGCGCGCCGGCGACGCTGCCGGCGACTTCGCGGCCTTTGAGCGCGTCGACGTTGCCGAAATTGAACGAGGCGGTGACGCTGACCGTGCCGCCGCGGGTCTTTTTCGGCAGCAGGGCGAGCTTGAGCGAGCGCCCGCCGCCGGTGTCGATGACCACGGTTTCGGTGCGCGCCTGGATGTTGGCCGGAGTCGGATCGAAATGCTCGCCGGCCGCGACCGCGGCCTTGCCGACGTAGTCCTTGAGCAGGACGGCAGCATCCGGGGCGGCGGGGATCGCCGCGCGCTGCGCGGTCTGGCTGGGCACGAAGCGGCCGAAGGTGCGGTTGTTGGCGGTCAGATAGTCGCGCGCGACCCGGTTGACGTCCTGCGCGGTGACCTTGTCCAGCGCATCGCGCTGATGGAAGTACAGCCGCCAGTCGCCGCTGGCGACCGCGTCGGACAGGCCCATCGCGACCGAGGACACGTTGGTGTAGGCCAGTTCGAAGCCGTTGCGCAGCCGTTGCTGCGCGGCTTCGACTTCGGCCGCGGTGACCGGCTGGCGTGCGATCTGTTCGAGCTGGTCGAGCAGGGCTTGCCGGGCCTTGGCCTCGTCGCCGTCCTTGGGCAAGGCCGCGATCGCGCTGAACAAGCCCGGGTCGCGCATCTGTTCGGCGCCGCCGCCGGCGCTGGCCGCCAGGCCGGTTTCGACCAGGGCCTTGTGCAGGCGCCCGCCCGGCACGTGGCCGAGCACGTCTTCGAGTACGGCCAGCGCGGCCGCGTCGGCGTGGGTCGCGGCCGGGATGTGGTAGGCGGCCATCAGCAGGCGGATGTCGCCGACCCGGCGCACGGTGACTTCGCGTTCGCCGTCCTGCGCCGGCTCGACCGTGTAGAACGACCGCATCGGTTCGGCCGGACGCGCGATCGGGCCGAAGCGGCGCGCGATCGAGCCCAAGGTCGCGGCGGGGTCGAAGCGGCCGGCCAGCACCAGGGTCGCGTTGTCGGGCCGGTACCAGGCGCGGTAATAGGCCTGCAGGCGTTCGATCGGCACGCCTTCGACGTCGCTGCGCGCGCCGATGGTGCTGTTGCCGTAGCGGTGCCACAGGTAGGCGGTCGATCGCACCCGTTCGACCAGCGCCGCGGCCGGGCTGTTCTCGCCGTTCTCCATTTCGTTGCGGACCACCGTCATCTCGCTGTCGAGGTCCTTGCGGGCGATGTCGGAGTGGACCATGCGGTCGGCTTCCAGGCCGAGCAGCCAGTCCAGGGTGGCATCGTTGGCGGGGAAACTGGCGTAGTAGTTGGTGCGCTCCAGCGAGGTCTCGGCGTTGAAGCCGATGCCGCGCTTCTTCATCTCGCCGGGAATGTCGCGATGCGTCGGCGTGCCTTTGAACAGCAGATGCTCCAGCAGGTGCGCCATGCCGGTTTCGCCGTAGTTCTCCTGCTTGGAGCCGACCCGGTAGATCAGGTTCACGGTCACCGTCGGCCGGCTCGCGTCGGGGAACAGCAGCACGCGCAGGCCGTTGCCGAGCCGGTATTCGCAGATGCCCTCGACGCAGGGGCCGGCCTGCACGCCCGCCGGCAACGGCGCCGGCGCGGCTGCGGCAGGACCGAAGGCGCAGGCCAGGGCCAGTGCGGCGGCGAGCAGGGCGGGGCGGGGCGAAGGCAGAAACGGCGTCATGAAAGCTTCCTGTGAACGGCGCCGGGCTGGGAGCGCCGGACGCAATAGACGAAAATAGCCGCCGGACACTTTCGAGGCGATGCCCGGCCGCATGAACGATGCAATTCCGAACCCTGCCGCCGCCGACAGCGCACTACCGGTGCTGTACGCCGACGAGGTCCTGGCAGTCATCGACAAGCCGGCGGGGCTGATGGTTCACGACAGCGCGCTGGCGCGCGGCGAGACCGACTTCGTCGCCGACCGCCTGCGCGAGCAGTTCGGCCGGCCGATCTTCCTGGTCCACCGCCTCGACCGGGCCACCAGCGGCTGCCTGTTGCTGGCGTTCGAGCGCGAGACGGCTTCGGCCCTGGGCAAGGTGCTGATGTCGCGCGAGGTGGAAAAGGACTATCTGGCCGTGTGCCGCGGCTGGCCGGGCGAGGACGCGTTCGAGGTCGATCACGACCTCGACGGCGGCCCCGGCAAGCCGCTCAAGAAGCCGGCGCAGACGCGGTTCCGGGTGCTGGCACGGGCCGAGCTGGACCTGCCTTCGGCCGGATTCCCCACCTCGCGCTACGCGCTGTTGCGGGCGCAGCCGCTGACCGGGCGCTTCCGCCAGATCCGCCGCCACCTCAAGCACCTCTCGCATCACCTGATCGGCGACACCAGCCACGGCGATGGCCGCCACAACCGCCAGTTCCGCATGCTCGGCATCCATCGCATGCTGCTGCACGCGCAGCGCCTGGCGTTCGCTCATCCGGCGGACGGGCGCCGGATCGAGGCGTCGGCGCGGGTCGACGCCGAGTTCGCCAAGGCGCTGGCGTTGTTCGGCCTGGACGCGCCGCCGTCGGGCTGAGCGAGGCGGCGCGGGCTCAGTCGCCCTTGGACGGTTTCGGCGGGGCCGGAGGCGCAGGGGGCGCCGGCGGGGCATACGGCGCCGGGACCGGCTCGTGGCCGTGATCGTGGCCGGCGTGATCGCCGGACTCGAGCATCAACGCCTGCATGTCGCGCTGCAGATCGCGTTGCATGTCTTCGAACAGGCGCTTCATCAGCGGCTGCATTTCCTGCATGGTGCGGCCCATCGCCAGCGGCATCTTTTCCAGGATGCTCTTGCCGGCCGGGGTGCGGTAGAAATCGATCATCGCCTGCACTTCGGCGGCTTCGAACACGTCGCCGTACACCTTGCGGTAGATCGGCGCGACCTGCTTCCACTCCAGCAGTTTCTCCACCGACGCCATCTGCTTTTCCATCGCCTTGGCGAGGTTGGCGCGCTGTTCGGGAGTGAGCTGATCGCCGGCGGCGGCCTGGGCCATCATTTCAGCCGAACCGCGCATCTGCTGCACGATCTCGCGCCTCATGCGCTCGTAGTTCATCGACTCCATCAGCTGGTCGATCTGGGCGTCGGTCGGGCGCGCGGCCTGGGCCGGGGCAAGACAGAACGCGGCGGACAGGGCCGCGGCGAGCAGGGGGCGGGACAGACGCATCGGGCTTCCTCCATGAAAGAAGCCGGCATGGTCGGCGCCGCGCACGGCGGCGTCAATGCGTGCGACGAGGGGTCGGCGCCGCAGGCGTGCAGGCGGCTGGCCGCTGCCGGCCCCGCGGCGGAATCAGGGCCGCGAACCGTCCTTGTAGATGACCTTCGGCCGCAGCGCGGAGTTGTGCGCGGCGTTGAGCAGGTCGAGCAGGAAGGCCTGGCCGAGCACCCGGCCCGGCTTCTGCGCCGGCCCGCTGCCGTAGCCGTAGGCCGCGCCGCGGTTGCCGACGTCGTAGCCCTGCTGGCTCAGCTGCTGCATCACCCGCCGGCCTTCCGGGGTTTGCGCCAGCCGGGTCAGGGCCTGCAGCTCGGACGGGCTGAGCTCGCCGTCGCGGCTGTCGTGGGGCAGGCTGGCATAGCCTTCGTCGCCCGCCTCGAGGTACGCGGGCGCGGTGCCGTAGCCGGCGGGCAGGGCGCCGCCGGCGGCATGGGCGGCGCTCTGCAGCTGCCGCGCCAGTGCATTCTGCTGGCTCATGTACTGGTCCAGGACGCGCTGGTCGGTGGCGTTGGCGCGGCGTCCGACCATGGTTTCGGCCACCGCCTGGGCCGACTGGCGCATCTGCTGCTGGGCGCGCGGCGAGGCCATCGCGTCGACGTTGGCCGGGTCGTACTGGGCCCAGGCCGGGGCGGCGAGCGCGCAGGCCAGGGCCGGCGCGAGCAGCGAAAACAGCAGGGGGCGCTTCATGCGGATGTCCTCCATCGACCGGTTCGGGCATGGTCCCCCTCCGTTCCGGCCCCGTCAACGACAGCGGTCGCAGTCGCTGCGGTACCGGCCGGTAACGCCAAGGCGACGTCATCGGCGCGGTCGCGCGCCGGTCTACAATCGCCCGCGGAGGAACGCATGACGGCCCAGTCCATCACCATCCCCGAACAGGAGCTGGTCGAACGCTTCGTGCGCTCGACCGGCCCCGGCGGGCAAAACGTCAACAAGGTCGCCACGGCGGTGGAGCTGCGCTTCGATGTCGCGCAGTCACCGACCCTGCCCGAGGCGGTGCGCGCGCGGCTGTTGGCCAAGCGCGACCGGCGCATGACCGGCGAGGGCGTGCTGGTGATCAGCGCGCAGCGTTTCCGCACCCAGGAACGCAACCGCGAGGACGCGCGCGAGCGTCTGGCGGCGTTCGTCGACAGCGGCTTGCGCGCGCCCAAGCCGCGCATCGCCACCAAGCCCAGCCGCGCCGCCAAGGAGCGCCGGCTCGGGGCCAAGCGCGAACGCAGCGCGACCAAGCGCGAGCGTTCGCAACGCAGTTGGGATTGAAGGAGAGCCGCGCGCGCATGCCTGCCGACCGAACCGCCACGGACGACGTCGTCCTGCCGCTGCCGCCGAACGCGCCGCGGGTTCCGCCCAACCGTCTGACCCGTTGGATCGGCCGCAGCATCCTGCGCCTGGGCGGCTGGCGCATGGTCGGCCAGTTTCCCGACGTGCCGCGCGCGGTGCTGATCGGCGCCCCGCACTCGTCCAACTGGGACGGCGTGTGGGGCTTCGCCGCCAAGGCCGCGCTCGGCCTGGACGTGAAGATCATCGCCAAGGAGTCGTTGTTCCGGGTGCCGGGGCTGGGCTGGCTGCTGCGCCGGCTGGGGGTGATCCCGATCGACCGCAGCGCCGCGCACGGCGTGATCGACCAGGCCACCGCGATGATCCGCGGCGCCGAGAAGTTCTGGCTCGGAATCGCCCCGGAAGGCACGCGCAAAGTGGTCGAGCGCTGGAAGGCCGGTTTCTGGAAGATCGCCAAGGCCGCCGACGTGCCGGTGATTCCGGCCTATTTCCATTACCCGGACAAAGTCATCGGGATCGGCCAGGAGTTCCATCTCGGCGACGACATGGAAGCCGACATGCGCCGCATCCGCGACTGGTACAAACCCTGGCAGGGCAAGCACCACGGCACCACCTGAGCGCTTGCGCGCCGCCGCAAGGCGGGCGCCGCGGCTTCAGCGGCGCTGG
>NZ_HG424535.1 GCF_000336385.2 Lysobacter antibioticus HS124 | reverse complement strand
CGGCGTCCTCGCCGGCGCCGGCACCGCGCAGAAACTGCACTACGTCCAACCCGACCACCTCGGCACCCCGCGCACCGTCATCGACGCCACCCGCAACGTCGCCATCTGGAGCTGGAACGCCAAGGGCGAAGCCTTCGGCAACGACACCCCGAACCAAGACCCGGACCAGGACGGCACCGCGTTCGTGTTCGACCTGCGCTTCCCGGGGCAGCGGTACGACGCGGCTACGGGGCTGAATTACAACTATTTTCGCGACTATGATTCTGGTGCTGGCCGTTACACCCAAAGCGATTCGATCGGGCTGCAAGGTGGGATAAGTACCTACGGCTACGTCGCTAGTCGTCCCTTAGCACTTAGTGATCCACTTGGACTCGAAGCTCCGTTCTCCGGAAACAACGGCGGCCACAAAGTCTGGTGGGAGAACCCGAGCGCGGGTCAGGGCTATGCAGTAGGTGCAATGGCCGCGGGCGGTGCGCTTGCGGTGAGCGGCGGCAGTGCGGCTCTCGTACTTCCAAGGTTGCTGCCCTATCTGCCGCAGTTAAACTCCGCTGCGGTGACCAGCGCTGAGGTCATTTCGGGCACATCTGTCAACGCGGCGACGACAACGGCTGCCACCGCAGCGACCGCGGCCACCTGCCACGTGGCATCGGATGTGTGGAAGTTGAGCCCTGGCGCGCGGGGCATGGCTATTGAAGATGCACTGGCACTATCGCAGTACAATGGATGGTTCAGAATTGGCCAGCTGGGTCGCGGCTACTTTCCCCTTGTTGACTTTCAGCTTGGTAAAGTCCTAGTCAGCCTTAAGTCGGTAGAGACAAACGGAGCATCTTGGATGGGGCGCATGAAAGACCATATACGAGAACTTGCTTTGGGGCACACCGTTGATAACATGCCGGCAACTATGGTTTTGGATTTGCGCGTCCAACCGGGCGGCGCTTCCGCCGCTGCACCCCTAATCTCTTATGGTCAGTCGCGAGGCGTGACTGTGGTCGTGTCGGAGTATCCATGATGAAACTGGACCAAGAGCTGGTAATCATTTTTTCTGCAAGAAGTGTTAGCGCGAAAGAGGCATGGTTGCGGATCTTAGCCCAGCTTTCTAGAGAAAATTCTAGTGAAAGCACTTATACGGTTAACGGGCAGATCATTGCGATCCACGATGTCGAAAACATGATTCCGTCGGGGACAGGGCAGCATTTCAACGTTCAGGGCAATACTTACGAATTTGATCTGACGATTGTGGGTGCGTATGCGCATGACGCCATTCGGGTGCGCGGAGCTGCCCAAACGGATTGGGACAGTTGGCTGCATGCTCTAAAGGGAGCTGGCCAGTTCGTACAAGCCTATGTAGTTAATGTTGAATATGACTATTGGCAGAACGCCTCCGATCCATTGCAATACATCGCACGGGATGTGCCGTACCAGCATCTTCCCTCGACATCGAATGGATTGCCGCCGCCGCTGGAAAGAACAATTATCGATATATCCGGAAACCCAGGGCGACGAGTGCTCCATCAAGGCTTCATAGAGGCCCTGGGTTCTCCGATGTGGCTGTCCGAACAATTTTTCGGCCTTTCGGGAGCAACGTCTAAGGAGGTTCTATCGGCGAACGGCGACTTTACAGTTCGTCAGGAGAACGGCCTTCTTAGACTCGAAATTACGAATGATCAGGCAGCCTCTCCCAGTCCGCGGGCTTTAATACAGCTTCGAAAGCTCCTGTTCCCTCGCGCCAAGTAGTGAACAAGGCTTTCGTTTGCCGAAGATGCTCAATCATTTTTGATGCTTACCACTGAGCGAGCATCAATAGAGGCCCCGGCAACGGGGCCTTTCTTTTTTGCAGTGCTTGGGTAGCTCATTGTTACAGCGCCGACCGCCACCTACAGTTCTCGGTCTTGCGGCCGCGCGCCAATCAAGTCAAGCGCTCCAGCGACTTCGCTTGCGCCGATCTCCATGCGCCGCAACCTCGCAAGCCCTCCCTGAAGGTCAACGGTGAAGTCGGCCAGACCGCTTGCCTCGGGTGCTGTCCCGGTCTGGATGTGAGCGGCTCGCCCGCTTGATACGAGCGCAGCCTTGATGGGAAGGAACGCTTCGTCTTCCTGCACCCTTTCCTCGGCCGCCAGCGCGCGGCCGAGCATGACCCGCTTGCGCGACGACCGGCGTGCCGGCGGCGCTGGCGCCAGTCGGTCCTTCCGCCATCCGCAAATCCAGCCGATATCGGCGCAGACCTTCAGTAGCTTCGCCTCAAGACTATCGCGCAGCGTGGTCGCCCGCACTGCGCGCTGAGGTTGCTTGCGACTCGCGTTCTTCATGTCGTTTCCTGCCGTAGTGATCTGGCAAGAACGATGTGGCCAAGCCGGCGACGACTCAAGCGTCTTCGCGGTGCCGTGACAATGGTGACGGTTGTGATGGTCTATCCGGACCTGGCGCCACACGCAGGAAAGAGAAGGTCGGGTCAGGCGCAGCCGCTTTGACGGTCGTGACGATTGTGATGGTGTATCTCGACTTTGAACTTAGCGAGAAAACAGAACTCCCGCATCCGGCTCGTCAAAAGGAGTCACAAAGCGTTTGGTCTCGATAGCGGTAAGGTCCGCTCTTGGTGAAGTGGCTACGGAACAATTCCTCCGCCTCTTTGTCGGCTTTCTTTACGGCAGCTTCTGGAAGTGCCTTCGCAAGATCAGTCAATACGGCGTCAAGCTCCAGCTTCTCATTATCGACGGCGCCGATTTGCTTGAGCCTGGTGTATCGGTAGTTGGCGATCAGATCAGGCGGCGGTAGATGGATATAAGGACTACCCGCGCTTCGAAGCGAATTGATCGCTGAGGCTTGGGAGACCACTGCCCAACTACCTGCCCTTACCCCCCTCTCGACAAGAACCGGGGCGAGCTGCCGATATCTAGGGTTGTCGGGAGGAGCGATGCCATGGCGGCGCTCGCGGATACCACCGGCCAGGTAGCACGACGCCGCCGCCATGTTGCCGCCTTGGGCTAGATCGGCGAGGAAGTCATCGACGGGGGCGGTCCGCGCTGCTGGATCGGAGGCGCAAACACTCTCGGCTTCCTGAAAGTACCGCCGCTGGACTTCCGACAGTCCTGGCAGCGCATTGCCGCCTCTGGCCCCACCCACGGCTTCCGCCTGCCGCCGAAAGAAGTCGGCCTTCTGACAAGCGAAAGCAGCAGTGACGATCTTCCGCTTTCGCTGCTCGCTTATGCCGCTAAGAGACCTCGCCACAGAAGATGGACTTTCGGTGGCGTCATATTTGTCGGCCGCTCGCGCGGGGACAGCCGCATCTTTGGACTCCAGGCCATCGCGCGAGCGCCCACCTAACGTTGCAACTAGTATCACTGCAACAGCTACAACCACTAGTAAGCCGGTCATCCTCTTCCGCATGCCGTCGTCGTCCTGATTCTTATCTACATCAGCATGCCCGAAAGCCGGGCTTCTAGCTCGCGTCTTCGCTGTGATGGTCGTGACGGTTGTGATGGTGTATCCCGACCTTCCCATACACGCGAAAACGCGAATGCCTACATGTGGCCCCGTTGTGCGCGGTCGCCTCGCAGTGCGCTGCTCATCATTCGACGAGCGGCAAGAATTGCGGGTCCTTCCTTCAGCTTAGGTACATCGGGGGGCTCGGCCGCGAAACCTCGCTAGCGCCAGACTCGCGAATGAGGTTTGCACTCAAGAG
>NZ_HG424534.1:10325-62936 GCF_000336385.2 Lysobacter antibioticus HS124 | reverse complement strand
TCCCCAATCCCCAATCCCCAATCCCCAATCCCCAATCCCCAAAATGTGCTTCGCCCCCATCGCCGCGACTTGCCCCACAATGGCCGCCCCACACCAGCGAGGTGAAGCATGATCCAGCGATTCGACGTCGGTCCGCGCTTGTCGGAAATGGCCGTGTACAACGGCGTGGCCTATCTCGCCGGGCAGGTGCCCGATAGCGAGGACCTGGACATCGCCGGCCAGACCCGCGAAACCCTGGCCTCGATCGACGCCTTGCTGGCCCGCGCCGGCACCGACAAGAGCCGCATCCTGATGGCGCAGATCTTCCTCGCCGACATGGCCGACTTCGCCGGCATGAACGAGGTCTGGGACGCTTGGGTCGCCGAAGGCCAGGCACCGCCGCGCGCGACCGTGCAGGCGCCGTTGGCCAACCCGAAGTTTCGGGTGGAGATCGTGGTGACCGCTGCGGTGTAAGCGAAACGTGGAGGGAGGAGCGACGCAAGTCGCGCCCCAGCGCCGCGGCTTTCGACAGCGTTGCCGCCGAAGCCCGGGCATTCGGGCGATAGCGATCGATTGCGTCTTGCTCGCGCACGACGCTCGCGCACCGCGGCGGTGGGGGCGCGGCTCGCGCCGCTCCTACCCCGATGCGGCCGCGTTCGCGCGCTCCACCGCGCGCGCCGCCTCGATGAAGGCCATCAGCAGCGGCCGCCCCGGCAACAGATCGGGGAAGCGGCGGTCGTGGAATTCCGGATGCCATTGCACGCCGACGACGAAGCCGCCGTCGGCGGCGCGGATGCATTCGGGAATGCCGTCCTGCGACCAGGCCTCGACCTCCAGGCCGGCGCCCAGCGCCTTGATGCCCTGGTGGTGGATCGAGTTGACCCGTGCCTGGCCGTGCTGCGGATACAACGCTTGCAGCCAGCCGTCGGGGCGCAGATCCAGCGCGTGGGCGTGTTCGTCGTAGCGCGCCGGGATGTAGTGCAGGTCGCCGGTCGCGCCGCCGCCGACCAAGTCCTGGTACAGGCTGCCGCCGTGGGCGACGTTGATCAGCTGCATGCCGCGGCAGATGCCCAGCACCGGCTTGCCGGCCTCGACGAAGGCGCGCAGCAGGCTCAGTTCGAAGCGGTCGCGATCCGGGTCGGTGGTCATCAGCAATTCGCTGGGCTGTTCTCCGTAGGCCTGCGGGTCGATGTCGGCGCCGCCCTGCAGGATCAGCCCGTCCAGCGCGCTGGCGTAGTCGCACACCGACAGATCGCTGGCCTGCACCTCGCCCAGCGCGTCCACCGTGGGGATCATCGTCACCAATGCGCCGCTGGACATCACCCAGTGCGCCATCGACTGCTCCAGGTACTGCAGGGTCTTGTTGCGGAAGCCGTACTCCGGCGGCAAGTTGCGCATCAGGCGCGGAGACAGGCCGATCAGCAGTTTTCGGGCAGGGGCGTTCATGGCGATGTCGGTGCGATGAGGCGTTCGGGTCAGGGCTCGGGAATGGTGGTGTGCAGCAGCCAGTCGACCACGCTGCGCAGTGCGGCGCTGCGAGTGGCGCCGCGCTCGCGCTGTTCGCGATAGCAGGCCAGTTGGGCATGGGCGCTGGTGCCGCGCTCGATAATCGCGTCCAGCGTCCGCAGCGCCTCGACGCAGTCCAGCGCGCGCGCGTCCTCGGCGCAAAGCTCGCGCAAGCGTTGCAACTGGGTCAGGGCCGGCTCGGTCCGGCCGCGTTCGTCGAGGAACTGCGCCTGCAGGCCGAAGCGCTTGGCGCGCCAGCGGTTTTCGTCGATGACCCGGCGCAGGGCGGCGTCGCAGGGCGGCGCGTCGCCCGGACGCATGGACAGATGCCGCATCAGGCAGCGATACAGCGCGGCGATCGCCAGGCTGTCGTCGAGCCGGGTGCAGGCGTCGGCGATGCGCAGCTCCACGGTCGGGTAGTTCGGCGAGGGCCGGATCGCCCACCACAGCGAGCCGGCGTCGGCGATCGCGCCGGCGCGCACCAGCACCGCGGCGAAGGCGTCGTAGGCGGCCTCGTCGGCGAAGAAGTCCGGAATGCCGGTGCGCGGCCATTCGTCGTACATGGCCTGACGATAGCTCATCAGCCCGGTGCGCAGCCGGTCCCAGAACGGCGAGGAGGTCGACAGCGCCAGGAACAGCGGCAGCCAGGGCATGGCCCGGTTCATCGCCTGCACCCGGTCGACATCGTCGGGCAGTTGCACGTGCACGTGCAACCCGCAGACCAGGCTGCGCCGGGCGACGATCTGGAAATCCTCGACCAGGCGCCGGTAGCGCGGTTTGTCGGTTTCGATCTGCTCGCGCCACAGCCCCAGCGGATGAGTACCGGCGGCGAGCAGGGCCAGGCCGTGCTCGCCGGCCAACGCCGACAGTCCGCGCCGCAACTCGCCGAGCTGGCGCCGGGCTTGGGCGATGTCGCACAGCACCGGCGAGGCGATCTCGATCTGCGCCTGCAGCAATTCGCTTTCGATCGACTCGCCGAGCTGGGCGCGGGCGCGCTTGAGCAGGCGTGCCGGCACCTGCGCGGCGAGTTGGCGGGTCTCGGGCCGGACCAGGAAGAATTCTTCCTCGATACCGAAGCTGTAATCGCACTGCGCGCTCATCGCGGGAGTTCCCGCGATTGCGCCGGGATGGGAATCCTCATGCGCCCACGGTAGCCGCGCGGATGTAAGTTCCAGTTGAAGACGCCGCGGCGCACGCGGCGGCGCCGCTCAGGGCAGGGGCGGCGGACGCCTGGCGGCGAACCCCGCCGCCGCCAGCGGGCGCGCGCCGGCGCGCCCGCTGCGAGCTCACTTCAGCGGCAGGCAGATCGCGGTCTTCCACTCCGCCGGCGGCAGCTGCGAGGGGTCGTTGAGGTATTCCTCGTACACCGGCGCATCGCCGGCTTCTTCGCCGCTGGCCGGCAGCCATTGGCAGAACAGCCAGTCGTAGGCGCGTTGCAGTTCGGCATAGGGCCCGGTGTGCACGACCACCGCGTGGCGGCCGCCGGCGATCTCGACCCGGCGCATGCCCTCGCCGGGCTCGATCTCGCCGGAGGCGCTGATGCAGGCCTCCGAACGCAACTGTTCGACCGGAGTATCGGCGGGGCTGTCGTAGTAGATGCCGATGCCGCGCGCGTCCGGGCGCATCAGTCCGCGCGGTCCCGCCCAGGCGTAGAGGGCGTGGAAGCTTTGGCCGATGGTCTGATAGTCGCCGCGGTGCGGCAGGGCGATGACGCGGATCGGGGCGAGGGTGTTGATCTGGGCGGTGTACATCAGCGTCTCCAAAGTCGGGTCGAAGGCCGCGCCGGGCAGGGCGGGCAGGGCGGCACGACGCTTGCGGAACGCCGCCGGCGCATCGCCGTACACCGCACCGAAGGCGCGGGTGAACGCCGCCACGCTGCCGTAACCGGCGCGGACG
Source organism: Lysobacter antibioticus HS124 (assembly GCF_000336385.2). Lineage (GTDB taxonomy): Bacteria > Pseudomonadota > Gammaproteobacteria > Xanthomonadales > Xanthomonadaceae > Lysobacter > Lysobacter firmicutimachus. The sequence continues at coordinate 59,555 of NZ_HG424534.1, read as the reverse complement.
GCGATCTGGGCGATCGGCTGGCGGTTGCCGATCAGCTCCGCCGCGGCGCGATGCAGGCGCAGGCGGCGTTGGGTGCTGGCGATGGTCTCGCCCATCAGGCCGCGGTAGACGCGATGGAAGTGGAACGGCGAGAAATGGCCGGCGTCGGCGAGTTGGGCCAGGGTCAGCGGCTGATCGAGACGGTCGGAGAGAAAGGCGACGACCTTCTCGATCCGGGCGCTGTACTGCTCGAACGTGTTGCGGCGGCTCAAAGCGGAACTCCGTTGGCGTCGTGTCCGGGCAGTCTGCGCGGGCCGGATTGATCCAGGTTGCGCTTTGCGCGCCCGGTCGCCCAGGGTAGGCGATGGCCCGCGATCGGACGACGCGGGCAGCCATCGGCGCCGGTCTGCGGGCGCCAGCCGCGACGCCGCCCGGTTTCGTCGCTGCGGTGCGGTCGGGGCGGTCGGGGCGGCCGCCCGGACGGAAAGGTCGCGGCTTCCGTCGCTCCCGCAGCGGAGGGGCGCTGGCGGGGCGGCGCAAGCCGCGACCGGAAAAACGCAACGGTCCACGACAGCCGTCGCGGGCCCGGACGCTGTCGTCCCGGCGAGCGCCCTTCCTGCGCCGCGCGCAGAAAGGGCGCGGCCGGATTACAGATCGTCGATGCGCACGCCGGCGACGGCGCGGGTGGCGCCGATGCTCACGGCCGAGGAACTCGTGGCGGCTTCCACGCGGACGCCGACCAAACCCAGACCGGCGACGCTGACCCGGCCCTCGACACCGAGCTGCACCGGCTGATGGGCGACGAACACGTTGCGGGTGCCGACCCCGGACACGGCGGACCGGTTGAGGGTCAGCACGCCGTTCAGCGGCACTTCGACCGGAATGCCGAGCACGGTCAGGCGCAGGCTGCCGCCGATCGGCAGGCTGAAGTTGCGCGGAATCGGTGCCGGCAGGTTGATCAGATCGCCACCGGCCACGCGTATGCGCGCCACCCGGGTGCCGGCGTTGCATTTCACGACGTTGTCGCCCGACAGCGAGTCGCAGGACAGCTCGCCGCTGACCCCCTCGACGGTGATCAGGTCCTGCACCAGGCTGAGCCCCGCGGCTTGCGAGGCGCCGTCGAGCGCGGTCGCCCCCGGCGCGTTGGTGTAGATGGCCTGCTGTTGCGCAGCGCCGATTTTCAGCAGGCCGACGATGCCGAGCAGGCTGAGGTCGACCGAGGCGGCCGACCCATCGTCGCGGCCGGGCGAACTGCGCAGGGCCTCGCCGGTGCAAGGCAGTGGGAGGGACGTGGTGAGGCCGAGCACGGTGACGCTGACGATGCCGCTGGCGGCGCAGGCGCGTACGTTCGCGGCAGCCACTTCGCTGCTCTGGGCGAACGCGCCGGGCGCGAAACCGGCGGCCCCGAGCGCGCAGGCGAGCGCGGCGAAACGCAGACGGCGGGAGGTGCGGATTGGGCGCGTGGTCATGTCGATGTCCTTGTCCTTGAGTCGTATGCGAGGAGGGGCGTGGCGAAACAGTCCCGCCGCGAACGCGTGGGCCGCGGCGATCGGTCCCGCGAGTGCGCCGACGCAATGGCGTCGGCGCCAAGTGCAGACAAGGCCGGACCGGGCGGGGACCGGTACGGAGCAGGGGCGAACACGCCGCATCCCTGGCGTGATGGTGGCGGCTACAGCCTATGAATGCGCGCCGCCGCGAACCTTGATGTTTCGCGCACTAGTCGCAGCCGCGGAATCGGCTTGCGCGATTTGCGATGCAGTCGAAATTGGCCGCGTCCGCATCGGCGCGCGCGATGGCCGCGGTTGCGCGGCGTTGGCGCGGCGTTGACGGGATGTTTCCGCGGTTGCGCGATGTTGTCGCAGCCGGCAAGCGCGACGCGCGCCGGCGTCAAGATTTTCTTCAGGGCGAAATCGCGTCGGCGGCGAAGGCCGCGCGTTCGGCGTCGCTGAGCGGCAGCGACAGGCCGTGGCCGTGCGCGGCAGCGGCTTCGGCGGTTTCCAGTACCGCCATCACCGCCAGCGCTTGCGCCGGCGTGACCGGATTGGCGCCGCGTCCGAGCACGGCGTCGCGGATGCCGGCGTAGTAGCGGCCCTGATCGCCGGCCGGCGCCGGCAACCGATGCGTGCCGGCGTCGTCGTAGACGATCAACGGGTCTTCGTCGCGCCCCCACTCCAGCGCGCCCGGGCGCATCCCGGCCAGCAACTGCGCTTCCTGGCGATCGGCCAGCGTCTTGACCGCACTGCCGCGCTGGCCGTGGACGGTGAAGCGCGCGCTGCCGCCGGCGACCAGCATGCTGGCGTGCAGGATCGCCCGGCGCCGGCCGTATTCGAGCACGACGTGCGCCCAGTCGGCGACCTGGGCGCCGTCGCGCTGCACCGCCAGGCTGGCCGACACGCGGTGCGGCAAACCGAACACCAGCAAGACCTGATCGACCAGGTGCGGCCCCAGGTCCCACCACAGTCCGCTGCCGGCGCCGGCCTGTTCGCGCCAGCGCTCGCGCACCTGCGGCCGGTAACGGTCGATATGCGATTCGAAATGCAGCACCTCGCCGAGGCGACCGTCCTGGATCAGCCCGCGGACAGCGAGGAAGTCGCTGTCCCAGCGCCGGTTCTGGAACACCGACAGCAGTCGCCCGCGCTGTTGCGCGAGCGCGCTCAGCTCGCGCGCCTGGCGCAGATCCAGCGCGAAGGGTTTGTCGATCACCACGTGTTTGCCGGCGTCCAGCGCGGCGCGCGCCAGCGGCGCGTGGCTGGCGTTCGGAGTCGCGATCACCACCAGCTCGGCGCGCGGATCGGTCGCTGCCGCGAACGGGTCTTCGACCACCGCCACCGGAGGCAGCCCGCGGGCGGCCAGTCCGTGGGCGACCTTGGCCGGATCGCGTGAGCCGACCAGCTCCAGGCGCAGGCCGGGCGTGGCGCTGATCAGGGGGGCATGAAAAGTCTGACCGGCGAAACCATAGCCGATCAGGGCCACGCGGATGGGGGCGGGATCGTTCATGGAAGGCGGCTCGACGACGGCGAACGCGGGGGCGGAGCTTCACCATGCCGTATCGCGGCGCGCACGGCCAGCGCCCGGCTTTGCCGGATGGGGCCGGGATCGGGTATGTATGGACTGTCCCCCGCCCGGAACCCGTATGAGCGCCGTCGCGATCGCACCCGCTGCCCCGTCCGCCTCCCGCGTGCTGTTCGCGAGCCTGATCGGCACCACCATCGAGTTCTTCGATTTCTACATCTACGCCACCGCGGCGGTGCTGGTCTTTCCCAAGCTGTTCTTCCCCGCCGCCGATCCGAACACCGCCACCCTGCAGTCGCTGGCGACCTTCGCGCTGGCCTTCCTGGCCCGGCCGATCGGCTCGGCGGTGTTCGGGCATTTCGGCGACCGCATCGGCCGCAAGGCGACCCTGGTCGCGGCGCTGCTGACCATGGGGCTGTCGACGGTGGCGATCGGCTTGCTGCCGACCTATCACAGCATCGGCATCCTCGCGCCGGCGCTGCTGGCCGTGTGCCGCTTCGGCCAGGGACTGGGCCTGGGCGGCGAGTGGGGCGGAGCGGTGTTGCTGGCGACCGAAAACGCGCCGCCGGGCAAGCGCGCCTGGTACGGCATGTTTCCGCAGCTCGGCGCGCCGATCGGCTTCTTTCTCTCGACCGGCATCTTCTTGCTGCTGACCGGCACCATGGGCGATGCGGCGTTCTTCGCCTGGGGCTGGCGGATTCCGTTCCTGGCCAGCGCGGTCCTGGTCCTGGTGGGGTTGTGGGTGCGCCTGCGGATCAGCGAGACGCCGGCGTTCCAGCGCGCCATCGACCAGCACGAGCGCGTGCGCCTGCCGATGCTGAAAGTGCTGGCGCACCATCCCGGCGCCTTGATCGCCGGCACCTTCGCCGCCTTGGCGACCTTCGTGCTGTTCTACCTGATGACCGTGTTCGCGCTGAGCTGGGGTACTTCGCAATTGGGCTATACGCGCGAGCAGTTCCTGCAATTGCAGCTGGGCGGCGTGGTCTGCTTCGCCGTGACCATTCCGCTGTCGGCGGTGTTCGCCGACCGGCGCGGCCGGCGTCTGGCGATGATCCTGTCGACCGGCGCGATCGTGCTGTTCGGCCTGTACTTCGCCGAGCTGTTCTCGTCCGGCAGCGTGCCCGGCACCCTGATCTTCCTCGGTCTCGGCCTGGGCATCATGGGCCTGACCTACGGCCCACTCGGCACCATTCTGGCCGAGATGTTCCCGACCGCCGTGCGCTATACCGGCGCCTCGCTGGCGTTCAACCTCGCCGGCATCTTCGGCGCTTCGTTGGCGCCGTACGCGGCGACCTGGCTGGCCCAGCGCTACGGCCTGGAATTCGTCGGCTTCTATCTCGCCGCGGCCGGCGCGCTGACCCTGATCGCCCTGTTGATGGTGCGCGAGGACGAAGGCGAGAGCGAATCGGCGCTCTGAACGCCGCGCCGCGCTCACCCGGCCGCCGTGCCCCGGCGCGGCGCGCCCAAATAGCCGAACACCGCGCGCAACACCCGCGCCTGCAGGGCGGCGGCGTCGGTTTCGCCGCGCTCGCCGGCGCCGTCGACGATGCTGCGCACGATCGCGATGGTGTCCAGAGCCAGCAACTCCGGCGCGGCGCCACCGCCGCCGGGCCGCGCGGGCGCGTCCGGACGGGCGAGCAGGGCCAGCACGCAGTCCTGTGCGGCGCGGTCGACGCGCAGATCGCGTTCGCGCAGCGGCAGGCGCCGCTCTTCGAAATCGAGCAAGCGCGCCAGCGCCGGCCGCTGCAACTGGTGCGCGGTCGCCGCCCGCACCAACGCGACGATGCCGCTGCGGTAGCCGGCTTGCGCCGGAACCGCGGCGAGGTCGGCCAGCAGAGTTTGCGTTTCGCGTTCGATCAGCGCGGCGGTCAAGGCGTCCTTGTTGGGAAAGTACTGGTACAGCGAGCCGATGCTGACTCCGGCGCGCTCGGCCACGGCATTGGTGTTGTAGCCGCGCAGGCCGTGGCGCTCGAGAATGCGAGCCGCCGCTTCAAGGATCGCGGCGACGGTATCGGCGGCGCGTTCCTGACGGGGGATTTTGCGTGGTTTCAGGCTGGTGCGGCGGCGCGCGACGGGCATGGCGGGATGCGAGTAGTGAATATGAGCAATCGCTCATATTGTGTCCGCGACTTCCACGAAACGCCAACGAGGCGATCATGAGCGACACCGAACAGCGCTATCCCCTGACCGTGTTCATGCTGGTCAAGACTCAGCCGGAGTGGCTGGGCTTCGACATCGACACGCGCTTCCGTCTGCTCGCCGAGCACGTCGAGCCCATCCTCAAGCAGCACCGCGATCAGGTGCGGTTGCGCTTCTACGACATCGAGTTCTACAACGCCCGGGTCACCGATCTGTGGCAGTGGGACGCGCGCAGCCATCACGCCTACGAGCTGGTGGTCGAGGCCTTGCGCGAAACCCCGTTCTGGGACCGCTACTTCGCCATCGTCGAGATCCTGCCCGGGGTGGAGAACGCCTACGCCAGCAACTACGGGCGTCCGCCCTTGGCGGCCTGAGCGGCGGCGTCGTCGCCGGTCGCGGCGTGCGGTCCGCGCTCCGCCGGCGCGAGCTGGCTCAACTTGAGCTGCGTCAGGTACAGGCGCAGATCGAACTCGCGCTGGTGGTAGTCCGCGCTCATGTGGGCGCAGAGCTGGTAGAAGGCCTTGTCGTGATCGCGATGCTTGAGGTGGGCCAGCTCGTGCACCGCGATCATCTCCAGGAACTCGCCCGGCGCATCGCGGAACAGGGTGGCGATGCGGATCTCGCGCGCCGCCTTGAGCCGGCCGCCGTGCGCGCGCGACACCGCGGTGTGGGTGCCTAGCGCATGCTTCACCACATGCAGCTTGTTGTCGTAGACGACCTTGTTGAGCGGGTCGCTTTTGCGCATGTAGCGGTCCTTGATCGCGACCACGTACTCGAACAGCGCCTTGTCGTCGCGGACCTGGTGGCCCGCGCTGTAGCGATTGCGCAGCACTTCGCCGAGACGGCCGGCATCGATCAGCGCGCGGACCTGGGTCAGCACGCGTTCGCCGTAGCCGCGCAGGTATCGGAGCTCGTCCATGCGCACACGATACGGTATCGGCGTCGCGGCCGGCGAGACCGGATTACGACCCGGGTCATGGAACGTCGGCCGGGCGAGGGCGCGTCCCGGCCGTCCTCCGCGGCCGCTCAGGGCCGGTATTCCACCCGCAGTCTGGCGCCGGCGCCGCGCTCGATCCAAAGGTAGTTCGTCGCGCCGGGCGGTTGCTCGAAGCGCAGCCGCAGTTGGGTGCGGTCGGCGCGGTCGATCGCGCCCAGGCCCGCGGCGTCGAACGGGGTGCTGGTCTGACGGCCGCCGCCGAAGCGCGCCAACTCGGCGACCGCGGACGCATCGGCGGCTGCGGCATAGTCGCCGGCTTCGATCGTACAGCCGCCGAAGCAGCCCCGGCGCGCGTCGATCAGCAGACGATTGCCGGCCGGCTGGCTCCACGGATCGCCGTAGGCGCTGCCGAAGCCGACGCTGAGCGTGGCGCCGAGCACGGTGGCGCCGTCGGGCAGGGCGGAGGTATCGAACGACAACACGCTACGATTGTGTTTGCCGTCGCTGCCGCGTCCCACGGCCAGGCCGTAACTGGCTTCCAGCGCGCCCACTGCGGCGGCACTGCCGTCGGCGTTGGCTTTGACGTAGCCGTCGTTGGCGTCTTCGTTGACGAATTCCATGACCAGCGGCGGGCCGTCGCTACCGCCGCTGACGGTGACCGATATCGGCGGCGAGCCGGCCTGGTTGCCGGCGATGTCTTCGGCGCGCGCCTGCAGCACATGCGCGCCGTTAGTGGCGGTGGCGCTGTTCCATTGCGCTTGGTAGGGCGGCAGACGGTCGGTGGCGATCACCGCGCCGTCGAGCAGGAAGTCGACGCGCTCGATGCCGACGTCGTCGGCGGCCTCGGCGCTCAGAGTCACCAGGCCGTTGACTTGGGCGCCGTCGTACGGCGCGGTCAGCGCGACTTGCGGCGGGTTCGGGTCGAGATCGTCCAAGCCCCAGAAACGGGCGATGTAGTAGCTGGAGCAGATATCGGCATCGAGCACGTATGCCCCGGCGGTGCCGCACTGGGTCTCGCCGCTGCCCGGATCGACCGGCGTGCCGTGGCCCATGCCGACGATGGCGTAGGTCTCCACGCGCGCGCGCCCGGCGCCGTCGCGATACACCCGGTGCGGATGACCGGCGACGGTGTCCTGCACGTCGGCGGCCTGGTCGATGCCGTGCACGTCGGTCCACTGCTGCATCAGCTCGGCCTGATTCATCGGTCGCACCACGTAATCGGCGTCGCCGTGCCAGATCGAGACAATCGGCCAGGGGCCGGCGTGCGCGCCGGCTGCGCGCACCTTGTCGCCCCATTGCTTCGGGCTGAGGTCGGTGCCCGGCGACATGCATGCGAACGCCGCCGAGGAACCGGTGGCGCAGCGGTAAGGCAGACCGGCGACGACGGCGCCGCCGGCGAACAGATCCGGATAGACGGCGAGCAGGGCTGCGGTCATCGCGCCGCCGGCGGACAGGCCGGTGACATAGACTCGGTCGGCGGCGCTGCCGTGGTCGGCGCGCATGCGTTCGATCATCTGCCGGATCGACAAGGCCTCGCCCTGGTCGCGTGCGGTGTCGCCGGGCTCGAACCAGTTGAAACAGGCGTTGGCGTTGTTGGCGCTCTGCTGCTGGGGCAGCAGCAAGGCGAAACCCCAGCGTTGCGCGAGCATCTCCCAGCCGGTTTCGGCATCGTAGGACGCGGCGCTCTGGGCGCAGCCGTGCAGGGCTACGACCAGCGGCGCGCCGGCCGGCAAGCCCGGCGGCACGTACCGGTACATGCGCAGATTGCCGGGGTTGCTGCCGAAGCCCACGACTTCGGTCGATGCCGCGGCGGACAGGACCGTCAGCGCCGCCCAGGCCGCGAGCAGCAGCGAGGCGATGCGCCTGCGGCGATACCGGCGCGGCGGCGAGGGGCGCTGGGACGCAAGCGCGGGCGGATGCGGCGATACGGACATGCGATCGGCTCCTGCGCCGGAACCGGGGCCGGCGCGACCGCAGTGGGCCACCGTCGCGGCGACGGCGCCATCGTCCGATCGGGCACGTTGCGCCGCAGCATGCGGCGCGGAGCGGTCAGTAGCTGGACAGCCCGGTGGCTTCGCCGAAGCGGTACCACAGGCGCCGCAGCGCCGAATCGTCGGCGTAAGCGGCATAGTCGGTGCTGATCCGGCGGCCGTCGCCGTTGCCCCAGCTTTGCTCGAAATACGCCAGAGCCTCGCTCGCGACCGGCGCATCGGCTTCGGCCAAGATCCGCGCGCTGCTCTCCAGGTTGTAGTCGTCGAGATTGCGCCGGGTGTAGTTGGCCGAGCCGGCGATCAGCTCGATCCGGCCGTCGCCGCCGCGCTTGAGCAGCAGTTTGGCGTGACACTGCTCGCCGTGCGTGTCGCACCAGCGCAGCGGCACGTCGGCCGCATGCAGTTCGGCGGCGACCTGGCGATTGGGCACGCCGTTCTTCTTGCGCCCGAACGCGTCCTCGTTCGGGTCCAGCAGCACGCGCAGCCGCACGCCGCGCTGCTGGGCGGCGATCAGGGCATCGATCACGCCGCGGTGGGACAGATAGAACACCGCCAAGTCGACGCGCTCGTCGCGTCGCGCTCCCTGGATCGCGGCAATCAGCGCGTCGCGGATGCGCGCTTCGGTCAGCAGCTGCACGCGCGGCGCCAGGGTGGCGTCGACGATGGTCGGCGGCGGCGCGGCCTGCGGCAGGCCCTGCGGCCAGGTCGCGCCGGACATCCGCGCCACCGCGCGCTCGCTGGCCAGTACGTCGAGCGCGGCCGCGCCGTGGAAGCGCAGAGCGACGTTGCCGTGGCGGCTGCTGGCGTCGTGCGGATTGGCCGAGGCGACCAACGCGGTCCAGCCGTCGCCTTCGTCGACGACCAGGGTCTTGCGGTGGTTGGCGTTGAAGTTGAACAGCGCCAGCCAACTGCGCAGGGTGACCCGGCCGGGGCCGAAGGGATTGGCCAGCCAGCCGCCGTCGGGGTCGTTGCCGGCCCAGCGGCAACACAGCTGCCATAGCCCGGACCAGGCCGGATTCGGTGCGCGCAAGCGACCCAGATCGGTCGTCACCACCTCGATCCCCGCCGCGCGCAAACTTTCCAGGCGCGGGGCACGGCGGCCGCCGTAGACGGTGTTGATCGGATCGGTGATCAACACCGCATGCAGTTGCGGCACAGCGCGTTTGCGCGCGATGAGCGCGGCCGCGAGTTCGTCGCTGAGACGGCGATGGCGTTCGCCGTCGGCGGCGGCGAAATCGTTGAACAGGAACTGGTCGGCGACCACGGCGCGCCGCGCCTGGCCGATCAGGCGCAGGCTTTCGTCGAAGATCCGTTGTTCGCTGCGCCGTGTGCCGTCCGCATCGACCCAGGTGACGTCGCTCAGCAACGCGACATCGCGCGCAGCGCGCAGCGGATGCTGCGCGCTCACCCCTTCCGGCAGCGGCTTGTACGAGTGCCAGATCGCCGATACGGCCCAAATCAGTACCGCCCCGTACAGCGCGCGCCGCGGCCCGCGGCGCTTGCGCGCGGGGACGGCATCGGGGGCGGCATCGGCGGCGGATTGCAAGCGGTCGGACATCGGCGGCGAGGGCGGCAAGCGTGATAGTTATCGCGGAATGCGCGGGACGGAGAGGGGCCGGAATGCGATGAACGGGCACTACGGCGGTGCGAACGGATTTTCGCCGACTTCGCGTACGTTCGCGACGCTTTTCTTGTGCGGCGCAATAATCGAACTGACAGTTGACACGAGGGCGGGCGAGCGCGCAGCGTGTCGGCGCGGAGTTGCCAGGGGACGGTGTCCGAAGCCGATGAGGCTCGCTCCGCCGTCCGCAACGACTCCGTGCACGTTCGCCGTCACCGATCGGAATCGGCCCGTCTGCCGGCATCCCGGCGCGGGCCGCCACCGATTCCAATCATGTATTGAACAAGGAGAGGTTTATGCAGATCGACGACATCGTTTCGGGCTGGCTCAACGGTTCGGAAGACATGAACCCGGCGGGTCCGCTGTATATCGAAGGCGCCGCCGCGACCGAAGCCGCGCTGACCGACACCGCCCTGCCGCTGCTGACCCGTTGCAGCAGCTGCAGCGCTTCCGGCGGCGGCCAGTGCTGCTGATCCAGCGCTGAACGTCTGTTACCGACAAGGAGAGGTTCATGCAGATCGAAGACATCGTTTCGGGTTGGTTGAACGGTTCGGAATCGGAAAACCCGGCCGGCCCGCTGTACGTCGAAGGCGTCGCCGCGACCGAAGCCGCGCTGACCGACACCACTCTGCCGCTGCTGACCCGTTGCAGCAGCTGCAGCGCTTCCGGCGGCGGCTACTGCTGCTGAGCAGACGCTGAGCCAGCGCGGACTCGCTCCCGGCGCGAGCCGGGAGCGAGTCCGATCTTGCGGGCCGGCCCTGCCGCCCGCCGAACTCCGCCGCAGCCTGCGCCGGCGCCGATCCCGCGAACGCGAACGGCCCGCGCCAGCCCGCGGTTCCGTGGATTCCGCAGGACGCACCGACACGATGAGCGAACCCAGCAACGGCGAGTCGTTCCTTCCGATCATCGAAACCTTCACCGCCGAGCCGCGCGCCCGACTGGACGCGACCCTGGCCGGCCTGGCGCCGAAGCTGGACCGCGACGAGATCGCGCTGTTGCGGCAAGTCGGCGCGCAGACCCTCAACGACAATGCGCGGCTCAAGCTCAGCCGCACCTTGCTGCTGGAGTTGCATGCCGCACGCCTGGGCGGGCAGTTGCCGGCGCAGGACGATGTCGAGCAATTCCAGCAGTTCATCACCCTGGCGCTGCAGCCGGAGTTCGACCCGCATTTGCGCCGGCGCTATCCGGCCCTGCATGCGCGCCTGCAGCGCACCCTGGAGCTGCAGCGCCTGGCGCTGGAAGCGTTGGCCTCACGCATCGCGCAGGACCGCGAGCGCCTGGGCGAACTGCTCGGCCGCGCCCCCGGGCGTCTGCTCGCGGTGCAGCCGGGCGAGGGCGACCGCCATGCCGGCGGCCAGACCGTGGTCCGGCTGGGTTTCGAAGGCGGCCGGATCATGTACAAGCCGCGATCGCTGCGCATCGACCTGGCCCTGGACGCGTTCCTGGCCCGCGTGTTCGGCGACGATCCGCTGCGGATCCGGGTGCCGTACGCGCTCGACTGCGGCGACTACGGCTGGACCGGCTTCGTCGACCACCGCTACTGCGACGGCGACGCCGAACTGGGCACGTTCTACCGCAATCTCGGTCATTGGCTGGCGGCGATGCAGTTGCTCGGCGGCACCGACCTGCACCAGGAAAACCTGATCGCGGCCGGGCCGGTGCCGGTCGCGATCGACGTCGAAAGCCTGTTCGCGATCGAAGTCGATACGCCGCCTTCGGCGCGCGGCCGCGCCTTCGATCTGGCCTCCGAACTGATCCGCACGTCGGTGCTGCGCACCGGCATCGTGCCGTTCCGCGCGCCGGTGCTCGGCTTCGGCGGCGTCGACATCTCCGCCGCCGGCGCGCTGCCCGGCGAACAACCGCAGATCCGCATGCCGGCGATCGCCGACGAAGGCACGGCGCGCGCGCGGCTGGAGATCGTCAGCACCGACTTCGGCCAGTCGCAGAACCATCCCAGCCCCCATCCCGAGGTGACCCGGTTCTGGGACCGGATCAGCGAGGGATTCGTCGAGGCCACCGCGCGCCTGCGCGCGCTCGATGCCGAGGGCGCGCTGGAGCCGCTGCTGCGCGGCTTCCTGGGCTGCCCGGCGCGCGACATCCGCCGGCCGACCCAGGCCTATGTCGAGATCATGCGCATGCTCTGGCATCCGGCCTCGCTGCACGACGAGCCCAAAGCGATCGAGCGCGCCCGCGACATTCTGCGCCGCAACGCCGTCGCCCTGCCGATCGCGCCCTCGTCGGCGCACGAGATCGACGGCGAGATCGAAGACATGCGCATCGGCGACGTGCCGATCTTCGTCGCCCCGCTGGACCCGGCGCGGATCGAGGAGACCTTGCAGCGCTGGCGGCGGATGCGGGTCGAACTGGAGGAACTGACCATCCGCAGCGCCCTGGTCACGGTCGATCTGAATCAGCGACTGGGCAAGAACGAGCGCGTGCGCGCCGACATCGTCGCCCGTCATCCGCACGCCGAGCGGCTCGACCAGCGCCGGCGCGCGGCCGCGGCGCAGGCGGTGGGGCAATTGCTGCGCCTGGCGGTGTACGGCGACGACGGCAGCGTGACCTGGATCAGCCCGGTGCTCGGCGATACCGGCTGGGTGACCCGGCCGCTGCAGGCAGACCTGTACACCGGCTTGGGCGGTGTCGCGCTGAGCCTGGCCGGCTATCTGCACGAATGCCGCGCGGGACGCGCCGATCCGGTCGAAGGCCTGGAGCCGGCGCTGGACGGCGCCTTGAGCGCGGTGCGCGCGATCGAGCAGGCCGACAGCCCGAGTACGGTCGGCGGCATGATCGGCTACGGCGCGCAGATCTGGACCTGGATCGCCTTGCACGATCTGCTGCAACGGCCGCAGATGCTGGAATGGGCGATCGAACGCGCGCAGGCCCTCGATGCGGCCGGCTTCGACGCCGACCGTTACCTGGATCTGCTGGAAGGGGCCAGCGGCGCGATCGTGCCGTTGCTGCAACTGGCCGACGCCAGCGGCGACGCGCGCTGGCGCGAGCTGGCGGCGCGCGCGGCCCGGTTCATGGAATCGCAGGCGATCGTCGACGACCGCGGCGCGCGCTGGCCGTCGACGATCTTCGACGCGCCGATCGGCGGCTACGCCCACGGCGCCAGCGGTATCGGCTGGGCGCTGAGCCGGATCGGCCACAGCGCCGCCGGCAGCGCCGAGGACCGTGCCCGCTGGCGGGCCCTGGCCGAACGCGCCTTCGCGTTCGAGGACGGCTTGTACGACGACCGCGCCGGCTGCTGGCGCGATGCGCGCATCGCCGACGAAGACCAGTTCCTGCACGCCTGGTGCCACGGCAGCGTCGGGATCGGCCTGGCCGCCTGCGACCTGTACGAACTCACCGGCGACGCGCGCCATCTGCGCGATCTGCGTCGCGCCGCGCAGGCCGCGCGCGGCTTCGGCTGGGGCGCCAGCCATACCCTGTGCCACGGCGATCTGGCCCTGTGGGAGCTGCTGGCGCGCGCCGCACGGCTGGACCCGGACGGCGGTTGGGGCGATCCGGCCGAGCACACCATGCAGATCGTGTCGGCGATCGAGGAGCATCGCGGCGCGGTCGGCAGCCGCGCCCGCGACGCATTCACGCCGGGCTTGATGACCGGCGTCGCCGGTGCGGTGCATGCGCTCAACCGCATGCACCCGGACTGCCCCCTGGCCACGCCGTTGGTGTTCGAGCGGCGCGCCGGGCATTGAAGCGGGCGCGGCGGGCCGCCCGGTCCGCCGCCACGATTCGGTCATGGGCGGAGGCTAGGCTGGCGGGATGAACATCCTGATGCTGTCGGACGTCTACTTCCCGCGGGTCAACGGGGTGTCGACCTCGATCCGCACGTTCGCCCAGTCGCTGGCGAGGATGGGGCATTCGGTGACCGTGGTGGCGCCCGATTACGGGCCCGGCAGCGGTCAGGAGCAGCACGACAGCGACGAGTTCGAACTGATCCGGCTGGCTTCGCGGGTGATCTTCTTCGACCCCGAGGACCGGCTGATCCGCGCGCCGGAGCTGCGCCGCATCATGCCCGCGCTGGCGGCGCGGCATTGGGACGTGATCCACGTCCACACGCCGTTCCGCGCCCACCGCATGGGCGTGCGCCTGGCCGAGCTGACCGGCCGGCCGACGGTCGAGACCTACCACACCTATTTCGAGGAATACATCGGCCACTACCTGCCGTGGGCGCCCGCGCCGCTGCTGCGCTTCGTCGCCCGGCGCCTGTCGCGCATGCTCTGCCACGGCGTCGATCACCTGATCGTGCCCTCGGAGCAGATGGCCGAAGTGCTGCGCCGCTACGGCGTGACCACCGCGGCGACGGTGCTGCCGACCGGGATCGACCTGAGCGAATTCGCCCGCGGCGACGGTACGCGTTTCCGCATCGCCCACGACATCGCCGCCGATCGGCCGACCCTGGTCACGGTCAGCCGGTTGGCGGTTGAGAAGAACATCGCGTTCCTGTTGCAGACGGCGCGGCGGCTGGTCGCCGAGTTTCCGCGGCTGATGTTCATCATCGCCGGCGAAGGGCCGGACGCGCCGCGCCTCAAGCGTCTGGCGCACGAATACGGCCTGGACGCGAACGTGCGTTTCTTCGGCAACCTGGACCGGCGCACGACCCTGCTCGATGCCTACCGGGCCGGCGATGCCTTCGTGTTCGCCTCGCCGACCGAGACCCAGGGCCTGGTGCTGATCGAGGCCATGGCGCTGGGCGTGCCGATCGTCTCGACCGCGGTAATGGGTACGGCGACGGTGCTGCGCGATGCGCGCAGCGCCCTCATCAGCGACGAAGACGTCGATGCGTTCGCCGGCCACGTGGCGCGATTGCTGCGTTCGCCGGAACTGCGCGCGCAATTGTCCCAGGCGGGGCCGCAGGACGCCCGCGCCTGGAGCACCGAAGGGCTGATGACGCAGGTGGTGGCGCTGTACCAGCGTCTGGCCCAGGAGCGTCCCTTGCCGCGCCGCGGCGCCCAGGCCGCCGCGCAGCAGGGGTAGGGCGGCGCAGGCCGCGACCACGCGACGCGCAGACCGGACAACGGCGAAAGCGCCGCCATCGAAGCCGTGTCGTCGTTCTCGCAGGGGCGATGCATCTGCTTCGGCTGCCGCGCTTGCGCGCGTCGCAGCGCTTGTCCCGACTCGAGGCCGAAGGACATCCGCGGGAGTGCCGCTTCTACCGGCTTGAAGGCGCCGTTGCGACCCGCACCCGCGACGCCAGGCCCAGGCCGAGCAGCGCCAGCGCCGCAGCGATCGCGAACCCGCACAGATACGCCAGCAGGTGCGAGCGGGTCAGCAGCGCGGCGAACAGCGAGCCGCCGATCGCCAGTGCCGTGGCTGTGAAGATGGCATCACCCAGATGCAGTGCGGAGGAACTCTCGCCCTGGCGTTCCGGCGGCGACAATTCCAGCATCAACACCGACAGGGTGGGGTACATCAGTCCCATCCCGAAGCCGGCGAGGACCCAGCCGGCGATGCCCAGCGCAAGCGGCGTCGCCGCCCAAGCCAGCGCGCCGATCGCGATCACGCCCAGGCCGAGCAGGGCCATGCCGGCCTGCAGGAAGCGCCGCGCATCGGCGTCGGCCGGCGCGCGGCCGCGGAACCAGGAACCGGTCGACCAGCCGATCGCGCCGAGGGTCAGCACCAGCCCGGCCCAGGTCGGCGACAGTCCGCGTTCCTGCGCCAGCAGCAGCGGGATATAGGCCTCGCTCAGGAAGAACGCGCCGGCGGCGAGGCCGCGCAGCGCGACCACGGTCGGCAGCCCGCGCTTGGCGCGCAACGCGCCGGGCGGCAGCAGGCGCGAGGCGGCCGCGGCCAGGGCGGCGACCGCCGCGCCGATCCACAGCCAGGCGGTGGCGTCGCGCAATTGGCCGCCGTAGTGCAGGGCGAGCAGGCTGGCGGTGGCCAGCAACGCCCACGCCATCCGCGCGCGTTGCATCGCCGCGATCGCGGCCGCGGCCGCGCTCGGCCCCAGCCCGCGCAGCGCCGGCAACACCAGCCAGGCCGCCACCGCCGCGGCCAGCGGCACCGACAGGAACACCCAGCGCCAGCCCAGGCTCTCGACGATGGCGCCGCTGATCGCCGGGCCGACGATCGCCGGCACCACCCAGGCCGCGGCGAACGCGGCGAAGATGCGCGCGTGCAGCTGCGGGGGATATACGCGCCCGACCACCACGTACAAGGCCACCGAAATCAGTCCGCCGCCGAAGCCTTGGACCACCCGTCCGGCGATCAGCCACGGCATCGAGGGCGCGGCTCCGGCCAGCAGCAAGCCGAGCGCGAACCAGGCGATGCCCTGGCGCAGCGGCGCCGCCGGCCCGCGCGCGTCGGCCCAAGGCCCGGCCGCGACCATGCCGACCACGCTCGCGGCCAGGGTGCCGGCAAAGGCCAGCGCGTACAGGGACAGGCCGTCGAGCGATCGGGCGACCGTCGGCATCGCGGTGGTCACCGCCAGCGCTTCGAACCCGACCAGGGCGACCAGGGCGACCGCGCCTGCGGTCAACGCGCGATACGCCGGCGCGAACAGCCCCGGTCCGCCGCGGCCGCTGTCGGGAGGGGCTTCGGCGACGGCCGACCCGGCCCGCTGGGCCAGTTCCGCTTCGCCGGGGACCGCCGCCGCAGCCCCTCCCGGCAACGGCCGCGATCCCGAGGGAGCGGTCCCGAACCCTGCAGGGGCGTCGAACGCTTCCTCTGCCGCGATGGGCGAGAGGGATCCGTCGTGATTCATGCGAACAACTCCGTCGTTGCGTTCTGATAGACCATCAACACCACCTTGCCGCGCCCCGGACCGCGCTCGACCGCGCGGTGCGCCTCGGCCGCGCGGGCCAGCGGAAACATTTCGCGCACATGCACCAGCAGGCCATGGCGCAGGTGCGCGCCGACCAGTTCGGTCAGGCCGGCGCGGCTGCGCTCGCTGCGCAACGAGAGCAGACGTTGGCGGCGCAGGCGGGACGCGCCGCGCAGGCTGACGATGCGCTGCGCCGGCGCGCCCAGTTCCAGCCAAGCGGGGCGGGGCGCGCCGCCGAGCGCATCGAACACCGCGTCGACGCCGCCCGGGGCTACGGCGCGCAACTGCGCCAACCCGGCCTCGTCTTCGCCGATCGCGAGCGCGCCGAGCGAACGCAGGTAATCGTGATCGGCGGGCGTGGCGCTGCCGACCACACGCAGGCCCCAGGCGCGGGCCAACTGGACGGCGACGCTGCCGACATCGCCAGCGGCGCCGTGGATCAGCAGCGTCTCGCCCGCGCGCAAACGCAGCGCGCGCAGCGCCGCCAGCGCGGTCTGGCCGGTCGCCGCGAGCGCGCCGGCGACCGCCCAGGACATGCTCGGCGGCTTGTGCACCACCTGTTCGGCCGGCACGGTCAGCACTTCGGCATAGCTCATCGCCACCGCCCAACCCAGCACTTCGTCGCCGATCTTCAGGTCGCCGACGTCGCTGCCGACTTGATCGACCACCCCGGCGAACTCGTTGCCGAGCCGGCGCGGAAATCCGCCGGGCGCCGCGGCGCGGCCCGCGCGCAGGGCGATGTCGCCGGGACGCACGCCGGCCGCGCGCACCCGGATCCGCACTTCGCCCGGACCCGCCTGCGGCATCGGCAAATCGATCGCGCGCAGCACCTCGGCATCGCCATGACGGTCGTACACCACCGCCTTGACCTGCGGTATCGAGGCGGAGACGGCGTTGCGGAGTTCGGCGGCGGCCATGGCTTGACCCGATTTGGACTTGCGGCGCAGCATAGAACCTCAACCAAAGTTGAGGTCAAGGGCGATGAGCATGGCGATGGAGCTCTCGGTAGGCCAGGTCGCCGAACGTTCCGGCGTGGCGGTGTCGGCGCTGCATTTCTACGAGGCCAAGGGGCTGATCCACAGCCTGCGCACCGCAGGCAACCAACGCCGCTACAGCCGCGACACCTTGCGCCGGATCGCGCTGATCCGGGTCGCGCAGCGGGTCGGCATACCGCTGGCGACGATCCGCGAAGCGTTGGACACGCTGCCGGACTCGCGCGTGCCCAGCCGTGCCGACTGGGCGCGGCTGTCGGCGGCATGGAAGGAAGAGCTGGAGCAGCGCATCGCTCACTTGAGCTTGATGCGCGACACCCTGGACCAATGCATCGGCTGCGGCTGTCTGTCGCTGGACCGGTGCCGGATGGCCAACCCCGGCGACAGTTGGGGCGAGCAGGGCGCCGGTGCGCAACGTTGGGCGGCGGCGCTTGCGCGACCGCATCGGCGCCGCGGCGCCGCAACCGCGACTCGGGCCGTGGCGGGCAAGACCGCCGGGGAGATGAGCGAGGCGGGCTCCGGCGCGGCCGGCGGCAAGGGGGCGGCCGGTAAGCGATCGGCCGTCGGAAAGGTGTGTTCCAAGCCCGTGCGTACGCGCTCGGATTGATTCGCGCCTATGCCGGTGCGGGGCGGTCCGCCGCGCTGCACGGCGAAGCGGCGCCCTGGGCGATGCGGCAGGCGCGGCGGAAAATGTCCGTCGCCCCTGCGTCCGGCCGCAGCCATGTGCGCTGCGGCGGCGTACCATGCGCGTTTTCCCACCACGGTCTTCGCCATGACGATTTCGATGTATTCCGCTTCGGTGCCGGTGATCCGGCAGATGCTCGGCAGCCTGTCGACGATCCTGCAGCGCGCGCAGGAGCATGCCGGCGAGCGCGGCATCGATCCGGACGCCTACCTGCAGGCGCGCCTGTTTCCGGACATGTTTCCGTTGCTGCGCCAGGTCCAGATCGCCTGCGACTTCGCCAAAGGCGTGAGCGCCCGTCTGGCCGATGTCGAAGTGCCTTCCTACGAAGACAACGAGCGCGACTTCGCCCAATTGCAGGCGCGCATCGCCAAGACCCTGGCCTTCGTCGACGGCCTGGAGCCGGCGCTGTTCGAGGGCGCGGAGGATCGTGAAGTCGTGCTGCGTCCGGGCACGCCGAAGGAACGCCGCTTCGGCGGCCAGGACTATCTGGTGCGCTACGGCTTGCCGCAGTTCTTCTTCCACGTCACCACCGCCTACGCGATCCTGCGCCACAACGGCCTGGCGATCGGCAAGCGCGATTTCATGGGCGAGCACTGAGTCGTCCGGCGCGCGGCCGCCCGGCCGTGCGCACCTTCGCGGGCCTCGATTCGGTCGCGGCGCAAGCCGCGACAACGCAGACAACCCCACTGCGATGAAACTTCCCGTAGGGAGCAGGTCGCGACCCGCGTTACCCCTGCCCCTGAACGGGCATGCCCCTTCTGTAGGAGCGGCGCAAGCCGCGACCGCGACAACGCAACTACGACGAAACTTCCCGCGCGGGGCTAGTCGCGGCTCGCGTCGCACCTACCCCTGAGGGGCATGCCCCCTGTAGGAGCGGCGCAAGCCGCGACCGCAACAACGCAACTGCGACGACCCTTCCCGCAGGGCGCGGGCCGCGACTCGCGTTGCTCCTCCCCCCTGAGCGGACACGTACGAGTGCCGAGACCGTTTCGGTCAACGGGTTTCGGCCTTGCCCAATGCGCTGCCGCTGCCGCGCCGTCTCAGGCTTTGATCCGTCTCGCGCCGACACTGCCGATCCGGTCCGGGACGTCCGCCGCGAGGCAACGTATCCCTGCCTGCCGCGTCCTGCCGCGAGCGGCGCAAATCGAAACGCGAGCCTCGCCGATCGAAATATCCCGACTCTGGTCGCGCCCCGTCTCGGCCTCTGCGACGCGCTCTTGCGATCATGCTTTCCCGGCAGCGACAGGACGTCGCGACGGGTCCGGAAACGGCAGGGAGCGCGGTCGAGGAACGGCCGCAACGTCGCCAGGCGCAGGGATGCGCGGTCCGGAGTTGCATTCCCCCGTTCTCAACCAGAAGGAGTTGGCATGTTGTCCAAGAGTATCAAGGGGCCCGCCGTACTGTGCCTGAGCCTGTTCGCGGTCGGCATCGCCGGTGGTGCCCCGAGCACCCTGCTGTCGTCGCTGACGATGTCGGCCGCGTCGTTCGCCGGCGCCGCCGAGGCGGTCGAACGCGGCGTGAGCGATCTGGATCGCTATCGCCCGCTTGCGGCGGCCGACCTGGTCACCAACAGCATCGATGGCGCCGCTGCCACGGTCGCGCTGCGCGGCTCGATCGGCGACGGTTCGGTCCTGCGCTACAGCATCGTCGAAGCGCCGAAGCATGGCGCGGTGCGGCTCGACGAGGGCCGTGCGACCTACACGCCCGATCCGGGCTTCGAAGGCGTCGACACTTACGTCTATCGCGTACACAGCGGCGAGGCGAGCGTCGATGCGGTGGTCGCGGTGACCGCGATCGGCGGCGCGGCGGTCACGCGCGCCGTGGCGGCCTTGTAGGCCCGCGCATCCGCTCCGGCGTGCTCGCGCCGGGGCCACCGGTACCCCCCGGAAAGGGGTAGGGGAACGGCCGCCGGCGCAGGGCGCCACGGCCGACCGCGCGAACCGGCCTGGGTGCGCACGATGTGCGCCGTGGGTCCGCCGCTCGCCGTGTCGTGGCGGCGAGGGCAGCGACCGCGGCGCCGAAGGCGCGCCGCCGGTTTCGCGTCATCCCCGGGGTCGGCCGGTCCGCGGCGCCCGCCGGCATTGCCGGGCGGATGCCGCGGCCGGTGCGGCACCGCACTGTGTCCGGACGCGCTAGGGCCGGACGCGCCAAGTCAGGACCTGGCATTGCCCGGGTCGATCGTTGGAAAACTTTCATCTCCGTCAGTGATGAAAGCAGGGACGGGCAGGGACGCCCGGCCGTCGGCGGCTCCGGCCGTCGTTATCGCGGACTGGGACCGCGGTGGCGGCGACCGGGGCCGGCGATCGCGCACCGGGGCCAACCTGTGTCGCGGAGCGCCGCACGGGACGTGCGCTGCGCCCGAGCAGGAGTTCGCCGTCGGTCGCGAATCCGCAAGCAGGACTTGCATCAAGCGCCGCCTGCGGTGACGATGCGGCCTCGGCTTGGGGAGGCCTGGGATGGAACTGCTGACGCTGGAACACTTCGCTTCGCACGTGAACGAGACCTATTCGGCGCAGCTCAACGACGGCGAAGTCCCGTTCGTGCTGGTCGAGGCGCGCGCGCTCAGCACCCGCCCGCAACAGGCGATGCGCATGCCGTTTTCGCTGCTGTTCCGCAACGGCTCCTCGTTCCTGTTTCCGCAGCAGACCTATCTGATGCGCCACGACTCGATCGGCGAGATCGGCATCTTCCTGGTGCCGGTGGCGCGCGAACGCGAAGGTTTCCTGTATCAGGCGATCTTCAACTGAGATCCCGCCTCAGGCGTGCGCGCGCGGCGCGGGCGCACGCCAGCGCATTGCGGCGTGGGTCGGCAGATCTTCCTCGTGCTCGAAGCCCAGGCGCTCATACAACCGTCGCGCCGAATCGTTGCCGTGCTCGACGTGCAGGCGCAGGCCGCGGCCGCATTCGGCGGCGTCGGCCTGGGCGCCGCCGATCAACGCCGCGCCCAGGCCCTGTCCGCGCTGGCCCGGGGCCAGGCCGATATCGACCAGCAGGTGTTCCGGCGCGCGGCGCAACAGATAAAGCCGGCCGATCGGCGCATCGCCGCGTTCGACGATCAGGAACTGGGCGTCGGCGTAGTAGCGGGTGTAATGCAGATGCTGCATGGCGAACTGCTGATCGAGGAAAGCGGTCAGCGCCGCGGCCGGCCAACCCAGCGGCGCGAACTCGGCCGCGCGCCGTTCGCGGTAATGCAGGCGCAGCCATTCGATATCGTCGTCGCGCGCGGCGCGCAAGGACACGCCCTGCGCCGACAGCGACTCGGGCAAGCGCAGGCACGGGCCGCCGCGATGCGGCGGCGGAAACGACAGCGTCGGCGTCGGCCCGTGCACTGCGGTCAGCCGAACGAGGGGAACACGCCCTGCAAGGCGATGCAGAAGTTCATCGCCAGGTAGGGCTGGCGGTTCTCGTGCGGTTGGCCGCCGCCGGCGGGCTGGATCACGGTCGGCGGGAAGGGCGAATCGGCTGGCCCGTTGAAGAATGCAGAGGCCAACGGGCTGCCCAGGGCGTTGCCATTCGCTGGCGAGGGCTGCCGCTTGGTCGTGTCGTTTTGGCTGTAGATCTGCATGGGGTGGGTATGGGCCGGCATCTCTTGCGAAGTGAGCGTTACGCTATTAGAGCCGAATGTTTCGCCGATGGTGCGATCGGTCAGGCCCAGTCCCTGGCCTTGCTCGCAGGCGGCGCGATTGACGAGATTGGGCAGTTGGAAGGTCGTCTGGCCGTTGCCGCCGTACTGGGTGCCCAGCAGGGAGAACAGCGCGGTATTCTGCTGAATCGCCAGAGTGGCGCCGTTGCAGAAGGCCCAGCCGCGCGGCGGGAAGTTGAAGCCGAACAGCTGGATCTGGCCGATGAAGGGTTCGGACATGGTCTTGCTCCTGGTGCTGGTGCGTCCCGCGATGCGGGACGCCGTATCAAGTCTGCGACGGGTAGATGCCGGCCCAGGCGATGCAGAACTGCACCGTAAGGGTGGGCATGAGGTTGTCGTGCGGCTGGGTGCCGCCGGCCGGCGTCACCGCGGCAGCTGCCTGCGGGACCGGCGGCAGGCCGGTGATATCGGTCAGATACATCGTGTCGCCGCTCAGGGCCCCCAACTCCACCGTCGATCCAGGCTGCTTGACGGTGGAAAGCAGTGTGGTCGCCACCACCGTGTGAGTGTGTTGCGGCATCTGGCCCGAAACCAGGGTGACGCTTTCGACGCCGCTGCGCTGGCCGATGACATAGGGGCTCAAGCCCGGGCCGTTGCCGAAATGCACCGGCACGCGGCCGCGCAGATCGGGTACGGCGAAGGTGGACACGCCGTCGCCGCCGTAGGTGGTGCCGAGCAGGACGAACAAGGTCTCGTACTGGGAGATCGGGTAGAGGCTGCCGTCGCAGGCAAACCAGCCGGTGGGTACCCGGCCGAATCCGAACATGCGGATCTCGCCGACGTAAGGTTCGCTCATGGTGTGGACTCCGTAACGCGGATGCTGAAAGAAAGCCGGACGGGCCGGCGCGTGGACCGGTGCGTCAGTTGCGCGACGGGTAGATGCCGACCAGAGCGATGCAGAAATTGATAGCGAGGTAGGGCTGCACGTTCGTGTGAGGCTGGGTGTTGCCTTGTGGACCCAGCGTGGCCTGCGACAACGCTACTTGCGGGCCGTTGGTGAGCGCGTACATGTCGAGGGTAGACTTGGCGTAGTAATTGTTGCGGGCGGTGCGCACGTCTGCGGCGCCGCTGGTACCGACCAGTCCGTGAGTGTGGGTCGGCAACTGCGTACTGAGCAGGGTGACGTTCTCGACGCCGCCGGTTTCGCCGATGTTGTAAGGAGAGGGGTTCCAACCCGGATCGACCGAATTGCCGAAGCCCACCGGCGTTCGCCCCTGCAGGTTGGGCAGGGCGAAATTGGTCTGGCCGTTGCCTCCGTACTGCGTCCCCAGCAGCGAGAACAAGGCCTGGTTTTGAGCGATCGCCAGCAACTGCCCGTTGCAGAAGGCGAAGCCTTTCGGAGGGAAGTTGAATCCCCCCATGATGATTTGTCCCAAGAATACTTCTGTCATCTCTTCCCCCGGAGGATGGCGTCCGAACCGTTTTCGGGTCGGATTGCGGAACGGATCGCGGCCGGCTCGCCCGTCGAGCGACGGTGGCGACAACCGACCGGAGCCGCCATGGCGCATACGCGCCATGACTTGGCTTAACGCAAAGTCGGGGCAAAGGCGGCCGCTTTTTCCGTCGAATTGCGTAACTGGTCGAGAAAGGGGCGTCGTCCAGGCAAGACGGGCGCGCAAAAGCCGGATTTGGCAAAGCGGAGCTTCGGCAGTTGGGGGCGAGGAATCGCACCAAGGCCGGGGCGGGGGGCTGGACTATGGTTGGGCATGGCATGCATGGCGCGAACTCGCATCATTTGCGCGGTTTGAGGCGGCTTCAGCGCTGCGGCGCTGTTTTGATGCTTTTGGCGGTGTCGTTGCTGTGGTCCGGCTGGGCAACGGCCGGCATCTACTGCACTACGTTCACGATCTCCGTCGCGAACGGAGGAACTCATGTCCTAGACGCCGGTGCCTGCGACGGTCCCGATGACAGCGGTATCGGTAATATCGCCACGCCTCCGACTCATGGCGTGGCATCGACCGATCCGCTTGCCCAACTCGTTACCTACACACACAACGGAAATACAGCGACAAGCGACAGCTTTGTTTTCCGGGATGGCATAGGCGGCTTTGTCACCGTCAACGTGAACATCAGCGCGCCGACGTCGCCGATTACCGTCACCCCGGCGACCATTTCGCCGGTCCTTGGACAGCCATTCAATGCCACTATGGCCGCCAGCGGCGGCACGGACCCTTATACCTTCGTCCAAACGAGCGGAACCTTGCCGACTGGGCTGAGTTTTGCGTCCGGTACTTTCAGCGGTACGCCGACGCAACGCGGTACTTTCTCGGTTTCGATTACGGTGACCGATTCGAGCACGCCGACACCGTTGAGCACTGTCAAAAGTTACAGCATCGCTGTTCCCACGGTCGTGCCGACGATTTCACCCGCTACGCTGCCAGCTATGGCTGTCGGTGTTGCATACAACACCGCCCTCGCCAGCAGCGGTGGCGTGGCGCCTTACAGCTATTCAGTGCAGGCCGAACCCGATTCGCTGCCGCCGGGATTAAGTTTGAGCGCCGGTGGCGTGATCAGCGGCACGCCCACTACAACCGGCACCTACACCTTCCGCATCCTGTCAGACGACGACAGTACCGCGCAGGACGCTTCGCAGAACATCGGCAGCCGCCTGTACACCGTCACCGTCGCGGCGGCGCCGACCATCGTCGTCAGCCCGCCGACGTTGTCCAATGCGACCTCCGCGGTCGCTTACAGCCAATCCCTCAGCGCTACCGGCGGCACCGGGCCGTACACGTTCGCGGTCACCGCCGGTAGTCTGCCGGCGGGCCTGACCCTGTCTACGGGCGGCGATCTCAGCGGCACGCCGACCGCGGTGGGAACCTTCAACTTCACCGTCAGTGCCACCGACGCCAACAGCTTCGTCGGCAGCCGCGCCTACAGCCTGGTCGTGGCGGCGCCGAACATCAACGTCGATCCGCCGGTCCTGCCGGCAGCCACGGTCGGGGTGGCTTACAGCCAGACCCTGAGCGCCAGCGGCGGCAACGGCAGCTACACGTTCTCGGCACCGCCGGGCGCTTTGCCGCCGGGCTTGAACATCAGCGCCGGCGGCGTTCTGTCGGGCACGCCGACCGCGGGCGGGTCGTTCAATTTCATGATCATCGCCGCCGACCAGAGCACCGGCGCCGGCGCACCCTACACCGGCTCGCGCGCTTACATCTTCACCATCAATCCGGCGACGGTGACCCTGCCGGCAACCACTCTGGCCAACGGCACGCTGGGTGCGGCCTACAGCGCCGCCCTCAACCCGGCCAGCGGCGGCACCTCGCCCTATACCTATGCCTTGACGGCCGGCTCGCTGCCGCCGGGCGTGACCCTGTCGGCCAGCACCGGCAACCTCAGCGGCACGCCGACTGCGCCGGGCACCTTCAATTTCGCCGTCGTCGCGACCGACTCCAGCACCGGCTCGGGACCATACAACTCGGCGCCGCGCGGCTATACGCTGCAGATCGCCGACATCGCGCCGATCGCCAACCCGGTCTCGGCCTCCGTCGCCTACAACGCCGGAGCCACCCCGATCGCCTTGTCGATCACCGGCGGCACGCCGACCTCGGTCGCGATCGGCAGCGCCCCGGCGCACGGCACCGCGATCGCCAGCGGCGCCTCGATCACGTACCAGCCGACGGCCGGCTATTACGGCGCCGACAGCTTCACCTACACCGCCACCAACGGCGTCGGCACCTCGGCGCCGGCGACGGTCTCGATCGTCGTCGCTCCGCCGACGATCACGGTCACCCCGACGGGTTCGTTGAATGCCCAGGTCGGCGCCGGCTACAGCGTCGGCTTCACCTGGAGCGGCGGTACCGCGCCTTACGCCAGCTACAGCGCCAGCGGACTGCCGACGGGCCTGAGCCTGACCGCCACCGGCAGCGACAGCCTGACCGTCAGCGGCACGCCCGCCCAGGCCGGCAGCTTCACCGTCAACGTCCAGGCCACCGACAGCAGCACCGGCGACGGGCCGTCGACGAAGTCGGAATCGTTCACCCTCACGGTCGGCGCGCCGACGCTGAGCATGACCCCGTCCGCCGGCACGGTATCGATGCCGTACGGCGTCGCCACCACGGTGAATTTCAGCGCCAGCGGCGGTACCCCGGCGTACTCGTACTCGCTGACGGCCGGTTCGCTCCCGGTCGGCGTGAGCTTCAGCTCGGCCGGCGTGCTCAGCGGCACCCCGACCGTGCCGGGCAGCTATTCGCTGACCGTCCGCGCCACCGATTCCAGCACCGGTACCGGCGCGCCGTTCTCGATCGACCAGAACTACGTGATCCAGGTCGGCGCGCCGAGCATCACCATCGACCCGCCGAGCCTGCCCGACGGCACCGCCGGCACCGCCTACAGCGAGAACTTCAGCGCCAGCGGCGGCGTCGCGCCGTACAGCTACTCGCTGTTGGCCGGCTCGCTGCCGATCGGGATGAGCTTCAGCTCGGCCGGCGCGCTGTCCGGCGTGCCGCGCAGCGACGGCAATTTCAGCCTGACCGTGCGCGCCACCGACGCCAACGGCCAGAACGCGAGCGTGGTGCGGACCCTGCGCATCGACCCGGCGACGGTGGTGATCTCGCCGTCGACCTTGCCGAACGGAGTGGTCGGCAGCGCCTACAGCCAGAGCCTGAGCAGCAGCGGCGGCATCGCGCCGTACACTTACTCGATCGTGTCCGGCGCGCTGCCGGTCGGAATCGCGTTCTCCTCGGCCGGCACGCTGAGCGGCACGCCGGTGCTGGCCGGCAACTACAGCTTCACCGTGCGCTCGACCGACGATGCCGGCTACAACCGCACCATCGGCTACAGCATCGTCGTCGCCGACGCGGTGCCGGTCGCGGTCGACGACAGCGCCAGCACCTTGGCCAACGTCCCGGCGACCATCGATGTGGTCGCCAACGACACCGGCATCATCGCCTCGATCGCGGTGGCGACGCCCCCGAGCCACGGCAGCGCCGCGGTTAGCGGCACCGCCGTGGTCTACACGCCGGCCGCCAACTATTTCGGCAGCGACAGTTTCACCTACACCGCGACCGGTCCGGGCGGCACCTCGGCGCCGGCGACCGTGACCGTGACGGTCGCGGCGCTGCCGGTTCCGGTCGGCCAGCCGCAGACCGCGACCACGCTGTCGACCACGGCGGTGACCATCGATGCGGCGACCGGCGCGAGCGGAAGCCCGTTCACCGGCGTGACCCTGTTGGCGCCGCCGAGCTCGGGCACGGCGACGGTCGACGGCACGCGCATCGTCTACACCCCCGCCGCCGACACCGCCGGCGCGATCGCTCTGACCTACACGCTCAACAACGCCTTCGGCCCGTCCGCGCCGATCACCTCGACCATCACCGTCAACGCGGTGCCGGTGGCGGTGTCGCGGCGGGTGCGCACGGTCGCGGGCGCAACGGTCGTGGTCGAGCTGACCACCGGCGCGCGCGGCGGCCCGTTCACCGCGGCCCATCTGGTCTCGCTGACCCCGGCCGGTTCGGGTACGGCGGCCATCGTCGGCTCCGGCGGCGGGTTCCAACTGCGCTACACGCCGGTGATCGGTTACGCCGGCGTGGCCGTGGCCAGCTTCACCATCAGCAACGCGCATGCGACCTCGGCGGCGGCGATCGAGATAGAAGTCGCGCCGCGCAGCGATCCGTCCAAGGACGCCGAAGTGCTCGGCCTGCTCGGCGCGCAGACCTCGGCGGCGCGGCGTTTCGCCAACAGCCAGATCGGCAACTTCCAGCGGCGCATGGAGGGCCTGCACGAAGGCGGCGAGAACGGCGCCCGCTTCGACAACGGGCTGAGCTTCTCGATCGACTCGCGCTGCCGCGACGAAGCGCGCCGCACTCCGGGCAGCGATTGCCGTCAGCCGCTGTTGGGCGACGACAGCGCGGCGCTGGCCGAGCCGGCGCCGGTGGCCGGCAGCGGCACCCGCTACGGCCTGTGGACCGGCGGCACGATCAACAGCGGCAACCGCGACGGACGCAGCGGCTCGGCCGGGTTCGATTTCGAGACCAGCGGCATCAGCGCCGGCGCCGACGTGCGCCTCAGCGACGCCTTCGCCCTCGGCGGCGGCGTCGGCTACGGCCGCGACGACACCGACGTCGGCCAGCGAGGCAGCCGCAGCGAGGCCGAAAGCTACAGCCTGGTCGGCTACGCCAGCTATCACCCGGGCAAGACCTTCTATCTCGACGGCCTGCTCGGCTACCAGTGGCTCTCGTTCGACACCCGCCGCTACGTTACCGACACCGGCGGCACGGTAAGCGGTTCGCGCGACGGCAAGCAGTGGTTCGGTTCGGTCTCGGCCGGCTTCGAGCACCAGCGCGACCGCCTGCGGGTGACCCCGTACGCGCGCCTGGACATCGCCCGTGCGCGCCTGCACGGCTACACCGAGCACGGCGATCCGCTGTACGCGCTGCGCTATCGCGACCAGGACGTCGACACCACCACCACCAGCCTGGGTCTGCGCATCGACTACCGTTACGACATGAGCTGGGGGCGCTTGTCGCCGCGGGTGCTGTTGGAGTACCAGCACGACTTCGAGGACGACAGCATCGCGACGATGAGCTATGCCGACATGCTCGGCGGACCGTTCTACCGCGCGCGCGTCGTCGGCCTGGACCGCAATCGCTACGTGTTCGGCCTCGGCGCTGTGCTGCAGGGCGAGCGCGACTGGGCGCTGCGCTTCGAATACCGCGGCCTGTTCGGCAGCGGCAACGACGACGACCACAGCGTCCTGATCAACTTCGAGAAGAAGTACTGAGATCGGGGCGGGCGCGGCCCAGGCCGCGTCCGCCGCCGCAAGGACGATGCGCGGGGGAGGGCGCGCGCGGCGGTCGCCGAAATGCCAAGATGGGGCTCCGTTCCGTCGTGCGGTCGCCGCAATGCCCGATCCCGTTCCGCCTTCCGTCGAACGCGTGCCTGCGCGATTGTCCGCAGCGGCGCTGGCGCAGCTGCCGTTGAGCCTGCCCGACGAGCTGCGCATGGCGCTGGAGTCGGCCTATGCGACTCCGCCGCGGGCCTATCACAACCTCGGCCATGTCGCCGAAGTGCTGGGCCACTACGCCGATGTCGCCGCCGGCCCGGGCTGGCGGCAGCCGATGGAGGTCGCATTGGCGGTGCTGTACCACGATGCGGTCTACCAGGCCGGCCGGCGCGACAACGAGGCGCGGTCGGCGCAGTTGGCGCGCGAGCACATCGCGCGTTGGCTGCCCCTGGCCGGGATCGACGCCGATCGCGTCGCCGAACTGATCGAATTGACCGCGCGCCACGGCGCGATCGCGCGCGAGGACGTGGACGAGGAAACCCGGCTGTTCCTCGACGGCGACATGGCCATCCTCGGCGCCGAGCCGGCGGCGTTCGACGCCTACGACCGCGGCATCGCCTCGGAGTACCGCGGCCACGTGCCGGGGCCGTTGTTCCGGCTCAATCGCCGGCGTTTTCTCAAAGGGCTGCTCAAGCGCGAGCGGATCTTCCTCAGCGACCACTACCACCGGCGCTACGACGCGGCGGCGCGCAACAACCTGCGCCGGGCCATCACCACCAAGCGCTGAGGGCCGGCGCGGCGCCGCAGGGCGTGCCGGCAAGAGAAAGGCGCGCCCGCAGTACGGGCGTGCCGGAGGGACGACCGGTTCGCGGTCGCCGGGGCCGCAGCGCCCGGCAAGGTCCGGCCAGGCGTGCGGAACGTGACGGGCAGGGAGGCGGCGCTTACGCGCTCAGGCGGCCCAGCGAACTGTCGAGCACGCGCTGCAGCTTGCGGGCCGCGCCGCTGATGGCCGCGCGCATGGTGTCGGCATCCTCGGTCGCGGCCACTGGCGGCCGGCCTTCGAGGCGGGCTTCGATGGTGCAGTGCTTGTCGCCGCCGCCGGCCTTGGCGCCGTTGACGTCGCGCAGATGCACTTCGACCCGGGTGACCTGGTCGCGATAGCGACCCAGGCTGTGATCGACCACGCCTTCGACGTGTTGGGCGAGCGATTCGTCGCCGCGCAGGTGGTGGTCGGTGTTGAGCTGAACCTTCATGCAGACGCCTCCTTTGGCGCAGTGAGAGGGCGAAGCCGCCGCCCCTGCGGCGGCTTCTCGCACGGTCCGCGCATTCGCGTTGCGGCCATGCCCTAAGTCCGACCGGGGATGCCGCAGAAGGTTCTCGCGACGTTCAGCTTCGGCCCAGCCGGAACATGCGAGCCTCGCGGATCGGCTGCGCGGACCGGCGCCCGATTCGGCAAAGACGGCCCGGCGGGCGCGCCGCCGGGGCGGATTCGGCGCGCAAGGTAGAATGGGCCGATGATCGTCAATATCGCCGCCTATCACTTCGTCGCCATCGCCGACCCGCCGGCCCTGGCCGCGCGTCTGCGCGAACGCGCCGAAGCGTTGCAATTGCGCGGCACCGCGCTGGTCGCGGGCGAGGGCATCAACCTGTTCCTGGCCGGCGCCGCGCAGGCGATCGAAGACTTGCTGGGCGAGTTGCGCGCCGATCCGCGTTTCGCCGATCTGATCGTCAAGTACAGCCGCAGCCGGGGCATGCCGTTCGCCCGGCTCAAGGTCAAGCTCAAGCGTGAGATCATCGCGTTCCGGCGCGACGGCGCTTCGCCGCTGCGCGAACGCGCGCCGACGGTGTCGCCGCAGACCCTGGCGCGCTGGCTCGACGCCGGCCGCGACGACACCGGCCGGCCGGTGGTGCTGCTGGACACGCGCAATCGCGAAGAAGTCGGCTACGGCAGTTTCGCCGACGCCCTGACCCTGCCGATCGACAACTTCACCGAACTGCCCGAGGCGCTGGCGCCGCATCGCGAGGCGCTCGCCGATGCGACCGTGGTCAGCTTCTGCACCGGCGGCATCCGCTGCGAGAAGGCCGCGCTGTGGCTGCGCGCCGACGGCATGGACAATCTGCTCCAGCTCGACGGCGGCATCCTGGGCTATTTCGAGCAGGTCGGCGGACGCCATTACGACGGCCGCTGCTTCGTCTTCGACGAGCGCGTCGCCCTGGATCCGCAGCTGCAGCCGTTGCACGACGCCGCAGCTTGACGGTTTAGACGGATTTCGCAACTTTTACCGTTTCTTACAAACTATTAACCCGGCCACGCCGGGCGAACGGTTAGGCTGCGCGTTCGTGTCGCGCCTGCGCCTTCGCGCCGGCCTCCCCCGACGACGCGCCGCGAGCGGGCGATCTGCGCATGGCAGGCGCCCGCGCTTGCATCAGAACGAGGATTTTCGATGAACCGACGCTCGCTTCCCGCCCTGTCCGCATTGGCGTTCGCCGTCATGGCGATCGCCGCCTGCAACCAGAGCGCGCCGGTCAACACTGCCGCCCCGCAGGAAACCACCGCAGCGCCGCCGCCGGCACCGCAGACGGTGCCCGATCCGGCCGCCGATCCGGGCACGCGCGCTTCGCCGCCGGTGCTGACCCCGGTCGCGCTGGGCACTTTCGAGCCCGGCAATCCGCTGGCCGAAGCCATGACCGGCAAACTGACCATCGACGATCTCGAGCTCAAGGGCGAGAACGGCGCGCTGTACAAGACCGAACGCGTCGCCCTGGTGCGCGGCGGCGATCAGTACGCGGCCGGCGAGACTTACGGCGCGATCATGCAAGTCGAGGCCAGCCAGGCGATCGAGTTGCGCCGGGTGATCGAGCAGAAGCCGCCGGAGAAGGCCCCGGCGAATGCCTACTGCGGCACCACCCCGACCGGCTTCATCGCTCTGGCCAAGGTCAGCGAGGCCACCGGCGACGTGATCAAGCTGATCGCGCTGCAGGGCAGCGACCTGCCGGCGGCGACGTCGCAGGGCGTGGGCCTGTGCGCGTCGATGTTCTACCTGGGCAAGGCGCAGGAGAAGGGCGCGGGCTGAGCGGCGGCCACGGCGGTCCCTGCGGTGCACCGCATGTCCGAGCTTCGGACGCAGCGCCGACGTGAACCGCTGCGGTAGTCGCCGCTTACGCCGCTCCTACAGGGGCGGCGTATGGCCGCGTTCTTGCAGGAGCGGCGTAAGCCGCGACAGCCGACGCGACGCGATGCCATGCAAGTACCCACAGACAGGCGACGCACGTGCGCTGGCCGGGATGGCGCGCATCCACGCCGGGACCACAGCGTTGACGCGCCGGTGCGGCGGTCGTGGCGACGAGCGCAGGAAAGTCCCCGTCGGGCGCCGCTGCTACGGGTCCGGAGCGGCCGCCAGCAAGCGGCGGGCGGCGGCTTCGCCGGCGATCAGGCCGCTGGCGAAGCAGGCGGTGAGCAGGTAGCCGCCGGTCGGCGCTTCCCAGTCGAGCATTTCGCCCGCGCAGTACACCGCGTCTGGCAGTCCTTGCAGGCGCAACTGCGCATCCATCGCCTCCAGGCGCACGCCGCCGGCGCTGCTGATCGCTTCGGCGATCGGGCGCGCGCCGCGCAGGCGCAGCGGCAGACGCTTGATCGTGCGCGCGACGGCGGCCGCGTCGTCGAGGCCGTGCTTGCCCAGGGTTTCGAACACCAGCGCGGCCTTGGCCCCGTCCAGCCCCGTCTGCCGGCGCAGGTGCTCGCCGACGCTGCGGCCGCGGCGCGGCTGGGCGAAGTCGCGTTGCAGGCGGTCCAAGTCGCGGCCGGGTGCGAGGTCCAGGTGCAATACGGTGTCGCCATGCGCGGCGATGGCGTCGCGCAGCATCGCCGACAAGGCATAGATCAGGCTGCCTTCGATGCCGCCGGCGGTGACCACGCATTCGCCCTGCAGTGCGCGTTCGCCCTCGGCATCGCGCCAATGCGCGACCACCGGCTTGAGCGGCGCTCCGGCATGACGCGAGGCGAAATGCTCGCTCCAGCCGATGTCGAAGCCGCAGTTGGACGGCTCCAGTTCGGCGATATCGATGCCGCGTTCGCGCAGCGGCGCCACCCAGGCGCCATCCGAGCCCAACTCCGGCCAACTGCCGCCGCCGAGCGCCAACACGCTGGCGCCGGCGCGCACCCGCAGTTCGCCATCGGGCGTGTCGAAGCGCAGCGCGCCGTCTGCGGCCCAGCCGGTCCAGCGGTGCTGTACGTGGAAGCGCACGCCGTCTTCGCGCAGCCGCCGCACCCAGCCGCGCAGCAGCGGCGCGGCCTTGCGGTCGAGCGGGAACACCCGCCCGGAGCTGCCGACATAGGTCTCGACGCCGAAACCGCGCGCCCACTCGCGCAGCGCATCGGCATCGAAGCGGTCGAGCCAGCGGCCGATCGCTTCGGCGCGCGCGCCGTAGCGGCGGTCGAAATCCGGCCGCGGTTCGCCGTGAGTGAGGTTGAGCCCGCCCTTGCCGGCGATCAGGAACTTGCGCCCCGCCGAGCCCTTGGCCTCGAACAGATCGACGTCGACCCCGAGCGAGCGCGCGGTCTGCGCCGCCATGAGGCCGGCGGGGCCGCCGCCGATCACGGCCAGGCCGGGCAGGGCAGGAAAAGAAACGGCGGACATGCGGTCGTGGGGGAGGAGGGGCGGACGGCCGCCTATTATGCCGCGCTCGCCATCGGCCCGTTCCGGCTCTGGCGCGGCGGCGCGGCATCGCCCACAGTGCGGGCTTCGCGTCCCGGAACCCGACCATGCCCCGATCCGACTGGAAGACCCAAGGCGCCGGCCTGCTGCTGTGCCTGAGCGCCGGCGTCGCCGGCGCAGCGCCGGCGACCGCACCGGCCGAGCCGGCGCCGCTGCCGGAGCCACTGCGCGACTTCGATGCCTACGTCGAAGGCGTGCGGCGCCAGTTCGAGGTGCCGGGGATCGCGGTGGCCATCGTCAAGGACGGCCGGGTGGTGCTGGAGCGCGGTTACGGCGTGCGCGAGCTGGGCAAGCCGGAAACGGTCGACGCCCACACCTTGTTCGCGATCGCGTCCAACACCAAAGCCTTCACCGCCGCTTCGCTGTCGATGCTGGCCGACGAGGGCAAGCTGGCTCTGGACGACCGGGTCATCGACCATCTGCCCTGGTTCCGCATGGCCGATCCCTACGTGACCCGCGAAATGCGCCTGCGCGATCTGCTCGCCCACCGTAGCGGCCTGGGCCTGGGCGCCGGCGACCTGCTGTACTGGCCGGGCACCGACTACAGCAACGAAGAAGTGGCGCGGCGCCTGGCCGACGTGCCCCTCAGCGGCGGCTTCCGCGCCCAATACGCCTACGACAACATCCTCTACGGCGTGGCCCAGCTGGTGATCGAAAAAGCCAGCGGGCAGAGCTATCGCGAGTTCC
This sequence comes from Lysobacter antibioticus HS124, assembly GCF_000336385.2. Lineage (GTDB taxonomy): Bacteria > Pseudomonadota > Gammaproteobacteria > Xanthomonadales > Xanthomonadaceae > Lysobacter > Lysobacter firmicutimachus. Next base: position 25,661 of record NZ_HG424534.1, on the reverse strand, counting down.
TGGCGCAACGCATCTTCCGTCCGCTGGGCATGGACGAAACCCGTTACAACAGCGATGCGCTTCGTCCGGGCGACAAGGTCGCCAGCGGCCACGCCAAGGCCGACTTCAAGGACTTGCAGCCGGCGCCGCGGATGACCTGGGCCAACGTCGCCGGCGCCGGCGGCCTGTATTCCAGCGTCCATGACATGGGCAAGTGGATGCGCGTGCAGCTCGACGGCGGCGTATACACGCGCAGCGGCGACAAAGAACAACGCTTGTTCAGCGCCCAGCGCCAGCAGGCGATGTGGTCGGTGGTGACGCCGATGCCGATCCTCGAGCCCTCGGTGCCGGAGCTGGCCGCGGCGAAGCCGAACTTCGCCGGCTACGGCGAGGGCTGGCAGCTCACCGATTATCGTGGCCGCAAGCTGGTGTGGCATACCGGCGGCTGGCCGGGCATGGTCTCGCGCGTGACCCTGGTGCCGGAGCACAAGCTCGGCGTGGTGGTGTTGACCAACGCCGAATTGCCGGGCGCGTTTCAGGCGGTGACTATGCGTGCGCTGGACGCGTATCTGGAGGCGCCGCGCACGGATTGGAATGCGGCCTATGCGGCGGCCCTGGCCAAAAGCCGCAGCAAGGCCGACGAAAGCTGGAACAAGCACGTGGCCGCGCGCGCGCCGGACTCTCGCCCATCGCTGCCGCCGCAAGGCTATGCCGGCACCTATCGCGATCCGTGGTACGGCGACGTGAGCATCGAGGCCGCCGCCGACGGCAAGCTGCGCCTGCGCTTCACCCGCACCACAGAACTGGTCGGTACGCTCGAGCACTGGCAGCACGACAGTTTCATCGTGCGCTGGGACCGGCGTTGGCTCAACGCCGATGCCTTCGTCAATTTCGCTCTGACTGCGGACGGCAAGGTGCGCGAGGTGCGCATGGAGGCGGTGTCGCCGCTGACCGATTTCAGTTTCGACTTCCAGGATCTGCGTTTGAGTCCGGTCGCGGCGACGACCGGTGCCTGATCCGCAGGTCCGCGGGTCTCCTGCAGGAGCGGCGCGAGCCACGCGCCCACGGGATACGCAGAGAGCCCAACGCCGACGCCAACGATCGAAGCCCGAAACCATGGCGGGGGTAGGAGCGGCCCAAGTCGCGACCGCTCTCTCGCCCGCTCGCGGCGTCTTTGTCCTCAGACCCTGTAGGAGCGGCGTAAGCCGCGACCAAGGAACGCGCAGATAAATCAACGCCTCCGCCGTTGACCGAAGCTCGAAACCTTCGCGCCGGCTTCTGTGGCAAAAGTTTCAAAGCAAAGCTTCCGTCCGCAAGCGGGCGGGTCACTTTCTGTGTCCAAGGCGATAACGTCCTACTGGATTTCCTTCGGTCAAAAGTAACCAAAGAAAACGCCATGGCGGTTTCGGCTCAAAAGCCCCTATGGGACGTGGTTTCCACGGGGCCGCTCCGCACCGGCCCTCCCTGCGGGCCGCCCTCCGGGGTTTCGGTGCGTTCTCGCGAGTTCGATGCGGCGCCAAGCTCGTTACGGCAATGGCAACGCCCCTGTCGCTGCGGTTGGGGCTGGAGCGGCGCGGGCCGCGACCGTCGCCACGGCCTCCGCGAGCGCCGTCGCCGAAGGGCGGGAAGCGGGGGAGCTTCGTTTTCATGTGTGGGGCCGGTTTCGGTGCACGGCGCCCCAACTTCCGCCGACAGGGCTCCGGTCCGCCGGCTCCCGCCGTCCGTCCGCCTCGGGTAGGGGGGCGGGGCGGTGCTGCGTTGTCTAGTCAAGACGGGATCGTCGTCGACCCGCCGTTTCGTCTCCAGGGGAGCGGCGGATGCTTGTGGTGCGTCGCGGGACCGTGCCCGCCGCGCCACTTACGGCCCCGCATCGCGGCGCTACGCGGTGCGGGGCCTTTCCTTGTCGCCGCCGCTCATTCCCAGGCCGCGGTGCCGTTCCGCGGCTCCAGCCGTTCGGCGAGGAAATCCAGAAAGCAGGCGATGCGCGAGGCCAATGGGGTGTTGCGGTAGTACACCGCGTTGATCGGCTGGCGCACGTCCAGGGTCTGCCCCGCCAGCACCTGCACCAGCTCGCCGCGGCGGCGGTCGTCGCGGGTCATGAAGTCCGACAGACAGACGATGCCTTCGCCGGCCAGAGCGAGCTGGCGTAAGGTCTCGCCGCTGGAGGCATGCAGCTGCGGCGCGATGTCGAGCTCGGCGCCGTGCGCATCGCGTAGCGGCCAGCGGTTCAAGGTCGCGGTCGGGGCGAAGCCGAGCAGGCGGTGCGCGCTCAGGTCGGCGACGCTGCGCGGTTCGCCGTGCGCCTGCAGATAGGCCGGGCTGGCGAGCACGCGCAGGCGGCTGCTGGGCAGCGGCCGGGCGTGCAGGGTGGAGTCGGCGAGGCGGCCGATCCGGATCGCGATGTCGGTGCGCTGTTCGATCAGATCGATGATCTGGTCGTTGGTGTTGAGCTCCAGCCCGATCTGCGGATAGCGACGGCCGAAAGCGCCGATCAGCGGCACGATCGCATGCAGCATGAACGGCGAGGCGGCGTTGATGCGCAGGCGCCCGGCCGGCTGTTGATGGCGCAGCGCCATCTGCTCTTCGACGTCCTCGACCGAGGCCAGGATGGCGCGTGCGCGGTCGAGCAGGGCTTCGCCTTCCTCGGTCAGCTCCAGGCGCCGGGTCGTCCGCCGCAACAGGGTGGTGCCCAGCTTGCTCTCGAGCCGGTTCAGGGTGCGGCTGACCGCGGACACGGTCTGCGCCAAGGCCTGCGCGGCGGCGGTGATCGAGCCGCTGTCGACCACGGCGGCGAAAGCCTGCAATTCGTCGAGGGTGATCTTCATGCGCCGCATTCTAGGCGTCGCCGCGGGTTCTGGCGGAAGGCGGTGACCGCGTTCTCAGCCCGCCGGCCGCATCGCGGGCATGCTGGCGCTACGCCGCGAACGCAGGAGAATCCGCATGGTCCGACCGTTGGCGTTGTCATGCGCCGCCTTGGTCCTCAGCGCCTGCGGCGAGCGCGCGAACCTGCAGGTGGCCGACGGCACCGGCCCGCGGCCGCAACTGCCGGCGCCGAATCCGACCGCGATTCCGACCGTCAACATCGCCCCGGCGGTGGGCTGGCCGGCGGATACGGCGCCGACGCCGGCCGAAGGCCTGGCGGTGAACGCTTATGCGACCGGACTGGATCATCCGCGCTGGCTGCACGTGCTGCCCAACGGCGACGTGCTGGTCGCCGAAAGCAATGCGCCGGCGCGCAAGGCCTCGGGCTTGAAGGCTTGGGTCGCCGGGCGGGTGATGAAGCGCGCCGGCGCGGCGGTGCCGAGCGCAGACCGCATCAGCCTGCTGCGCGATGCCGACGGCGACGGCGTGGCCGAGCTGCGCACGGTGTTCCTGAAGCACCTGCACTCGCCGTTCGGCATGGCCCTGGTGGGCGAAGACTTCTATGTCGCCAATGCCGACGCGGTCTGGCGTTTCCGCTACCGCGCAGGCGCGACGCAAATCAACGAGGCCGGCACCAAGGTCACCGACCTGCCGGCCGGCATCAATCATCACTGGACCAAGAATCTGATCGCCGGCGGCGGCGGCCGCAAGCTCTACATCACCGTGGGGTCCAACAGCAACGTCGGCGAGAACGGGATGGAGATGGAGGAAGGCCGGGCCGCGATCTGGGAGCTGGACCGCGCCAGCGGCCAGAAGCGGTTGTTCGCGACCGGGCTGCGCAATCCCAACGGCCTGGCCTGGGAACCGCAGACCGGCGCGCTGTGGACCGCGGTCAACGAACGCGACGAGATCGGCAGCGACCTGGTGCCGGACTACATCACCTCGGTGCGCGACGGCGGTTTCTACGGCTGGCCTTACAGCTACTACGGCCGGCACGTCGATGTGCGGGTCCAGCCGGCGCGGCCGGACCTGGTGGCCAAGGCCGTGGTCCCGGATTATGCGCTCGGTCCGCACACCGCCTCGCTCGGCATCGCCTTCTCGCACGGCACGCGCCTGCCGCCGCGCTATGCCAACGGCCTGTTCGTCGGCCAGCACGGCTCGTGGAACCGCAAGCCCAAGAGCGGTTACAAGGTGATCTACGTGCCGTTCCGCGACGGCCGCCCGGACGGCGCGCCGCTGACGGTGCTGGAAGGTTTTCTCGACAGCAAGGAGCGCGCACGCGGCCGCCCGGTCGACGTGCGCCTGGATCGACGCGGCGATCTGCTGGTCAGCGACGACGTCGGCAACGCGGTGTGGCGGGTGACGGCGGCGCGTTGAGCGGCGCGGCGCCCGCCTCAGTCGCAACCGTCGCGGCGGCCGTCGAACAGGGTCTGGGCGATCGGAGGCCGGCGCGGCCGCAGCGGCCCGAGGCCGTCGATGCTCAGGCGCAAGCGCTCGTCTTCGACCTCCACCCGCAGTCGCTGCGCGCCGTTGCTCGCGCGGTACTCCAGCGTGGTCGCGCCGGAGGCGGCATCGGCGGCGGCCTGGCCGGAGGCGAGCGCGCGGACGAAATCGATCCGCGTATGCGTTTGCACGACCAACCCTTGCGGTGTTGCGCCGCCCGCATGCGCCGCCGGCGTGGCGCGGGTCAGGCTGGCGCGTTCGCCGTCGCGCGAGAAGGCCAACTGCAGGCGGCGATCGGGATCGTCGCCATCGGCGCGCTGGATCTGGCCGCCGAGCCAGCCCGGGCGCTCGTGATCGGGCAGCAGGCGCAACCATCGCGTGGCCTTGCCATCGGGCTCGACGCGCTGGATCCAGCAGCCGCGTACCCGGTCCAGGTCCGCGGCGGGCGATGCGGCCGGCGGCGCCGCGCCGGCGATCGAGGACAGCGCAAGCAATGCCGCAGCGGCGGCGACGGAGCGGGAATAGGGCATCGCGGCACTCGCAGGCGAACCGGACCAGTGCGTCACCTTAAGCCTGTCGTGCGAACTTGTCGCGCCCGGTCGCCGGTCCGCTCAGGCACCGCTCAGTGCGGCACTTGGTGGCCATCGCCGCGGCGCTTAAGCTCGGGCCTCGAATCGGCAACAGCGGAGCGATGCATGAGCGTGGCGGCGATCCTGGCCTTGGCGGTCGGACTGTATCTGGCCTTCAAACTGGTCGGTTTCCTGCTCAAGGCGGCGATGTGGGGCGTGGTCGCCGCGGCCTTGTACTGCCTGGCGGCGCCGTCGCTGGGCTGGCCGCTGCCGTGGTGAGCGCCCGGCCGCGCGTTGCCGCAGTTTCTCTCTCTCACCACGACCAGGACGGCAGGCCATGAACGACGCTTTCGATTCGCCGCACAGCCACGGCGCGCATGAGGCTCCGGACCCGGTTCCCGCCGCCTGGCGCGAAGACGTGCAGGACATCGGCCGGCTGGTGCGCGCGGTCTACGAATGCATTTCCGGCCCGGCCGGCGCGCCGCGGGACTGGGCCCGGTTCCGCTATCTGCAGCATCCGCGCGCTTTGTCGCTGCGCACGGTGGTCGAGGCCGACGGCTCGACCCGGGCGGCGGTATTCGATGTCGAAAGCTATATCGCCAACGTCGCGCCCCTGTTCGCCGAGCAGTCCTTCTTCGAAGTCGAAACCGACCAGCGCATCGAGCGCTTCGGCCAGGTCGCCCACGTCTGGAGCAAGTACGACGCGCGGCCGGCGCCGGATTCGCCGGTATTGCTCAAGCGCGGCGCCAACAGCATCCAGCTCTGCCACGAGCACGGCCGCTGGTGGGTGTTCTGCACGGTCTGGGACAACGAGCGCGAAGGGCTGCGGTTCGATCTGTTCTGACGCCGCCGCTCGCGCGAGGCTTTGCCGGAACGGGCGATACGGGGCGGTTCAGCGCCGAGCCGGAAACACTGCGTATCCGCGCCGGATACGCAGCGGCGCTGGAATCGGGCGCGATGGTCCCCAAATCGGAGGGATCTCTTCCGGATCGCCGCGCATGCTGCCGTATTCCGTACTCGATCTCGCCCCGGTGACCCAGGGCAGCGACACCCGCCAGGCCTTCGCCAACAGCCTGGCCCTGGCACGGCATGCCGAGGCTCTGGGCTATACGCGCTATTGGCTGGCCGAACACCACAACATGCCCGGCATCGCCAGCGCCGCGACCGCGGTGCTGATCGGCCATATCGCCGGCGGCACCTCGAGCATCCGGGTCGGCGCGGGCGGCATCATGCTGCCGAACCACGCGCCGCTGCAGGTCGCCGAGCAGTTCGGCACCCTGGCCTCGCTGTATCCGGACCGGATCGACCTCGGCCTGGGCCGCGCGCCGGGTACCGACCAGGCCACGGCGCGCGCGTTGCGCCGCTATTACGACGGCGCCGACAGTTTTCCGCAGGACGTGGCGGAGTTGCTGCATTACTTCGAGCCGGCCCAGCCCGGGCAGGCGGTGCGCGCGGTGCCGGGCGCCGGCCTGGACGTGCCGGTGTGGTTGCTGGGCTCGAGTCTGTTCAGTGCGCGCCTGGCCGCGGCGATGGGTCTGCCGTTCGCATTCGCCTCGCATTTCGCCCCGGATGCGATGGACGAGGCCTTGACTCTGTACCGGCGCGATTTCGCGCCGTCGGCGCGGTTGGCGCGACCGCATGCGATGCTGGCCTTGAACGCGGTCGCGGCCGATCGCAGCGACGAGGCGCGGCGCTTGTTCACCACTCAGCAACAGGCCTTCGTCAATCTGCGCCGCGGCCGGCCGGGGCTGATTCCGCCGCCGATCGACGATATCGAAAGCTATTGGACGCCGCTGGAAAAAGCCGGCGTAGCCCAGGCCCTGGCCTGCGCGGTGGTCGGCGATGCGGCCGAAGTCGGCGAAGGCATCGCCGACTTCGTCGCCCGCCATCGCCCGGATGAGTTGATGCTGACCGCGAACATCTACGACCACGCCGCGCGCCTGCACTCCTTCGCCTTGGCGGCGCAGGCCTGCCGGTCCCTGCGCGCGGCCTGAGCCGCGCGCAGGGCGGGTCGCGCGCTCCGGGGCGCGGCGCGCGGTGGCTCAGCGCGATTCGACGCCGAGCAGTTCGACCTCGAACACCAGCGAGGTGTCGGGCGGGATCACGCCGCCGCCGGCGCCCGCGGCGCCGTAACCCATGTCGGGCGGCACCATCAGCACGCGCTTGCCGCCGACCTTCATGCCGGCGACCCCATCGTCCCAGCCGCGGATCACCCGGCCTGCGCCGAGCAGGAATTCGAACGGCCGGCCGCGCGGCAGCGAGCTGTCGAACTGGCTGCCGTGCTTGTCGGCGGCTTTTTCGTCGTACAGCCAGCCGGTGTAGTGCACGATCACCGTCTGCCCCGGCTGCGCCGTCGCGCCGGTGCCGATGCGCTCGTCGATGGTCTGGAACTGGGCGATGCGGCCGCTGTAGACCTGGGGCGCCGCGCCTTCGCCCGCAGCCTCGGTGGCGGGGCGCTGGCAAGCGCTCAGGGCGAGCGCGGCGCAGAGCAGAGCGGCGCCGAGGCGGGCCGCGCGCAGACGGCGAAACGCCGTCGGGCGCGCGGATGAAGCGGTGGACGAAAGAGCGGAAGCTGGTACGGACACGCGCGACCTCGAAGTTCGCCGGCAAGGGCGCACAGCTTAGCCCCTGCCGGCGATATCGGTGGGTCAATCCGCCGGAATGCGGCGTTCGTACTCGGCTTCGAGGCGGGTGTGATTGCGCCAGAACCCGCCCGGTTCCTGATCGGACAGCCGCGCCAGCAACACGTCCAAATGAGCGTGCCAGCCGCTGGCGACGCTGACCATGGCGTTGCGGTCGGCGAGGCGGCGATGGGTCACGACCAATCGCACCTGATCGCCGTGCTCGTGCAGCTCGAACTCGACTTCCGACGACTCGTCGCCGGCTTCGTTCCAGGTATAGGCCAGGCGGTGCGGCGGATCGATCGCGGTGATGCGGCCGTGTTCGCTTACTTCCTGCGCGCAGTAGGCGTACTTGTCCGGCGGGGCGTCGTCGTCGCGGCTGAGTTGGCTGTGCCGGAAGCGCAGCTCGACCGCGCCGCCGGGGCGAAGGTCCATCTCGCCGCCGGCCAGCCAGCGCGCGCGCAGGTCGGCCTGGGTGAGGTAGGCCCAGACCCGGTCGATCGGGCCGGGCAGCATGCGTTCGATGCGCACCGTGTCGGTGGCGACGACCGTGCCGTAGTCCAGTGGGGTGAGCGAGTTCATCGGCGACTCCTTCGGGCCGCGGGGCGGCGTGTGGGGTGGGGCGCGCTGGCCGGTCGGCGCAGCGAGCGAAACGTGGCGTCGCCGGCGACCGCTGCGTTGCGCGGCCGCAGGGCGATGGGGGCGGATGAGCGGCGGGCGGCTAACACGGCGGCGCTCAGTCGCGGGGGCGCGGCTTGCGGCGCGACGGCGGAGCGGTGTCCGGCGCGCCTCGCCGGTCGTCTTCGTGCAGCAGCGCTTCCAGCAGGTCCAGGCGCTGGCTCCAGAAACGTTCGTAGTGGCGCAGCCATTCGTAACCGCCGTGCAGCGGCGCGGGCTGCAGGCGGCAAACGTGGATGCGGCCGCGCACCGTGCGCTCGATCAAACCGGCGCGCTCCAGCGATTTGATGTGCTTGGACGCCGCGGCCAGGGTCATGCGGAAGGGCTCGGCGAGTTCGCCCACGCTCCGCTCGCCATCGGCCAAGCGTCGCAACATCGCGCGTCGGGTCGGGTCGGCGAGGGCGTGGAACACGGCGTCGAGCTGTTCGGAGCGATAGTCAACCATGGAGTTGAATATCTGCCCGGGCCGGACGATTGTCAACCGCTTGGTTGAATATTTTCCGCCCCGCCGACCGACGGTAAGGAGGGGGCAACGGCCCGCGTCGCTGGGCTCAATGGCTGGGCGGCAGCGGTTCCAGGGTCGCGCCGAACGCGCGCATCGCCTGCGCGGTGGCGGCATCGGCGGGGAAGAAGGACTCGATCGCCAGTTCGGACAAGGTCACGTCGAGCGGCGTGCCGAACACCGTGATGGTGCTGATGAAGGCCAGTTCGCCGAAATCGCTGCGCACCCGGAACGGCACCGCCACGTGCGCCGTCGGCGACAGCATCGATTCGTCGTAATCGTCCTCGCAAGGGTAGGCGGCCAGTTCGGCATGGAGTTCGGCCAATACCGCGTCGCCGGTGCTGTCGGCCAGGTGGCGCAGCCGGTGCAGCAGATGCGCGCGCCATTCGCCGAGGTTGACGATGCGCGGCGCCAGGCCTTCCGGATGCAGGCTGACCCGCAACACGTTCGACGGCCGCGCCAACAGATGCTCGGCGACGCCGGCCAGCAGCGGCGCGACCGCGCGGTTGTGCGAGATCAGGTTCCAGTGCCGGTCCACCGCCAGCGCCGGGTGCGGCTCGTGGCCGTACAGCACCAGGTCGACCGCGGCCTGGGCCTCGCGCAGCGCCGGATCTTCGAGCCGGCGTTCGGCGTACATCGGCGCCAGCCCGGCGGCGGTCATCAGCACGTTGCGCTCGCGCAGCGGCACTTCGAGCCGGTCGGCCAGGCGCAGCAGCATCGCCCGGCTCGGCAGCGAACGGCCGGTTTCGATGAAACTGACGTGGCGGGTGGAGATCTGCGCCATTTCGGCCAGATCGAATTGAGTCAGGCGGCGACGCTGGCGCCAGTCGCGCAACAGCTCGCCCACGGGGCGGAGATCGTTCATGCGCTCACCATAGCCCGAGGCCACGGTCGGTGGCATTACCTGGCAAGTAATCGACCCGCGGCCGCCGCGGCGGTGTGATGGCTACCGAGATTCGTCCCCCTTTCACCCGCTAGCCTCCAGGAGTCGACCATGGCCATCGCCGCTCAAGCTCGTCCTTCTTCTCTGTTACGTCGTGCGCTGGTCGCCGACGCGGTTATTTCCGGCGCCGTCGGCGCCTTGCAACTCGCCGTGGCCGGACCCTTGTCCGGCTTGCTGGCCATCGAGGCGGGTTGGCTGCAGCGCAGCGGCGTGGTCTTGCTGGCCTGGACCGCCTTGCTCGGCTGGATGTTGACCCGCAAGACGGTCTCGCCGCCGATGGCGTGGACGGTGATCGGGACCAACCTGGCGTGGGTCGTGGCCTCGGTCCTGGTGCTGGTCGAAGGCGCGATCGCGCCGAACACCCTGGGCACGGCCTACGTGTTGGCGCAGGCGGCGGTGGTGGCGATCTTCGCCGAACTGCAATTCTTCGGCCTGCGCAGGCAGTCGCGTGGCTGAGGGCAGGGCTGCAAACGCCCCGTCGCATCGACGGCTCTCGCTCAGGCGAGGGCCGTCGTCGTTTTGGGCCGTCGGGTCGGGGCGGAGGGGCCGCGAGTCGCCATCGCCGTGGCCTGGACGCATTGGATTGCGCGTCCGATGAACGATCGGGCCCGATGCTCGGGTGCCGACCCGCGCCGATTCGCGCAGCCCTGGCGGGAGAACGCGATGAAACCGATTCTGGGTCTGTTCGCAGCGGCGTTGTCGATCGTCGCGCCGGCGATGGCAACCCGGACCGATCCCGGCGATATAAGGCGGCCGGGGATCGAGTCGCCGTACTTGCCGATCTGCGCCGAACGTCGATGCGGTCGCGGCGTCGACCCGATCAGGCCTGCGGCGCCCGCCACAGCATCGGTGTCGAGGGTATGCCGCCGCGCGTCTGCTCTTCCCCTTGAGCCTCGAAACCCAGGCGCAGGTACACGCCGACGGAGTGTCGCGAAGCGTTGACGGTGATCTGCGCGGGCCAGGCGTCCTTCAACAAGGGATGCGCGCGCAGGCCGGACCAGAGCCGACGCGCGATGCCGCGGCGTTGGAAGCGGTCGTCGACGAACAGGTTATACAGATGCGCCGGCAGGCGCAGCGCGGCCACGCCGACGATGCGGCCTTCGGCTTCGGCGACGAGGTAGGCATGCTCGGCGAGCAGGCGCTCGCGGGTGGCCTCGGTGTCCATCGAGGCGGCCAGCACGGCGCGGCCGTCGACATCGCAAAGTGGAAAGATCCAGTGTTGCGCCGAAGCCAGGACCAGGGCGCTGATGGCTTCGGCGTCTGCCGCCGTGGCGATTCGCAGAGGGGCCTCGTCGCTCATACGCGGCTCATTCCTCGGCGGGCGGCCGATAGGCGACCTCGACGATCGCGTAACGTTGCGGGCCGCCCGGCAGCAGCGCTTCGAATTCGTCGTCGACCCGGCGCTTGAGCATGGCCCGGGCCAGCGGCGAGTCGATGCTGATGTGGCCGAGCTTGGCGTCGGTCTCGTCCGGCCCGACCACGCGGTAGCGCGCGATCTCGCCGTCGGCGACGTTCTCGACTTCGACCCAGGCGCCGAAGAACACCGCTTGCGGGTCGCTGGGCGCGGTGTCGACCACCCGCAACAGCGGCAGGCGTTTGCTCAGGTAGCGCACCCGCCGGTCGATCTCGGCGAGCTGCTTCTTGCGATAGGTGTATTCGGCGTTTTCCGAGCGATCGCCCTCGGCCGCCGCGGCGGCCAGGGCTTTGACGACCTCGGGGCGGCGCAGCCGCCACAGTTCGTCGAGTTCGTGCTTCAGGCGCGCGTGGCCCTCCCGCGTGATCAGGGCGGTGCCGTGCTCGGCGGGAGGGCGCCAGCGACTCATCCTCTCGTCACTGCGCCGCGCCGGCGCGCTTGAGGCTGTAGTTGAGTTCCGACTCGATCTTCTTGCCTTCCTGGTCGAGCAGGCGGATCTCGTCGTTGGACACCACTTCGTACACGCGGTCCTGGTCGCTCTTGCTGTTCGGGTCCAGGCGCAGGCGCTTGCCGTCCTCTTCCGCGGCCCAGTGGCCGTCGCCCTTGAACGCGCCGTCCTTCTTGCCCTGGTAGGTCTCGTCGACGGTGTAGCTGCCGTCCGCCTTGAGGTCGATCTTGGTGTCGATGCCGCTGCAGTCGGCGCAGGGCAGGGTGCCGGAGAAGGTGCCGGCGAAGGCGGCGGCGTCGAAACCGGCCTTGGGCGCTTCGGCGACCAGCGTCGGCTCCGCGGGAGCGGCCGGCGCCGGGGCCGGAGCGGCTTCGGCGGCCTGGGGCGCTTCCGCCGCGGGAGCGGCTTCGTCGGGCTTCTTGCAGGCGCTCAGCGAGAGCGCGGCGAGGCAGGCGAGGGCGAGCAGGTGCTTGGTCACGGTCGGATCCTGATGGAGTGGATGGGACGGCGGCCGGGCGGCCGCCGCAGTGCGGGCGGCGTCAGCGCTTGCCGCCGAAAATGCCGCCGAGCAGACCGCGCAGGATCTGCCGGCCGATCTGGCTGCCGACGGTGCGCGCGGTCTGCTTGGCCATGGTTTCGACCATGCCCTGGCGGCGCTTGGTGCCGAACACCGCGTCCTTCACCGCCTGGCCGAAACCGCCTGGTTCCTGGTCGTCCTGTTCGCGGGTCTTGGCCGCCGGCGCGTCGGCCTGCGCGGTCGCGGTCTCGGCGCGCTTGGCCAGCATCTCGGCGGCCGATTCGCGGTCGATTTCCTGGTCGTACTTGGTCCCGATCGGGCTGCCGGCGCGGACCTGCTGGCGCTCGGCTTCGGTGATCGCGCCCATGCGGCAGCGCGGCGGCGCGACCAGGGTGCGCTCCACCGGCATCGGCACGCCCTTGTCCTGCAGGGTCGAGACCAGCGCCTCGCCGGTGCCGAGCTTGGAGATCGCCTCGGCCACGTTCAGCGCCGGATTGGGGACGAAGGTCTCGGCGGCGGTGCGCACCGCTTTCTGGTCGCGCGGAGTGAAGGCGCGCAACGCGTGCTGCACCCGGTTGCCGAGCTGGCCGAGGATGGCGTCGGGCACGTCGTCGGGGAACTGCGAGCAGAAGTACACGCCCACGCCCTTGGAACGGATGATCCGTACCACCTGCTCGACCCGCTGCTGCAACGCCGCCGGGGCGTCGTCGAACAGCAGGTGCGCTTCGTCGAACACGAACACCAGCTTGGGCCGGTCGAGGTCGCCGACTTCGGGCAGTTGCTCGAACAGCTCCGACAGCAGCCACAGCAGGAAGCTCGAGTACAGGCGCGGCTTGAGGATCAGCGAATCGGCGGCGAGCACGTTGATCACGCCGCGCCCGTCCTGGGTGGTGCGCATCAGGTCGGTCAGCTCCAGCGCCGGCTCGCCGAAGAAATGCGCGCCGCCCTCCTGCTCCAGGCGCAGTAGGGCGCGCTGGATCGCGCCGATCGACTGCGCGCTGACCAGGCCGTAGCTGGTCGAGATGTCCTTGCGTTCCTCGGCGACCAGGCCGAGCAGGGCGCGCAGGTCGGCCAGGTCGAGCAGCAGCAGGCCGCGGTCGTCGGCGAGCTTGAACACGATGTCGAGCACGCCGGACTGGGTGTCGTTGAGTTCCAGGATGCGCGAGATCAGGGTCGGGCCCATCTCGCTGACCGTGGTCCGCACCGGATGGCCGAGCTTGCCGAACAGGTCCCAGAACACCACCGGATTGGCCGATGGCGCGTAATCGCTGAGGCCGATCTCGTTCAGCCGCGCCTGCAGCTTGTCGTTGAGCGTGCCCGCGGCGGCCAGGCCGGCGACATCGCCTTTGACGTCGGCCAGGAACACCGGCACGCCCTGGCGCGAAAAGCCTTCGGCCAGGGTCATCAGGGTCACGGTCTTGCCGGTGCCGGTGGCGCCGGCGACCAGGCCATGGCGGTTGCCGAGCTTGGTGTGCAGGAACACCTGTCCGCTGTCCGGCGTGGTCACCGCCTTGCCGATCAGGATGTCGTTCGGGTTTGCGCCGGGGGTCGGGGCCATGTCGCGTCCGTGGTCCAGGAAATGAAGTGCGGGGATCGATTCTAGCGGCAGGGGACGACGCCGGGCGCGCCGCAGATGAACCGCGTCCCAGCGTTTGCGGCGACGCGCGCCGGACTCCGGGCGATGCGGCGACGAGCCGCCCGACCGGGCAAGCCGGCAATGTGTCGCGGTTCTTGCCCGGCCCGGACCGGCGCCGTTACCCTGGCCCCCCGCAAAAAGGACCTGCTGCACGCCTCATGCCCGCTTCCTTCCGCATTTCCGGCGCGCTGGCGCCGCTCGCCGCGGCGCTCGCGCTGTGCAGCCTGTCGCCGCAAGCCGCCGCCCTGTCCAAGCGCGATCAGGCCGCGGTCGATGCCCTGAACCAGCGCATGCAGTCGGCCGAGGCGCGCTACCAGTCGGCCCTGGTCAAGATCCGCAACGCCGATCCGGCCGGACGCCAGGACAGCGACGCGGCGCTGGAGGACATGGAGGACGTGCTCGCGGCCTGCATGAAGCAGAAGGGCTGCCAGACCAATACCCTGCTGGCGGCCTACAAGCGCCTGCTCAAGGCCAATGCCGACGCCTCCGCCAGCGTCGACGAAGACGGCGAGGACAGCGGCACGCTGGACAGCGAAGGCCTGGCCGCCGACGTGCCGGAGGCCGCGCGCGCGGCGGCGCTGCTCAGCGCCGACGGCCAGCGCTTCGTCAAGATGGTGCAGTACAACCCGGCGGTGCAGGCCGGCATCCGCCGCTGGCTGACCGACATGCGCGGCTCGCTGATGCAGAGCTACGACAACTACCAGTACATGCGCCAGATGATGTGGCCGCAGTTCGAGCGCGCCGGCCTGCCGGAGGCGCTGCTGTTCGGGATCATGGCCAAGGAATCCAACGGCAAGGTCCACGTGACTTCGCGCGCCGGCGCCGCCGGCCCGTTGCAGTTCATGTTCGCCACCGGCAAGCGCTTCGGCCTGGGCGACGACGGGTCGGGCTTCGACACCCGCTACGACCCGCGCGAGTCGTCCGCGGCCGCGGCCGAGTATCTCAACGAGCGCCTGGGCCAGCTCAACAACAGCATCGAAATGTCGTTGGCGGCCTACAACGGCGGCGAGGGCCGCGCGCTGCGCATCAACAACGCCAGCGGCGGGCGCAATTTCTGGGACGAGTCGGTCTATAACCAGTTCCCGGCCGAGACCCGCGACTACGTGCCGATGGTGATCGCGGCGGCCTGGCTGTTCCTGCACCCGCGCGAGTACGGGCTGAACTTCCACAAGGTCGACGCCAAGCCGGCGCAACTGCGCCTGAGCCGGCCGAGTTCGATCTACGAGCTGACCATCTGCCTGGGCAGCAGCGGCACCCGCGAGGGCTACATGCGCGCGCTGCGCAACCTCAACCCGCGCTACCAGGCCGATACCTACCTGTCGGCCGGCACCACTCTCAACGCGACCGCGCGCATGGTCGGCCTTTACAACCGCTGGTGCCTGCAGGGCAAGCGCGCCGACCTGGCCCGCACCCTGGTCAATAGCGACGTCGCCAGCGCCATCGTCCGCACCGGCCCGGTGACCGTGGTGCCGAGCACCGGCAACGGCGAAGACGGCACTGTGGCGGCCGCTGTGGCGCCGTCCCCGGCGGCGAGCGCCAAGCCGGCGCCGGCGAAGAAGCCGGCCAAGCCGGGCAGCTACAAGGTCCGCCGCGGCGAAACCCTGACCGACGTGGCGCAGAAGTTCCAGTGCGATACCAAGCAACTGGCCAAGGCCAACGGCATCAAGGCGCCGCGCTACCTGGTCAAGCCGGGACAGACGCTGAAGCTGAGCGGGTGCGGCTGA
>NZ_HG424534.1:0-10275 GCF_000336385.2 Lysobacter antibioticus HS124 | reverse complement strand
TTCGCTGCCGGCTTTTTGCCCTGACCCCAACCCCTCTCCCGCGAGCGGGAGAGGGGCTTGCAGTGCGGCGGCGGTCGGGCGATGCGTTGAGGGGCTTCGGCTTGTCTGCGGCAGATCAGACGGATCGCGGCCGCTGCGGTACGAAGCTTGCGCGGGTTCGCGGGCCGGCGTCGTGTTGTCCGGCTAAGCTGCACGGCTTGTGCGGCCGCCGCCGTACGCCAAGGGGGTCCGAACCGATGCACAGCTCACCGATGCGTTCGTCGATGCCGTCCGCGGCGGCGTGGTGGCCGTGGGTCGCGAGCGTCGCCGCCCTCGCCATCGTCGGCGCCTACACGGCGCCGTGGTTGCATTACCTGTGCAAGCCCGCGGCCACGCTGCTGATCGCGGCGATGGTGCTGCGCCTGGGCGCCGCGGCCGAGCCCGGTTACCGGCGCGCGATCGTCGCCGGCCTATTGCTGTCCACGGCGGGCGACGTGTTCCTGATGCTGCCCGGCGATTGGTTCGTGTTCGGGTTGGCTTCGTTCTTGTGCGCGCACGTGGCTTATCTGGTCGGCCTGTGCAGGCGCGCGCGGCCGTTCGCGGCGGCGTGGCCGTTCCTGGCCTATGCCGCGCTCGCAGGCAGCGTGCTGTACGTGCTGTGGCCGCATCTGCCGGGCGAGTTGCGCATCCCGGTGATCGTCTATGTTGCGGTGCTGGCGGCGATGGCGGCGCAAGCGGCGGCGGTGTGGCGCGCGCGTGCGGACCCGGCCGGCGCGGCGGCGGCCCTCGGCGGCGCCTGCTTCGTGCTGTCCGATGCGACCTTGGCCATCGACCGTTTTGCCGCGCCGTTCGCCGCCGCTCAGGCGCTGGTGTTGGTCAGCTACTGGGCGGCGCAGTGGTGGATCGGACGCTCGGCGACCTTGGCGCGGAGCTGAGCGGGCCCTGGCTCAGGCTTGGGGCGGCACGGGAGCCGCCGCCGCGTTCCTGCGCGGCGCGGTCGGAGCAGGCGAACCGGAGTGGGCTTCAACCCGCCGGCGCCGGAGCGGCCCGGTCGGCGGGCGCATCGGCCGACGGCGCCAGCGCCTCGCGTGCCTGGTTCCACCAGTGGCCGGCGGCGTCGCCGGCCTGGCCGACGCCTTTTTGCAACGATTCCCCCATCGGCCGAAGCGTCTGCTCGTCGGCCAGGCCCGCGGCGGCGCGCACGGCGGCGGGGCCGTGCTGCTTGGCCGCGTCCCAGGTCAGGGTGGCGATCAACCGCGGCATGAAGGCGAAGGAGTCGACGTCGCCGCCCTTGGCTTCGGCCTGGGCGATCAGGGCAGCGAGTTCCTTGCGTACGCCGACCGGGACGCTGGAGTCTTGGCTCAGCCGCTTGAGTTCGACCAGCGCCTCGCCGACGCGGCCTTCCTGCACCGCCACGCCGGCGGCGGCGATCTTGCCCAGCCACGGCGCGCGCAACTGCTGGCCGAGCGCATCGGCATGGATCTGGGCGCGGTCCCAGCGCTTTTCGCTGACCGCCAGATAGCCCAGGCCCAGGTGCAGGGCGAGCATCTGCCCGGCCGGCGTCTTTTCCGCGCCGGCCGCGCGCGGCGCGGCCCAGACGCGGTCGCTCTCGGCCTGGGCCAGCTGCGGCCATTCCAGCCGATGGAACGCGACCGAGCGCAGCGAGGCGGCGGCGAGGTCGTCGAAGGGCGCGCAGTCCTGCGCCTCGACGATGTCGGTTTCGGCCACCGCCAGGGTGCTCTTGTCGGCGCCGAGCGCGGCGTAGGCGAGCAGCAGATGGGCGACGCAGAAATCGGCGGCGCCGAGCGGCGGCAGCTCCGGCGCCGTCACGCCGGCCTTGCCGCTCCATTGCGCGCCCAGCCGATAAGCGTCGAGCGCGGCCGGCAGGCCGGATTCGGAAACGCGCCGGTACTGGGTATAGGCCAGGCCGTCGCGCAGTTCGGCCAATTGCTCGGTTTCGCTCTTGGCGCCGCAGGCGGCGAGGCTCAGGGCGAGGGCGGCGACGGCGATGCCGCGCGGGCGCAGGTGGTCGAACATGGGTCCCCTCCATGGGAGCGTCGTCAGTGGATTCGAGGCGGCGGGAGCGGAGCGGACCGCTCCCGCCGGCGTGCGGCGATGTAGGCGGCGCGGCTCAGGCGTTGCGGCGCGCCAGCGCCTGGCCCAGGCGCACCGGGGTTTCGGCGCTGAGGCCGGGGTCGAGTTCGGCCACGCCCGGCGGCAGCAGCACGATCACGGTCGAGCCGTAATTGAAGCGCGCCATTTCCGCGAAGCGTTTCAGCGTGATGCCGCGGCCGCGATAGTCCTTGCGCGTGACCCGGTCGGCGTAGTGCGGAATCTCGACCCCGCCCCAGACCGTTTCCACGCCCGAGACCAGCAGCGCGCCGACCATCACCTGGACCATCGGCCCGAAGTCGGTGTCGAAGTGGCAGACCAGGCGCTCGTTGCGCGCGAACAAGCGCGGCACGTTGCGCACCGCGTCCGGGCCGACGCTGAACAAGCGCCCCGGCACATGCACGGTTTCGCGCAAGGTGCCGGTCCAGGGCATGTGCACGCGGTGGTAGTCCTTCGGCGACAGGTACACGGTCGCGAACGCGCCGTCGCGGAACGGCGCCGCCGCGGCCTCGTCGCCGCCGAGCAGTTCGGCGGCGGTGAAGGACTGGCCCTTGGCCTGGAAGATCACCCCGTCGCGGATCGGTCCGCATTGGCTGATGCGGCCGTCGGCCGGCATCAGCAGGCTGCGCGGATTGGGATCGGCGACCCGCGCGCCGGGCTTGAGCGCGCGGGTGAAGAAGGCGTTGAAGGTCGGATAGGCGCGCGGATCGGGCTGCGCGGCCTCGTTCAGGTCGACGCCGAACTTTTCGGTGACCGTGTCGATCAGCCAGCGGCTGACCAGCGGGTTTTTCGAGTAGGCCAGTACCCGCGCCAATGTGGACAGGAAGCGGTGCGGCAGGACGTAGGTGAGGGTGGTGACCAGGCTCACGGCGCGGCCTCCGACAGGGCGACCATGTCGGCGGCGATTGCGTTCGGATCGAACGGCGGCCGGACTAGGCCGGCCATGCGGCCTTGCGCATCGAGCACGGCCAGGGTCGCGCTGTGGTCCATCGTGTACTGGTCGGCGGGCGCGCCGGCGGGCGCCGGCACCTTGGCGAACACCATCGCCAGCGACTTGGTGAAAGCCTCCAGCGCCGGCACGTCGGCGGTCGCGGCCAGGGTGTCCTTGTGGAAGCCGTGCGCGTATTCGCCGATCCGGTCGGGCGTGTCGCGCTCGGGGTCGACCGACACGAACAGCACCCGTGGGCGGCTCGCTTCGGGCAGCGACTCCCAGCGCTTTTGCGCCACCGACATCTGCGCCAGCGTGGTCGGACAGACGTCGGGGCAGTGGGTGAAGCCGAGGAACACCAGGGTCCAGTGGCCCTTGAGTTCGCCCGGAATCAGCTGGGTGCCGTCGGACTGGCGCAGCGAGAACGCGGGCAGGGTGCGCGGCGGATCGAACAGGCGCACGGCGGTGGTCTGCGGCAGCTTGGGCCCGGAGACGGAGCCGAAGTAGCGGCTCGACACCCACAGGCCGGCGGCGCCGGCGAGCACGGCGACCAGCAGGACGATGGCGGTGGTGCGATTGAACATGGCAGGTCCGATGACAGAGCCGGGCCATGATACCGGCGAAGGCGGGGCCGGGTTCGCTCGCCGGGGCGCGGGGTTCTCCGGCGGCGCGGTATCGGCCCTGCCCCTGCCGGCCGCAACCGCTGTGTTGCGGGGCCTCCTTTGCCGTTCTCCCTTTTTCACAGAGGAGGGCTGGCCGGACGCTCGATACAGGCGCTGCGCCCGGGGCGGCTCCTGCCAATCCCCGGGCCGGCGGCTATACTGGGCGTCTTGCTTCGCCCTGGACCTGCCGTGCCCGCTTCCGTCTCCTTCGAACAGCTGACCCTCGTCGACCTGATCCGTTACGGCGCCAGCCGCTTCAACGCGGCCGGGCTGACCTTCGGCCACAGCTACGACAATGCCCTGGACGAAGCGACCCAACTGGTCCTGCACGCCCTGCATCTGCCGCACGACCTGGGCCCGGTGTACGGCCAGGGACGGGTCACCACGGAAGAGAAGGACGCCGTGCTGGCGCTGTTCGAGCGCCGCGTCGCCGAGCGCATCCCGGCCGCTTACCTGACCGGCGAGGCTTGGTTCGCCGGCCTGAGCTTCAAGAGCGATCGCCGCGCCCTGGTGCCGCGTTCGCCGATCGCCGAACTGATCGAGGCCGGTTTCGAGCCCTGGCTCGGCGGCCGCGAGGTGAGCCGCGCGCTGGACCTGTGCACGGGGTCTGGCTGCATCGCCATCGCCACCGCGCACTACCACCCGGACTGGCAGGTGATCGGCGCCGACATCAACGACGACGCGCTGTCGCTGGCGGCCGAGAACCGCCAGCGCCTGCACGCCGACAACGTCGAACTGCGCAAGTCCGACCTGTTCAAGGGCCTGCAGGGCGAGGTCTTCGACCTGATCGTGACCAATCCGCCCTACGTCACCAACGACGAAACCGACGCGCTGCCGCAGGAATATTCCTACGAGCCCGAACTGGGCCTGCGCGCCGGCGACGACGGCCTGGACCTCGCGCTCAAGATCCTGCGCGACGCCCCCGATCACCTCAGCGAACACGGCCTGCTGATCTGCGAAGTCGGCGAAGCCGAGCGCGCCCTGGTCGAACTGCTGCCCGAACTGCCGCTGGCCTGGGTCGAATTCAAGGTCGGCCAGATGGGCATCTTCGTGGCCGAGCGCCACGACCTGGTCGAACACCACGAGCGGATCAAACGCCTCGCCGACGCGCGCGGCTGAATCGTGCGCGTCGGCGGTCGGTAGCGGGGCGGCCTCAAGCCGCCGCCGCGACGCCGCGCGAGCGCTGACCCCTTCAGTGCAACGCCCGGCGCAGACCGGCCGGAATCCGCAGCGGCTTCGCCGCGTCCGGTGGCGTTTGCGCTCGCGTCGTGCCTGCCCACGTCTCTCCGGCGCCGGCCGAACGGGAGCCGGTCCGAACCAGGCCGGCCATGGCCCGAGCGCCCTTCGACCGCGAACGGCAGGCTTGGTTACAGCGGAAACCGCGACGCTCGGCTAAGGTTGAGCCGGTCGGCTCCGCGTCCCGCCTCGCCTGCGCAATGCGCGGTCCCGAGCGGACGCGAAGGACGCCGGCCGGATCGATGGGTGATGACGAACGCGCAATCGGTCATTTCCGTGCGCAAACCCGGCGTCATACCATCGGGGCTCGCCTTTCCAGGCCCTGCCTTCGCGTGCGGCGCCGGCTTCATCTCCAGCACACGCGCGGCCTCCATCATCGTTTCCGCCCATGCCGGCGCCTGCCGGCTCGCACCAGGATCCCGGTTGTGTCCAGCAACAGCTTCGGCAAGCTCTTCACCGTGACCACCTTCGGCGAAAGCCACGGCCCGGCCATCGGCTGCGTGATCGACGGCTGCCCGCCCGGGCTGGCGATCGCGCCGGAAGCGTTCCGCCACGACCTCGACCGCCGCGCGACCGGCCGTTCGCGCCACACCTCGCAGCGGCGCGAGGCCGACGAGATCGAAATCCTCAGCGGCGTCTATCAGGGGCTGACCACCGGCACCCCGATCGCGCTGCTGATCCGCAACACCGACGCGCGCAGCAAGGACTACGGTTCGATCGCCGAACAGTTCCGCCCCGGCCATGCCGATTACAGCTATTGGCAGAAGTACGGCCTGCGCGACCCGCGCGGCGGCGGCCGCTCCTCGGCGCGCGAGACCACCATGCGCGTCGCCGCCGGGGTGATCGCCAAGAAGTGGCTGGCGCAGCGCTACGGCGTGCGCGTGCAGGGCTTCATGACCCAGATCGGCGAGATCGTGCCGCGCGGCTACGACCTGTCCGCGGTCGAGGACAACCCCTTCTTCTGGCCCGACGCCGGTCAGGTCGCCGAGCTGGAAAGCTACATGGACGCGCTGCGCAAGTCCGGCGACTCGGTCGGCGGCCGCGTCGACGTGATCGCCGACGGCGTGCCGCCGGGCTGGGGCGAGCCGATCTACGGCAAGCTCGACGGCGAGCTGGCCGCGGCGCTGATGAGCATCAACGCGGTCAAGGGCGTGGAGATCGGCGACGGCTTCGCCGCGGTCGCGCAGAAGGGCACCGAGCACCGCGACGAGATCTCGCGCGCCGGCTTCGCCAGCAATCACGCCGGCGGCATCCTCGGCGGCATCAGCACCGGCCAGCAGCTGCGTTGTTCGACCGCGTTCAAGCCGACCTCGAGCCTGCGCCTGCCCGGGCACAGCGTCGACGTGCACGGCAACGAAATCGAGGTGGTCACCACCGGCCGCCACGACCCCTGCGTGGCGATGCGCGCCGCGCCGATCTGCGAGGCGATGGTCGCCCTGGTGCTGATGGACCAGGCGCTGCGCCACCGCGCCCAATGCGGCGACGTCGGCGAGGTCGCTCCGCGCATTCCCGCCGCGCCCGGCTTCGGCGACGCGCACGGCGATGACTGAGCGTCCGCGCGTGTGGGTCTCGCAACCGCTGTTCGACGACATCGTCGCGCGGCTGGGCGAGCATTTCGAGGTGACCGCCACGCCGGCGGTGACCCGGCACGCGCCGGCGGCGATGGCGGCGGCCTTGGCCGCGGCCGACGGCGCCCTGGTCACTCTCAACGACCCGATCGGCGCGGCCGAGATCGCCGCAGCGCCGCGCCTGCGCGCGATCGCCAATGTCGGCGTCGGCTACAACAACCTCGACCTGCCGGCGCTGAGCGCGGCCGGCATCCTGGTCACCAACACCCCCGACGTGCTGACCGAGACCACCGCCGACTTCGGCTTCGCCCTGATGATGGCGACCGCGCGCCGGATCGGCGAGGCCGAGCGCTGGCTGCGCGAGGGCCAGTGGCGGCAGTGGAGCTTCGACGTGCTGCTCGGCGGCGACGTGCACGGCGCCACCCTCGGCATTCTCGGCATGGGCCGGATCGGCCGCGCCATCGCCCGCCGCGCCGGCGGTTTCGGCATGCGCGTGCTGTACCACAACCGCAGCCGGCTCGATCCGCAGGTCGAACGCGAGCACGCCGCCGAGTACGTCGGCTTCGACGAACTGCTGGCGCGCGCCGATCATCTGATCCTGGTGCTGCCGTATTCGCCGCAGTCGCATCGTCTGATCGATGCCGCGGCGTTGGCCAAGCTGCGCCCGCACGCGACCCTGACCAATATCGCGCGCGGCGGCATCGTCGACGAGGACGCGCTGTGCGACGCGCTGGAGCAGGGCCGCCTGGCCGGCGCCGGCCTGGACGTGTTCGAGGGCGAGCCCGCGCTCAACCCGCGCCTGCTGCAGCAGCGCCGGGTGGTGCTGACCCCGCACGTCGCCAGCGGCAGCCTGGCCACGCGCCGTGCGATGGTCGCGCTGGCGGTCGACAACCTGATCGCCGCGCTGGGCCACGGGCCGAATGCCGGTCGTCCGCCGTCGCTGGTCAAGGCCGGGATTAGGGATTAGAGCGGCGCGATCGGGTGCTTTTGCGAGTCCCGAATCCCGAATCTCCAATCCCCGCATCAAAAAGCAACACCCGCCGGAAATGGGTCCGGCGGTCCCCACTAGTCAGGTAACTGAGAACAGATGAACGCCAAGACGTCCTGCAATGTCGCCGTCGTCGGTGCTACCGGCGCGGTCGGTGAAACCATGCTCAAGGTGTTGGCCGAACGCAAATTCCCGATCGGTCAGCTGCATGTGTTGGCGAGCGAACGCTCGGCGGGAGAGAAAATCGAGTTCGGCGGCAAAACCATCGTGGTTCAGGACCTGGCCAAGTTCGATCCCGCCGGGGTCGACATCGCGCTGTTCTCGGCCGGCGGCTCGGTGTCCAAGGAGTACGCGCCCAAGTTCGCCGCCGCCGGCGCGGTGGTGATCGACAACTCCTCGGCCTTCCGCTACCAGGACGACGTGCCGCTGGTGGTCAGCGAGGTCAACCCGGAAGCGGCGAAGAACCGCCCGCTGGGGATCATCGCCAACCCCAACTGCTCGACCATGCAGATGCTGGTCGCGCTGGCGCCGATCCATCGCAAGGCCAAGATCGAACGCATCAACGTCGCCACCTACCAGTCGGTGTCGGGCACCGGCAAGCGGGCGATGGAGGAGCTGGGCCGGCAGACGGCCGCGCTGCTGAACTTCCAGGAAGCCAAGCCGGAGATCTACCCGGTGCAGATCGCCTTCAACGTGATCCCGCACGGCGGCGATTTCACCGACAACGGCTACACCACCGAGGAAATGAAGCTGGTCTGGGAGACCCGCAAGATCCTCGGCGACGACAGCATCGGGGTCAACGCGACCGTGGTCCGGGTGCCGGTGTTCTACGGCCATTCCGAGGCCGTGCACATCGAGACCCGCGACAAGCTCAGCGCCGCCGACGCGCGCGCCTTGCTGGAACGGTCGCCGGGCCTGGAAGTGGTGGACGAGGCCAAGGGCGGCGGTTATCCGACCCCGGTCACCCACGCCTCCGGCAACGACCCGGTCTACGTCGGCCGCATCCGCGACGACATCTCGCATCCGCGCGGGCTGTCGCTGTGGGTGGTCGCCGACAACATCCGCAAGGGCGCGGCGACCAATGCCGTGCAACTGGCGGAACTGGTCTGGAACGAGCGCTGAGCCGGCCCTGTCCGGCGCCGCTGGTGCGGCGCCGGACAGAGCGATCGATCGGGCCCCGCGGGGCCCGATTTTTTTTGCGCGGCCGCCCGCGCGCGGGCGCGGTAACAGCGCTTCGCTCCCGCCGTTCGCCTTGTCGAAGGGCAGGGCTTGGAAGGAGGCGCGGGAGCGGGGCGGATGCGAGGGCGCTTCGCCGCAGGCAACGCTTTCCAAACCGCGACGGTGCCGCTTGCATCCTTGCCGCGATAGCGCAAACTTAACAACGCGTTGCGCATTCAGCCCATCGACCGCTAGAGTCGCCGCCTGACATCGAGATTGGGATCGTCCGTGACCTCAGGTTTTGCACGCACCGCACTGGCTTTGTCCCTGGCCCTGGCCAGCGGCGCCGCCTGCGCGCTGGGCCTGGGGCAGATCGAAGTCAAGTCGCGCGCGGGCCAGCCGCTGTTGGCGGAAATCCCGGTGATCTCCAGCGACCGCGAGGAACTGGCCCAGCTGCGCGCCGGCCTGGCGTCGCCGGAGACCTTCCAGCGCATCGGCCTGCAGCCGCCGCAGGGCATCGTCACCGACCTGCGTTTCACCCTGGCCCTGGACGCCGCCGGCAAGCCGGTGATCCGGGTCACCAGCAGCCAGCCGGTGACCCAGCCGCTGCTGACCTTCCTGATCGAAGTCGACTGGGGCCAGGGCCGCCTGACCCGCGAGTACTCCGCGCTGATCGACACCCCGCGCACCGCCGCGGCGCCGATGCAGCCGCCGATCCAGGCCCCGACCGGGGCCGCGTCCAACACCATCGAACGTCCGCTGGACGCGCCGCTGCCGTTCGGCGCCCAGCCGCAGCAGACCGACCCGCTGGCGGTCGAGAACCAGCTCGGCGCGCAGGACCCGAACCTGATCGGCGCCGCACCGCCGAGCCCGCTGCCGGCCGCGCCGGAGCCGATCGCGATGCAGCCCGAACCGGCGCCCATGCCGGCCCCGGCGCGCGCCAACGCCGGCACCATCGAGCGCCCGGTAGCGCGTCCGCCCGCGCCTGCGGTCGATGCCGAGGGCGGCGTGACGGTCGCGCGCGGTCAGACCTTGTCGGGCATCGCCGCCGACCTGGCCGGCGGCCATAGCCTCGACCAGACCATGATCGCGCTGCTGCGCGCCAACCCCGAAGCCTTCATCGGCGGCAACATCAACCGCTTGCGCCAGGGCGCCGTGCTGCGCCTGCCGGCCGACGGCGTGGCCGCGATCGACCCGCGCGAAGCCAGCGAACTGGTGCGGGCCCAGGTCCAGCAGTGGCGCCAGGCGCGCCAGCCGGTGCCGCAGCCGATCGGCCTGGAAGCCGACGCCGCCGTCGTCAAGGCGCCGGTCGCGCCGGCGGCGCAGAACGCGGCGCGCGGCGGCGATGCGCGCCTGGAAATCGTGCCGCCGGGCGCCAGCCGCGCGACCCAGGCCGGAACACAATCCGGCCTCAGCGCCGGAGGCGAGGGCAACATGATGCGTCAGGAGATCCAGCAGGCCAACGAAACCCTCGCCGCGCGCGAGGCCGAGCTGGCCGAACTCAAGAGCCGGGTCGCCGAGCTGGAGAAATTGCAGAAGGATCAACAGAAGCTGATCGCGCTGAAGGACAGCGAGCTGGCCTCGACCCAGCAGCGTTTGGCCGAACAACAGGCGCGCAGCGACGGCGGCTCGCCGTTGCCGTGG
>NZ_HG424533.1 GCF_000336385.2 Lysobacter antibioticus HS124 | reverse complement strand
TCAAAAGTAACCAAAGAAAACGCCATGGCGGTTTCGGATCAAGAGCCACTATGGTTCGGAGCGTGCGCGGGGCGGCTCCGCACAGGCCCTCCCTGGCCTGGCTGCGCACGGCCCGCCTCCCTGCGGGCCGCCCTCCGGGGCTTCAGGGGGTTCTCGCGAGTTCGAAGCGGCGCCAAGCTGTTCGCAGCAACAGCAACAGCAACAGCAACAGCAACAGCAGGCACAGCGTCGCTGCGGGTTGGGGGAGGGGCGGCGCAAGCCGCGGCCACGGGACGCGCAGGGGCCTCAAGGCTCGTGTCCTTCATCGAAGCTCGGACCCATCGCCGTTCCTACACCCCCCCCGGGCGATCAGAAACCCGGCCGCAACCTCACCTGTTGCAATTCCTTCTTCACCGAGCGCCAGAACAGCCCCGGCGCGATCCAGGTGTAGGCGCAGAAGCCCAGCCACAGCAGCGACAAGGGCAGGGTCCAGCGCTGCAGGCCGTTTTGGCTCAGTGCGATCATGCCGATCTGGTAGAGCAGGAACAGGCCCAGCAGCAGGACGACGGTGCGGGTGCGCGAGCCGGCGGTCAGATAGCTCTGGAAGCGCCACCACAGGCCCAGCAACGGGCTGCGCCGGGCCTTGACCGCGGCCAGCAGGGTCAAGGCCTGTTCGTCCATCGGGTCCAACTGCACCGCCCAGGCGGCGTGCTGGCGCGCGTCGTCGACGCGGCCGGCGGCGAGTTCGCAATGACCGAGCACGCACAACGCTTCCAGATGCTCGGGGTCGAGCTCCAGCACTTCGCGCGCCAAAGCTTCGGCCGTGCCGCGGTCGCCGCGGCGGAACTCCAGGCTGGCGAGCAGGGCGCGGTAGTCGAGGTCGTCGGGTTCCAGCTCGCAGGCGCGGCGCGCATGCGCCAGGGCGCGTTCGTCGTGGCCCCAGGCCAGGTGCAGCCGGGCGAAGCCGTCTTCGATCACCGCCGCGGCCGGATCGAGTTCGCGCGCCGCGTTCAAGTGGGTTTCGGCCTCGCTCGGGCGCCGGCGCGCGAGCGCGACCAGCGCTGCGGCCAGGTGCGAATACACCGAGTCGGGTTCCAGCTCGAGCGCGCGCGCGGCTTCCAGCGCGGCCACATGCAGGCGCTTGCGCTTGAGCAGGCAGAACGCGAGCAGGGCGTGCGCCTCGGCGAGATCGGGGTCTTCGCCGAGCAGGCGCAGCAGCACGTCGATGGCCTGGTCGACCTGGCCGTGGCCGTAGTGACGGCGGGCCAGAGCGAGGGTGTGACGGGACATGTCCAGGCTCATGCACGCGGCTCCGGGGTCATTCCAGCACCATGCGCAGCAGCGCCGGCCATTGCAGATCGAACAGGCGGCGCGCGAACAAGGTCGCGAGAATCAGCAACGGCAGGCCGTTGCGCGCCGTGCCGCCGTAGTACTCCCACAGCTCGAAGCAGCGCTGCTGCATCATGTACAGCGCGTAGCCGGTGGCGAGCTTGAGCGTGATCACCGACAACAAGGCGTACTCCATGTACTGGCGCGGCAGCCAGCCGGCCTGGCCGAGCGCGCCCAGCAGCCACAGCAGCGCGACTGCGCCGGCCAGGTTGAGCGCCAGCAAGGCCAGTTCGCGGCCGCGGGTCGGGCTGCCGAGGGCGAAACCGTTGAATGCGAACCAGGCCAGGCCGAAGCCGTTGCCGGCCAGCATCAGGGTCAGCATCGGCCACAGCGGATCGACCGCGTAGCGCGACAGGCCCGACGGCAGCGGTTCGTCGGGCAGGCGATAGACCGAGGCCGCCATCAGCCGCCCCCGTGGCGCTTGAGGAAGTCCAGCACTTCGTCGTACTGGCCGCCCTGATTGGCGTAGCGGGCGTGATTGCGCGCCGTGGTCAGCCATTCCAGCGTGGTGGCGCGGCTGTCCTTCAGCGCCGCGCGCAGATGGGCCATGCTCAGCGGCACTTCGCGGCCCTGGTCGATGGAATCGTCGATCGCCTCGTCGATCGCGCTTTCGACCAGGTGACGCAGGTCGGCGCCGGAATGGCCCGAGCTCAGACGCGCCAGTTCGGCGCTGTCGATCGCCCCGTCGAGCGGACGATCGCGCAGCAGCAGGTCCAGGATCGCCCGCCGCGCGGGCTCGTCCGGCGGCGGCACGAACAGCACCCGGTCGAAGCGGCCGGGACGGCGGAACGCCGAATCCACCGCCCAGGGCACGTTGGTCGCGCCGAGGATCAGCACGCCCTGGTTGTTCTGGCCGAAGCCGTCCAGTTCGGTCAGGAACTGGCTGACCAGCTTGGCCGAGCCGGCCTCGCGCGAGTGTTGGCGCTTGCCGCCGATCGCCTCGACCTCGTCGAAGAACACCACCGACGGCGCGGTGCGCCGCGCCTGCTCGAAGATCGCGTGCAGCTTGCGCTCGGATTCGCCGATGTACATGTCGAGCACGTCGGTGATGGCGACGTTGTAGAAACGCGCGCCGCATTCGCCGGCGGTGGCGCGGGCGAGCAGGGTCTTGCCGCAGCCCGGCGGGCCGTACAGCAGGATGCCGCCGCCGGAACGGCGCTTGAAGCGCTCGAACAGCGAGGGCTTGAGGAAGGGGGTGATGATGCGGCGGCGGATCTGCTGCTTGACCTCGTCCAGGCCGCCGACGTCGGCGAACGCGATCCGCTCCTGTGCCGGCTGCAGCAGCCGCACCACGTCCTCGGCATCGGTGTCGTCGTTGGCCACGCTGGTCTGCGGGCGCGGCGCGCCTTCGTGTTGCCGGCGCGCGTTGGCCAGGGAAATCACTTTGCCCGCCAGTTCGTTCGCCAAGGCCGCGTCTTCCAGTGCGGGGTTCAGCGCGATCGCCTGCTGGTACAGCGCGCGCGCTTCGTCGCGGGCGCCGTCTTGCAGGTTCAGGCGCGCACGCGCCAGCAGCGAGGCGGCCGAGCCGGCCGGCGCCAGGCGCGCCACGTCGGCATCGCGGCCGTGTTGCAGGAGCAAGCGCCAGGCGGCGTCGCGCTGTACCGGGTCGGCGAGCAGGGGCTCGCCGCCGAGCGCGATCGCGCGCAACAGGGCGTCCGGGTCGGCGGCATTCAGGCAGGCGTTGACCACCAACGCGCCCAGGGCCGGATTGTGCGGGCTGGCCGCGAGCGCGGCGAGCAGGTCCTCGAGCGGAGTTTCGGGCATGACGGCGTCCTGGCCGGGCGTGGCGACAGCCTAGGGTAATGAAAAACCGGACACGATAGACCGGCGACGCGTTCAGCGTACGTGGCGCAGGTTGCGATTCGTGCATGCCCGCGCCTACAGTGCGCGGGTGGCGCCGGGTTCCGGTGTCGCGCCCCTACGCCAGCCCTGGGGAGGCCGGCCGCGGTCCGCGTGCCGTCGTCCCCGTACGCCAAGGATTCCGGCCGTCGATGATGCCTCCGCACGAACTTTCCGCCGCGCAGCAGGCCGCCGCCCGCGTCCGCGAAGCGGTGCATTCCGCCACCATCGGGCTGGTCGAACGCGAACAGCTCGCCGAACTCATCGTGCTCGCCGCCGTGGCGCAGGAGCACTTGCTGATCCTGGGCCCGCCCGGCACCGCCAAGAGCGCGGTCGTGCGCCGCGTCGCCGCCGCCCTGGGCGGGCGCTATTTCGAGTACCTGCTCGGCCGATTCACCGAGCCGTCGGAACTGTTCGGCCCGGTCGACCTGCGCCGGCTGCGCGAGGGCGTGGTCGAAACCGATGTCAGCGGCATGTTGCCGGAGGCCGAGATCGCCTTCCTGGACGAGGTCTTCCTCGGTTCCACTGCGATCCTGAATACCTTGCTCGGCGTGCTCAACGAGCGCCGCTTCCGCCGCGGGCACACTCAGCTGGCCTGTCCGTTGCGGGTCTGCGTGGGCGCCGCGAACGCTCTGCCCGACGACGAGTCGCTGGCTGCGTTCGCCGATCGCTTCCTGCTGCATCTGTTCGTCGAACCGGTGCCGGACCACCAATTGGAAGCGCTGCTCGAAGGCGGTTGGCAGGCCGGCCGTTCGTCGCCGCAGCATTTCGCCGATCTGGCCGACATCGACACCCTGAGCCGCTGCGTCGACGAGGTCGATCTCGGCGCCGCGCGCGGCCTGCTGGCCGACGCGATCCGCAAGCTGCGCGGCGCCGGCCTGGGGCTGTCGGACCGGCGCATCGTCAAGGCGCAGCGACTGATCGCCGCGGCCGCCGTGCTGGCCGGGCGCGAGCGCGCCGACGAGGCCGATCTGTGGCCGCTGTTCTACGTCATGCCGACCCGCGAGGCCCAGGCGGCGGCGCAGGATGCGCTGCGCGACTCGTTGTCGGCGGCGGCCAATCCGACCCTGCGTGCGGCGGTCGAATGCGCGGCGCTGCAGCCGTTGTCGCGCGAGGCGCGCCTGCTGGAGGCGGCGCGCGGTTGCCTGGCGGCGGCCGCGGGCGACCACGCCGGCGCCGAAGCGGTGCTGCGCGAGATCGACGCCAACTTCGACGCCGCTTCGATTCCGCCCGAACTGGCCGTCGAGCGTGCCCGGCTGGTCGCCCGGGTATCGGCGCCGGTATGAACTGGCACTGGCGGGCTGAGGGGGCCCCGCCGGCGCCGCAAGGCGCGATCGGCATCGGCGCGGCGTCGCGGCGTCTGCTCGACGCGGTCGAACGGCTGGAGCCGTCCGCGCGCGAGACGTTGGCGTTGACTGCCAACGACGACAGCCTGATCGTCGCCGGCGCGGCCGAGGCCTTGCCTTGGTGCGAGGGCGTGGTCTATCTGGCGCCGCGCGCCGAGGCGACGACCTTGTGGCTGCCGACCCACGAACGGCCGGACCTGCCGTTGGACCTGCTGGCGCGCGCGATCGCGCGCCGGCACGGACCGGCGCCGCTGGCGATGCTGCGCGCGCCGCGCCGGCTGCTGCCGTTGCAGCGTGCGCTGCCGG
Source organism: Lysobacter antibioticus HS124 (assembly GCF_000336385.2). Classification (GTDB taxonomy): domain Bacteria; phylum Pseudomonadota; class Gammaproteobacteria; order Xanthomonadales; family Xanthomonadaceae; genus Lysobacter; species Lysobacter firmicutimachus. The sequence goes on along the minus strand of NZ_HG424533.1, from coordinate 2,403 downwards.
CCAGCGCGGCCTTGCTGGCGCGCATCCGCGCGAACTGGCGGGACTGAGCATGCGCCTGCCCGACACGCTGCAGCCTTGGGCGCCGTGGTTGATCTGGTTCGATGCCGAGATCGCCGGCGTGCTCGGCGATCTGTTGCTGCGCCTGCATCCGGCGCTGGGCGCGTTCCGCCTGCGCGCGCAACGCGGCGCGGCCGAACCGGAAGGCATCGAGGATCTGCGCCGGCGCGGTTCCTACGAGCGCCTGCTGCTCAGCGAGTGGGCGCTGGCCGACGCGGCGCCGGAGGAGTTCGACCGGCGCGCCGCCGGCGGCGAGCATTTGTTTTTGAATCCGAAGCCGGTCGCGCGCCAGGTCGATGCGCTGACCGTGGCGGTGTTCGACGCCGGGCCGAGCCAGCTCGGTGCGTCGCGGCTGGTCCATGCCGCCTTGTGGATATTGCTGGCGCAACGCGCCCAGGCCGCCGGCGCGCGTTTCCTGTGGGGCGTGCTGGCCCGGCCCGGCGAACTGCAGGAGGCCGATTCGCCGGCGGCGCTCAAGCGCCTGCTGAGCGCGCGCAGCCTGACTCCGGGCGGCGCCGCGAGCGCCCGCGCCAGCGTCGAGCAGGGCGCCGATCTCGGCCGCGACTTGCAGGCGCAGTGGGCACAGGCACTGGATGCGGCCGAGCCGAGCCCGAGCGAACGCTGGTCGGTCGGTGCGCACGCGCCGGGCTACGCGCTCGGCCATCGCGTCGACGTGGTGCGCGCCGATGCCGACGAACTCGCGGTCACCGTCGCCGCGCGCCAGGCGCGGCGCGAGCTGCGGTTGCGCCTGCCCGATCCGGAACCGTCGAGCCGCTTGCTGCGCGGCGAGTTCGAGCGCCTAGCCGCGAGCCGGCAGAAAATACCGGCCCACGCCCGCCTGTCGCGGCAGCAACCCCCGATCATCGCCGCCGACGGGCGCTCCGTGGCGACGCTGTGGGCGGGCGAAAACGCCGCCTATGTGCAGCGTTTGAGCCCGCCGCACCAGTCGCAGCGCCTGCTGCCGCCGAAGACCGCGCGCTGGGCCAAGCACCGGCACTTGCTTGCGGCCTGCCTGAGCGGACGGCATTTCGCCGGCGTGCTGACCCGTTCGCAATTCCTCGATCCCTGGCAATTGGCCCGCTGGCCCGGGCTGCCGCATCCGCTGCCGCAGCATCTCAATGCGGCGCCGGGGCAGGCGCGGCTGATGCAATGCGCGGAAATCGCCGGCAACGACGACGAGCAACGCCACCTGCTGCTGTGGAGCGGCAGCCGTCTGCTGTGCTGGAGCGCGCGTCATCCGCGCAACGGCCGCCGCTGCGATCGGCCCGGCTACCGTTTGATCGGCGAGAACGTGCTCGGTTTCGTCGCTCTGCCGCCGCAGCGTGCGTTCTACCTGCAAGGCACCGGCGAGGGCGTGCAGGTGCGCCGGTTCGATGGCGCTGGGGTCGAAACGCTGGAGTCGCTGCCTTGCGACGGCGAGGCCGGCGCCGGTTTCCTTTGCGGCAATGCCTGGGGCGATCGTTGGCAGGGCGACATCGCCGTCGAGTTCGCCGCCGGCCAACGCGGCGGCGAGCGCCACGGTCGCTGGCGGCTGTGGCGACGCAGCCCGTCGCAGGGCCTGCAGGATTTCGAGCTCGCGCTGAGCGCGGCGTGGAAAGTGGTCGGCTTGGCGGCGGTCTCGGCCGACGCTCCGGCCCTGATCGCGCTCGATCCCGACCGCAAGGCGGTGGTGCGGATCGGCGAACGCGGACGGACCACGCTGTATGCATCCCCGCAGAAGATCAGCGTCGCCAGCGTCGCCGCGGCGGCCGATACGATCGCCCTGATCGACGTGTCCGGACGGCTGACGATCCTGCGTCATCAAGGGCGGGACGTGTTGGTTTACGAGGGCGGCGATGACTGAGCCGGGCACCGTCGCGAACGCGCCGCCGCGCGCGCGCCATCCGGTCTGGCGCGGACGCCAGCGGGTGGATGCGCTGTGGTTCGACGCCGCCTGGCTGGCGCCGGCGCAGCGCGAGCGACGCATCCTGCAGGCCTGGAAGCCGGGCTGCCGCGCCTGGCGTTTCGCCGAGGGCGACCTGCTGCAGTTCGATCCGCCGCGGCCGCTGCGCTGCGAGCGCGCGCCGGGCCTGCCGCTGTGCCGGATCGGCGCGCATGCGCTGTACTCGGGCCCGTTGAGCGAAGCCGAGCGCGCCGCGTTGCCGCCGGCCGATCTGCATTTGAGCCTGGGCGGCGCTCTGCGCAGCTTCGAGCTCAGCCAGGGCGAAACCTTGGACCCGTCGACGGCGATCGAACTCGACGATTACGTTCTGTACCCGACCTACGATTGCAGCGATGCAGTGGCCGAAGGCCGGCGCGAGCGCCTGGCGGTCAAGCCGCTGCGCGATGTCTTCGGTCACCGCGTGC
>NZ_HG424532.1 GCF_000336385.2 Lysobacter antibioticus HS124 | reverse complement strand
CCAGCCGCTGGCGCTGACCGCGCTCGGCGGCAGCCCGGCCGGCCAGGTCGAGGCCGAGGTCGTGCGCTTCGCCGACCTGGCCGCGCTGGAAGCGGCACCGGCCGGCTCGCTGGCCGGCAAGATCGCTTTCGTCGACTACCGCATGGAGCGCGCCCGCGACGGCGCCGGCTACGGCCCCGGCGGACGCGTGCGCAGCCGCGGCCCGTCCGCGGCGATCCGCGCCGGCGCCTCGGCCTTCCTGATGCGTTCGGCCGGCACCGACTCGCACCGCAACCCGCACACCGGCATCACCCGTTTCGACGACGGCCTGACCCCGATCCCCTCGGCCGCGCTGGCCGGGCCGGACGCCGACCAGCTCGCCCGCCTCAGCGCGCGCGGCCCGATCAAGGTCAGCCTCGCGCTGGACTGCGGCTGGGACGGCGAAGCGACCTCCCACAACGTGATCGGCGAAATCCGCGGCAAGAGCAAGCCGGAGGAAGTGGTGATCATCGGCGGCCATCTGGATTCCTGGGACTTGGGCACCGGCGCGATCGACGACGGCGCCGGCGTCGGCCTGACCATGGCCGCGGCCAAGCTGATCGGCCAGACCCGGCTGCGCCCGGCGCGCAGCGTGCGGGTGATCGCCTTCGCCAACGAGGAACAGGGTTTGCACGGCGGCAAGGCCTATGCGCTCAAGCACGCCAAGGATGTGGCCAAGCATCAGATCGGCGCCGAGAGCGATTTCGGCGCCGGCCGCATCTACGCCTATTCCAGCTCGGCCCCTGACTACGCCCAAGCCGCCGACAAGCAGATCGCCAAAGCGCTGGCGCCGCTGGGCATCGAACACACGCCCGGCAAGGGCGGCCCCGGCCCGGACATCTCGCCGTTCGCCGCCGGCGGCCTGGCCTGGGCGCGGCTGGCGCAGGACGGCAGCGATTACTTCGACTACCACCACACGCCCGACGACACCCTCGACAAGATCGATCCCAAGGCGCTGGCGCAGAACGTCGCCGCCTACGCGGTGTTCGCCTACCTGGCGGCGTCGGCCGAGGGCGATTTCGGCAGCCGCGCGAAGCAGGTGACGCCGCCGGAGGAGTGAGGCTCCAAGCCGACGCGAGTGGCCCGCAACGAGGAACGAGCAGCGTGCCTGCCCGTTCCTCGTTTTCGTTTGGGCTGGGCCCGGCCGCCGCCGCGGTGGGAACGCTGGCAAGGGTGCGGGGAATCCGGCGCGCTTGATCCGCTCCGCCCCTGGGCCCTGTCGCCGCCCTCGTCCGATTCCGACGTTCGAGTCACAGAACCGGCCCGCGGTGCGCCCGGTCGCGGGTGCGAATTGCGTTGTTCCAAGACGCACGGCTGCACGCCGCTCATACGTCGCTATCCATACAGGGGGAACTCATGCCGGACACTGTCGTCAATCCGCAGATCACCGATGCCGTCACCCAGGCCAACGTCAAAGTCCTCGGCCAAGCGCCGGCCGTGGGGATGGGCACGATCTACCAATCCGTCTCGCACGCGCTGGCCGTGCTGTATCAGGACGCCGTGACCAGCCAGCAGCAATTGCAGATCACGGCGCAGGCGTCCCTGACCCAGGGCGTCATGCAGCTTTATAGCGTGGACACCGCATCCGACGCAGGCCCGCAACGAGTGGAGACCGCCGTGAACGACACCGCGCAAGCGCTGAACGCCTTGGCCTCGACCCAGAACGCCCAGCTCGGCAGCGAAGTCTCCGGCCAGGTCAAGGACGCGGTGAATTTCGCCCAGGACAAGGTGCTCGGCGCGATCGGCGACTTCGCCTACGGCCAGCGCGCCTGCACCGATGCCTTCGTCGCCGCCCTGGAGCAGGTCGGCACCGCCCAGCACCGGCAGCGGATGCAGGTGCTGCAGGAAGCCGCCACCGCGGTGTGCCTGAGCGCGATGCTGAAGTCGCCGGACCAGGCCGAGGCTTACGCCGAACTGCTCGAACGCATCAAGCGGCTGGTCTGAGCGCCGCGACGGCGCGCGCGCTCAACGGCGCGCGCGCCAGGCCGCCAACAGCACCGCGGTGGCCGCGGCGACGTTGAGGCTTTCGACCCGGCCCGAGCCCGGGATCGACAGGCGCTGGTCGCAGGCCGCGGCCAGTTCGCGGTCCATGCCCTCGCCTTCGGCGCCGAGCACGTACACCAGGCGTTCGGGCAGCGGGGCGCGGAACAGGTCGTCGCCGCCGTTCACCACCGTCGCGGCGAGGGCGAAACCGGCGCCGCGCAACTGCGCCAGGGCGTTGTCGCTGCGGCCCATGCGGACCATCGGCACCGCTTCGGCGCCGCCCTCGGCGACGCGTGCGGCGGCGCCGGACAGGGCCAGGCTGGAATCCTTCGGCAGCAACACCGCGCTCACGCCGAAGTGCGCGGCCGAACGCAGGATCGCGCCGAGGTTGTGCGGATTGCCGACGCCGTCCAGCCACAGCGCCAGTTGCGGCCCGGCCGGCAGATCGCGCAGCCATTCCGACAACGAGACCGGTTCCTCGCGCAGTACGTCGGCGACCACGCCTTCGTGATGGTTGCTCGCCGCCAGGCGGTCGAGATCGTCCTGTTCGACCACCCGGTAACCGACCCGGTTGGCCACGCACCAGGCCAGCAGCGGCTGCAATTGGGGAATGCGCGGCGTGTCCAGGTACAGCTTGCGGATCGCCTGCGGGCGGCGCGCGTACACGGCGCGGATCGCGTTGAGCCCGTACAGGCGCACCTCCGCGTCGCGGCGCGCGCGCTGCGGCGACGGCGCGTCGTAGCCTTCGTCGTCGCCGTCCTCGAAGCGGCCGCGGGCTTCGTCGCGGGCGCGCAGGCCGGCGCGCGGCGCGCGTTCGCGCGCGTCGTCGCGGACGCTGTCGCGATAGGGGCCGTCGCCATGGCGATGACGTTGCTCGCGGCGCTCGGAACGCGAATGCGGATGGGCGTGGCCGCGATGCGGCGCGCCCTCGCGATGGTGCGGTTCCTCGCCGGCCGGCCGCGGCGGTCGCGCGTCGTCGCGACGTTCGTCGCGGCGCGGGCCGCTGCGCCAGGGGCCGCCCTCGCCCGTACCGCCGGGCTTGCGCGGGCCGCGCGGAGGGTCATGTCGCATCGTCGAGACTCCTTCTTACCTTGGCGAACACCCGCAGATCGTGCAGTTGGCCGCGCTTGTACACGGCGCAGCGTTGCGCGCCTTCTTCGTCGAAACCGTTCTTGAGCAGCACCCGCGCCGAGGCCGGGTTGTGGTCGAGCACCGTCGCGTACAACCGGTACAGCGACAGCTCGCGCATCGCCCAGGGCGCGTACGCGGCGACCACCCTGGTCATCAGCCCCGCGCCCCACAGGCGCCGGCCCAGCCAGTAGCCGAACTCGGCCGAGTGCGCACGCTCGCCGCTGCCCGGGCGCGCGCCGATGCCGCCGACCGCGCGGCCGTCGACCACGATCGCGAACACCGAAGCGTTGAGGTCGACGACTTCGCCGGCGAGGAAGCGTTCGCCGTCCTCTCGGGTGTAGGGATAGGGAAAGCGGTCGCTGGTCGCGCGCGAAACCTGCTCGTCGTGCGCGTGCGCCACCAGGCTGTCGAGATCGTCGCGGCGCCAGCGGCGCAGGACGAAGCCGTCGCCCGGAACGGGGTCGGCAGAGGAAACGGCGGCGTTCATGGGATAAGCCTAATTAGCCGGCGGTCGGGCTGCAAACGCCAAGCCGAAACGCCGCCCCGCCGCCCCTGTAGGAGCGGCGTGAGCCGCGACCGCCGCAGCGGTATAAGCCAGCGCTGTGGCCGCAGACCGGATGAACGGTAAAGCCGGCGGCCGGCTTATGGGCTTCGGCCGGTACGCGTTCGAGCACCGCTTCGGTTGTCGCGGCTCACGCCGCTCCTACAAGAGCTCGGCTCAGGCGTGGCCGCCGGCCTGCGGGGTTTCCTTTTCCAGTTTCTCCAGCTCCTGCGCGACCGCTTCGGGCGACTTGGTGTAGCGCGCCAGCAGCACGTAGAACGCCGGCACGATGAACAGCGACAGCAGGGTCGAGAACGAGACGCCGAAGATCACTACCACGCCGATCGTCGCCCGGCTGGCCGAGCCCGGACCGCCGGCCAGCACCAGCGGCACCGCGCCGACCACGGTCGCGATCGAAGTCATCAGGATCGGCCGCAGGCGCACCGCCGAAGCCTCCACGATCGCGTCGTGGATGCGCCGGCCTTCGTCGCGCAACTGGTTGGCGAACTCGACGATCAGGATGCCGTTCTTGGCCGCCAGACCGACCAGCATGACGATGCCGATCTGGCTGAACAGATTGAGCGTGCCGCCGGTCATCCACAGGCCGAGCAAGGCGCCGAGCACGCCCAGAGGCACGGTCAGCATGATCACGAACGGATGGATGAAGCTTTCGAACTGCGCCGCCAGCACCAGGTACACCACCAGCAGGGCCAAGGTGAAGGTCATCAGCACCGCGCCGCCGGCCTTCTGGTATTCGCGCGATTCGCCCTTCCAGTCGATCTGGGCCTGCTCCGGCAGTTCCTCGGCCACCACTTGGTTCAGCCAGGCGATCGCCTCGCCCATGGTGTAGCCCGGCGCGAGGCCGGCGCTGATGGTGATCGCGCGCAGGCGGTTGAAGCGGTTCAGGCTGCCGGGCTCGGCCAGTTCCTTGAGCGTGACCAGATTCGACAGCGGCACCAGGCCGCCGTCGCGGGCGCGCACCTGGATCGCCGCCAGATCGTCCGGCGAAGCGCGCAGGACCCGGTCGGCCTGGGCGATCACGTCGTACTCCTCGCCGTTCTGGACGAAGGTGGTGACCCGGCGCGAGCCCATCAGGGTCTCCAGCGCGTGACCGATGTCGGTGACGCTGACGCCGAGGTCGGCGGCGCGCTGGCGGTCGATCTCGACCCGCATCTGCGGCCGGGTTTCCTTGTAGTCCGAGTCGGCCGAGAACAGGCCCTTGTTCTGCTCGATCCGCGCCAACAGGCGGTCGCGCCACTGCGCCAGCTGCGCGTACTCGGGGCCGCCGAGCACGATCTGGATGGGCTGACCGCGGGTGCGCACCAGGCCGCCGCCGACCTGCGGCAAGGCGCGCACGCCGGTCAGCTTGCCCAGCTCGGCGCGCAGGCCGTCGGCGACCTCGGCCGTGCTCTGTTCGCGCTTGTCCCAATCTTGCAGGAACACCGCGATGCGGCCGGTGTGCATTTCCTCGCTGACGCCGAAACCGCCGGGCACGCGCGGGTTGTAGCGCTGGATGGTCTGGTCCGGGCCGGTGTGCGAGGCGACGATCTTCTCGACCTGCTGCACCTGCTTGACCGTGTAGTCGAAGCCGGCGCCTTCCGGTCCGAGGATCGAGATCTGGAACGAGCCACGGTCCTCCTGCGGCGCCAGTTCCGACGGCACCAGCTTGAACAGGCCGAAACTCACCGCCAACGCGACCAGCATCAGCACGCCGAACAGCCACGGCCGCTCGACGGTGTGGTCCAGCAGGCGCCGATAGCGGCGGCCGACCCCGTCCAGGCGCGCGTTGACCCAGCGATTGACCGGATTGGATTTCTCCTCGCTGTGCGGACGCACGAACTTGGATGACATCATCGGCGTCAGGGTCAGCGCGACGAAGGCCGACAACGCGACCGCACCGGCCAGGGCCACCGACAGTTCGCGGAACAGCCGCCCGGTGTTGCCTTCCATGAAGCCGACCGGCAGGAACACCGCGACCAGCACCGCGGTGGTCGCGATCACCGCGAAGGCGACCTGCTTGGTGCCGCGCGCGGCGGCGACCAGCTTGGGTTCGCCGAGATCGGCCCGGCGCTGGATGTTCTCCAGCACCACGATCGCGTCGTCGACCACCAGGCCGATGCACAGCACCAGCGCCAGCAGGGTCAGCAGGTTGATCGAGAAGCCGAACGCGTACAGCGGAATGAAGGCTGCGATCAGGCACACCGGCACCGTCACCGCGGGGATCAGCGCGGCGCGGAAGCTTCCCAGGAACAGCCAGATCACGATCAGCACCAGCACCATCGCCTCGAACAGGGTGTGGTAGACCCGCTCGACCGCCGACTCGATGAAGATGGTGGTGTCGAAGGCGACGAAGATGTCGGTGCCCTCCGGCAGGCTGGGCCGGATCACGTCGGCCTCTTCGCGGATCGCCCGGGCCACGTCCAGGCTGTTGTCGGTGGACGTCTTGACGATGCCCAGGCCGATGTTGGGCTCGCCGTTGCTGCGGTAGTAGGCGCGGCGTTCGGCCGAATCGAGCTGGATCCGGGCCACGTCGCCGAGCCGCACCACATAGCCGTCGGCGCCCTTGCCCAAGGGGATCTGGGCGAAGTCTTCCGGCTTCTGGTAGCTGCGCGCCACGCGCAAGGTGAAATCGCGCGATTCCGATTCGATCCGGCCCGCCGGCAACTCGACGTTCTCCGCACGCAGCGCGGCCTCGACTTCGTTGACGGTGATGCCGCGCGCGGCCAGCGCGTTCTGGTCCAGCCAGATCCGCATCGCGTAGCGCTGCTGGCCGCCGATCCGCACCTGGGCCACGCCGTCGACCGAGGACAGCCGGTCGACCACGTAGCGCTCCGCGTAGTCGGACAGCTGCAGCGTGTCCATCTGCTTGGAGCTCATGTTGAGCCACAGGATCGGGTCGGCGTCGCTCTCGACCTTTTCGATCTGCGGCGGGTCGGCTTCTTCCGGCATCCGGTTGGACACCCGGCTGACCGCGTCGCGCACGTCGTTGGCGGCGGCCTCGATCTCGCGCTGCAGGGTGAACTCGATGCTGATCGAAGCGCGGCCGTTGACGCTGCGCGACTCGATGCTCTCGATGCCCTCGATGCCGGCCAGCGCGTCTTCCAGCACCTGGGTGATGCGGGTTTCCACCACCGCCGCCGAGGCGCCGGGATAGGTCACGTCGACCGAGACCACCGGCGGGTCGATCGCCGGCAGCTCGCGCAGGGTCAGGCGCGAGAACGCCATCACCCCGAGCACGATCAACAGCAGGCTCATCACCGTGGCGAACACGGGGCGGCGGATCGAAACGTCGGACAGCATCATCGGCCGTCGCTCCGGCCGTCGCGGCGCTTGGGCGCGATGTAGACCGGCGCCGGCTTGGCGCCGTCGCGCGTCTCGCTGAGCGGCGCATCGTCGTTGGCCGTCTCCGCCGCGCTATCGGAGCGCGCCGCACCCGGCAAGGCCGGCAGCAGCGCGCGCAGCCATTCGGACAGGCGCGAGAGCTCAGTCATGCGCGCCGCCCTTGCCGGCCGCGGCCTTCGCCGGCGACCTCGCGGCGCCCGCCGGCGCGGCGGCGATCTTGCTGCCGACGCGCAGCTTGCCGGTGCCGTCGACGACGATGCGGTCGCCGGCGGCCAGCCCCTCGACGATTTCGGCCAGGCCCTCGCGGCGCGCGCCCACGCGCACGTCGGCGCGCTCGACGGTTTGGTCCGGCTTGACCCGGAACACGTAGGAATCGGTGCCCACCTGGACCACCGCGATCTCCGGCACCAGCAGCGCCTGGCGCTCGGGCTGCAGCAGGGTCACCTGGATCAGCATGCCCGGGCGCAACAAGTGCTCGGGATTGGCGAACTCGCCGCGCACGGTGACCGCGCGCGTGGCCGGGTCGATGCGCGCGTCGACCGTGCCGACCGTGCCTTCGAACGTGCGCCCTGGGTAAGCGGCGCTGCCGCCGTCGATGCGCTGGCCGCGGGCCAGGCTGGCCAGGCGGGTTTCCGGCACCGGGAAGTCGACGTAGACGCGGTCGGTGTCGTCGAGGGTGGCGATCGGCGTGCCCGGGGTGACCAGCGAACCCGGGCTGACCTGGCGGATGCCGAGCACGCCGGCGAACGGCGCCCGGATCACCCGATCGCCGATGTCGGCCTTCATCTGCTCGACCCGGGCGCGGGTGGCGTCGCGGGTGGCGCGCTGGGTGTCCAGCGCCGAGCGCGCGATCAGCTGCTGCGCGGCCAGCTCGCTCTGGCGCTGGTACAGGCTCTCGGCTTCCTTGGCCGCGGCTTCGGCCTGGGCCAGGGCGGCCTGCTGGGCCTTGCCGCTGAGGGTGACCAGCGACGCGCCGGCCGCGACCCGGTCGCCGCTGTCGAAATGCACGGTCTGGACGATTTCGCTGACCTTGGCGGTGACCGTGACCGACTCGCGCGCCTTGACGTTGCCCAGCGCCTGCAGGCTGTCGTTCCACGGCCGCAGACGCACCGACTCGACCGTCACCGGCACCGGCCGGTCGCCGCTCCCGCCGGGCCCGCCCCCGCCTGGACCGCCCTGGGGCGCCGCCCCCTTGCCGCAGGCGGCCAGGGCCAGCGCAGAAACGAGGGCGAAACACAGGGGGAATCCGGTACTGGGTCGCATGCGGTTCTCTGAACGGGGGCCCGGGAGGGCGGCAGCGCGGCCCGCCGCGGCCCGGAGGCTGCGGCGGACGGATCGCGCGACGGACGCGGCACGCGCGGCAACGAAACCGCGCGAGTCTAGCGGTGGGGCATGAACGCATGCGTGGGCCATTGGTTGACCACCGTATCCGCAAAGTCGTGCCGGCCATGTGTTGGGGCCGCGACCGCTGTTGCAGTCCGGTAACCGCCGCCAGGCCGCCGCGCCGGCCGGCGAAGTTCATACTCGCAAGACGTCCCCCCCAGGCTTGCTCCGGAGTCTTCGCCATGATCCACGACAGCATTCTCGACACCGTCGGCCGCACGCCGGTGGTGCGCCTGCACCGCCTCGCTCCCGCCCACGTGACGCTCTACGCCAAGGTCGAGGCCTTCAATCCCGGCGGCTCGGTCAAGGACCGCCTGGCCCTGGCGATCGTGCTCGACGCCGAGGCGCGCGGCCTGCTCAAGCCCGGCGACACCGTGATCGAGGCGACCTCGGGCAATACCGGCGTGGCCCTGGCGATGGTCTGCGCCGCGCGCGGCTACAAGTTCGTGGCGACGATGAGCGAGACCTTCTCGGTCGAGCGGCGCAAGCTGATGCGCGCCTACGGCGCCAAGGTGATCCTGACCCCGGCCGCCGAGCGCGGCAGCGGCATGGTCCGGCGCGCCGCCGAACTGGCCGAGAAACACGGCTGGTTCCTGGCCCGCCAGTTCGAGAACCCGGCCAATCCGGCCTACCACCGCAGCACCACCGCGGCCGAAATCCTGCAGGACTTCGCCGGCCGCCGGCTGGATCATTTCGTCAGCGGCTGGGGCACCGGCGGCACCCTCACCGGAGTCGGCGAAATGCTGCGCCTGGCCCGGCCCGAGGTGCAGGTCACCGCCTGCGAACCGGCCGGCGCCGCCCTGCTCAGCGGCAAGGAATGGCAGCCGCACAAGATCCAGGGCTGGACCCCGGACTTCGTCCCGGCGGTACTCAACCGCAACGCCGCGCACGCGATCCTGTCGGTCGACGACGTGCTCGCCCGCGACACCGCGCGCCGGCTCGCCGCCGAGGAAGGCCTCTTCGTCGGCATTTCCGCCGGCGCCACCGCGGCCGCGGCGCTGGAAGTGGCGCGCAATGCCGAGCCCGGCGCGGTGATCCTGGCGATGCTGCCGGACACCGGCGAGCGCTACCTCAGCACCTTCCTGTTCGAAGGCATCGCCGAGGGCAGCGACGACGAATGGCTGGCCTCGCTGGGTTGAGCGAGGTCACCAGAACGCGGGGAATCGAGCGCGCTCGATTCCCTGCGTTGCGCTTCTCTGGCGGCGCATGCCGTCGTTCCCACTCGAACGGCCCGGCAGCGCTTCGGCCACACCGAACATGCAAAGACTTCAGGGCCGAACCTGGATGCAGCCCTGGACGATGCCCGGCTTCGCGGGCATCGTCCAGGGCGGGCGGCGGCGAGCGTTCCGGCCGGGCACGACGGTTGCAAGGGGCTCGTCCGGCGCGACTATCGACCCGCGTGCCGGTTCAAACCAACGCGTACCAGGCGCCGCCGGCCAGCAAGGCCGCAAGCGCGGCCCAAACCATCCAGCGACCGCCGCCGTCGCCCGCGGCGACCGTGGCCTGCTGGCGGCCGCCGCCGCGGCCTATCCGCTGGCGTTCGTGCAGCAGCACCTGGCGCAGCGCCTCCGTCGGCTCCAGGCCGTGGCGGTTCTGCAACAGTTCCAGCGCACCCTCGCGGTCGCCGCGCAACAAGGCCATGGCGACATCGCCCGGCACCGCGGCCATCACCGGCGCGCGGCCGGAGACGAAAGCCTTGTCCTCTTCCGCCTCGAAGGCTTCGACCCGGGTCAGAGCGTCGCGCAGGCCCAGGCCCAGCGCCTCGCGCACCCGCTTCACCGCCTCCAGCCGGCGGCCGCTGCGCAACAGGCTCACCGCCTCGTCGGGCAGCCCGCCGGTGGCGCGCACCGCCGCCGGCCCGTCCGCGGCCGGCGCATCCTTCCAGCCGCCCGCCTCGATATTGGCCTCGACATAGGCCTCCACCGCATCCTTGGCCTCGGCCAAGCGCATGCCCGGGTTGGCCTCCCGCACCAGCTTGATCGCCTCGATCGTGTGCCCGGCACGTACCGCGGTAGCGGCGGCGGGAGGAATGGTCGGCATGGAGATCTCGGTCACGGCATGGCGTCCCTGCGGCAGGACCCGCAGCTTACGGCCGGCGCCGGCCGCGCGCACCGGCGGCGCGCGGTCCGCCGCCGCAAAAACGAAAACGCCGGCGCGGGGCCGGCGTTTTCGTCGCTATGTCAGCGGCGCGGGTCGGCTCAGGCCGCCTTCTGCCACTGGCCCAGCGCGGCCAGGCCGTTGGCCTTGGCGCGCTCGTACACGGTCTGCTGGGCCTTGGCGACGTTGCCGGCCAGATCCTGCGACCACAGCTTCAGCGCCGCCGACTGCATGGCGCGGCCGTAGGAGAACGACAGCGGCCACGGGTTCGGGCCCATCAGGTTCATCGCGTTGAGGTGGGCGGTGGCGTCCTCGTCGGACTGGCCGCCGGACAGGAACACGATGCCCGGCAGGGTCGCCGGCACGGTCGACTTCAGGCACTGCAGGGTGGCGGCGGCGACTTCCTCGACGCTGGCCTTCTCGGCGGCCAGGGTGCCCGGCAGGACCATCGACGCCTTGAGGATGGTGCCCTCGAGCAGCACGCTGTGCTCGTACAGCGCGCCGAACAGCGAGCGCAGGGTCACTTCGGTGACTTCGAAGCAGGTATCGATGTCGTGGCTGCCGTCCATGATCACTTCCGGCTCGACCATCGGCACCAGCCCCTGCTCCTGGCACAGCGCGGCGTAGCGCGCCAGCGCGTGGCTGTTGGCTTCGATGCAGGTGCCCGACGGGATGTCGTCGCCGATGTTGATGACCGCGCGCCACTTGGCGAAGCGAGCGCCGAGCTTGTAGTACTCCTCCAGGCGCGCACGCAGGCCGTCCAGGCCTTCGGTGACGACTTCGCCCGGGAAGCCGGCCAGCGGCTGCGGGCCCTTGTCGACCTTGATGCCCGGGATCACGCCGTTGTCCATCATGATCTTGGTGAACGGCACGCCGGCCTTGGTCGACTGGCGGATGGTTTCGTCGTACAGGATCGCGCCGGAGATGTAGTCGCCGATCTTCGGCGTGGTGAGCAGCAGCTCGCGGTAAGCGCGGCGGTTCTCCTCGGTGTTGTCGATGCCGACGCCGGCGAAGCGCTTGGCGATGGTGGCGTTCGACTCGTCGATGGCGATGATGCCCTTGCCCGCGGCGACCATGGCCTGGGCGGTTTCGGCAAGCTGTTCGATGCTCATGGAGATCCTGCGGGAGCGGTGGGAAGCCCGCGATTATAGCGGTTGCGGGTGAACGCTGCCTTGGCCGAGCCCTGTTCAATCAGAGACTTGCGACGTGCGGCGCGGGTAATCGGTTACAAGGCGCCCTCGCGCGGCGACCGGTACCGATGTCATCGGGGGCGCCGCCCCCGATCCAGCCGCCGGGCACACCGTCGTTAGGCTCGACGCCACGCAATGCCGGTTCCATGGCCGCGCCCGCCTCCGCTCACGCACGCGCCGCCCCTATGACGCCCCGGGGTGGAATTCCGTCCGATACCGGCGGCCGGCCTGTCCGGCCGCCGGCGATTGCACATCAGAACGGGATGCTTTCCAGCGAGTAGCAGCCGGTGTACTGGCAGAACAGATTCGACGAAGGTGACGGCGTGTTGTTGTCGCCCTTCAGGATGCCGTAATGGTGCTCGGGATCGGGCGCCGTGATCAGGTCGCTGTGCACGTCGCTCATCCGGAACCAGATCAGATAGGTCAGCCACGGCATCGCCGAAGCCTCCGGCGACTGGCTCAGCTCCAGGGTGTGCTGCATCCAGTCGCGCAGCTGGGTCGCCGAGCGTTCCTGGCATGAGCCGGCGCTGCAGGAGAGCGACGAGTTGCCGGCCTCGGACAGGATCACCGGCACATCACCGTCGCCGTAGTTCTCCAGCACATCGTGGATAGCGTTGTTGGTCTGCAGCCAACTGGTCGCGGTCGCATCGCCGAAGATGTACGGATGCCAAGACACGCCGTCGAAGTAGTCGCGCGCGTTGGTACTGGGCCGGTTGCCGGCCGCGATGTTGGCGTAAACCGCGCCGATGAAATTGGCGATCGGCGCCAGGCTCACGTCGCCGAGCGGGGACGGCGGCGGGAAGAAGGCCAGCGCCTGCGGATTGCCGGCCTTGATGCCGCGCCGCGCATGCAGCATCAGGTCCATGGTGATGTCGACCCGGTCTTGGTCGGTGAACTGGACTCGTCCGTTTGCGCAAGCGCCGGGCTGTCCCGCCAACGGCGCCGCGAACACGTCGATGCCGTGGCCATTGACCTTCACGCCATTGGTTTCGTTCGCGACCTGCCACAGCTTGATCTGCGGATAGGCGCGCGCGATCGTGGCCCAGCTCTTCTCATAGCGCTGCAGGAAGCTCGCGTACGTCGCCGAGCCCGATTCCGGGCACGGCAGAATCCAGGAGCCGCCCTCGCGTCCCGGCACACCGGTCAACCAGGTCGGAAACGAATTGTCCACGCCAACCAGGGTGATGTTGGCGTCGGCCAAGGCTTGCACCGCGCGCTGATGCAGGTGGGCGTAGGGCCCCAGGGTGTTTTCGTCGGTCAGGATATGGGTATTGAGCATCCACATCCGGAACACCCGCGGCCGCAACCCCTTGGCCAACAACACCTGCCGATCGACATCGGCCTGCTGCTGCGCCGGGTCGTGCGGGAAGCGCGAGACCGCATTCGGCACGATCGGCTCGCCCAGTCCCAGGCTGCCCTTGCCGGCCGGCTGCAGGCCCGCGTTTTGCGGCTTGCCGCAGTAGTAGAAGGTGTAGTCGATATTGGGGCTGCCCAACGCGGTGTAGCGCGAATAGCCGCTGGGGCAGGTATGGGCGACGCCGGTGGCGGGGTTGGCGTACGGCGCGGCACCGTCGCCGGTCATGCCCGCGAAATCCAGGCGCAACCCGCCCTCGACATGCGGCCGGTAGCAATAGAACAGATTGTGGTCGACGCTCGGCGTACCCAGCACCTGCCGGCGCTGATAGCCGCTCGGACATTCGTGAGTATGAGTGAAGGGATTGACGAAGTAGTGATAGCCGCGCCACGGCAGGGCGCCGTTTTCCGGGCTATTGGCCAGGCCGACCATGCCGCCGAAGTCGTACAACGGCGCGCGCCCGGTCACATGCGGGCGGGTGCACAGGTACATCGACCAGTCGACGTTGGCGGTGCCGTAGACCAAGTGGGCATCGTAGC
Organism: Lysobacter antibioticus HS124; assembly: GCF_000336385.2. Classification (GTDB taxonomy): domain Bacteria; phylum Pseudomonadota; class Gammaproteobacteria; order Xanthomonadales; family Xanthomonadaceae; genus Lysobacter; species Lysobacter firmicutimachus. Next base: position 5,504 of record NZ_HG424532.1, on the reverse strand, counting down.
CTGTCGGGCAACTGGCCGCGCCCGTGGCCGGATTGGTGTAGTACTGCACGGCACCATTGGACGGGTACAGGCCGTACATGCCGCCGAAGTCGTAAGCGTCGCCATCGGCTGCCCAGGCCGAGCCCGACGCCAACACGGCGGCAGCCAGCGCGGCCCGCACAATGATTGCGTATCCCTTGTTCATTAGCTTCCTCAGTGCATGATGATCGGAGCGGCGTCCACGCACGCGGCCGCCGCTTCGTCCTTGTAACCCACCCCCGTCGCCTCAGGCGAGATGTGCCATGCAGCATTCGCGGTGGTCCATTCCGGACTGTACAGCGCGGCTGCGGCCGCCCTAAGCTCTGCGACCGACTCATCGCCGCACAAGGAACGCGCGCATGCCCTCGAACCCTCCGCCCCACTGCTTGCGTCGATCGGCCGTGGCCGCCCTGGCACTGGGCGTTTTAGCCGCCCTGCCCGCCGCCCAGGCCCAGACCGACGCCGACCGAGAGTTCCGCGAAGCCGTCGCCCGCTGCGAAGCCCAGCTCGACCGCTCCACCCGCTACGTCGTGGTCGACGCCGCACGCATGCGCTCGCTGCCGCGCGCCGACGGCGGCGCTGTGACCTCGGTGCCGATCGGCGCCGAAGTCCAGGTGCAATGCCAGCTGGGCGACTGGGTGCGCGCGACCTCCGAACGCCCCAATCCCTCGGTCGGCTGGATCCGCGCCGACCTGCTCGGCCCGCGTGCGCCGACCGCGGCCTCGCTGGAGCAGGACTACCGCCGCGCCGCCGGCGCCGAGCGCCGCACCATCGCCGAGCGCGCGATCGCCCTGCGCCCGTTCGCGCGCGACAGCCACCAGTTGCTGATCGACGCCTTGCAGGCCGACGGCGACGGTGCCGCCGCACGGGCCGCGATCGAACGCCGCGAACGCATGACCGCGCCCAAGGTCGAACGCCTGGCCGGCGAACCGCGCCTGCTGTTCGGCGTCGATCATGGCTACCTCACCGCGATCGCGCGCATCGACGGCCGCGGCCGCTACGCCGAGGCCGCCACCGGCGACGCTACCTACCCGGTCTGGCGCGGTTTCCACTTCTACCGCAATGGCGCCGGCGACGGCCTGGTCCAGGTCATCGAGCGCGGCGAAGAGGTCGGTCTGGGCCTGGAGGCCAAGGTCCGCCACCCGCCCGCGACCGAGCGCGACGACAAGCTGGCTGGCCTGGCCAGCAACGAGCCGCTCGGCGCCGGCGCCGCACGGGTCGAAGCGAAGCTGTCGTCCGACGAGCGCCGCGCGGTCGAGCGCGAACTGCGCGCCCTGCTGACCGGCAAGCGCCTGGACCGCGCCGCGATCGACAAAGCGCTGCGCCCCTACGACGAAGAACAGCGCGCCGGCCTGCGCGCCCATGCCGTGGTGCTGGCCGGCGGCCAGCGCCTGCTGGTCGCCACGGCCGACGCGGCGGTACCGCTCAAGCGCCCCGACCAGGCCGACAGCGTCCTGGATGCGGTGCTGGTGCTGGAGGCCTCGGGCAAGCAGTACCGCAAGGTCGGCGACATCGCCCGCGAAACCGGCGGCGACATGGTCGAAACCCATGCCTTCCACGACGCCCTGGACCTGGACGGCGACGGCGAGGCCGAACTGATCTTCCGTCTGCATCAGTACGAAGGCAGCTCGTACCAGATCTGGACCCGCCAGTCCGACCAGTGGAAGCCGGTGTACGCCGGCGGTTACACCGGCGCCTGAGTTTCGCCCGACCGCGCTGCCGCGGTCTGGAATCGCTGACACCGACGGTCTGCGCATCGCCCGCCATTCGAAGAGAAACCGGATCGGAAATATCGCGAGCACGAAAAAGCCCGGCGCGAGCCGGGCTTTTTCGTGTCTCCGCATCGCATGTCCGCATCGGCGCCACCGCAGCGGCCCCGCGGATCGGCTTACAACTCGCCCAGGCCCTCGGCGCAACCGTCCGCGCCGACCTGCAGCAGACGCAAGGTGTTGGTCGCGCCGTGCTGCTCCATGGTGTCGCCGCTGGTGAAGATCACCCGCTCGTCCTGGGCCAGCTTGCCGGTGTCGAACAGTTGCTTGACCGCGCTGCGCGCGGCGTCGCGCGAGGCCAGGCCGCGGCTGTCGAAATCGATCGGGTAGACGTCGCGCATCAGCGCCATGCGCCGGCGCGCACCGGCGTGGCGCGAGAAGGCGTAGATCGGCGCGTTGGAGCGGAACCGCGACAGGAAACGCGCGGTGCCACCGGACTCGGTCATGGCGACGATCGCGCGCACGCCGATGTGCTCGGTCAGGAACATCGCCGCCATCGCGATCGCCTGGTCGGCGCGCTCCAGGTTGCGCGGCGCCGCCTCGAAATCGGTGTCGTGGTCGAACTGGCGCTCGGCGCCGAGGCAGATGCGCGACATCGCCTCCACCGCCTTGACCGGATAGCGGCCGGCGGCCGATTCCTGCGACAGCATCACCGCGTCGGTGCCGTCGATCACCGCGTTGGCGACGTCGAGCACTTCGGCGCGGGTCGGGATCGGGTTGTCGACCATCGACTGCAACATCTGGGTGGCGGTGATCACCACCCGGTTGCGCGCCAGCGACTCGCGGATGATCTTCTTCTGCAGGCCGGGCAGCTCGGCATCGCCGATCTCCACGCCCAGGTCGCCGCGCGCGACCATGACCACGTCGCTGGCCTCGACGATCTCGCCGAGGTTCTCGATCGCTTCGGCGCGTTCGATCTTCGACACCAGGGCGGCGTCGCAGCCGGCCTCGCGGGCGATCCGGCGCGCCTCGTGCATGTCCTCGGCGTTGCGGCAGAACGACACCGCGATGAAGTCGGCGCCGAGTTCGGCGGCGATCTTGATCAGTTCCTTGTCGCGCTCGGTCAGCGCGCCCAGCGACAAGCCGCCGCCGAGCTTGTTGAGGCCCTTGCGGTCCGACAGCGCGCCGTCGTTGAGCACGGTGGTGATGATGCGTGCGCCGTCGACCGCGCCGACCCGCAGCTGCAGCAGGCCGTCGTCGAGCAGCAGCACATCGCCCGGGGCGACGTCGTTGGGCAGGCCCAGGTAGCTGACCCCGACCTCGCGCAGATTGCCCGGCGGCGCGTCGGTGCTGGCGATCAGGTCGAAGCGGTCGCCGGCCTTGAGCAGCACCCGGCCTTCGGCGAAACGCTCGATGCGGATCTTCGGCCCCGGCAGGTCGACCAGGATGCCGACTTCCACGCCCTGCCGCTGCGCCGCCTCGCGCACCGCCTGCGCCCGCGCCACCTGCCCCGACGGATCGCCGTGGGAGAAATTGAGCCGGACGACGTCGACGCCGGCATTGAGCAGGGCGTCCAGTACGCCCGGCGGATCGGTGGCCGGGCCGAGGGTGGCGAGGATCTTGGTGCGACGCAGATTCGAGGACATAGGGGGCTCTCTGGACTTGGCCCAAAACTAGCACAGCCGGGGTGGCGGTCGCAGGCGCGATTCGCCGCTGCGCCACAGGCACGACGATGCGGTGGCGAATGTCATGATCAAAGACCCTGGTTGGCTCCGGAACGCTGCGCGGCGACGATCGCCGAAGCCGCGGCATTTCGACGTTTTTACGCATTCGAGGCGACAGCAGATTCGGGCAAAAATGCATCCGGCAAAACTGCGGTTCGCAACGCTCGCGACGCTTGCGTTTTAGTCTGCCCTCTTCGACCATGATCGCGGGCCACGGAGCATGGCCCCACGCCGATCGATACCGTCGCCAAGGAAGGAGGACGCCGCTACTCGGTTTTTAAGACAAGACGTTTCCCCCCCCTACCCATCAGGACTCCGCGGCTTCAGCCGTTCGGAAATCCGGCCGCATCCGCGGTCGCCAAGGATCAGGTATGCCTTCAAAATTCCCCCTCTCTCCCCATCGGGCATCGGACGCTCGCACGGCGTCCGCACGCTCAAGCATCGCCCGCAGCTTGCTCACTGTCGCAGTAGCCTATTCGTTGAGCCACGGGGCCATTGCCCAAGAAAGCGGCAACAAGTGGAAGATCGTAGATCCCACGGGACAAGCGACCGAGTACAACACCCAGCAAGAAGCCATCGACGCCATCAAGGAGCTTCCTGCCCCCTCTCCGGACTGGGAAGGCGCCTATCTGTTCGTCGAACAGATCAAGAGCGCCAAGATCGACCCGGACGGCAACGCGCTGATCACCTATTGGATGGGCAAGGACCAGCCCAGCGATCCTGATTGGACCTACGGATCTGGCCTGGGCTCCGGCTACCTCACGGAGGCCGAAGCCGTAGCCAAGATGAACGAGATGATGGACGCGTCCAGCCCCAGCTGCGCTCCGTCCGCGCAGTCCGTTCCGTTGGGCGACTGGACCGAAGCGCAGCCCGGCTACGAAGGCCGGAGCGAAGTGCGCATGTACTCGCGCACAGTCCGCGCCGGCGAAAATTGCGCCACGACCGTGGATTTCGGCCCCACCCAGTTCGCCCGCCAACGCCGGATCATGTGCCCCATCGGCTATACGGAGTGGAACGACGACTACGAGGCCTGCGTCAACACGGAGATCACCGCCACCGTATCGGGCAAGGTCAGCTCCTGTGAGGCGGCCGCCATCATGGGCATGGTCGGCAACCCCTGCGACGTCAAAACCGGCGAAAAGTTCGAAACCGAGCAAGACTTCGATCTCGGCTGGATCGCGTTCGTGCGCTGCTACCACTCCGGCAGCAGCATGAACAACGGCGGCTTCGGCCCCGGCTGGGCGCACTCGCACTCCACCCGTCTCGCAGTTTCCGGAGCCACGATCGGCCTGATCGAGGCCAACGGCTACCAAACCAGGTTCGTGCAGAACGGCAGCAGCTACTTCGCCGCCGACGACAGCGGCGACAGGCTCACAGCCGTGAGCGGAGGCTGGTCCCTTTATCGAGGCGACAGCACCGTCCAATTCGACGCCCTAGGCCGGATGTCCGGCGTCGCCTTCGAAGACGGATCGTCCCTGAGCTATCTCTACGATCAATACGGCCGGCTGGACCGCATCGTCCACTCCTCCGGACGATCGGTACAACTGCATTACGCGGATCTTTCCTCCGACGCCGAGATCGTCTCGATTTCTTCGGCCGGTTCGAACCTCGCCAGCTATACCTATCTCTACCAGGACCCCGAATACCCCACGCTCGGCACGGTCAAAACGGCGACCTATGCCGATGGAAAGACACGCACCTATCATTATGAGGATGCCCGCTTCTTCGGCCACCTGACCGGCATCAGCGGCGAGGACAACGTCCGATTCAGCACCTTCGCCTATGACGCCAAGGGTCGTGTCGTGTCCAGTGTTCACGCTGGGGACAACGATGGTGTCAGCCTTGTCTATTCCGCCACGGGCGGCGCAGTGGTCACCGACTCGCTAGGAAATCAGGAGAATTATGGCCTTTCTGCCGTATCCGGCGCCCTTCCGCGCAAGATCTCGGGCGTAACTGACTCTCGCGGGCAAGCCAGCCAGACCTTCTACGACGCGGCCACCGACTTCCGCCGCCGCCTGGACACCGTCACCGACCGCAACGGCACCCAGACTAA
>NZ_HG424531.1 GCF_000336385.2 Lysobacter antibioticus HS124 | reverse complement strand
ATGCTGGTGCTCGGTTCCGGCCCCGGCGGCTACACCGCCGCGTTCCGCGCTGCCGACCTCGGCCTGGACACGGTCCTGGTCGAGCGCTACGCCAGCCTCGGCGGCGTCTGCCTCAACGTCGGCTGCATCCCCTCCAAGGCGCTGCTGCATGCCGCCGCGGTGATCGACGAGGCCGAACACGCCGGCGACTACGGCGTCAGCTTCGGCAAGCCGACGATCGACCTGGCCGCGCTGCGCAAGTACAAGGAGAAAGTGGTCGGCCAGCTGACCAAGGGCCTGGCCGGCATGGCCAAGCAGCGCAAGGTCCGCACCGTGACCGGCGTCGGCACCTTCGTCTCGGCCCACGAGCTGGAAGTGCAGGGCGAGGCCGGCACTCAGCTGATCCGTTTCGAGCAATGCATCATCGCCGCCGGTTCGCAGGCGGTGAAGCTGGGCAATTTCCTCTGGGACGACCCGCGGGTGATGGACTCCACCGACGCGCTGGAACTGGCCGAAGTGCCGGCCAGGCTGCTGGTGGTCGGTGGCGGCATCATCGGCCTGGAAATGGCGACCGTGTACCGCGCGCTCGGCAGCGAGGTCACCGTGGTCGAGTTCATGGACCAGCTGATGCCGGGCGCCGATCCGGACCTGGTCAAGCCGCTCGCCGACCGGCTCAAGAAGCAGGGCGTGGCGGTGCATCTGAAGACCAAGGCCGCCGCCACCGAAGCCTTGAAGGACGGCATCAAGGTCTCGTTCGAAAGCGCCGAAGCCGGCAAGGCCCCGGCGCTGGAATCGGGCGTCTACGACCGCGTCCTGGTCGCGGTCGGCCGCGCGCCCAACGGCGCCAAGATCGGCGCCGACAAGGCCGGGGTCCAGGTCACCGAGCGCGGCTTCATTCCGGTCGACCGGCAGATGCGCACCAACGTGCCGCACATCTTCGCCATCGGCGATCTGGTCGGCAATCCGATGCTGGCGCACAAGGCCACCCACGAGGGCAAGCTCGCGGCCGAAGTCGCCGCCGGCGAGAAGAAGGAGTGGGTGGCGCGGGTGATTCCGTCGGTGGCCTACACCGATCCGGAAATCGCCTGGGTCGGCGTCACCGAGGCCGAAGCCAAGGCCAAGGGCCTGCGCGTCGGGGTGGGCAAGTTCCCGTGGGCGGCCAGCGGCCGCGCCATCGGCCTGGGCCGCACCGAGGGCTTCACCAAGCTGGTCTTCGACGAAGCCACCCACCGCATCGTCGGCGGCGGCATCGTCGGCGTGCACGCCGGCGACCTGATCGCCGAGGTCGCCCTCGCCATCGAGATGGGCTGCGAAGTCGCCGACATCGGCCACACCATCCACCCGCACCCGACCCTGAGCGAGTCGGTCGGCATGGCGGCCGAAGTGTTCGACGGCACCATCACCGATCTGTACATCCCGAAGAAGAAGGGCTGATCGGCGCCGTCCCGGCGGCGGCGCGGCTCGGGCCGCGCCACGCATCGGGAGCGGCTGTCCGGGCCGGGCTTCTGGAGAGGTAGGGGCCGGCCGCTACGGAACTGCGGCAACGCGACGCCTGGCGGCAAGCCAGGCGTCCCAGCGAGGCAAGCCAAGGAGAACGTCGATGGCCTGGATTCGTTCGATCCGATTCGCGCATGGCCCTTCTCGTTGCCGCCTGGGCACCGCGGACTGGCTCCGGCCGGCATGGCGGGCGATTTGCCTGGCCGTGGCCGTGGCGATCTGCGCGCCCGCTGCGGCGACCGTGGTCTTGCCGGAGTTTCCCTCCGATCAAGACTATGCGGACTGCCCCGGCGGCCGGGCTTGGTCCGACGCGGCCGCCGCGCGCGCGCAGCGGGCGCAGGCCCGGCGCGAAGCGCGCGCCGAACCGCGCGACCCGGAACTGCGGACGGCCCTGCTGCAATGGTCCGGCGGTGCGAGCGCGACCGAACTGATGTCGCAGGCTTCGATGGCCGACTACAACCAGTCGCTGCGCAAGGCTTTCGGGCATCCGGACACCGACGAGGTGCGCGCCGAGCGCGCCCAGGCGCAGGCCAAGGCCATGCAGATGCGCGAGTTCCTCCGGCGCGATCCGCTGCCGGGGCTGGCCGAGGTCGGCGAGGACGGCCTGGAAGTGCTGTGGTACGGCATCACCGCGGTCCGCGACGATGCGGCGTTCCAGCGCGAGGCGGGCGAGCGCTTCCTTCGCGCCGAGCTCGCCTCGCCCGGGGCGCCGGCGTATTACCTGCACGGCGTCGCCGAGCGCATCGATCGGGCCTTGATCGACGACGGGCAACCGCAGCGCTACGGCACCGCGCACGAGTATCGGGACGGCAAGCGGGTAGTGCGCACGCCGAGCGACGACGAGGCCGCGATGGAAGCGCGGCGCGCGCGCCTAGGCCTGATGCCCGCCGCGCTGGAAACCTGCCTGCGCCAGCGTTTGGACAATCCTTACGGCTGGCTGCCGGACCTATAGCGCTTCTCGCCAGGTCCGGAACGGCGCGAGCCGCGGTCGATCGAAGCGGTGCGTGCGAACGCGGCCGCTGAAGCCGCGAGTCTTCGAGCTTCGTGGGCAAACGTTGGGCGTGGACGGCTTCGGCCCTGCGCGGCAGGCCGCCGCTTCGGACGGCCGCCTGCGCCGCTCCCGCCCGACGGGAGGCGGCGCCGGGGGATTCAGAACGAGAACGTCACCCCCGCCATCGGCCCCTTGAAGCGCTGGTCCAGGCCGAGCACGCCGTCGCGGCCGCTGCGGCGCGCGTCGATCTTGAACCAGTCGTAGCCGACGAAGGCGCCGATCGCCGGGGTGAAGCGGTATTCGACCAGGGCATTGGCGCGGCTCAGGTCGCCTTCGTAATCGCCGAAGTCGCCCCAGTCGGCGTCGAGGTACTGGCCCTGCACGACGAAGCGCCAGCGATCGTTCGGCGCCACGGTCAGGCGCGTGCCGACGACCGGCGCGTAGCCGTCTTCGCTGGAACTGGTGCGGTAGCTGTCGGGGCCGGAAGCGGCGCGCAGCTTGCCTTCGAGTTTGGCGTACTCCACGCCGATCTGCAGGCCCCAGCTGACGGTCTGGGTTTCGACCACGGCGTAGTCGTAGACCAGGCTGGCGAGTTCGAACTTGGCCTTGGCCTCGGCGAAGCTGCCGGCGGGAAGGGTGGTGTCGCCGAAGGACACGTTCTCGCTGAGCGTGGCGCGGCGCTTCTTGTCGTAGCCGAAGTAGTTGAACAGCAGGCGATTGCGTTCGCTGAAACGGAACAGCCCTTCGATCCGCGGCACGGTTTCCTCGCTGCCGAAATCGAAGTCCTGGCTGAAGCGGTAAGGATCGCCGCGGAACGTGGTGCCGGCGCTGAGTTCGCCGCTGGCGTCGACCGACATCGCGCCGAGGCGCACGGTGAAGCGGTCGTCTTCCGCGCGCGCGGGCAGGGCGGCGCAGGCGCCCGCGGCGGCGAGCGCGAGCGTCAAGGGCAGGAATCTGGAAGTCACGGAGGCACTCCATCTGCGATCTGCGGGGGAATGACGGCGTATTCATGTGCCGTCGCGTCCATCAATGCCCGCGGCGGAGTAGCGCATCCGTGAAAAAAGCGTCGCTCGCCCGTTGCGGCAAAGCGCGATGTCTCAAACAGCGAACCCGTAGACGCAAAAAACGGACCTAAAGGCGAAGCCCCGGCGGATCAGGCCGGGGCTTCGGGGTGCCCGCCGCTGCTTTGCCATTGACGAGGAGAGAGTGGCGGCGGGCGTTCCCGAATACTGACCGGCGCCTCGGCGAAAGGTTCCGCCGTTCGTCAAAGAATTCGCTTCAGGACGCCAGCGCCGGGGAGGCGGCCGCGGCGCGGCGGCGCTCGATCCGCTTCCAGACCTTCTCGTGCAGGTGGAAGGCGACCGTGTTGCAGGCCGGCTCGACCAGGGCCAGGGCGCCGCCGACCCAGACGCTGCCCGTCATCAGGTAGCCGACCAGGAAGGCGACCGAGAAATGCACGCAGGCGAAGCTCAGGGTCTTGGTCATGGCGCGAGGCCTTGTTGAGAATTGTTCTCAACAATACGCCGGTCCCGGGGAAAGGCAAATCGAAAAAACAGCGCGTTGTGATAGCTTTCACCTATCGGTTGCGGGGGCCGTGTCGCCTGCTTACCTCACGGGTAATTCAACGACGGCGGGGTTCCGGCGACAGTGTCGGCATGAAAGACCGCCTCCGTCACCCGCCTGCCGCGATAGAAGCCATAGACCGGACAATCGTTGACCGCCCTGTGACGTCGCCGGTTGCCGCAAAGTCGGCCGCGTTCTATACTTTTGCGGCTCTAACGGGCGCTTTGCGCCACTCCCCAGACCGACGAGACCCGCGTGCACGATCCATTGTCCGCAGGCCGCCGGCTGGCGTCGCGCGCGATTGCCTGGCAAGCCGGCGCGATGGCGCTGGCGGCGCTGGCCTTCCTCCCCCTCGGCGCGACGCATGCGCTGGCGGCGGCGGTCGGCGGCGCGGCGGCGACCGTGGGCAGCCTCGTAGCCGCCAGGATGGCCTTGGGGGGCGGCGTGCAACCGGCCGGGATGGCTGTCGGGCGGTTGCTGGTCGGAGTCATATTCAAGTGGGTGGCGGTGCTGGCGGTGCTGGGGCTTGGAATGGCCTGGTGGCGTTTGCCTCCACTCCCAATGCTGGTGGGACTGCTCGCGGCGACGCTGGGCTTCGTGCTGGCCAATCTTTTGAAACGATAAGGTGTCTTTCGTGAGTGAACAGACCGGTTCGGGCGGCCTGAACGAATACATCAAGCACCATTTGACCCACAACACCAGTGAGGTCTTTGGCAGCGAAGCGTTGTCGAAGTTCAATTTCGACTCGTGGATCGTCGCCTTGGTGCTCGGCCTGCTATTCATCCTTTGGTTCGGTCTGGCGGCGCGCAAGGCGACCGCGGGGGTGCCGAGCAAGGGCCAGGCCTTCGTCGAGATCATCCTCGAGTTCATCGACGGCCAGGTCAAAGACACCTTCCACGGCGACCGCCGTTCGGTGACGCCGCTGGCGCTGACCATCTTCATGTGGGTCGCGTTCATGAACACGATGGACCTGCTGCCGCTCGACCTGTTCGGCTGGCTGGTCCACACCTTCGCCGGCGCCGAAGCCGCGCACCACACCTATTTCCGCGCGGTTCCGACCGCCGACCTCAACACCACGTTCGCGATTTCGACCTCGGTGTTCTTCATCCTGATCGGCCACGCCATCTCGGCCAAGGGCGGTCTGGGCTTCGGCAAGGAACTGGTCACCGCGCCGTTCCACGCCCACGGCCCGATGAAGCTCGCGCTGGTCCCGGTCAACCTGGTCATGAACATTATCGAGTGGCTGGTCAAGCCGGTTTCGCTCGCGATGCGACTGTTCGGCAACATGTACGGCGGCGAGCTGGTGTTCATGCTCATCGCCGGCCTGATGGGCAGCGTGGCTACCTTCGTGCCGGGCGTGCTCGCCAACGCCGCCTGGGCGATCTTCCACATCCTGATCATCCTGCTGCAGGCCTTCATCTTCATGATCCTCACGGTCGTCTACATCGCCGGCGCCCGCGAGAGTCACTGATTCCGGTTCCAAATCGCGTCACCCCCATTCGTTTTCCCTTTCACCGTTTAGCACTACCTCTACCAGGAGAAGCACCATGGAGTTCATCGCCAACGTTCAGGGTCTGACCGCCATCGCGATCGGCATCATCATCGGTCTCGGCGCGCTCGGCGCCTGCCTCGGCATCGCGCTGATGGGCTCGAAGTTCCTCGAATCCGCCGCCCGTCAGCCGGAACTGGTGCCGATGCTGCAGGGCCGCATGTTCCTGCTCGCCGGCCTGATCGACGCGGCGTTCATCATCGGCCTCGCCGTCGCCCTGTTCTTCGCGTTCGCCAACCCGCTGATCAGCGTCCTGCAGGCCGGCTGATCCGTGTCGGTCCGCGCCCGCGGGCGCGGACCGGGCAATCCGGGCCGGCAAGCGCCGGCCCAACGTAAGCAACGTCGAGGACCCGTCATGAATCCCAACATGACTTTCTTCGGCCAGATGCTCTCCTTCGCGATCCTCGTTTGGTTCACGATGAAGTTCATTTGGCCGCCGCTGAATGCAGCGATCGAAGAGCGCCAGAAGAAAATCGCCGAAGGCCTGGCCGCTGCCGAGCGCAGCCAGAAGGACCTTGCCCAGGCGCAGGAAAGCGTCGACGCCGCGCTGCGCGAAGCCCGCACCAAGGCCAACGAGATCATCGAGCAGGCGCATCAGCGCGCCAATCAGATCGTCGACCAGGCCAAGACCGATGCGATGGTCGAAGCCACCCGCCTGAAGGCGCTGGCCGACGCCGAGATCGCAGCGGCCGCCGACCGCGCCCGCGAAGACCTGCGCAAGCAGGTGTCCGCGCTGGCCGTGACCGGCGCCGAGAAGCTGCTCAAGCGCGAAATCGACGCCAACGCCCACAAGGCGCTGCTCGACGAGCTGGCCGCAGAAATCTGATCGGAACGCCCACGCGATGAGCCAGAACCTCACCCTCGCCCGTCCGTACGCCCGCGCCGCCTTCGCGCTCGCGCGCGATGCCGGCCGCTCCGCCGAATGGTCGCAGGCGCTCGCCTTTTCGGCGCGCGTCGCCGCCGACCCGCAGGTGCAGGCGGTCCTCGGCCACCCGCAGCTGAGCGCGGCCGACGCCGTCGGCCTGGTCGCGATCGACGGCGCGGACGAATCGGTGCAGCGCTTCCTGGCGCTGCTCTCCGACAACCGTCGCCTCGGCCTGCTGCCGGAAATCGCCGGTCTGTTCGAAGAGCTGCGCGCCGACGCCGACCGCGTGGTCAAGGCCAAGGTCACCTCCGCCAGCGACCTGCCGGCGGCCGAGCTGGACTCGATCAAGGCCGCGCTGGTCAAGCGCTTCGGCCGCCAGGTCGAAGTCGAGACCGCGGTCGACGCTTCGCTGATCGGCGGCGCGGTGATCGACGCCGGCGACGTCGTCATCGACGGCTCGCTGAAGGGCAAGCTCGCGCGCCTGCAGACGGCGCTGGCCGGCTGAAGCCGGGATTCGGGTTTCGGGATTCGGGATTCGAGAAGCCAAGGCTTGAACGAATCCCGAATCGCCAATCCCCAATCCCAAACAAAAGAAAGCACCCGCGCGTCGCCCATCGCGATGCAGGACCAAGGAAACGACAATGGCAAGCACCCAGCTCAACCCGTCCGAAATCAGTGAACTGATCAAGACCCGCATCGAGAAGGTCAAGCTGGCCGCCGAAGCGCGCAACGAAGGCACCGTCACCTCGGTGTCCGACGGCATCGTGCGCATCCACGGCCTGGCCGACGTGATGCAGGGCGAAATGATCGAACTGCCGAACAACACCTTCGCCCTGGCGCTGAACCTGGAGCGCGACTCGGTCGGCGCCGTGGTGCTGGGCGATTACGAGCACCTCAGCGAAGGCGACACCGCCAAGACCACCGGCCGCATCCTCGAAGTGCCGGTCGGCCGCGAGCTGCTGGGCCGCGTCGTCAACGCGCTGGGCGAGCCGATCGACGGCAAGGGCCCGATCGCCGCGACCCTGACCGCGCCGGTCGAGCGCGTGGCGCCGGGCGTGCTGTGGCGCAAGTCGGTCGACCAGCCGGTGCAGACCGGCTACAAGTCGGTCGACGCCATGATTCCGATCGGCCGCGGCCAGCGCGAGCTGATCATCGGCGACCGCCAGACCGGCAAGACCGCGATGGCGATCGACGCGATCATCAATCAGAAGGGCACCGGCATTAAGTGCATCTACGTCGCGATCGGCCAGAAGGCCAGCTCGATCGCCAACGTGGTGCGCAAGCTGGAAGAGAACGGCGCCCTGGCCCACACCATCGTGGTCGCCGCGACCGCGTCGGAATCGGCCGCGATGCAGTACATCAGCGCCTACTCGGGCTGCACCATGGGCGAGTTCTTCCTCGACCGCGGCGAAGACGCGCTGATCGTGTACGACGATCTGTCCAAGCAGGCCGTGGCCTACCGTCAGATCTCGCTGCTGCTGCGCCGTCCGCCGGGCCGCGAAGCCTACCCGGGCGACGTGTTCTACCTGCACAGCCGCCTGCTCGAGCGCGCCGCGCGCGTGAACGAGGACTACGTCGAGAAGTTCACCAACGGCGAAGTGAAGGGCAAGACCGGTTCGCTGACCGCGCTGCCGATCATCGAAACCCAGGCCGGCGACGTCTCGGCGTTCGTTCCGACCAACGTGATCTCGATCACCGACGGCCAGATCTTCCTGGAAACCGACCTGTTCAACGCCGGCATCCGCCCGGCGGTCAACGCCGGCATCTCGGTGTCGCGCGTCGGCGGCGCGGCCCAGACCAAGATCGTCAAGAAACTGTCGGGCGGCATCCGTATCGCCCTGGCCCAGTACCGCGAGCTGGCGGCGTTCGCCCAGTTCGCCTCGGACCTGGACGAAGCCACCCGCAAGCAGCTCGAGCGCGGCCAGCGCGTGACCGAGCTGATGAAGCAGAAGCAGTACGCTCCGATGCCGATCGCCCTGCAGTCGCTGTCGATCTACGCGGTCGACAAGGGCTTCATGGACGACGTGCCGGTGAACAAGATCGGCGCGTTCGAAGAAGCGCTGCACTCGCACTTCGTCAACACCAACGGCGCGCTGATCGAGAAGATCAACGGCACCGGCGACTGGAACGACGAAATCGAAGGCGCCTTCAAGAAGGGCATCGAAGAGTTCAAGGCGACCGGCTCTTACTGAGCCGGCGGGATTAGGGATTCGGGATTGGGGATTGGCTGAAGAGAGACGCGGGATCGGTTCGAACGAATCCCGAATCCCGAATCGCCAATCCCGTGAGCGGAGCGAGCAATGGCCGGCGGCAGAGAAATCAAAACCAAGATCAAGAGCGTGCAGAACACCCGCAAGGTGACCCGCGCGCTGGAAATGGTCTCGGCTTCCAAGATCCGCAAGGCGCAGGATCGGATGAAGACCTCGCGCCCGTACGCGCGCGTGATCAAGCAGGTGATCGGTCACCTGGCCCAGGCCAATTCCGATTACCGGCATCCGTACATGGTCGAGCGCAAGGACGTGAAGCGCGTCGGCTACGTGATCGTGTCGTCCGACCGCGGCCTGGCCGGCGGCCTCAACAACAACCTGTTCCGCAAGCTGCTCGGCGAGTTCCGCAAGTGGCAGGAGCAGGGCGTCGAGGTCGACGTGGTCACCATCGGCCAGAAGGCCTCGGTGTTCTTCCGCCGGATCAAGGTCAACATGCTGGCGTCGGTCACCCATCTGGGCGACCAGCCGCACCTGGAGCAGCTGGTCGGCGTGATCAAGGTGATGCTGGACGCCTACAGCGCCGGCAACATCGATCGGGTGTTCGTCTGCTACAACGACTTCGTCAATACGATGACCCAGCGCGCGGCGTTCGATCAGCTGCTGCCGCTGCCGGAACCGGAGACGCAGGTCGCCAAGCACGACTGGGACTACATCTACGAACCCGATGCGCAGACCGTGCTCGACCACGTGCTGACCCGTTACATCGAGTCGCTGGTGTACCAGGCGGTGTTGGAGAACGTGGCCTCCGAGCATGCCGCGCGCATGGTCGCGATGAAGGCGGCGAGCGACAACGCCACCAAGCTGATCGGCACCTTGAACCTGGTCTACAACAAGGCCCGTCAGGCAGCGATCACCCAGGAAATCTCCGAAATCGTCGGCGGCGCCGCGGCGGTCTAACCCATCCGGTGGGCGCGGCCGGCCGGCCTGCGACCACGAGCAGCATTGAAAGTTACTGAGGAATCAAAGATGAGCAGCCAGGGCAAGATCGTTCAGATCATCGGTGCGGTCGTCGACGTGGAATTCCCGCGCGATGCGGTGCCGAAGGTGTACGACGCGCTGAAGGTCGAGAACACCGCCATCACGCTCGAGGTGCAGCAGCAGCTCGGCGACGGCGTCGTGCGCGCCATCGCGCTGGGCTCCACCGACGGCCTCAAGCGCAACCTGATCGCGACCAACACCGGTCGCGCGGTGTCGGTGCCGGTCGGCGCGGCCACCCTGGGCCGGATCATGAACGTGCTCGGCGAGCCGATCGACGAGCGCGGTCCGGTCGAAAGCGACGTGCATTGGGAAATCCACCGCGCCGCCCCGGATTACGCCGACCAGTCCTCGGGCAACGAGCTGCTGGAAACCGGCATCAAGGTCATCGACCTGATGTGCCCGTTCGCCAAGGGCGGTAAGGTCGGCCTGTTCGGCGGCGCCGGCGTGGGCAAGACCGTCAACATGCTCGAGCTGATCAACAACATCGCGACCGAGCACTCGGGTCTGTCGGTGTTCGCCGGCGTGGGCGAGCGTACCCGCGAGGGCAACGACTTCTACCACGAAATGTCCGACGCCAACGTCATCGTGCAGGACGACCTGTCGAAGTCGAAGGTGGCGATGGTGTACGGCCAGATGAACGAGCCGCCGGGCAACCGTCTGCGCGTCGCCCTGACCGGCCTGACCATGGCCGAGTACTTCCGCGACGAGAAGGACGCCAACGGCAAGGGCCGCGACGTGCTGTTCTTCGTCGACAACATCTACCGCTACACCCTGGCCGGCACCGAAGTCTCGGCGCTGCTGGGCCGCATGCCGTCGGCGGTGGGCTACCAGCCGACCCTGGCCGAGGAAATGGGCGTGCTGCAGGAGCGCATCACCTCGACCAAGACCGGTTCGATCACCTCGATCCAGGCCGTGTACGTGCCCGCGGACGACCTGACCGACCCGTCGCCGGCGACCACCTTCGCCCACCTCGACGCCACCGTCGTGTTGAGCCGCAACATCGCCGCGCTGGGCATCTACCCGGCGGTCGACCCGCTGGACTCGACCTCGCGCCAGCTCGACCCGAACGTGGTCGGCGTGGAGCACTACGAGACCGCGCGCCGCGTCCAGGCCACCTTGCAGAAGTACAAGGAGCTCAAGGACATCATCGCGATCCTGGGCATGGACGAGCTGTCGGAAGAAGACAAGACCGCCGTGGCCCGCGCGCGCAAGATCGAGCGCTTCTTCTCGCAGCCGTTCCACGTCGCCGAAGTGTTCACCGGCGCCCCGGGCAAGTACGTGTCGCTGAAGGACACCATCCGCGGCTTCAAGGGCATCGTCGAAGGCGAGTACGACCACCTGCCGGAGCAGGCGTTCTACATGGTCGGCGGCATCGAAGAAGCGGTCGAGAAGGCCAAGAAGATGGGCGTGGGCTGAGACGCCTGACGGCGTCTCGGGATTCGTGACTCGTGGTTCGGGATCGGCGAAGGCCGATCTCCGTACGTCGCATCTACGAATCCCCAATCCCTAATCACCAATCCCGTCGAACGAGCGAAGCGAGAGAGACATGGCATCCACCTTCCGTTGCGACATCGTCAGCGCCGAGGAAGAAATCTTCCACGGCGAAGCGACGCTGCTGGTCGCCACCGGCGAGATCGGCGAGCTCGGTATCGCCCCGCGGCACGCGCCGCTGATCACCCGCCTCAAGCCCGGCAAGGTCGTGGTGACCCTGCCCAGCGGCGAGCAGCTGGATTTCGCCGTGTCCGGCGGCATCCTCGAAGTGCAGCCGCAGGTCGTGACCGTGCTGGCCGACACCGCGATCCGCGCCCAGGACATCGACGAGGCCGCCGTGCGCGCGGCCAAGGAAGAAGCCGAGCGCGCGCTGGCCAACCGCGGCCCGCAGATGGACGTCGCCGAAGCCCAGGCCAAGCTGGCCGAGGCGATGGCGCAGTTGCAGGCGCTCGAGCGCCTGCGCAAGAACGTCAAGCACTGATCGGTCGCGCTGCGGCCCGATGCGAAAACGCCGGCCCCGCGCCGGCGTTTTCGTTTCTGCGTGGCGCGTCCGCGCCCTGTAGGAGCGGGTCAGCCGCGAGCGCAATCCGGTGCGATCGCGGTGCCGGCGGTCAGCCGCTACGTCCGCGAACCTCAGCGCCGATACACCCAATGGCGCGAGATCAGGAAACCGACGCCGCCGAGGACGATTTCGATCAAGGGCTTGGCCAGCCAGGTCCATCGGAGCCCGGCGTAGTCGTCGACCGTGCCTACCGCCCAGGTGCTGACCAGGGTGGTGCCGATCCACATGGTCACGAAGCGGCCGAACTGGCGCCGTCCCACCGTGGTGTCGTCGCCGGCGAAGGTGAAGCGGCCGTTGAGCCAGAACCCGAGCATGGCGCCGCTGATGCGTCCGGCCAAGTTGGCGGCCTCCACCGGCATGCCCAGGTGGCTGAGCCCGACCATGACGCCCCAGTCGAGGACGTACTGCAGGGCGCCGAAGATGAGGTAGTTGCGGCCCTGGCGGGTCAGGCTCATGCGCGACGGCCCTCGCGCGAGGCGAAGGGGGCGGAGCGTACGGCAGCGGACTGGGAACCGGGCATTCGCGCATTCTAGCCACACGACCCTGTACCATCGCGCCCAATCCCATGGCCTCCCGGAGCGGCGGTTTGCGCAGCGCGGTCCTGATCCCTTGCTACAACGAAGCCAAAACGGTGGCCAAGGTGGTCGCCGATTTTCGCCGCGCGCTGCCCGATGCCGAGATCTGGGTGTTCGACAACGCCAGTAGCGACGACACCGCCGCGCTGGCGCTTGGCGCCGGCGCGCGGGTGCGGCGGGTGCCGGCCAAGGGCAAGGGCAACGTGGTGCGGACCATGTTCCGAGAGGTCGAGGCCGACGTGTACCTGATGGTGGACGGCGACGACACCTATCCGGCCGAACACGCCTTGGCCCTGCTCGAGGATGTGATCGAAGGCCGCGCCGACATGGTCGTCGGCACCCGCCTGGAACAGCACGATTCGGATTCGTTCCGGCGCTTCCACGGCTTCGGTAACAAGCTGGTGCGTTGGAGCATCGGCCGCCTGTTCGGCCAACCGGTGCGCGACGTGCTGTCGGGCTATCGCGCGTTCTCGCGCCGTTTCGTCAAGTCGATGCCGGTGCTGTCGCGCGGTTTCGAGATCGAAACCGAAATGACCGTGTTCGCGATGGCCAACGCCTTCGTGCTCAGCGAGCGCACCGTGCCCTACGGCGTGCGCCCGGAAGGCAGCGAGTCCAAGCTCAACACCTTTCGCGACGGCTTCCGGGTACTGCGCACCATCGGCTTTCTGTTCAAGGACCTGCGCCCGCTGCTGTTCTTCGGCACCGCCGCGCTGCTGGCGGCGCTGGCCAGCGTCGGCTTCGGCGCTTTCGTGGTCCACGAGTACAGCCTCACCGGCGCGGTCACTCATCCTTCGACCGCGGTGCTCGCCGCGGCCTTGGCGCTGACCGCGTTCATCCTGCTGGCCACCGGCCTGATCCTGGACACGGTCAACCGGCGTTCGAACGAGATCCTGCGCCTGATCACCGACCAGGTGGTGCGTTACAAATCGGAGTGAACGGCTCGCGCCGCAGCGGGCACAGCTCCAATCGCGCCAGGCTGTCTTCGATCGGACGGCAAGCGCCGTCCAGGTGCAGCCCATACAGGCTCATGCGCTGCGCGGCGATCGCATCGACCGCCACTGGACGCAGCAGCCACAGCGGCCCCGGATGCGTCGCGATGCCGTGCTCGACCTGTCGTTGCAGGCGCGTGCAGCGCTGCGGGTCCATGAAGTTGTTGCGGATCGCGTACAGCGGCACCTCGCGCGGCAGGAACGCGGCGGCGTGGCCGATCGGTTCCTCGGTGCTGGACACGATCAGGCTGCCGGGCGGCAGCGCGGGGAAGGCGACCGAAATCATCGGCGTGCGGAACGGATCGCGGCCCCAGCCGGGATGCTTGGTCGGCGCGATCGCGAGCAACGCGCCGAGCACGAGGGCGGTACGGGTCCAGCGCCGCGCGAACGCCTGCGACAGCAGGCCGACGATCAGCAGCGAGCACAGCAGCTCCAGCGGCAGCAGATAGCGGTAGATGCTGTAGACGCCGAGCCAGAACGCGTAGCTGGTCAGGACGAAGCCCAGCAGCGGCCAACGCAGCGCCCGCGCCGCGCTTTGCGCGCTGTCCGCGGATTCCGCCGCGCCATCGCGGCGGCGCCCCGCCCACAGCCAGCCGGCGAGCGCGGCGAAGCCGAGCAGCAGGCGCGCGTCGGCCAGCGAGGCCTCGGAGAAATCGTTGCTCTTGCGCAGCAGGCGCAACGGCACGTTCAACGCGTCCCAGGCGGTCTGCGGCAGGAAGCGCAGGTCGCGCCGATCTTCGAACAGCGCGTCGGGCGAATGGAACCAGTGATTGAAATAGGGAAACAGCGGATTGCCGTGGTGCTGCCATAGATACCAGCCCCATGGCCCCCAACTCAGCGCGGCGCCGATGAGTCCGCCCACGGCCAGCGCGCACAGCCGCGCCGGCGCCTGCCGCCAGGGCCCGGCCAGCGCCGCGGCGGCGACGAAGCCCAGGCAGTACATCGCCGCCGTCAGCTTCAGCCCGGCGGCGAGTCCGCCGAGCAGGCCGATCGGCAGCCAGGTCTTCCAGGCGCCGCGGCGCGACTGCGAATCGGCCATCCACCACAGGCCGCCGAGTACGAAAGCGGCGACGATGTGGTCGTTGAAGGTCGCCGCCGCGCCCGGATAGACCGCCGCGCCGGTGATCGCGACCAAGCCGGCCATCCAAGTGCGCAGCGGGCTGCGCTGCGCCGGCCACAGGCGGTCGAGCAGGCGCAAGCCGAACGACAGGGCGAGGAAGGTCGGCAGCGCCAGCCATAGCGACACCAGCCAACCGCCCGCGCCGGCGCGCACCAGCAACGCGAACGGCAGATCGGCGATGGGGTTGTGCCAGGTCTGCATCTGCGCCGCGGCGATGTCGGTCTGCAGCCGACCGTCCAGCCATGCCAACGGCGTATACAAATGATAGTTACGCAGGTCCCAGTTCGCGTCCTGGCGCTGCACCAGGGCTGCGAGCAGGGTGAAGAACAGGGCCACGGCGGCGGCGGGGCGCCAGGAAACTCGCTCAGCGGACATGCAGGGTCCCGCAATCGACAGTTGCTAAGATTCGGCCCGGGCGCGGCATGCGCGTCAAGGAATCGGACATTCTCGATGGCTCGTGATTCGATGAACCAGTTGCATATCGTCATCCTCGCCGCGGGCGAGGGCAAGCGGATGAAGTCGGCCACCGCCAAGGTGCTGCAGAAGATCGCCGGGCGGCCGATGCTGGCGCACGTGATCGACACCGCGCGCGCGCTGAACCCGGCCGGCATTCATGTGGTCTACGGCCACGGCGGCGAGCAGGTGCGGGCCGCGTTCGCCGGCCAGGACGACCTGTCCTGGGCCGAACAGAGCGAACGCCTGGGCACCGGCCATGCGGTGCAGCAGGCGATGCCGGACGTGCCGCAGGACGCGCGCGTGCTGATCCTGTACGGCGATGTGCCGCTGATCGCGCCGAACACCCTGCAACGCCTGCTCGCGGCACCGGGGCGGATCGCGGTGCTGGTCGCCGATCTCGACGACCCGACCGGTTACGGCCGCATCGTGCGCGATCCGGAAGGCCGGGTCGGCCGCATCGTCGAGCACAAGGACGCCGATGAGGAGCAGCGCGCGATCCGCACCGTCAACACCGGCATCCTGGTCGCCGACGGCGAACCGCTGCGGCGCTGGCTGGAGCGCCTGGGCAACGACAACGCCCAGGGCGAGTACTACCTGACCGACGTGTTCGGCTCGGCCGCGGCCGAGTACACCGCGGCCGAGATGGTCCACGTCGACGACCCGATCGAGGTCGAAGGCGCCAACGATCCCTGGCAGCTGGCCCAGCTCGAGCGCGCGTTCCAGCGCCGCGCCGCGCGTGCGTTGTGCGTGCAGGGCGCGCGCCTGGCCGATCCCGCGCGCTACGACCAGCGCGGCACGGTGACGGTCGGGCGCGATGTCGAGATCGATGTCGACGTGGTCCTCGAAGGCACGGTCGAACTCGGCGACGGCGTGCGCATCGGTCCGTTCAGCCGGCTCAAGGACGTGCGCCTGGGCGCCGGCACCGAAGTGCGCGCGCATTGCGATCTCGACGGCGTGGTGGTCGAGGGCGCCGCGCAGATCGGCCCGTATTCGCGCCTGCGTCCGGGCACGGTGCTGGCCGACGGCGCCCACGTCGGCAACTTCGTCGAGACCAAGAACGCTCGGGTCGGCGTCGGCAGCAAGGCCAACCATCTGACCTACCTCGGCGACGCGGTGATCGGCGCCGGGGTCAACGTCGGCGCCGGCACCATCACCTGCAACTACGATGGGGTCAACAAGTCGGTGACCACGATCGAGGACGGCGCCTTCATCGGTTCCAACGCTTCGCTGGTGGCGCCGGTGACGATCGGCAAGGACGCGACCATCGCCGCCGGTTCGGTCATCACCCGCACGGCGCCGGCCGGCGAACTGACCGTGGCGCGCGCGCGCCAGGCCACGGTCGAAGGCTGGAAGCGCCCGGTCAAGAAGAAGTAAGCGCGACGCCACGGAACGCGCCGGAGCGGCGCGTTCCGTGATGCGCGGCACCGCAGCGCGCGCGACGCGCGCGCTAGCCTGCCCTGGCGCGGGGGACGCGCGGGGGCCGACCGATGATCACCAGGCTCGCCGGCGCGACGCTGGCCGCAGTCGCCTTGCTGTGCGCGCCGCCGGCGCAGGCGGTGTTCCGCCTGTACCTGGCGGCCGACGGCGACGACGCCCGCGACGGACGCAGCGCCGCGACCGCGATCCGCACGCTGGCCCGCGCCGACCGGCTGCTGCAAGCCCATGCGCCGCGCGAGGACATCGAGATAAGGATCGCGCCGGGGACCTACCGCGGCCAACAGGTCCTATGGACGTACTTGAACGGTCACCGCATCAGCTTCCTGCCGACACCCGGCGCGGGCGCGCGGCCGGTGTTCGATGGCGGCGGCAGCGCCGGCACCTGGTTCGAGCTGCGCAGCGCCGCCGGCGCGTCGAAACTGCAGTTCCGCTATCTGACCGTGACCAACTACTGGCTCGGCATCGATCTGGTCGGCGACCGCAACGACCCGGCCGGCGGCTGGAACGGCTACAACGAAGTGCGCAACCTGCGCTTCGTCCGCATCGGCGGCCGCTACGGCGCGGGTCCGGCGCCGTACTCGTACGCGGCGGTGCGGCTGATCAATTCGCGCTACAACGGCTTGTACGACAATCACTTCGAGTCGATCGAGAATCCCAGCGAGTACTCGGGCTATCTGCACGCGATCTACCTCGCCCACGGCGCCAGCGCCAACCGGATCGAACGCAACCGTTTCGTCGCGGTCAACGGCGACGCGATCCGCACCCGCGACGGCGCCGACGCCAACCGGATGGCCGACAACGTCTTCGACCGGGCCGGAAAGCGCGCGGCTTACTCGGATTGGTACTGCATCGAGCGCTGCACCCTGCCGCGGCCGGAATGCCCCTCGGCCGGCAACGTGTTCCGCGACAACCGGGTGGGCGATGGCTACTACGGCGCGGTCCCGTCGACGCTGCTGTTCGGCGCCGACGATGCCTGTGGTGCCTTGGCCGAGCCGCGGCTGATCGAATCCGGGACGGTGCGCGACTAGGCCAGTCGGGGCGGTCGCGACGGAGCGGGGGGCCTAATCCGCGCGTGGAAGACGCAGGGCGAACTTCGTGCGGTGCAGGCGCGCTCCGCTTTTCCGCTTCCAGCCGCTTTGCGCGCGCGTCGGGCAGAGACCTGTAAAACCTGTCCGGGCGCCCTGGGCCCCCGCTCGCGCGGGATGACGGCGAAAGGGCTGCGCGCGAGGCAGGCAACCGCTTCGCCCGCGCCGCTTCGCCCGTCATGCCCGCGCAAGCGGACCTCCGGGGGTTTCAGTGTGCTGCCTCAAGGCATGTATTCGACCGACTCGGTGGCGCCGGCCTGGGCTTTGACGATCTCGGTGTAGTACTGCGCCGCCGCGGTCCGGTCGAGGAAGGCGTTCGGCGCCCAGATCATCACGCCCTGGTAGCCGCCGTTGGCGACGCTCTGGGCGATCGACCGCGCCTGCGAGGCCGAGCTGAATTCCGGCGAGATGCCGAGGAACAAGCTGCTCTTGGCCATGCCGTAGCCGACGTACGGGGCCAAGTAACCGACGCTGCCGGCGTAGGTCATCTCGTAGCCTTCGGTCAGCTGATTGGCGGCGTTGTAGGGCGAGCGGAAGTACTGCGAGTCCGACCACAGCGCCTTGCTCAGGGTCTTGCCGCCGAAGTAGGGGTGGGCGCGGATCGCCTTGAGTACGGCATAGAACGAACTCGCGCTGCCCGAGCATGTCGAGTATTCGTCGTCGACGCTGATGCCGTCGAGCCCGTACTTGATCACGTCGGCGACCATCGCGTTGGCGAGCCTGGTCGCGGTCCTGGAGGTCATGTTGCACGACCAGCCGGCGTTCTGATGATTGCCCAGGTACGAGATCTGCACCTTGATCCCGTTGTTCTGCAACTGGCGGACGGCGTCGATGTTCTGATTCAGGATCGTGCTCATCTCCGTGTTGTAGTAGAGCACGGGCGTATTGGGCGTGCTGCCGTTGATGTTGGCGGCGAACAGCACCAGATCGGAAAAGAACGGTTTGCCCGTGCTCTTCACGCGATAGTGGGCGATGTCCTTGACGTCCTGCGGCGAAGGATTGTTGAGGAAAACGACGTTGCGCGCTGCGCACGCGCCGAAACTGGCGAGCATTGCCATTAGACCGAGAGCCAAAAGCGTAGATTTGCGAAGCATTGGCGAATCTCCTCTTCCATTGTTTGGAAAAACAGCTCGATTGGCGGACGCGAAACGATCGTCGAACGCGCACGTCCACGCCAGAAACGAAGCGCAGGGCGTTTCACCCTACGGTTCGCGCGGCGGAATTCGTGCGGGAGTTGGTTGCGATGCGTATCGCCGCGCAAGCGTGGGTCAAGCGCCGCGCCAAGACCATGCGCTCGTTCGCGAATCGGCGAGTCCGCGCTCGGCAATCGCGGTAGACGCGAACCGGGAGCGGAAAGTCGAGCCGGCCCGCCAGGCGTCGGCACGATGGCAACCGATGCGCGCGCATCGGAGCCGGATCGGCCACGGCGTGGCGCAGACGATTGGTTCGCGCCGGCTCGCTGCGCACCGTAGCAGCGGCGGCGGAGCCATCGCGGCTGCGGCTGCGATCGGCTCGGCCAGGCAATGCGCGCACGCGCGGCGCGGGCGAGCGTTTCAGTCCGGCAGCACCATCGACACGCATAGCCCGCCGCCCTGGCGGTTGAGCAGGGCGATGCGGCCGCCATGGGCTTCGGCGATCTCGCGCGCCAGCGCCAGTCCCAGGCCGGTGCCGTTGCGCTTGGTCGAATAGAACGGCAGCAGGGCGTTGGCGAGCACGGCATCGTTCATGCCGCTGCCGCGGTCGAGCACGTCGATGCGCCAGGCGTCCTGGACCCGACGCAGCTGCAGCCGCACTTCGTCCGGCGCCGAGCCCGATTCGTGCGCGTTCTTGAGCAGATTGATCAGGCTCTGTTCGAGCTGGGCCGCGTCGACTCGGGCCACCGCTTCGCCGGGCACACCGTCGTAGACGAAGGCGACCTGACTGCGCAGTTGTTCGATGAACCGCGACCACTCGATCGGTTGCAGCCGCGGCGCCGGCAGCTTGGCGAAGCGGGCGTAGTCGCGGATGAAGCCTTCCAGGTGGCGCGCGCGCTCTTCGATGGTCTGCAGCGCGGTCGGCAGGCGTTCGTGCTGGCCGCGCCGCAGCAGTTCGGCGCCGGAATGGGCCAGCGAGGCGATCGGCGCCAGCGAATTGTTGAGCTCGTGGCTGATCACCCGGATCACTTTCTTCCAGGTCTGCACTTCCTGCCGGCGCAGCTCGGCGGTGAGCTGACGCAGCAACACCAATTCGTGGGCGCGGCCGTTGAGACGGAAGATGCGCCGCGACAGGTGATAGATCTCTTCGTTCTCGATGTCGCCGACGCTGAACATGCCGTCGCCGCCGCGCTCGAAGGCCTCCTGCATCGGCCACGGCGCGCGCGCCAGCAGTTCGGCGAAATCCTGGCCCTCCAGGCGCCGGCCTTCGCCGAGCATCTTGCGCGCGGCGAGATTGCCGTGAACGATGCGCCGGCTCGGATCGACCAGCAGCATCGCCACCGGCGTGTTCTGGACCATGGTGTCGAGCAGCAGCTCGCGCTGGACCAGGCTCAGGCGCTGCTCGCGCAGCGCATCGCCGAGGCGGTTGTGGCTGGCGACCAGTTCGCCCAGGTCGCCGCCGCCGGTCCAGTGGAAGCTGATCGAATAGTCGCCGTCGCGGTAGCTGGCCACCGAGCCGGCGAGCGCGCGGAACAGCGAATTCATCGGCGCGAACGCGCGCCGCACGTGGTAGATCAGCAGCGGCGCCAGTATCGCGAGCACGATGGCCAGCGCCAGCCAGCGATTGGACAGATAGCCCGACAGCCACAAGGTCGCGGCCGCGCCCGCGGCAAGGTAGATCAGCGCGATCGCGGCGAAGACCAGGCTCAGGGACGGACGGCGCATGCGGGCGGCCTCAGTCGCGCCGGATGCCGAGGCGGTCGAGGCGGCGATACAGCGCTTGCCGCGACAGGCCCAGTTCGCTCGCGGCCTGCGCCAGCACGCCGCCGGCGCGCTCCAGCGCAGCCTCGATCGCCGCGCGATCGGGTTCGTCGGCAGCGCCGTTGCCGGTCGCGCCGGACGCCGGCAACGGCAGGCCGAGATCGGTCGCGCCGATGATCTGGCTGCGCGCCAGCAGGGCGGCACGCTGCAACGTGTTGCGCAATTCGCGCACGTTGCCCGGCCAGGCGTGGGCGAGCAGGGCCTGTTCGGCGTCCTCGCCCAGTCGCTTGCCGGACCCGAGCGGGTTGGCCTGGAGGAAATGCCGCGCTAAAGGCAGTACGTCGTCGCGGCGCTCGGCCAGCGGCGGAATGTCGATCTGGATCGTATTGAGTCGGTAGTACAGGTCTTCGCGGAAGCGGCCATCGCGGATCATCGCCGGCAGATCGGCGTTGGTCGCGCTGATCACGCGCACGCTGACTTGGCGCTCCCGGTTGGAACCCAGGCGTTCGAAGCGTCCGGTTTCGAGTACGCGCAACAGCTTCATCTGTCCGGCCGGCGGCAGGTTGCCGATCTCGTCGAGGAACAGGGTGCCGCCGTCGGCGGCCTCGAATTTTCCTTCGCGCGACCGGTTGGCGCCGGTGTAGGCGCCGGCGTCGGCGCCGAACAATTCGGCCTCGATCAGCTCGGTAGGCATCGCGCCGCAGTTGAGGGTGACGAAGGGACCGGACTTCACCGCCGAATTGGCCTGCACGATTTCGGCGATCTTCTCTTTGCCGGCGCCATTGGGGCCGGTGATCAGCACCGGTACGTCGGCGCGCGCGACCTGACCGGCCAACTCGATCACCGCGGCCAGGCGTTCGGAGCCGAACACCAGCCCGCGCAGGTCGAAACGCGCTTCCAGGTCGCGGTGGCGCTTGCGCCGCTGCTCGTGCAGGCGCGAGACCTCGCGGGTGCTGGCGCCGAGTTCGAGCAGGTTTTCGACGCTGGCGAGCAGCTTCTGGTCGTCCCAGGGCTTGGCCAGGTAGTCGGCGGCGCCGGCCTTGGCCAAGTCGACCGCGATGTCCAGATGGGTCCAGGCGGTCAGCAGGATGATCGGCAGGTCGGGATGGCGCGTGCGGATCGCCCGGAACAGGGCCACGCCTTCCTGGCCGGACGTGGTGTCGGCGCTGAAGTTCATGTCCTGCAGCACCAGGCCGACGTCTTCGCGCGCCAGCAACGCCAGGCCTTCCTCAGGCGATTGCGCGGCGATCACCCGAATCTCGCGCAGGCCGAACAGCAGGTCCAGAGCGGTGGCGACCGCGGGGTTGTCGTCGATGACCAAGACCGTGCGCATCGGGATTCCATTGTGCGTGCGACGGCGCGAAACCGCGCCGCCGTAGTGCGTGGAGTATGCCAGCGTCGCCCATGGCGGGCGAACGCCGGTCTTGCCCGGAGCTCGACCGGGCGCTTACTTGGCCGCGTCGTGCGCGTTGCCGTGCGGTCGGTTCGCGGCGATCCAGCGCCCGATCCGAGCGTCCAGTTCGTCCAGCGGCAGCGCGCCGCCGCCGAGCACTTGGTCGTGGAAAGCGCGGATGTCGAAGCGCTCGCCGAGTTCGCGTTCGGAACGGGCGCGCAGCTCGCGGATCTTCAACTGCCCCATCTTGTAGGCCAGGGCCTGGCCCGGCCAGGCGATGTAGCGGTCGGTCTCGGCCTGGATGTTGGGCTCCTCCATGTCGGAGTGATCGCGCATCCATTGCACCACCTGCTCGCGGTTCCAGCGCTTGTGGTGGATGCCGGTGTCGAGCACCAGCCGGTTGGCGCGCACCAGCTCCTGCGAGAGCCGGCCGAAATCGCTGTAGGGGTCCTGGTAGAAACCGATCTCCTTGCCCAGGTCTTCCGAGTACAGGCCCCAGCCTTCGATGAAGGCCAACTGCCCGGTCAGGGTACGGAACTTGGGCAGCGCCGGCAGCGCGCGGGTGATCGAAGATTGCAGGTGATGGCCCGGCACGCCCTCGTGATAGGCGATGGCCTCGATGGTGCCGAGCAGGCGCTGCTCCGGTTCGCCGGTGTTGACCGTGATCAGGCCCGGGCGCGCGCCGTCCGGCGTGCCGGGCATGTATTGCGCGGCCGAGGCCTCTTTCTCGCGCCAGGCCTCCACCGCCTGCACCTGCACGCGGGTCTGCGGCAGGGTGCCGAACAGCTCCGGCAGGCGCTGTTCCATCTTGGCCAGGTAGCCGCGATACAGCTCGAGGATCTGCTCGCGCGACTGCGCGTGCCGGGCCGGGTCGCGGCCCATGCGCTCGCGCGCCGTTTTCAGG
Source organism: Lysobacter antibioticus HS124 (assembly GCF_000336385.2). Classification (GTDB taxonomy): domain Bacteria; phylum Pseudomonadota; class Gammaproteobacteria; order Xanthomonadales; family Xanthomonadaceae; genus Lysobacter; species Lysobacter firmicutimachus. Next base: position 18,878 of record NZ_HG424531.1, on the reverse strand, counting down.
TCGGCATACCCCAGCTCGCGCACGATCCGGGTCTGCTCGCGTTCGATCCTTTCGACTTCGCTCAGGCCCAGGGCGTGGATCTGCTCCGCGCTCAGCGACGAGCCGGTGAATTGCTCGATCTGGTAGCGGTAGTAGGCATCGCCGTTCGGCAGCGACCACACGCCGTACTCGCTGCGGCCTTGCGGCGCATATTCCTTGGCGACGAATTCGGCCAGGCGGCGATAGGCCGGGCGCACTTCGCCGTCGACGACCTCCAGGATCTGCTTGCGCAGGCGCTCGCGCTCGGCCTGCGGCACGCTGGCCGGGAACTTGTTCAGCGAGGCGGCGAAAACGCTGTTCTCGCCGGCCGCGTCGGCGATGCCGTTGCACTGGCCGACGATCTTCTCCAGCAGGTAGCGCGGCGGCATCAGGCCTTCGCGCGCGCCTTGGCGCGCGACTTCGGTGACCTGGTCGAGGATGCGCGGGATCGCGCGCAGCCGGACCAGATAGTCGTCGTACTGGCGGGTATCGTTGAAGGGAAAGGCTTTGACGATGATGGTCAGGAACAGGTGGCTGCCGTTGAACTGGTCCAGCGGCATCAGATGGCTCTTGATCGCGTAGGACTGCAGGTCGTTCTCGATCCAGCGCACCAGCAGACGGTGGTTGAGCAGATCGGCCTCGGCGAAGCCGCGAGTGTCGACCGCGCGAACCCGTTGCAGCATGTCGCGGCCGAAGGCCTGGCGGCGTTCGGCCCCGGCCAGGGAGAAGTCGCTCCACTGGGTGTTGTAGCGATAGTCGCCGAAGAAGCTGGCCTGTTCCGGCAACAGACGCAGCATGCCCTCCCAATGCTCGTCGATCAGGGCGTTGAAGGCGCGGGTGCGGGCGGCGACGTCGTCGACGGCCGCGGTCCGCGATGCCGCGGCCGGCGCGGTTTCTGCGGCGTGCGCGACGCCGCCCGCGAGCAAGGCGAGCACGGTGAATGCCAGCGCGCTGTGGCGCAGGCGAGAACGAGGACGCGGGGCGATCGGACTCATGGCGGGCTCCGTGGCGAAAGAAGGCGGGGCGGCGCAGGCGCGCCGTTGCCGAGCGCCCGGCGCCAGGCCGGGCGAAGGAAGGAACAGTGTGGCGGGGGCGGAGGGGGTGAGTGCGCTCGCCCCCTCTGTCCCTGAGCTCAGGCCGAACGCGTCGCCAATGCCGGCGGCACCATCGCCGCGCGCCGCGCCGGTCCGTACACCGCGAGCTGGCCGAGCAGCCACAGGCACAGCGCGCCGACCGGCAGGTACCAACCCGGCAGCCGCGGCAGCTCGTACAGTTTCATCAGGCCCAGATTGATCGCGAACGCCAGGGCCATGCCCAGGGCGATGCCGATCGTGGTCAGCAGGAAGTTCTCGGTCTGGAAGTAGCGCAGGATCTGGCCGCGGGTGGCGCCCAGCGCGCGGCGCACGCCGATCTGCTTGGTGCGCTGCTGGACCCAGAAGCTGGCCAGGCCGACGATGCCGAGCGCGGTCACGATCAGCAGGGCCAGGATCACCCCCGACAGCAGCCAGGCCATGGCGCGGTCCTGGCGGTAATACTCTTCGCGGATCTCGGCGAAGGTGTTCTCCTTCAGCACCACCCGGCCCGGACGGACGCGCTGCAGCTCCGCGACCGCGGCCTTGAGCACTTCCGCGCGCCGGCCCGGTTCGGTGGCGATCAGATAGTTGGACCAGCTCCAATGCGGGCGGACCGGAAAGATCATCGAGTACTGGCCGTTGCCGTAGTCGTTGGGGCGCAGCAGTTCCTCGACCACGCCGATCACGGTGATCGGAGCGTTGCCCCAGCTGTAGAACTGCTTGCCGAGCGCCGTCGCCGGCGTGGCGCCCGGAAACAGGCGTTCGGCAAAGCGGCGGTTGACCACCGCCACCGCAATGCGGCCCTCGTCGAAGGACGCTTCGATCGTTTCCATGTTCTGGTATTCGCCGGGCAGGAAATCGCGCCCGGCGATCAGGCGCAGGCCCATGGTCTCGACCAGGTCCTCGCTGCCCAGGTAGACCGAGGCGTTGAAGCTGTTGTCCTTCTGGTCGGGGCTCATGCGCACGCCGCTGTTGCTGCTGGAGCCGCCGAGCGGAATTTGCGAGGCCGAAGCGGCGGAGATGACGCCGGGTACGCCGCGCAGTGTCTGCACGTCTTCCTGCACGCGCGCCGAATCGTTGCGGTTCTTGCCGGGACTGACCGTCTGGATGCGCAACAGGCGCTCTTCGGCGACCCCGGTGGGGCGGTCCATGCGTTCCAGGCGCTGCGAAATCAGATACACCGCGTTGCAGACGATGGCGCAGGCCAGCGCGATCTCCAGCACGATCAGCGCGGCGGCGGTCTTGTGCCGGCGCAGGGTGGAAAGAATGGGGCGGATGTCCATGGGGTGCTCCGTCGAGGCCGCCGGACGTCGCCGGCGGCGGTTCGTTTCTGGGTCGCGGCGCGCGCGTTACTGGGACTTGAGCTGGATCGCCGGCGTCACCTGGCAGGCGCGCCAAGCCGGCAGCAGCCCGGCCAGCACGCTGGCGCCGATCGACAGGGCGAAGGTGGTCAGCAGCATGGTCCCGTCCAGATGCGCGAGCTGTGCGTACTGGGCCGGGTTCTGCCGCACCGCCCACAGTCCGAGCAGGGCCAGGCCCAGGCCGAGCGCCGCGCCGGCCACGCCGAGCGTGCCGGACTCGACCAGGAACTGCAGGAAGATGTCGCGGCGCGAGGCGCCCAGGGCGCGGCGCACGCCGATCTCCGACGAACGCCGCAGGCACTTGGCCAGCAACAGGCCGACGGTGTTGATCAGGCACACCAGCAGGAAGCCGAACGCCAGCCAGACCTGCAGGCGCACGTCGTTGGGCACCACCTTGTTGTGCTCCAGGTGCTGCATGACATCGCGCAGGCGGGGGTTGGGCGGGCGCTGGAAGCGGCCGGCCTTGCGCTGCTGTTCGGAGTAGGCGCCCAGGTAGTCGCGGTAGGCGCCGGCCTGGGCCGGGTCCATTTGCGCCCAGTACTGCACCCAGGCGCAGGGCGCCGTGGCCGACAGTTGGTCGCCGCCGGAATCGGCCCAGCAGTTGCGGTTGCCGCTGTGTTCCAGGCCGATATCGCGTGCGGTCCAGAACGGCACGAACAGTTCTTCCGGCTCGCCGTAGCGCGACAGGTTGAGGTCGTAGAAGCGCGGCACCGGGCGCCAATCGTCGAGCACGCCGACGATGCGCAGGTCGACGTTCTCCACCCGCACCGTGCGGCCGACGCTGTTGCCGCCGCCGAACAGGGTCTGGTTGAGTTCGCGCGAAATCACCGCCACCCGGGCGCGGCCCTCGTCTTCGGTGCGGGTCCAGCCGCGGCCGTACTGGAACGGCGTGTCGAACAGGTCGAAGAAGCCTTCGCTGGTGTAGCGCGCCTCGCTGATCTTCGACGACTGGCCGCCAGCCGGGGTGACCACGACGTTGCCGCCGGACATCAGCGCCTGGCGCTCGGCGCGGCCTTCGCGCAGCAGGGCTTCGGCGTCGAAGCGGGTCAGCTGGGATTCGGGCTCCTCGCCGGGCTTGAAGCCGTGCAGGTCGGCGGCGTCGAGCTGAACATAGAACAGACGCTCGCTCTTGTCCGGAATGGGGTCGCCCGACAGCACGTGGAATACCGTCAGGGTGGTCATCGACGCGCCGATGCCGAGCGCGATCGCCAGCACCATCAGCGCGGTCAGGACGCGGTTGCGCTTGAAGCTGCGCAGGGCGAGTTGCAGGTAGTAAGCGAACTGGCTGTTGCCGGACATGGCGGCGGCCTCAGGCGGACAGGGCGTCGGCGATTTCGGCCGGCGCCGGGCTGCGGATCAGGCTGGGCTCGGCCTTCAGGTCGGTGGCCATGCCGTCGACGATGTGGACGTTGCGTTGCGCGCGCGCGGCCAGCTCCGGGTCGTGGGTGACCATGACGATCGTGGTGCCGGCGGCGTTGATCTCCTCCAACAGCTCCATGACCCCGCGCGCCATTTGCGAGTCGAGGTTGCCGGTGGGTTCGTCGGCGAGCAGCAGGCGCGGCGCGCCGGCCAGGGCGCGGGCGATCGCGGCGCGCTGTTGCTGGCCGCCGGACAGTTCGGCCGGGTAGTGCTTCATGCGCGAACCCAGGCCGACCTGGCTCAATGCCTGCTCGATGCGCTGCTTGCGTTCGGCGGCGGGCATGCGCCGGTAGCGCAGCGGCACGTCGCAGTTGTCGAACAGGTTGAGGTCGGGAATCAGGTTGAAGCTCTGGAAGATGAAACCGATCTTCTGGTTGCGCAGGCGCGACCGCGCATCGTCGGACAGGCCGCGCACGTCCTCGCCGTCCAGCCGGAACTCGCCGCCGGTGAAGGTTTCCAGCAAGCCGGCGATGTTGAGGAAGGTGGTCTTGCCCGAGCCGGACGGACCGGTCACCGCGACGAACTCGCCTTCGCCGACGTGCAGATCCAGCGAACGCAGCGCGTGCGTTTCCACGAGTTCGGTGCGGTAGACCTTGGTGACCTGGCGCATATCGAGCATGAAGGCGATTCCTGGAGGAGAGGTCTGGAGCGAAACGGGATCAGCGGACCGCGAACATCGGCAGCGACCGCGCCGCGGCGTAGCGCGCATTGCGCAGCGGCCGACGCGGTTCGGCGTTGGCGCTGCGCGCCGGGCCGGCGTCGCGGACCAGATCGAAGTTGATCAGCTGGTGCAGGCGCAGCGGCACGGCGTCGGTCAGCTGCTGCGGGTTCCAGGCCGGGACGGTAGCGCGGGTATCGTGCAGGGCGTACATGATCATTCTCCACTGATGCGGACCGCGTCCGCGTTGTCGAACTGGTCGCTGCCGGAGACGACGATGCGCTCGCCCGGCTGCAGGCCTTCGAGGATTTCCACGTGGCTCAGGCTGCTGGCGCCGGCGCGGATCGGGCGGCGCGAGGCGAGGCCGTCGGCGACCACATACGCGTAGCGGCCGCCGGACTGTTCCAGGAACGGGCCGCGCTCGACCGTCAGCACGTTGCGGCGGGTGTCGAGCACGATGCGCGCGCTCAGGCGCTGGTTCTGGCGCAGGCCGGACGGCTGACGATCGACGAAGCGCAGGCGGCTGACCACTTCGCCGCCGACGACTTCCGGCGACACCGCCGAGATCCGCGCCGGGAAGCTCTCGCCGCCGCCGCCGCCGATCTGCGCCGGCATACCGATCGCCAGTTCGCGGGCGAAGCTCTCCGGCACCTTGATTTCGACTTCGAACACGCCCAGGTCGACCACGCTGAGCACAGGCGCGTTGGCGGCGACGTTGGCGCGCTGGGCGACCTGGATCTGGCCGACCTGGCCGTCGAACGGCGCGCGCAGGGTCAGCGCGTCGACCTGACGCTGCGCCTCGGCGACGATCGCGCGCTGGCGATCGGCGAGCAGGCGCTTGTTGCGCGCATCCAGGCCGGCGCTGCGGCCCTGGCGGTCGAGGTCGCCGCGGGCATGATCCAGGCCGATGTCGGCCTTCTTGAGTTCGTCCTGGGCCTTGGCCACGTCGACCTTGGCCACCGCGCCGCCGTCGAAGGCGCGTTGGTAGCGTTCCAGGTCGCGCGCTGCGGCGATGCGGTCGACCTGGGCCTGGTCGAGTTCCTTGCGTGCGGTCGAGCGGGCCAGTTCGGCGGCCAGTTCGGCGCGGCTGGCCTCGGCTTCCAGGCCGGCCAGGGTGGCCTGTTCCTGGGCCAGCTTGCTGCGCAATTCGGGGCTGTCGATCTCGGCCAGCACCTGGCCGCGGCGGACCACGTCGCCGGCCACCACCTTGAGGTCGACCGAGCCGCCGGCGATCGCGTACAGGATCGGGCTGTTGGCGGCGATGACCCGGCCGTCGGCGGCGATGTCGCGGACCAGATCGCCGCGCTCGACTTCGGCGAAGCGCAGCCGCTCGGCCGCGATCGAGCGCCCGCCCGCGCTCCAGCCGGACAACAGCCAGGCGCCGGTGGTGAGTGCCAGCACGCCGGCGCCCGCGCCCAGCAGCCACGGCCGGCGCCATGCGGCGGCGGTCGGGGCGACGCGGTGGTCCTGCGCAGAAGTGTCGCGGATGCTCATTTCGATGCGGCTCGATCCGGATGTCTGGGCTTAACCCAAGCACAACCCGTGCCAATCGCAAGTTGTTGATTTAAAATGGCGTACGTTCCTGTCCGGGCGTCCGTCCGGACAGTCGCTCTGTCCGCCGGACGTGTCCGCAAAGCGCACTGGCTAGAATCGCGGCCATCCCCCGAAGGAGTTGCCCCCAGCATGTGCGGAATCGTTGGCGCGATCGCCGATCGCGATGTGGTACCCGTCCTCATCGACGGACTCAAACGTTTGGAATACCGCGGCTACGACTCGGCCGGCATCGCCGTGTTCGACGGCGCGCAGCTGCGCCGCGTGCGCCGCACCGGCCGCGTCGGCGAGATGGAGGCCGCGGCCCAGGCCGAGGGCTTCAACGCCCAGGTCGGCATCGGCCACACCCGTTGGGCCACCCACGGCGGCGTGACCGAGGCCAATGCCCACCCGCACATCAGCTTCGGCGAACTGGCGGTGGTGCACAACGGCATCATCGAGAACCACGACGAGCAGCGCGAGCGCCTGCGCGCCGCCGGCTACGCGTTCGAATCGCAGACCGACACCGAAGTCATCGCCCACCTGATCCATCACCATCTCAAGCAGGACGGGGACCTGCTGGCGGCGGTGCAGAACACGGTGCGCGAGCTGGTCGGCGCCTACGCCATCGCGGTGGTCAGCAAGCGCGAACCTGGCCGTCTGATCGCCGCGCGCATGGGCTGCCCGTTGCTGGTCGGCCTGGGCGAGGGCGAGAACTTCGTCGCCAGCGACGTCTCGGCGATCGTCCAGGCCACCCGCCGGGTGATCTTCCTGGAAGAAGGCGACACCGCCGACATCAGCCGCGACAGCGTGCAAGTGTTCGACGCGCAGGGGGCGCGCATCGAACGCGAAGTGCACGTGTCCGACGTGTCGCTGGCGTCGCTGGAGTTGGGCCCGTACCGCCACTTCATGCAGAAGGAAATCCACGAACAGCCGCGCGCCATCGCCGACACCATCGAGGCGGTGATGGACAACGGCGCGTTCTCGCCGTCGCTGTTCGGCGCGCAGGCCGAGTCGGTGTTCGCCGGCATCGAAGGCGTGCAGATCCTGGCTTGCGGCACCAGCTATTACGCCGGCCTGACCGCGCGCTACTGGATCGAGGCCATCGCCGGCCTGCCGTGCCAGGTTGAAATCGCCAGCGAATACCGCTACCGCGCCGCAGTCGCCAATCCCAAGCAGTTGATCGTCACCATCTCGCAGTCGGGCGAAACTCTGGACACGATGGAGGCGCTGAAGTACGCCAAGTCGCTGGGCCACGAGCGCACCCTGTCGATCTGCAACGTGCCGGAGAGCGCGATTCCGCGCGCCAGCAAGCTGGTCTACTACACCCGCGCCGGCGCCGAGATCGGCGTGGCCTCGACCAAGGCCTTCACCACCCAGTTGGTGGCGTTGTTCACCCTCACCGCGACTCTGGCCAAGCTGCAGGGCAAGCTGTCGGCCGAACAGGAAGCCGAGTTCGTCGACGCCCTGCGTCACCTGCCGGGCAGCGTGCAGCACGCGCTCAACCTGGAACCGCAGATCACCGCCTGGGCCGAACGCTTCGCGCCCAAGCAGCATGCGCTGTTCCTCGGCCGCGGCGTGCATTACCCGATCGCCCTGGAAGGCGCGCTCAAGCTCAAGGAAATCTCCTACATCCACGCCGAGGCCTACCCGGCCGGCGAGCTCAAGCACGGCCCGCTGGCTCTGGTCGACGCCGCCATGCCGGTGGTGGTGATCGCGCCGAACGACAAGCTGCTGGAGAAGGTGAAGTCCAACATTCAGGAAGTGCGCGCCCGCGGCGGCGAGATGTTCGTGTTCGCCGACCTCGACAGCCACTTCGGCGAATCCGAGGCGGTGCACGTGATCCGCACCCCGCGCCACGTCGGCGTGTTGTCGCCGGTGGTGCACGCGATCCCGGTGCAGTTGCTGGCCTACCACGCCGCACTGGCGCGCGGTACCGACGTCGACAAGCCGCGCAACCTGGCCAAGGCGGTGACGGTGGAATGACCGGCTGAGCCGGCGAGGCGCCCCTTGCGCGCAGTCCGCGTTCGGGGCGTTTCGAAAACACGATCCGCTAATACGGTGCGGTCAGCCTGACGGTGTAGACCTCATAGAACGGCGCGCTCGGCGGCGCAGGATATTTGCGGCCGACCATCCGCCGGGAAACAAGCCATATCCGGGGTGCCGGGATTGACCCGATATTCTTTGACGGTCCCGGCCTCGTCGATCACCGCGACAGCGCGAAAGCGGGCGATGCCGGCCTGTCCGGCCTGGGCGGCGCAGCTGCGATAGACCTCGGACCGGAAGCGGTCGTGAGCAGGAAGCATCCGTCGCCCCCAGGCCATGCCGGCAAAGGTAGAGGTCAAGCGTGCGGCTTCGGCGGCCAGCAGGTGCCAACGATCCGCAGCCTCGATGCGGCCGCTGGGGCAGCCGGCGAGCAGGGCTGAAAGGCCGACAACAAAGGCGCGCATGCGGCTGCCGGGAGCCGTCGATGACCGGCCGCCGAAGTGGGCCTGCACGGGTTCTGGGCGTTCCTTCGCGGAACCGTCAATCGGCTCGTTCTCGTAAATGGCCTGCACTGACGCCGGCGCTGTCGGTGCATTCCGATGCGGCATTGCACGTGATGCGCGATACCCGGACGATCCGGTCCGAAGCCGACGCGCGTATGCTCCGGGCAGCGCTGCCAGTCGCTTCAAGTCTCCGGAATCGTCGCCGTAGCGAACGGCCCGAGCACCGTCCAACCCAGGTTCTCGTAGAGACCGCGGCCGTCGGCGGTCGCGACCAACAACTGCGGGCTGGTTGGGGACAACTTGCCCGATGCCAGCGCGATCATCACCGCGGCGCCCAAGCCTTTGCGTCGATGCTCCGGCGCGGTTTCGATCCGGTCGTAGACGAAGGCTTCTGCGGTTTCCGCCGCGCTGCCGGTGGCCGCCACCGCGCCGTCGGGCGCGACGACGCTGGCGCGAACGGCGCTGCCGGCGCGTTCGAGCTCCATCCTGTACCCGTCCGGCAGCGGCCTGGCGTCGGCGGGCGCCGCGGTCGTGGTCATGAAGTAGTTCGACGGTTGGAGCTCCCAACGCTCCGGCAGCGCGCTGCGCAGTTCTTCGTCGTAGCCGCACAGCTTCAGATAATGCCGCGGCGCGGTGATTTCGCGTGCGATAGCGCGCAGCCCATCGCATAGCTGCGGAAAAACCCAGCGCTTGGTTTCCTTTTCCGAGTGGGTGTCCACCCGGAAGCCGCCGCGATCGCGGACGGGGGGCGGGGAGCCGCGGGCGATGGAATGGGCGGCTTGCCAGGCGAACACGAGGTCGGGATCGATGCGGGATAGGCTCATGGTGGATCGCTTGGGGCGCCCGGAAGGGGCGCATTCTCCGGCGGCCAAGTCTGCCGCGCCATACCGGCGCTCGGCGGTGCCGCCTGCGTAGGCGTCGACTACAGCATCGCTTCGTCTCAGGCGCTAAGACGCAGGCAGGCGGAACGCGAGTGCCGCGATGGGGCTGGACGCGGCGAGCGGCATCGGTTTCGGGGAGGCGTCCTCGGAGCCGTCCGTCGGAGCACAGGCGCAATCGCGGGACGCCGGAAGGTTGCCGTCCCTGATTCGGCCGAGGAACGGACGGTTGTCGAATCTGCGCTCAGTCGTTCGTCGCCGAGGTGAAGGGGGCGATCGGCTCGCCCCGCCACCGATATTCACCGAGGAACACGTCGCAATGACCATCGTCATCACCGCCTTCGAACGATCGCCCGACGGCGGCAAAGGACTGGCGCGCGATACGCGTGTGCGCTGGGCGCTGGAGGAGGTCGGCCGGCCCTACGAGGTCCGGTTCGTGTCCTTGCGCGCGATGAAGGAGCCGGCCCATCTGCGCCTGCATCCCTTCGGCCAGATTCCCACGTATGAGGAAGGCGGTCTGGCCTTGTTCGAAACCGGCGCGATCGTCTTGCATCTGGCGCAGATCCATGCGGGTTTGCTGCCCGACGATGCCGATGCACGGGCGCGCGCGATCGCCTGGATGTTCGCCGCGCTCAACACGGTCGAACCGCCGATCCTCGATCTGGCGGTCGCCAGACTGGCGGAAGGCGACCGGCCCTGGGCCGGCCAACGCCTGCCGCTGGTCGAAGACCGCATCCGGCAGAGGTTGGCGCAACTGGCGACCCGCCTGGGCCGGACAGAATGGCTCGACGGAGGATTCAGCGCCGGCGACCTGATGATGGTGTCGGTGCTGTTGCGGCTGAGGCCGTCGGGGTTGCTGGACGAGTTCCCGCGTCTGGCCGCCTATGTCGCCCGCGGCGAAGCGCGGCCGGCCTACCTGCGCGCTTTTGCCGCGCAATGGGCGGTCAACGCCGTCATCGAGCCGCAGGCGGTCTGAACGTCGAGTCCGCTCCGATGCGGAACGCGTTGCAAAGGCCTGTAGAACTCCGCGATCCGCGGCACGAAGCGCTGCGGATTCGATCCTACGCCCAGGCGGGGCTGCCGCTGGAGACGTTCAAGCGACTTCGTGAACTCGCCACTCTGATCGAGGCCACCGACCGGGCCGGCCGACTACGCGGTTGGAACGAGGCGTCCCCCGGGCCGGCCCCCGAGCTGAAGTCTCGCCCGCGGATATGACGCGGCGGGCCGCCGCGGGGACGCGGGCTGCAGGCAGCGGAACTCAACCCACGACGCTGGCGTCTGCGACTTCGATCACCAGCGGCGCCTCGGCTGCGGCGTCGGGAACGTACCAGACCCGTGCCTCTGCGCCGACGCCGGGGACCTGCGTTTGCAGCAAATAGTCGCGTGAGCTTTGCGGATTCCACCGTCCTTCCAGCGCCCGGCCGTCGCCGAGCCGGACGATCAAGGCGAAGGACGAGAGCGAGCCGTCTTCGGCGAGCACCCAGTGCCGGCCGGTCACCCGGCCGGCGGCGGCGATCGCCCCAGGGCGGATTTCGCGCCACTGCGCTTCCAGCCCGCGTTCGAGCTTCGCCTGCCGGATGCAGGCGGCCAAGACCGCCCACAGCGCGACAGCCAGGCCGACGAGCATGACGGTGAAGATCAGGTTGAACCACCAGCCCGGCGTCGGCTCGGTCCAGAGTTGGGCCACGGCCCAGACCGCGCCGGCGCCGGCGATCAGGTTCATGAGCGCGAATCCGATCCGCCCGGCCGTGCCCATGCGGCGCGGGAACCGCAGCGAACGGGGGGCTGGTCCCGGCGAAGCTGCGGGGCTGAGTCGCGGCACGAGGTGAATGACGTGGCCGTCGTTGTCGTCTTGCATCCGATGCTTCGACATGGGCGCATGGTAGCGGGTGGGGTTTCGCGGGGCCAAGCGCGCAGCACGGGGCAGCGGTAGGCCGATGCAGCCGGGCGATGCCGTGCGCACGACGCGCACAGTGACCGCCCGGCAATCCCCATCCACCGGCCCGCCGCGGCGGATGCACGGCCGGCCGCTTCGGTCGGGCCAGCGTGCGCCGGGTAGCCGGCGCTGCGGTATACCGGTCCTGTGCGCCCGCCGGCGCTGGCATGATGGGCGCCGATCGCCCGTCTGGATGTTCGGTGCCGCCGATCCGATGAACGCCCCCTACGATGACTTGCACCGCCGCGACGACGAGCCGCCGTTCTGGCTGCCCTTGCTCGCGACGCTGCCGTTGGCGGCCTGCCTGCTGCTGAGCGTGCTGCCGATCCTCGGCCATGGTCCGGCGAGCGTGTCGCGCAGCATGTATCTGTGGGCATTCGCGCTGTGGTTGCTGCCGCTGACGGCCTTGCAGCGAGCGCTGCGGCGGCGTTGCTCGCTGGCGGCGACGGCGGCGGTGTTGTTGCCGGCCACGTTCCTGATGGCCTGGACCAGCCGCTGGCTGTTGCTGCTGCCGCCGTTGCTCGCGCGCGGTTCGTTGCCGCCTTCGTTCGACTGGACGTCGACCTTGCGCGGGCTGGAGGGGGCCTGGCTGAGCCTGGTGGCGGCCTGCGCGATCCATGCGGTGGTCGCATACGCGGCGCAGTTGCGGCGCGAGCGCGAGCGGTCGGCGCAGGCGCGGGCGCTGGCGCGCGACGCCGAGCTGACCGCGCTGCGCTACCAACTGCAGCCGCACTTCCTCTTCAATACGCTCAATGCGGTTTCGGCGCTGATCGGCGAAGGACAGGCGGGGCAGGCCCAGCGGATGCTGGTGCGCCTGAGCGAGTTTCTGCGCGCCACGCTCGATGGCGAACGCGGGCACGAAGTCAGCCTGGCCGAGGAACTCGCGCTGACCGAGGCCTATCTGGAGGTCGAGCAGGCGCGCCTGGGCGAGCGTCTGCGACTGGGTTGGAAGATCGGCGCCGGCGTGTTGCCGGCGCCGGTGCCGTATCTGCTACTGCAGCCGCTGGTGGAGAACGCGATCCGCCACGGCATCGCCCGCCGCACGCAGCCCGGACGGATCGATCTGGACATCGCCGCCGACGGCGACATGCTGCGGATCGACATCGCCAACGACCCGGCCACGGCCCCGCCTGGCGACACCGGGCCGGTGCGCGCCGGCGGCGCGATCGGCCTGCGCAATGTGCGCGAGCGTTTGCAGGCGTTGTATCCGCAACGGCATGTTTTCCAGGCCGGGCTCGACGGCGACGGCCGCTACCGGGTGCGCCTGCGCTTGCCGCTGCGCTCCGCGCGCAGTGCGGTTGCATCGATCGATACGGGAGAAGGGCGCTGATGCGGGTGGCGGTGATCGACGACGAACCTTTGGCGCGCTGCGGAGTGGTCCAGCGTTTGGCGCGCCATTCCGATCTGTCGCTCGCCGGCGACTATGCCGATGCCGAAGCGGCACGCGCCGGTTTGACGGCGGCGCCGGTCGATCTGGTTTTCGTCGACGTGCAGATGCCCGGCCAGAGCGGCCTGGACTGGCTCGCTGCGCAGGCGCCGCCCCGGCGGCCGCTGGCGATCCTGCTGACCGCGCACGCCCAGTACGCGGTGCAGGCCTTCGCCCTGGAGGCGGTCGACTATCTGCTCAAGCCGATCGACGATGCGCGTTTCGACGAAGCGGTGGAGCGTGCGCGCCGGCGTCGCCGCGAGCGAGAAGGCATCGGCGCCACGGTGCCGGCCATCGCGCCGCTGCGCCGATTCGCGGTGCGGGTCGGGCGGCGCGCGGTGTACGTCGAGGCCGAGCGGATCGAATGGATTCAGGCCGACGGCGACTATGCGCTGCTGCACGTCGGCGGCCGCAGTCACCTGTTGCGCGAGCCGCTGCATCGGTTGGCCGAGCGCCTGGACCCGCTGCGCTTCGTGCGCGTGCACCGTTCGGCCATCGTGCGCGTGGACTGCGTGGCCGAGTTGCAGGCCCTGCCCAATCGCGACGCGATCGCCCGCCTGCAGGACGGCACGCCGCTGCGGGTCAGCCGCACCTATATCGACGCCTTGCTCGCCCGGCTGCAGGACGGCGCCGGCATGGGGTGAGCCCGTCGCGCCGGTTGCGCCGGACCGGTTCGTCTCAGTGCGTGCACGGTCCATCCCAAACCAGGTGCGCGGCGCCGTAGCGGTTCCTACAGTGGGGCTCCGCTCATCAGGAGTCCCGCCGGCATGATCCGCCCGCGCCATTCCCGTCCATCGCTCGCCGCCCGCGTGTTCGCCGTCGTGCTGCCGGTCGCCGCCTCGCCGGCGCTCGCCGACTGCGGCCACGCGCCCGAAAGTCCCGCCGCGATCACCGCGCAGACCCTGCTCGATGCCTTGGTCCGCAGCAACGGCGTGCCCGGCATGGGCGCAGCGGTGTGGCGCGACGGCGAAGTGGCCTGGACCGGTTGCGCCGGCTGGCGCGATGCGGAGGCGCGGCGACCGGTACGCGCCGACACGGTGTTCCGTTTCGCCAGCGTGTCCAAGGCGATCGCCGCGACCGCCGCGGCGAAGCTGAGCGAGGACGGCAAGCTCGATCTGGATGCGCCGCTCAAGGCGCGTTTGCCCTGGCTGCCCGCCGCTTGGGGCCCGATGAACCTGCGTCAGGTAGCGGCGCACGTGGCGGGACTGCCGCACTACCAGGCTGGCGACGAGGACATCGGCCGCGACGGTCGTCGCTACGCCAGCCAGCGCGAGGCGGTCGGCGTATTCGCTGCGCGCCCGCTGCTGAGCGCGGCGGGCACGAGCTACCACTACTCCTCCTATGGCTACACCCTGATCGGCGCAGCGATCGAGGACGCGGCCGGCCAGCCGTTCCTGGACTACATCGGACGCGCGATCGTGCCGGGGCTGCGCATCGGCGCCGAGCACGGCGGCCGCGGCGAAGGCGAGTCGCAGTTGTACGAGCTCGATGGCGGTACCGCGCACCGGGTCGAGCGACCGCGAGATTTCAGCTACTCCTGGGGCGGCGGCGGGCTCGCCGGCACGCCGGAGTCGCTGGTCCGCTTCGGCGGCCGCCTGATGAACGGGCAGATCGTCAGGCCCGAGACCTTCGCCGCGATGCAGGAGCCGCTGCGATTGAACGACGGCCGGCCAGTGCAGGAGCGCGACTATCGCCTCGGCCTGGGCTGGCGCCTGGGCTTGGACCCGGACGGCGCCCGCATCGTCCACCACGCCGGTATCACCGAAGGCGCACGCGCGGCGCTGGTGCTGTGGCCGCAACGCGCGATCGCCGCCAGCGTGGCCTCGAATGCGGAGTGGGTCTCGTCGATCGAATCCACCGCGATGCTGCTGGCGGCGCCGTTCCTGCCCCGGCCCGTCGATCTGAAATCCGCGCGGTGTCCGTTGGCGCAACGCCGTTACGGCGGCCGTCTGGTCGAGCAGGCCCTCGACGGTGCGGCGAGTTTCCGTCTTGAGCGCGGCCGCTGTGTCGGCGAGCTGCACGCCGATGCGGCTCTGCGCGCGCACTTCGCCAAGGCGTCGGTGTGGAACGACCAGCGCCTGCGGGTGATCGCGCTCGACGCCGGCGGCGGACTGTCCCGCGCCGCACTGGTCACGCCGTTCGGCTTGTACGAGTTGCGCGCGCAAGGCGCCGGCCGCTATCGGGCGCAATTGAGCGGCGATCGGGTGCTGGAGCTGCGGCTGTGAGCGCGCGTGCGATGTTGTCGCGGCGGGTGCTGGGCGTCGCCGCATCGGGTTTGTTCGCCGTCTCGGCGCAGGCTGGCGTGGTGCTGCTGCACAGCGAGGGCGCAGTCGGCCAACGCCGCGCTTATTTCGCCGACCTCGGCCGGATCCAGGACCGCACGCCGATGGAACAGATCCTGGCGCCGGTCGCGATCCGCCAGATCGATGTCTACACCGTGTTCGAAAGCGCGGCCGAGGCCGATTGGTCGGTGGTGCCGCTGCAGTTCGAATGCGCGCAGCCCCTGCCGCAGTATCCGGGCCGGCGCAAGCGCGCACCGGCAGCGGCCGAGCCGCCGCCGCGACCCGACAGCGTGCGCCTGCAAGTCGGCGAGGGCGGCTATCGCATGAGCCGCGAGGGGCAGCGCTTGGGCATCGCCGCCGCGGCCTGGCGACCGGCCAACGATGCGGTCGCATTGCGGGCGCAGGCACTGGCCTGCAACGAGGTGCCGGTGCGCGAGGCCGAAAACGCCGCGCGCGGCGGGGATGGGTTCGATCAGGCGCGATTCGACGCCGCGCTGGAGCCTCTGGGCCTGCGCTCGCTGCGATGGGTGGCGGACACGCCGAACTTCTTCGTGCTGCGCGAAGTGGCCTGGAGCGGTTTGTGGGCGGGCGCGCAGCGGCCCAAGAGCGCCGGCGACCGGCCGCTGAGCGCCGCCGAAAAGGCGCAGTACCAACGCGAGTACGCAGCCATCGCGCAAACCATGGACCGATTGGCTGCGCAAGCGCAGCAGTACGGCGAACCGTTGCTGCGCAAGCATCGCGTCGATCAGGCCTTCGCCGCCAAGGCCGCCTCGATCCGCGGCCAGCGCCGGCTCGATCCCAAGGAAGCCTCGGCGATCATGGTCTGGCAGGGCCAGCCGGAACAGCAGGTGCTGGAGCGGATGGGACGAGCGGAATTGCAGCAGTCCGGCGAATTGCGTCTGTTGAGTTACTCGCGCGAGTACGACGACCGCTCGCAACTGGTCAATCGGGCCTCGGGCCAGGTGGTGGCCGAGCAGGGCGCGCATAGCCGTTGCGTGGTGACCTTCGTGGTCGCGCCCGATCAGGAAGGTTCGCCTCGGGTGGCCGATGTGCGCATCGAAGTGCAGAGCACCGGCATCGGCGGCGGCGGTCTTTGCCAAGGATTGATCCAAGTGCCCGAGCCGGGCGCACAGGCGCGCTGACCGTCGCTCACACCTGCGCCGGCAGTTGCGCGACCAGGAAATCGATCAGCGCGCGCACCCGCGAGGCGACGTGGCGCGCGCTGGGATAGACCAGGGAGAACGGCCGCGACCGGCCGCCGTATTCGCCCAGCACTTCCTGCAAGGCGCCCCGTTCGAGATCGGCCGCGACGATGAAGCGGTAGGTCTGCAGCAGGCCGCCGCCGGCGCGCGCCAAGGTCGCCGGGCCCAGAAAGTCGTCCGAGCACTGCAGGCCGCCGCGGGTGTGGAGCTCCAGGTCGCAGCCGTCGCGGCGGAACTGCCAGGGCACGGTCTGGCCGCTGCTGGGCAGGACGAACTGCAGACAGTCGTGCTCGGCCAGATCCTCCAGCGTGCGTGGAATGCCGGCGCGTTGCAGATAGTCGGGCGCGGCGACCACCGTCAGCTCGGCATCGAACAGTTTGCGCACCACCAGCCCCGAGTCCGGCGGCGCGCGGCCGCGGATCGCCAGATCGAAGCCGTCGGCGGTGAAATCGATGTTGCGGTTGCTGAGCTGGATCTCCAGCGTCACGTCCGGATAGGCGCGGCGGAACCGCGCCAGCGTCGGCAGCAGCAGATGGTGGGCGACCGGCGTCGGCAGACTGATCCGCACCTTGCCGGCCGGCGCGCGCTGTTGACCGCTCACTTCGCGCTCGGCCTCGGCGAGTTGGTTCAATCCCAGCCGGCAATGGGCGAGATAGCTGCGGCCGGCGTCGGTCAGGCGCACCCGGCGCGTGCTGCGCACGAACAGCTGCACGCCCAGGCGCGCCTCCAGGCGAGCCACCGCGCGGCTGACCGCGGCCGGGGTCAGGCCGGCCTGCAGCGCCGCGGCGGTAAAGCTTTCGGCCTCGGCGGAAAGGCAGAACAACTCGATGCTGCCGAGCATGAGGGCGTCGAACTGTCGGGTCATGGATTACGCCATGTAACTTATGAATTGAATCCGGACGCGTTTATGCGCTTCGGACGCATCAATAGCATGCCGGCTGTCGCTCCCCATCCACAAGGAAGCCTGCATGAAGCTCTACTACTCGCCCGGCGCCTGCTCGCTGGCCAGCCACATCCTGCTGCGCGAAACCGGCGCTGCGTTCGCTCTTGAGCGCGTCGATACCGGCGCGCACCGCACCGAGGCCGGCGTCGACTACTACGCGATCAATCCCAAGGGCCAGGTGCCCCTGCTCGAACTGGCCGACGGCCAGCGCCTCAGCGAAGGACCGATCATCGGCCAGTACCTCAGCGAGCTCGCCGCCGCAGACGTCTTGCTGCCGCGCGCCGGATTGGCGCGCTACCGCGTGTTGGAATGGCAGAACTACGTCGCCACCGAATTGCATAAGTCGTTCACGCCGTTGTTCCGCAACGATCTGGACGAAGCCGCCAAGGCGCCGTTGCGCGCCGGTCTGCGGCGCCGGTTCGAATGGCTGGAAAGCCGGCTCGACGGGGATTATCTGACCGGCGCGGCGTTCACCGTCGCCGACGCCTATCTGTTCGCGGTCGCGCGCTGGGCGCCTCATGTGGCGCTGGAGCTGGGCGATCTGCCGCGACTGCAGGCCTACCTGCACCGGGTCGCCCAGCGCCCGGCGGTGATCGCATCCTTGCGCGCCGAAGGCCTGCTCGCCGCCTGAAGGAGACCGCCATGCCCTACATTCTGATCCAGGCGACCCGCGACGGCCTCGACGCGCCGCGCAAAGCCGAACTGATCCGCCGCGCGACGCAAATGATGGCGGACGTGCTCGACAAAGACCCGGCCACCACGTTCGTCGTCGTCGACGAAGTCGAAGCCGACAACTGGGGCATCGGCGGGCACCCGGTTTCCGCCTGGCGCGCCGAGCGGGCGGCGAGCGCCGACGCAAGCTTGGGGGCGCCCGGCAGGCCGCCCGAACCACGCGAAGCCGATCGCGCCGCGTTGACCGCGGCGATGCAGGACTACTTCGACGGCCTGTACCGCAGCGATAGCGCGCGCTTGCGCCAGGTGCTGCATCCGCGCGCGCTGTACGCCACCGCCAGCGGCGGCGAACTGTTGACCCGCGGCATGGACGAGTACTGGCCGGTGATCGATGCGCGGCCTTCGCCGGCCAGCAAGGGCGAGCCGCGCGAAGACCGCATCGTCTCGATCGAGTGGATCGGGCCGGTCACCGCGCTGGTGCGCGCCGAATGCACGGTGCGGCCGCGGCGCTTCGTCGATCTGCTGACCTGGCTCAAGATCGACGGGCGCTGGTGGATCGTGTCCAAGGTCTTCCACTACGACGAACGCCCGGCCTGAACCGGCGGCGGCCGCAGCGCCGACGAACTGCGCCCACGCCCGCGGCGACGGCCCCGAACCGGGGCCGTCGCCGCGTCCGCGTCCTGCTGCGCGGCCTTGAACGCCGGCCTCCGAACCCGCCTGGCGCAAAACGTTTCATTCCTGAAATGTCCGCCGCGCAACTGCACGCGCGTTTGATTCGAACGTGATCGGTGCCGCAATACGCGCCCGAACTCCACACACCCAAGGACGACGGCAAGGCGTACGCGCCGGGCCGGACAGCGCCCTGTCGCTGATTCAAGGAGATCCGCATGCCCGCAGGCCGTCTGCTCAATCTCAACCAGATCCTCGCCGGCATGCGCCCGCCGCCGCCGGCGCCGCATCCGGCCACGCCGGTCGCGCCTGCGCCCGCACC
>NZ_HG424530.1:28582-60139 GCF_000336385.2 Lysobacter antibioticus HS124 | reverse complement strand
ATTCGGGATTCGGGATTCGGGATTCGGGATTCGGGATTCGGGATTCGGGAAAAGGCTAAAACGCCGGCCCTGGTTTTGCTCGTCTTTGCCCGTCGTCCCCGCGCAGGCGGGGTTCCGGGGCTTTACCGCGGCATGGCTTTGAAGTCTCTGGATCGGCTACGCCGAAGTAAAGCGAAGCCTGCCTGCGCGGGAATGACGAACAAGACCGCTGCAGGTAGCCAGAACCGCTCGGTCGGAGAACCAACTCAACCGCACCTACCGCTCCGGCAACGGAACGGGACTGCCCAAAGCGAATCCCGAATCCCCACTCCCGAATCCCAGCCCCTCAGCGCCCCGGCTCGTCGTTCCACAGGATCTTGTGCAACTGCAGCTGGAACCGTACCGGCAGGCGGTCGGCGACGATCCAGTCGGCCAGGTCGCGGGGCTTGATCTGGGTGAAGCTGGGCGAGAACAGCACGTCGCAGACTTCGGTAAGACGGTGCTCGGCGACCACCGCCTTGGACCAGTCGTAGTCCTCGCGGCTGCAGATCACGAACTTGACTTGATCGCGCGCGGTCAGCAGCGGCAGGTTGCTCCACAGGTTGCGGTGGACTTCGGCCGAACCCGGGGTCTTGATGTCGAGCACGCGCGACGCCCGCGCGTCGACCGGGCCGATGTCGATCGCGCCGGAGGTCTCCAGCGACACGTCGTAGCCGGCGTCGCAGAGTTTTTCCAGCAGGGCGATGCAGCGTTTCTGCGCCAGCGGCTCGCCGCCGGTCACACAGACGTGGCGGGCGCCGTGCTTGGCGACCTCGGCCAGGATGGCGTCGAACTCCCACCACTCGCCGCCGTGGAAGGCATAGGCGGTGTCGCAGTACTGGCAGCGCAGCGGGCAGCCGGTCAGGCGCACGAACACGGTCGGCCAACCGATGCTGTTGGATTCGCCCTGCAGCGACAGGAAGATTTCGGTCAGCCGCAGGCGCTCGGACGGCGCGGCGGCCGTCTCGGGGGTAACGGCGGTGTTCACGGTAGGACTCAGTTGCGCAGCCGGCTCAGCTGGATCGCGTTGAGGCGATCGGAGGCCGTGCGGGCGGCGTCGGTGCCGGGATAGCGGGCGGCGACGTCGGCGAGCGTGCGCTCGGCGGCATCGACCTGTTTCAGGCCGAACTGGGCCAGGCCGATCTTGAGCAGGGCGCCGGCGGCCTTGTCGTGGGTCGGGTAGCGATCGAGCAGGGCCTGGAACTGCTCCTGCGCGAGCTGGTAGTTCTGGGTCACGTAATAGCTTTCGCCCAGCCAGTACAACGCATTGGGCGCGTAGGCGCCGCTGGGGAAGTTGCCGAGAAAGGCCTGGAACAGGCGCGCGGACTCGACGTACTGGCCGGCCTTGAGCGCGCCGAAGGCGGTGTCGTAGGCGCCGCGCTCGTCGCCGCTCTGGGCCAGCAGGCCCGGATCGCCGTGCACGCTCGGCGCGCTGTCCTTCACCGCCGGGGGCGGCGTCGGAGCGGCGGCCTGCGGCGCGGCCCCGGCCGCCGGTGCCGCACCCGCACCGCCTTCGAGGCGGTTGAGGCGGTTGTCGGTGTCCAGGTACTGGGCCTTGCTGGTGTCCTGCAGCTGCTTGTTGAGCTGCTGCAGTTCCTCGACCTGGGCGCGCAGGGACTGCAGCTCGGTCTTGAGCTGGGTCACCTGGTTGAGCAGATCGAGATTGGCCTGGTTGTCGGCGGCGCGCTGCTCGAGGACCGCGACGCGGTCGGCGAGGCTGGCGCGCTGCGCGAACGCGGGCGTGGCGGCCGAAAAGGCCGCCACGATCGCCAAGGCTAGTGCGAACTTGCGCATCGCTGTGAGCCTCGTGGTTCTGCGTGGACGCTACGGTCGCCGATTACTTGGCGGTGTAGACGATCTCGACGCGGCGGTTCTTGGCCCAGCAGTCTTCGTTCGACTCGGTGCAGACCGGGCGCTCTTCGCCGTAGGAGGTCACGGTGATCTGGCTGCCCGAGCCGCCGTTGGCCTGGATCGCCGAGGACACCGCGTTGCCGCGGCGCTCGCCGAGGCCGAGGTTGTACTCGCGGCTGCCGCGCTCGTCGGCGTTGCCTTCCAGGGTCATGCGCGAGGACGGACGGTCGCGCAGGTACTTGGCGTGGCAGCCGACGATGTTCTGGAACTCCGGCTTCAGCGCGTCCTGGTCGAGGTCGAAGTACACCACGCGCTGGCGCAGGCAGGCGTCGGTGTCCAGATCGTTCGGACCGTAGGCGCCGGAAGCGACCGTGCCGGTATCGCTGGGCACGGTGGTCGACGGGCCGGTACCGGTGTCGGTCGGCGGAACTTCCTTGACCTTCTTCGAGCAAGCGACGGCCGCGGTACACAGCACGGCGGCGAGCAGGAGGCGAGCAGTGTTGTTCATGGGGTTTCCTCGTCAGATGGAGCTGTGGGGCAGGAGTCGTTCGGGGGTGTGGCGCGATCCGCGCGCGGGGCGTTCCGGCGCAGCCGGCGGGTCAGCGCGGCAGGCGGTAAGGTCCCCAGGCCGGTTCGCGCACATCGCCATCGGCGAGGACCAGGCGCTGGCGCACCCGGGCATCGGCGGAAACGGCATAGAGCACGCCACGGCGTCCTTCGCGCGCAGCATAAATGATCATGGAGGCGTTCGGGGCAAAGCTGGGGGACTCGTCCAGCGAGCCCGGCGACAGGGTGCTCCAGCGCGGCGAGCCCAGGCTGGCGTCCATCATCGCGATCCGGTAGGTGTTGCCGGCGCCCTGGGCGGTGGCGATCTTCTTGCCGTCGAAGGACACGCTGGCGCTGGCGTTGTAGCTGCCCTGGAAGGTGACCCGGGTGGCGCCGCCGCCGCTGGCCGCGACCTGGTAGATCTGCGGTTTGCCGCCGCGGTCGGAGGTGAAATAGATCTTGCTGCCGTCGGCCGACCAGGTCGGCTCGGTGTCGATGCCGAAGTGGTTGGTCAGCTGGGTCAGGGCCTTGCTGCCCAGGTCCATCACGTAGATTTCGGGGTTGCCGCTGCGCGACAGGGTCAGGGCCAGGCGGCGGCCGTCCGGCGAGAACGCCGGCGCGCCGTTGATGCCGCGGTACTTGGCGATCAGCTCGCGGCTGCCGGTGCCGATGTTCTGGATGTAGATCGAGGAGTTGCCGCCCTCGAAGCTGACATAGGCCAGGCGGCTGCCGTCCGGACTCCACGACGGCGACAGCAGCGGTTCCGGCGAGCGGACCACGGTCTGCGGGTTGTAGCCGTCGGAGTCGGCGACCATCAGCGAGTAGTTGCTGCCGCGGCCGGTGCCGGTGGCGGTGACGTAGGCAATGCGGGTGAAGAACGCGCCGCGCACGCCGGTGATCTTCTCGTAGACCGCGTCGGCGATCTGGTGGGCCACGTCGCGCATGGCGTTGGAACGCGCGGTCAGGGCGAAACCGAGCAGGCGCTGCTGCTTGGCCACGTCGAACAGCTCGTACTCGACCCGGTAGCTGCCGGCGCCGGCGTCGGCGACGCGGCCGACGACGATGTAGTCCTGGTTGAGCGCGCGCCAGTCCGGATAGCTGATCTCGCTGCCGCGGGTCGGCTTGGACGCCATCTGCTCGACCGGCAGACCGCGGAACTGGCCGGACCGGTTGAGGTCGTTGCGCACCACCTCGGCGATATCGGTCCCCGGCGCGGCCGCGCCGCCCTGGTAGGGCATCGGCACCACGGCGATCGGCAGGGCGGAGGCGTTGCCGCCGACGATGTCGATTTCCAGGCCCTGCTGTTGGGCCGAGGCCGCGAGGGGAAGCAGGACAGCCAGCAGCGAAGCCAGCCAGCGCAGAGGTCGTTTCATCGGCACTCCGTGAAGGTTCGACGGGGATTTGTTCAGGTTCGGCATTGTTAACGCTGAAGAGTGAACGTGGGCTCAAAGCCGGGGGTCAATCGTGCGACGGCGGCGGTTTCGGCCGCGAACGGTCACGATCGGCACGGCACAGAGGGGACGAACAGAGGGCGGAAGCGCCGCCCTGCCCTGTTCAGCGATCCTTGCCGCGCTCGCGCAGGCGCTGCCACCAGCGCCTGCGCGGCGGATCGTCGGGGTCGGGGCCGCGGATCTCCAGTCGCAGCACCGGGCGGAACACCTGTTCGTAGCCCTGGTAGGGCAACGGCTGGGCAGCGCGCGCGGCGGCGGCGAAGGACTCCCGCGCCGGCGCATCGAAGCTGCAGGGCTGGGCCGCGGTCACCGCGCTCACCTGCCCGCCGGGACGCTGGCGCAGTTCAAACACGCAGACCCGATCGGCGCCCAGGCCGGTCGGCGGCTGCCAGTGCGCCAGCACCGCGTTCTGGATTTCCTCGGCGTAGCGCTGAGCCTTGTACGGCGTGCAGTGCTCGGGACGGGCGGCGCAGGGGCCCGCGGCCGGACCGGCGGCGGCCGCGGTCCAGGCGCAGGCGGCCAGTGCGGCAGCGAGCGGCCCGCGGCCGCGCAGTCTGCTGCGTTCGCCGTCCGAGGCCGCCACTCAGCGGTCCTCGGCCTTGAAATTGAGGTTGAGGTTGCGCGAGAACACGCTCTCGAAGCCGGCGTAGGGCAAGGGCTGGGCCTTGAGCACCGCGGCCTCGATCGAGCGCCGCCCCTGTTCGTCGTAGGCGCAGGGCTCGACCACCTCGACCGCGATTACGCTGCCGCCCGGCAACTGGCGGATATTCAAGCGGCAACCGGCGCCGACCGGAATCGAATCCGGCCGGGTCCATTTCTGCACGATCGCCGCCTGCAGGGCCGCGGCGTAACGCGCCGCCAGGCCGGTGTCGACGCCCTGATTGCCGCTGTTGACCGGGGTCGACGCGGCCGCGGCCTGGCTGGCCTTGGCCGCGCGCGCGTCGGCGATCTGCTGCAGCTTCTGCGCGCTGAGGTCCTGCTCGCGCTGCAGGCGCGCGCGCTCGCGGCGGATCTCCTCGAGCTTCTTCTGGTTCTCCAACTGTTGCTGTTGCTCGGCCAGGCGCTGCTTCTGCTGCGCCTCTTGCTGGCGTTTCTGCTCGGTCAGGTCGACCTGGGCCTGCTTGGCCTTGGCCTCCTGCACCTTTTGTTCTTCGGCGCGGTTCGGGGTCGGCGTGTCGACCACCTGCTCCTGGGTGGTCTCGTCGGGGACCGGAATGAAATCCTGCGGCGACTGCTGCTGCGGCGCGACCGCGTCCTGCGGCTTGGGTTCGGGCACCGGTTGCGGCAGCGGCTGGGCCTCTTCCGGTTCCGGTTCCGGTTCCGGCTCGGGCTGCGGCAGCGGCTCGGGGCGATTGCGCAGAGTGCGCTGCATCGCCGCGGAAAGATCGCTGAACTCGGTCAGCTCGGACGACAGCGGCGAACCGGCGGCGGATACCTGCTCGCTCGGCCGCCACAGCATGCTCAACAGGATGGCCGCGACCAGCAGGCCGTGCAGCAGCACGGCCAGCAGCACCGCTTGGGTGGTGTCGGCGCGGGTTTCCCTCATCGCTTGGCGCCCTTCTCCGGCTGGCTCATCAGGCCGACCTTCTGCACCCCGGCGTCCTTCAGGATGTTCATCGCATCCATGATCGGCTGGTAGTTGGCGCGGCCGTCGCCGGCGACGAACACCTGCAGCTTGTCCTTGCCGTTCTGCTGGACCAGGGCGCGGACCTTGGTTTTCAGGGTTTCGGCGCTGACCGCCTCGTTGCTGCCGGCCTTGACCGCCAGGAAGAAGTTGCCTTTCTCGTCGACCTGGACCACGACCGGGTCGGTCTTGGTGTCCATCGACTTGAGGTTGGAATTGGGCAGGTCGACGTCGATGCCGAGCGTCAGCAGCGGCGCGGTGACCATGAAGATGATCAGCAGCACGAGCATCACGTCGATGTAGGGGACGACGTTGATCTCGGCCTTGAGCTTGCGTTTGCGATGGCGGCGGATGGCGGTGCCGGACATGGCGGACTCCTCGGTTAGGCGCGGCGCCCGCGGCGATGCGGGCGCGGGCGGGTGCGGCGGATGGGCTCGCGCCGCATCACTCGTCCAAGTGCGCCTGGCGCTGCAGGATCGAGGAGAACTCTTCGGAGAACGCGTCGTAGCGCACCGCCAGGCGCTCCACGCCGGTGGCGAAGCGGTTGTAGGCCCACACCGCCGGGATCGCCACGAACAGGCCCATCGCAGTCGCCAGCAGCGCCTCGGAGATGCCCGGCGCGACGTCGGCGATGCCGACCTGCTTGGACGCCGAAACCAGCGAATGCATGGTCACCATGATGCCGAACACGGTGCCGACCAGGCCGATGTAGGGCGAGGTCGAACCGATGTTGGCCAGCAATTCCAGGTTGTGCTCCAGGCCGTCGAGCTCGCGCGAGCCGGTCGCGCGCATCGCCCGCTGGGCGCCTTCGAGCTGGGCGCGGGAATCGACGCCGCGGCGCTGGCGGATGCGGTTGAACTCGCGGAAGCCGGATTCGAAGATCGCCTCCAGGCCGCCGATCGAGCGGCTGCGCTCGGTGGTGCCGGCGTACAGCTTGGACAGCTCGGCGCCGGACCAGAAGCGCTCTTCGAACTGGTCGGCCTCGGCCTTGGCGCGGCGGATCACCTTCCACTTGCGGAAGATGATGATCCAGGACGTGAGCGAGGCGACCACCAGCAGCAGCATGATGAACTGCACCGGGATGCTGGCCTTGATCACCAGATCCAGCAGATTGAAGCTGGCGGCGGCGTTGCCGGCCGCGGCCGCGCCCTGCGTCACGGCCTGGGCGGCTTCCTCCGGCAGGGCTTCCACGGTCGTGGCCAGAAGCGCGAACAGCGATGACGTCATGCTTGGTTCTCCATAGCCCGAAACGCGGGCCTGTGTCGGGGCGGGCGGTGCGTGGGGAGTAACGTACCGCCGGTCAAAAAAGGGTGCCTGGGCGCCGGCTTCAGTCGCCGGCCGGGTCCGGGGCCTGCTGCGCCTGCAACTGCGCGTAGAGCTCCGGCGGGATCGGGCACGGGCGCAGCTGGGCCGCGTCGACCGCAGCGACCCGCACCTCGGCCTCGATCAGCGTTTCCTCGCCGCGCCGCACGGTCTGCGCGAAGATCAGGCTGGCGCGGCGGCAACGCCGCAGTTCCACCGTGACCTCCAGCGCGTCGTCGAGCCGGCCCGGCTTGAGGAAGCCGATCTGCATGCCGGCGACCACGAACAACAGCCCGTGCTGCAGGCGCAGCCCGTCCTGTCCGTACCCCAGCGCACGCACCCACTCGCTGCGCGCGCGCTCCATGAAGGCGAGGTATTGGGCGTGGTAGACCAGCCCGCCAGCGTCGGTATCTTCCCAATAGACGCGTGTCGGCCAACTGAACATGCGGGAGGGGGAATTCGGGAGGGGGGATTCGGGGGGCATGGCGACTTCCGGGTTCGCAGGGACGGGGCTCAGAACAGCTCGCCCGATTCTCCATTCCCGATTTTCGATTCCCTGGGGTCCAGGCCGATATGGCGATACGCGCGCGGGGTGGCCATGCGGCCGCGGGCGGTGCGGACCAGATAGCCCTGCTGGATCAGATAGGGCTCGATCACGTCTTCCAGGGTGCCGCGCTCCTCGCTCAGCGCCGCGGCCAGGGACTCGACCCCGACCGGGCCGCCGTCGAAGGCCTCGATGATGGTCTTGAGCAGGCGCCGGTCGAGCTCGTCGAAGCCCTCCGGGTCGACCTTGAGCATGGCCATCGCCGCATCGGCGGTGGCGCGGTCGATCATCCCGCCGGCGCGGACCTGGGCGTAGTCGCGGACCCGGCGCAGCAGGCGGTTGGCGATGCGCGGGGTGCCGCGCGAGCGCTTGGCGATCTCGGCCGCGCCCTCCGGCTCGCAGGCGATGCCGAGGATCTGCGCCGAGCGGCGCACGATCCGGGTCAGTTCCTCGGCGTTGTAGAACTCCAGGCGCTGGACGATGCCGAAACGGTCGCGCAGCGGCGCGGTCAGCAGGCCGGCGCGGGTGGTCGCGCCGATCAGGGTGAACGGCGGCAGGTCGAGCTTGATCGAGCGCGCCGCGGGGCCCTCGCCGATCATGATGTCGATCTGGTAGTCCTCCATCGCCGGGTACAGCACTTCCTCCACGACCGGCGAAAGACGATGGATCTCGTCGACGAACAGCACGTCGTGCGGCTGCAGGTTGGTCAGCAGCGCGGCCAGGTCGCCGGCCTTCTCGATCACCGGGCCGGAGGTCTGGCGCAGGTTGACCCCGAGCTCGTTGGCGATGACGTGGCTGAGGGTGGTCTTGCCCAGGCCCGGCGGGCCGAAGATCAGCACGTGGTCGAGCGCCTCGCCGCGGTGCTTGGCGGCTTCGATGTAGATCTTCAGCTGCTCGCGCACCGGCTGCTGGCCGAGGTACTCGTCCAGGCGCTTGGGCCGGATCGAGGCCTCGATGGCGTCGTCTTCGCGGGTGGCGCCGGCGGCGATGATGCGATCGTTCATGCGGCTATGTTCGCATGGGACGGGGTGCGGGCGCAGGGGCGGGAAGTATCGGCGGGCGTCGGGGCCTGACTTCACTTCGTCAGGCGGCCCGCGTTGCAGAACCGTGACTGCCGGGACCCGGCATGCGCGGGACTCGGACCTGGAGAAACGAGTGCACTACCCGGCGCCCGAAGGGGTGCGAAGTCCGACCCGACAAGCGGCGCGGGGGATTTGCTTTTGACTGGTGCGAAACCGCAGAAGCCAATCCCCCCGCCCTTCTCGAAGGGGAAGCCGCAAAGGCAGACGCTCGCTCGGCCGCCGGGCCCGCTTGAACGAAAGACGTGCGGCGGGGCGGCGCTCAAACGAAATGCACGTCGTAGCGTTCGTGCATCTCGGCCAGGGACTCGGCGTCGACTTCGCCGCGCAGGATCGCCGGCAAGGCGCGGAAGTAGTCGAAGCGGTCCACGCCCGGGGTCAGGGTCACCAACACGTCGGCGACCCGATCGGGGCCGGCGGCGAAGGAATGCACCACGCCGGCGGGGATCACCGCGTAGCCGCCCTGCTCCACCCGCACCGGCTCGCCGTCGACGATCATGTCCAGGGCGCCGTCGAGCACGTAGAAGGCTTCGCTGGAACGTTTGTGCAGGTGCGGCCGCGCCCCGGCCGAGCCCGGCTCCAGGCGCAGGCGGTTGGTTCCGAGCGCGCCGCAGCAGTCGCTGGCGTCGGCCAGCAGCCACAGTTGCGAACCGTTGCCGCACAGAGTTTCGGCGTCTTGTTGCTGGATCACGAAAGCGCGGGGCTGGGACATCGCGAACACCTCGTCGTCGGGAAAGTGCCGACGAGGCTAGGCGCGCGCGCCCCACCGCGGAATCCGCCGCCGCTGCAACGATGCTTTTCGGCGCGCCTCACACACCGCTGTGTTGCCTGCGGGGCTATTGCTGTGGGGCGGGGATTGGGGATTCGGGATTGGCCAAGCCTGGCGTCGTGGCTGAGCCTGCGGAGCGCCTTCGCAGCTGTTTGTCACGGATTCGAATCGAAACCCAGCAAGCGAAGTCGCCGCCTTCGCTTTTGCCAATCCCCAATCCCGAGATCTAAGCGCACAGCGCGCTTAGATCTCCACCTGCGCGCCCAGCTCCACCAGGCGGTTGCCCGGGATGCGGAAGAAGCCGGTCGCCGGGGCCGCGTTGCGGTGCATGAAGGCGAACAGGCGGTCGCGCCAGATCGGCATGCCGCGGTGGCGGCTGGCGACCACGGTCTCGCGGCTGGCGAAATAGGTGGTGTCCATCGGGTCGAAGTAGATTCCGCCGGCGTCGCAGGAGCGCATCAGCGCCAGCGGCACGTCGGGCACTTCCATGAAGCCGAAGCGGATCAGCACCCGATAGAAGTCGTTGCCGATCGCCTCGATCTTGAGCCGCTTCTCCTTCGGCGCGTAGGGCACGCCCAGGGTTTCCACGGTCAGGAACACATTGCGCTCGTGCAGCACTTTGTTGTGCTTGAGGTTGTGCAGCAGCGCGTGCGGCACCACGCCCTTGTCGGCGGTCATGAAAATGGCCGTGCCCGGCACCCGCACCGGCGGCGCCAGCATCAGGCCGGGCAGGAAGCTGTCGAGCTGGATGCCTTCCTTGCGCACTTCCTCGTGCAGCAGCTCGCGGCCGCGGCGCCAGGTGCGCAACAGGGTGAACACCACCAGGCCCAACACCAGCGGGAACCAGGCGCCCTGGAAGAACTTGGCGCCGTTGGCGATGACGAAGCCGACGTCGACCACGAAGAACACCACGCACAGCGGCAGCACCCACTTGCGCCAGCGCGGCCACAGCGCGCGCGCCACCAGGGCCAGCAGCAGGGTGTCGATCAGCATCGTCGCCGACACCGAGATGCCGTAGGCGGACGCCAGCGCGGTCGAGCTGCGGAACGCCAGGACCACGGCGATCACCGCGATCGCCAGGATCCAGTTGATGTAGGGCACGTAGATCTGGCCGATGGTGCTGCTGGAGGTGTGCTTGATCTGCATGCGCGGGATGTAGCCCAGCTGCATGGCCTGGCGGGCGACCGAGTAGGCGCCGGTGATGACCGCCTGCGAGGCGATCACCGCGGCCATCGTCGCCAGCACGATCATCGGATACAGGGCCCAGGACGGCACCGCCTCGAAGAACGGGTTGACCACCGCGCGCGGGTGCTGCAGCACGAACGCGCCCTGGCCGAGGTAGTTCAGCATCAGGCTCGGCAGGACCATGATGTACCAGGCCCAGCGGATCGGCTTGGCGCCGAAGTGGCCCATGTCGGCGTACAGCGCCTCGCCGCCGGTCACCGCCAGCACCACCACGCCGAGGATCAGCACCGACTGCGCGCCGTGCTCCATGAAGAAGCGCATGCCCCACCACGGGTTCAGCGCCTTCAGCACTTCGGGTTCCTGGACGATGTTGTAGACGCCGATCGCCGCCAGCGACAGGAACCAGATCATGGTGATCGGTCCGAACACCTTGCCGACCTTCTCGGTGCCGAAGCGCTGGGCCAGGAACACCATGACCAGGATGACCACGGTGATCGGCACGATGAAGCGGTGCAGGCCGGGCGCGGCGACCTCCAGGCCCTCGACCGCGCCGAGCACCGAGATCGCCGGGGTGATGACGCTGTCGCCGAAGAACAGCGAGGCGCCGAAGATGCCGAGGATGCCGACCACGTACGCCGAGCGCCCACCCTTGGCCAACGTGCGCTGGGCCAGGGTCATCAGCGCCATGATCCCGCCTTCGCCCTCGTTGTCGGCGCGCATGATGATGGTGACGTACTTCAGCGTCACCACGATCATCAGCGCCCAGAACACCAGCGACAGGATGCCGAGCACGGTGTCGTGGTTGCTGGTCAGGTGGAAATGCGGCGAGAACGCCTCTTTCAGCGTGTACAGCGGGCTGGTGCCGATGTCGCCGAACACCACCCCGATCGCGCCCACGATCAGGCCGGGCAGGCCCTGCTTGGGATGGTGGCCGTGATGGCCGCCGTCGGCGGAGGACGCGTGCTTGGATTGGGAACTGGGAACGGTGGAGGACATTCGTGTGCTTCCGGGGACGACCCGAGGTGGCTCAGCGCAGCGCGGACTTTAGCGCTTTGCGGATGATGGCGGCGGCATCGTCGCCCGCGGCGACGGCATCGCGCGCCATGCGCGCGGCCTCGGCCGGCTTGTAGCCCAGTTGCTGCAGGGCTACCACCGCTTCGCTCTGCGGGTCGGCCGGCACGCCGCCGGAGACGCCGAGCGCGGCGCCGGCGCCGGCCAGGTCGGCGGCGCGGTCGCGCAGCTCGACCACCATACGCTCGGCGGTCTTCTTGCCGATCCCGGGAATCCGGGTCAGCGCGGTCACGTCGCCGGCCTGGACCAAGCGGGCGAATTCCTCCACCGGCACGCCCGAGAGCACCGCCAGGGCGATCTTGGCGCCGATGCCGCTGACCTTCTGCACGTCGCGGAACAGGCGCCGTTCGGTCTCGCGCAGGAAGCCGTACAGCGAGACGCTGTCTTCCTTCTGCGCGTAATGGGTGAACAAGGCCACTTCGCGGCCCAGCTCGGGCAGGTCGTAGAACGTGCTCATCGGCGCTTCCAGCTCGTAGCCGACGCCGTGGACATCGACCACCAGCCACGGCGGTTGCTTGTGGACGAGAATGCCTTTGAGGCGACCGATCACGGCGAAGCTCCGAATGGACTATGCGGCACGCCACGCAGGGCATGCCCGGGGAACGGAACAGCAAGGAACGAGGCAGTATCCACGCCGACACCCGATACGACGCAGCCGCGCGTGCGGCTCCCTACCCGATGCGCCGGGAGCGCTGCGCCGCCAACGGCGGCAGGAGGGACGGCGGCCATCTCAGGCGCCGCGCCTGCGCAGCTGATGGGTGGCGATGCCGGTGCGCTGGGCGGTAGCGCTCATGTGGGCATGGGTCAGGGCGACCGCAAGCGCATCGGCGGCGTCGGCCTGCAGCTTGGCTTCGGGAATGTTCAGCAACAGCCGCACCATGTGCTGGACCTGTTGCTTGTCGGCGGCGCCGCGGCCGACCAGGGACTGCTTGATGACCCGCGGCGGGTACTCGCTGATCGGGATGCGCCGGCGCACCACCGTGGCCAGCGCCGCACCGCGGGCATGGCCCAGCTTCAGCGCCGAAGTCGCCGATTTGTCCATGAATACCGTTTCGATCGCGACCTGATCGGGCCGGAACTCGTCCAGCACCGCCTCCAGCCCCTCGCACAGCAGGCCCAGGCGCGAAGGGAAGTCCTCCGCGTCGAGCAGCTTCAGCGCCCGCGCGTGCACGTAGGCGCAGCGCCCGTCGGCGCTCACATCGATCACGCCCACGCCGGTGCGCTGCGACCCGGGGTCGATGCCCAGGATGCGGCGGGTCCCGGGATTGCGGGTTGAGGAATCGGGAATCGTCATCGGCTGACGCCCGCGCAGCGCAGGAAGCGGAACAGAGGCAGGAGCGCCGGGCTTGAACCGATTCCCCATTCCCCATTCCCCATTCCCGCACTAGGCATACGCATCCTCGCCCAGGTCCGCGTTGGAATAGACGTTCTGCACGTCGTCCATGTCTTCCAGCCAGTTGAGCAGCTTGACCACCTGCTGGGCGGTCTCGCCGGCGACGGCGATGTTGTTGTCGGCGCGGAAGGTGACCTCGGCCTGGCCGGCGACCAGGCCGGCGGCGTCCATCGCCGCCTTGACCGCCGGGAAGGCGTCGGGCGCGGTCAGCACGTCGATCGAGCCGTCTTCCGGGTAGACGACGATGTCGTCCGCGCCGGCCTCGATCGCGACCTCGGTGATCTTTTCCTCGTCGGCGCCGGCCGCGAACCAGAGCACGCCGCGCTTGGCGAACATGAAGGACACCGAGCCGTCGGTGCCGAGGTTGCCGCCGAACTTGCCGAAGGCGTGGCGCACGTCGGCGACGGTGCGGACCTTGTTGTCGGTCAGGCAGTCGACGATCACCGCGACCCCGCCCGGGGCGTAGCCCTCGTAGCGGATCTCCTCGTAGTCGACGCCTTCCAGGGCGCCGGTGGCCTTCTTGATCGCACGCTCGATCACGTCCTTGGACATGTTCGCCGACAAGGCCTTGTCGACCGCGCTGCGCAGGCCGGGATTGCCGTTGGGGTCGCCGCCGCCGCGGCGCGCGGCCACGCTGATTTCGCGGATGATCTTGGTGAAGATCTTGCCGCGCCGCGCATCTTCGGCGTTCTTGCGTGCTTCGATCGACGGACCTCTACCCATGGCGCTACCGGACGGTTGTATGAACGAACCGGTGATTTTACTCGATTGCGCCCGCCCGCCGGCGATCCGGCGCGATCCGGGCCCGCCGCTTCAATCGCCGAAGCGGCCGCGACGGAAAAACGCCTCGGCCAGCCCCGCGGCCTGGGCCGAGAACAGCAGCCCGCTGTGGCTGGCCGGGATCACGGCGTGCGCAGCCAGGCCCGGCAAACGGGTTTCGGCCACCGCCACGGTGCCGTCGCTGTCGCCCTCGAAGCGGCCGAAGAACTGGCCCAGGCCGCGCGGGCTGCGGCCGGCGATCACCGCCACCTGGGCCGCGCCGTCCCAGGGCGGGCAGCCGCGCTGCAGCAGCTCGGCGGCTCGGCCCAGCGCCGGGGCGCTCCAGGCATGGCGGGCCAGCCCGTCGGCGGCGGCGCTGCCGCACAGCGGCGAGCCCAGGCAGACCACCCGCCGCACCGGCAGCTGCGGGTGTTCGCGCAGGGCGCGCAGGGCGATCAGCCCGCCCAGGCTGTGGGCGAGCAGATGGCAGGGCGCGCCGAGCCGTTCGATCAGGCGCGGCACCACCGCCTCGGGACCGGCGGCGGCGCCGGCGTAGGCGAACACCTCCGGCTCGAACCCGGCCCGGGCCAGGCGCGCGCCCAGCCAGGCCATCGACAGGCCCGGCATCCAGATCCCATGCAACAACAGCACCCGGCGCGGGCCGCGCGGACGTGCTGAAGATTCTGCGTCGGCTTCGGTTCTTGTCATGCCCGGACTATGGCTGCGGCCCGCCGCGAAACCAAGCCTGCGCGCAGCCACCGACTCCGGCGCCGGCAGCGCACGCCGCCGCACGCGACCGCGAACCGCGATCGGTCGGCGCAAAGACGCAGATAAAAACAAACGCCCAGATGGAATGTGACCGGGTTCCGATCCGGCGGGTACCCGCGCCCGCGAGGATGCGCATCACCTCCCCCTGCCCCCAGGACGTCCCGTATGACTTTGCGGCACTCGCCCCTGCCCGCCGCCAATCTGCTCGCCTCGGCCTTGCTGGCCGCGCTTACGGTGTTTCCAGCAGTACGCTCGCATGCAGGCGAACTCCGTCCAGCGCAAAGCAGCGACGACCTGTCCAATCCTCATCGCGGATTCCTGCTCTGGGGCACCACCGTCGGCGCCGACGGCGGCCTGCCGGACAACCACTACGGCGCGACCATGTACCAGATCTACGTCCCCTGGCGGGAAATCGAAACCGCCGATGAGCAGTACGACTGGGCGGGATTCGAGAAACGTCACCTGGAACCGATCCTGAAGCATAACCCGAGCGCGACCTTCGTGCTGCGCCCGGTCGCCGACTATCCGGACGGCGTGTCCAACAACATCAGCCATTACTACAACCGGACCGAAGGCCAGCTCGAACGCGACTATCCCAAGTTCCTCGAGCAGGCCCCGTACAACGTCGTCGGCCACGACTACAGCAGTTGCGGCGGCGACGGCCCGGGCCGCGCGCCGGAATACAACACGCCGGCGATGCGCGAGCAGTTGCGCCAGTTCGTGCGCGCCTTCGCCGCGCGCTACGACGGCGACCCGCGCATCACCGCCGTGCACGTCGGCCTGCTCGGTTTCTGGGGCGAGTGGCACACCTCCGGCTGCGAGGCCTGGGAGCCCGATGCGACCACTCGCGCCGCCGTGCGCGACGCCTACGCGAGCGCGTTCGTGCAGACGCCGGTGCACACCCGCTATGCCCGCGCCAGCGATATCGGCGGCGCCGATTTCGGCATCAGCGAAGACTTCTTCCCGTCCTTCACCGCGATGTGCAACTTGTTCGCCACACGCATGCCGCGCTGCGACGACAGCGGCTGGTGGAACCTGGAATGGGGCTACCGCAACGAAGTGCCCGCCGCGCGCGCGAACTGGAAGACCAATCCGATCGGCGGCGAAAGCCCCTACGCCGACCAGAAGAAGACCTGGACCTCGCGCACCGCCGACATCGTCAAGCTGCTGCGCGACTACCATTTCAGCTGGCTCGGCCCGGCCGGCCAGCACGAGAACACCGGCACCGGCTTCCCGGCCAAGATGCGCACCATCAAGCGCGCGCTGGGCTACGAGTTCACCGTGCGCCAGGTCGTCTGGCCCGACGCCATGCAGCCGGGTGCGAGCGTGGCGCTCAAGCTCGGCATCGAGAACACCGGCTCGGCGCCGCTGTACCACGTCTACAACACCGAACTGCACTGGGTCGACGGCGCCGGCGCGACGCGCGCCAAGGCCGGCTTCGACTATCCGCTCAACGCCCTGCTGCCGGGCGCGCCGGCCGCGCTGGCCGACGCCAGCGCGCAGGTGCCGGCGACGCTGGCGCCGGGCAGCTATTCGCTGCGCCTGGCGATCGCCGACAGTTGGCCCGGCCGCCCCGGCATCGCGCCGCAGAACGTCGGCCGCGACAGCAGCGGCCGCCTGGTCTTGGGGACGGTGACCGTCGCGACGACGGCCCGTCGGTGACCGCGGCGGACCGGCGTGGCGGTGGTCGCGCGCCGGTCCGCCCGTTCATCGGGCCTGGCTTCATGAAGCACATTCACACGGCGGTTCCGCTACGAAACCCGAACCGCTCACACATGCGCACGCCGCCGCCCTCGCGCCGCGGCCGCCGCCCGCGAAGCGCGCCCACAGTCACGGTCCGCGCCCCGGCCCCCGCCTAGATTGCCGACGCCCGCATCGGGCATCACCAGGGAGTCGGTATGAATCGATCGTCATGGTTTCTGGCGCTGGGCCTGGCCCTCGCGCCCTGCTTCGCCGTGCACGCCGCGCCGCCGCGGGTCACGCAGGGACTGGTCGGGGAATGGCATCTGGACCTGTCCGGCACCACCGCATTCGACACCAGCGGCTACGGCCGCAACGGCACGCTGATCGGCGGCACGGCCTCGTCCTGGGGCTGGCTCAACACCGCCGGCGATTTCACCGGCGGCAAGTACGTGCAGGTGCCCAATTCGTCCAATCTGAATTTCGGCACCGGCAGCTTCACCCTCGCCGCCTGGGTGCGCATGGCCAACCCGTCCTCGTCGTCGGTCAAGACCATCATCGACAACCGCGCCAGCGATGCCGGCCGCGGCTACTCGTTCACCGTCTACAACGGCCAGCACCTGCTGTTGCAGCTCAACAACGGCACCACCTGGGACAATTACGTCTCCAACGGCAGCCGCGTGCTGAGCCCGAACCGCTGGCACCACGTCGCGGTCGCGGTCAACCGCAGCACCTCGCCGGCGACGATCTCGTTCTACATCGACGGCTACCGCACCACCGACCAGCAGACGCCGCGGCTGGACAACATCGACAACTTCGACCGGCCGTTCCTGATCGGCGGGCACAAGGACATCGCCTCCTACCGTTTCGGCGACCGCATCGACGAGGTGCTGGTCTACAACCGCAGCCTGATCCCCGACACCGCCGGCGGCATCGGCGAGATCATGGCGCCGGGACGCACCGTGTTCCAGCCGACCTACTGGAACGACGGCAGCACCCGCCAGCGCAACAACAACTGCTACAACTACGCCAACAACAAGGCCACCAACACCTTCGCCCAGCCCGGCCGCGCCGCCGGCGCGATGTACACCTCGCTGAGCTGCGCGGCGGTGGTCGCCGCGGCCAACCGCGACGGCCTGGAGCCGGTCGCCGCGACCCAGATCAACGACCTCAGCCACAAGAACATCGCCGCCCTGGTCGTCGCGCCGGGCTACGACTACCACTGGTATCGTCGCGACGCGAACGGCAAGTGGACCCACAAGCCCGGCGGCACCGCGGCCACCAACCGAGACAACTCGGGCAACGAGATCCTCGACCCGCGCAACGCCAACCGCGGCCCGTACTCGGATTTCTGCGGCTTCTACCGGGTCTGGTCCGACAGCATCGAGGGCTCCGGCCATGAGCAAGTCAACTGAATCCCAGGCTCACGGAGGAACCCCGACCATGTCCAAGCTCAAGACCCTGTGCGCGTCGCTGTTGCTGCTCGCCGCTCCGGCCCTGGCCGGCGCCGCCGAGGCCCCCGGCCTGCGCATCACCTACCTGGTGTATTCGGGCCGGCCGAACCCGGAACTGACCGTCACCGACCCGGCCTCGCTGCGCGCGATCGAAAGCCGCCTCGCCGACGCCCTGGCCGCGCCGGCCAAGTCGGGCGCCGCAGCCGAACCGGTGCTGGGCTACAACGGCATCCTGATCGAGCACGTCGGTGGCCCGGCGGCGAAGGCCTCGCCGCAGCCGCTGACGATCAAGGGCCGCGAGGTCCGCATCGACACCGCGCCGGCCAGCGCTTTCAAGGCCGCCACCGCGACCACCCGGGTCTCGGCCGCGGCCGGCGACCTGGAGGCGATGCTGCTCAAGCTCGGCCACAAGCGCGGCGCGCTCGACGCCAAGACACTGGACGTGTTGCTCGACCAGCCCTGAGCGGGCGCACGGCTCCGTCCCTCGCGGGCGGAGCCGCATCGCAGCGGCGACCGGCCTGTTGTAGGAGCGGCGTGAGCCGCGACAACCGAAGCGGTGTGCGTAAGCGCTCCCCGGAAGCCCGACAATCCGGTCGTCGGATGCCGCGCTTTCGATCGTCGCTGCGGCGGTCGCGGCTTACGCCGCTCCTACAGGGGCAGTCGTCGCGCCCGGAGAGGACGCTCAGCCGCGCGCGTTGCGGCACAGGATGAATTCGTGGTCGCGGGTGTCGCCGACCACGAACTCGTAATGCCCGACTTTCTCGAACCCGTGTCGGCCGTAGAAACGCTGCGCGCCGTAGTTCTCCGACCAAACGCCGATCCACAGCGTGCGCGGGCCGTCGCGTTCCAGCCAGTCCAGCGCGGTCTGGAACAGACGCCCGCCCCAACCGCCGTTCTGGGCCTCGCGCAGCACGTACAGCCGCTTGAGTTCGCCGTCGCCCGGCGCGATCTGCGCATGCGGCAACCCGGCAGGACCGGCCAGAGCATGGCCGACCGCGACGCCGTCGCGTTCGAGCAGCCAGGCGGCGCAATGCGGGTCGGCCAACAAGGCACCGATCGCCGCGTGCGAATACGTCTGGGCGAGAAACCGCTCCAGATCGTCGGGCGGATACGAATCGCCGAAAGTCTCGACGAAGCTGCGCGCGGAAATATCGGCCAGGACCGCGGTATCGGCAGGCGTGGCTTGGCGGATGCTGAAGCGGTCGGGCTGGACGTTGGCGTTCATGTGCGCGGTCGTTCGATGCGGTTCGCTGGAAAGTCAACGCGAAAGGGCCTCGGCTCCGGCGCATCGGCCCGGGCGGTACGGCCCGATCGCATGCGGCGGAGCCGAGGCCCCTCCTCCAAGACGGCGACGCCGCGCAGCGGCCCGGCATCGCCGGGTCGCTGCGCGCCTGGATCAGGCCGGGTCCTTCGGCCGCACCATCACGTGCACTTCGGCCAACTGCGCGTCCGGAATCGGCGACGGCGCGCCGGTCATCAGGCACTGCGCGGTGGTGGTCTTGGGGAAGGCGATCACGTCGCGGATCGACTCGGTGCCGGCCATCAGCGCGGCGATGCGGTCGATGCCGAAGGCGATGCCGCCGTGCGGCGGCGCGCCGTACTTGAGCGCGTCGAGCAGGAAGCCGAACTTGGCCTCGGCCTCTTCGGCGCCGATGCCGAGCAGGTCGAACACCGCCGACTGCATCTGCGGACGGTGGATGCGGATCGAACCGCCGCCGATTTCGTTGCCGTTGAGCACCATGTCGTAACCGCGCGACACCGCGGTCTTGGCGTTGGCGCGCAGGCCGTCGATGTCGTCCACCGCCGGCGCGGTGAAGGGATGGTGCAGGGCCACGTAGCGCTGCGCTTCCTCGTCCCACTCGAACATCGGGAAATCGGTGACCCACAGCGGCTTCCAGCCGTCCTCGACCAGGTTCAGGTCACGGCCCAGCTTCAGGCGCAGCGCGCCCATGAAGTCGCTGGCGGTCTTGTAGTCGGCGGCGCCGA
The DNA here is from genome assembly GCF_000336385.2 of Lysobacter antibioticus HS124. Lineage (GTDB taxonomy): Bacteria > Pseudomonadota > Gammaproteobacteria > Xanthomonadales > Xanthomonadaceae > Lysobacter > Lysobacter firmicutimachus. Next base: position 40,659 of record NZ_HG424530.1, on the reverse strand, counting down.
AGAAAATCATGTCGCCGGTCTGCGCGCCGGCGGCCGCGACGATCGCCGCCAGGGTGGCGTCGTCGAAGAACTTGGCGATCGGCGAGTTGATGCCCTCGCGGCCCTTGCCGGCGTCCTCGATCTTCATCCACGCCAGGCCCTTGGCGCCGTGCTTGGCCGCATGCGCGCCGGCCTCGTCGATCTGCTTGCGCGACCAGCCCGCGGCGCCCGGCGCGCGCAACGCGATCACGCGGCCGTCGGCGTGGTTGGCCCAATCGGTGAAGACCTTGAACTCGCAGCGCTTGACCAGTTCGGCGATGTCGGCGAATTCCAGCCCGATGCGCAGGTCCGGCTTGTCCGAACCGTAGCGGCGCATGGCCTCGGCATAGGTCATGCGCGGGAACTGCGCGTCGAGTTCGACATCGATGGTTTCCTTGAACACCTCGCGGATCATGCCCTCGACGGTGTCCTGCACGTCGCGCTCGGAGACCCAGGCGAACTCCATGTCGAGCTGGGTGAACTCGAGCTGGCGGTCGGCGCGCAGGGCTTCGTCGCGGAAGCAACGAGCGATCTGGTAGTAGCGGTCGAAGCCGGCCACCATCAGGATCTGCTTGAACAGCTGCGGCGACTGCGGCAGGGCATAGAACTCGCCCGGGTGCATGCGCGCCGGAACCAGGAAGTCGCGCGCGCCTTCCGGGGTGGCCTTGGTCAGGATCGGGGTTTCGATGTCCTGGAAGCCGCGCGCGTCCAGCCAGCGGCGCAGCGACTGCACCAGACGGATGCGCGTGCGCATCATCCGCTGCATCTCCGGACGGCGCAGGTCCAGGTACCGGTAAGTCAGGCGGGTCTCCTCGCCGGCGTTCTCGTGGGCGTGGAACGGCAGCGGCTCGGCCTTGTTCAGCACTTCGATCGCGCTCGGCAGCACTTCGACCTTGCCGCTGCGGATCTTGTCGTTGGCGGCGCCGCGCGCGCGCACCGTGCCGGTCACGCGTACGCAGCTTTCCACGCTGAGATCGCCGGCGGTCTTGAACAGCTCGCCCATGTCCGAATCGACCACGATCTGCACCACGCCTTCGTGATCGCGCAGATCGGTGAACACCACGTGGCTCTGGACGCGATTGGTGTTGACCCAGCCGCACAGGGTGACGGTCTGGCCGATCAGCGCCTCGTCGACGAGGCCGCAGAAGTGGGTACGCATGAAAGCTCCGTTGGGTCGATCGGTGAATCGTGGGGAGTGCAGCAGGAGGGCGGGCCGCGAAACGCAGGCGGCCCGCGCCGGCCGGAGCCGGGACCGACCATTCTAGTCCAGGCCGCCCGCCGGCGAGGGGTCGGGCCCGTCGCGGCGAGCGCGGCATCCCGCCTCAACGCAAAAGGGCGCCTCGCGGCGCCCCTGCGGCAGCTGGCCGGCTGGCCGGGCTCAGGCGGCGCCGGACGCCGGTTTGCTGGCCGCGGCCGGGGCCGGGTCGGCCTTCTTTTCGGCCGGCTTGTCCGCGGGCTTGGCCTCGGCCAGGCCCGAGGAGCCGCCGTCGGCCAGATTGCGCTTCTTGTCGCCGTCCTTCTTGAAATCGGTCTCGTACCAGCCGCCGCCGGCCAGGCGGAACTGCGGCGCGGTCAGCTGGCGCCCGACTTTCTCGGCGCCGCACTCGGGGCAAACGGTCGGATCGGCGTCGGACAGCTTCTGCAGACGGTCGAAGCTGTGCCCGCAGGCGCTGCACTGGAAGGCATAGATCGGCATGACGGTAACGGCTGAAACGGGTGGGAGGGGCACAGTGTGGGGCCGGACGGCGCGGATGCAAGCGCCCGGGGCTAGGCGGCGGGCCGGATCGGGGCCCCAGCCCCCTGAGCGGCGCGAGCCACGATCCACCACGGCGATGTACGCAGTCGCGGCAGCCGATGCCCGGGCAATCGAAGGTTCGGTCTCTGCGGCCTCCGGGCGGCCTGGCTGCGGCCGGTGACGCGGTATCCCGCCCGCTTCGGTCGATCGCCGCTCGCGCCGCTCCTGCGGGGCAGGTCCGACAGGGCGCGCTCGGCCGTGCACGGCCGGGCGGCGAAGGCAGCGCCGTTCTTGCGCTCCGGCTTCACGCCGTCTCGTACAGCGCCATCCAATCGGCCTCGGCCTGCGCCAGCTCGGCCGCGACTTGATCGCGCTGCCTGGACAGCTCGGCGGCATTGTCGCCGCCGCCGGCGTACTGGGTCGGATCGGCCAGATCCATGTCCAAGGTATGCAGCTTGGACTCCAGCTCGGCCACGCGCTTTTCCGCCGCCGCCAACTTGACCGGATTGACCTTGCGCGCGTTCTTGCCGGCCGGCGCCGGCGCGGCCGGTGCCGGTGCCGGTGCCGCTGCCGGTGCCGCGGCGGCGGGCTTGGCCTTGCCGTCGTTGCTGGAATCGCGGGTGCGCAGCCAGCTGGCGTAGGCGTCGAGGTCGCCGTCGAAGGCCTGGGCGACGCCGTCGGCGACGCGGACGAAGGTTTCGCAGACCAGGCCGATCAGGTGGCGGTCGTGCGAGACCAGCACGATCGCGCCGTCGAAATCGGCCAGCGCCTCGGCCAGCGCTTCGCGCATGTCCAGATCGAGGTGGTTGGTCGGCTCGTCGAGCAGCAGCACGTTCGGCTTGCGCCAGGCGATCAGGGCCAGGGCCAGGCGCGCGCGCTCGCCGCCGGAGAAGCCGTCCACCGATTCGAAGGCGCGGTCGCCCGGGAAATTCCACTTGCCGAGGAAATCGCGCAGCTGCTGGGTGGCCACGCCGGGCGCGATCTCGCCGAGCAGGTCGATGGGCTTGGCGCCTTCGCGCAGCGATTCCACCGTGTGCTGGGCGAAGTAACCGATGCGCAGATCGGGATGTCCGCTGCGCTCGCCGGCCAGCAAGGGCAACTCGCCGACCAGGGACTTGACCAGGGTCGACTTGCCGGCGCCGTTCGGGCCGAGCAGGGCCACCCGGTCGCCGGCTTCGAGGATGAAACTGGCGCCGTGCAGCACCGTGTGCGCGCCGTAGCCGCAGTCGGCTTCGACCAGGCGCAGCAGCGCGTGCGGCAGCTTGTCCGGCACCGGCAGGTCGATCCGCAGCGAGCGCTCGGCGCGCACCGCCTCGGTGCCGGCCAGCTTGGCCAGGCGCTTCATCCGCGACTGCGCCTGCTTGGCCTTGCTGGCCTTGGCCTTGAAACGGTCGATGAAGCTCTGCAGATGGGCGCGCTCGGCCTGTTCCTTCTCGAACGCGATCTGCTGCTGGCGCAGGTGCTCGGCGCGCTGGCGCTCGAAGGCGGTGTAGTCGCCGACGTAGAGCTTGGCCTTGCCCTCGTGCAGGTGCAGGGTGTGGGTGCTGACCCCGTCGAGGAACTCGCGGTCGTGCGAGATCATCAGCAGCGTGCCGGGGTACTTGAGCAGCCACTGCTCCAGCCACAGCACCGCATCGAGGTCGAGGTGGTTGGTCGGTTCGTCGAGCAGCAGCAGGTCCGAGGGCGTCATCAGCGCCCGCGCCAGATTCAGGCGCACCCGCCAGCCGCCGGAGAACTCCTTGACCGCGCGTTCGTGGGTGTCGGCGCTGAAGCCCAGGCCGTGCAGCAGCTTGCCGGCGCGCGCGGTGGCGTCGTAGCCGCCGAGCTCCTCCAGCTTGTGGTGGGCCTCGGCCACCGCTTCCCAGTCCTCGCGCTCGACCGCTTCGCGCTCGGCGACGATGACCTCGTAGACGCGGCTGTCGCCGGACAGGACGAAGTCCAGCGCCGGGTCCGACAGGGCTGGGGTTTCCTGCGCCACGCTGGCGATGCGCACCCGGTTGGGCACGTCGATGTCGCCGCGGTCGGCCTCGACTTCGCCCTGGATCGCCGCGAACAGCGAGGACTTGCCGGTGCCGTTGCGGCCGATCACACCGACCCGCCAGCCCGCATGCAGGGCCAGGTCGACTTGGGACAGCAGCAGGCGTTCGCCGCGCCGCAGGGCGAAATCACGGAAGGAAATCATGCCGATATGGTCGCATGACTGATCGATATTTGCTCATGAGGACATGTTCGGCCGCGCGCACGACACCCGTCGAATAATCGGTCCGTCGGTATCCGACCGCCCCCACGCGCCCGTCCGGACGCCTTCTGCGGCAAAGCGCGCCACCGGCGCCGGCCGCAGCGGCGGCATTCGGCCCGGCGTCCCCCGCTCGATCCGCCCCGGAGTGTCCATGCACCGCCGCAATCCGTCCCTGCTCGCCAGCGCCGTCCTGCTCGCCCTCGCCGCGTCCCCCGCCTGGGCGCAGGCGCCGGCCACCGCCCCGGCCGAGGCCAACCCGACCAACCTCGACACCCTGATCGTCACCGGCACCCGCGTCGCCGATCGCACCGTGGCCGAATCGACCGCGCCGATCGACATCATCAGCCCGCAGACGCTGGAGGCCACCGGTACGGTCGAGCTGGCCACCGCGCTGTCGCGCGCCCTGCCCTCGCTGAACTTCCCGCGTCCGGCCATCACCGACGCCACCGACGCGGTACGCCCGGCGCAGTTGCGCGGCCTGGCGCCGGACCAGGTGCTGGTGCTGGTCAACGGCAAACGCCGCCACACCACCTCGTTGATCAACCTCAACGACAGCATCGGCCGTGGGTCCTCGCCGGTGGACCTCAACGCGATCCCGATCGCCGCGATCGAGCGGGTCGAAGTGCTGCGCGACGGCGCCTCGGCGCAGTACGGCTCCGACGCCATCGCCGGCGTGGTCAACGTGGTGCTCAAGGGCGCCGGCGACGGCGGTTCGATCGCCGCGCGCTACGGTCAGTACAGCGCCGGCGACGGCGAGCAGCACCAGCTCTCCGGCGACGCCGGCTTCTCCTTCGGGGAAAACGGCAAGCTGCACCTGGCCGCGCAGGGCGGGCACCAGGACAACACCAACCGCGCCCGCCCCTACCTCGGCTCGGTCGGTCCGACCAGCAATCCGCCCGGCAAGGTCGTGCACCGTTACGGCGATCCGGAGATCGACCAGACCGCGCTGGCTTACAACGCGCAATGGAGCCCGGCCGAAGGCGTGGAGTTCTATTCCTTCGGCACCGCCAGCCGCCGTCGCGCCATTTCCAACGGCTACTTCCGCGCGGCGGGCAATCCGAACAACATCCGCTCGGTGTATCCGGACGGCTTCCTGCCGCAGATCGACAACCTCAGCCAGGACCGCGCCTTCGTGTTCGGCTTGCGCGGCCAGACGGCCGGCGGCTGGAACCTGGACCTGAGCTATAACTACGGCCAGAACCAGCTCGACTTCGACGTCCGCCACAGCCTCAACCGCAGCCTGGGCGCGAACTCGCCGCGCGATTTCTACATCGGCGCGCTGGAAGTCACCCAGAACGTGCTCAACGCCGACGTCAACAAGGCCTTCGACCTGGGCTGGCTGGACTATCCGCTGACCGTCGCCTTCGGCGCCGAATGGCGCGGCGAGAAGTTCAACCAGTCGCCGGGCGAACCGGCTTCCTATGTCGCCGGCCCCGAGCCGGGCGCGCCCGGCGCGCAGGTGTTCCCCGGCTTCACCCCGGCCGATGCCAGCCGCCGCAACCGCAACAGCCATGCGTTCTATCTGGACCTGGAAACCGACGTCACCGACAAGCTGTCGCTGGGCGCGGCGGCGCGCTACGAAAGCTATAGCGACTTCGGCCAGACCACTTCGGGCAAGCTGTCGGCACGCTACGCCTTCAACGACAAGGTCGCGCTGCGCGGCACCGTGTCCACCGGCTTCCGCGCGCCCTCGCTGCAGCAGCAGTTCTACCAATCGACCCAGACCGTGATCGTGCTCGGCGACCCGAACCCGTTCCAGGTCCGCACCTTCGCCGTCGACGATCCGGCCGCGGTCGCGCTCGGCGCCGAACCGCTCAAGGCCGAGGAGTCGACCAACATCGGCCTGGGCCTGGTGCTGCAGCCGCTGGAGTCGCTGTACGTCACCGTCGACGCTTACCAGATCGACATCGACGATCGCATCATCCTGTCGGAAAACCTGCGCGGCCCGGCGGTCGCGCGCTTCCTGGAAGCGCGCGGCTATCCCGGCATCAACGGCGGCCGCTACTTCACCAACGCGGTCGACACCCGCACCCGCGGCCTCGACATCGTCGGCAGCTATCGCTGGCCGCTGGCCAGCGGCACGCTCGACCTCACCGCCGGCTACAACCGCAACAAGACCACCCTGGAACGGATCGCGCCGAATCCGCCCGGCCTGACCGCCGGCGGCCTCAACCTGCAGCGCATCGGCCGGGTCGAGCGCGGCCGCATCACCCAGGGCGCGCCGCGCGACAAGTTCTTCCTCGGCGGCAGTTGGGCCACCGCCGGCGGCTGGCGCTTCGACGCCACCGCGACCCGCTACGGCGAATTCCACACGTTCAACGACGACCCCAGCGGCGCGCGCGACCAGACCTTCGCCGCCAAATGGACCCTCGACCTGGCCGCGACCTATGCGGTGAACGGCTGGGAGTTCACCGTCGGCGGCGACAACGTGCTCAACGAATACCCCGACGAGGCGATCTACGCCAACAGCGAAAGCGGCCAGCTGCCCTACAGCAGCTACGCCCCGTTCGGCTTCAACGGCGCCTTCGCTTATGCCAAGGTCGGGTACAAGTGGTGAACCTGCTGCATTGAGCCCTCGGCACGCATGCGAAGGCCGCCGTTGCGGCCTTCGCACTTTGTAAGGCCGTTGCCGTTGCCGTTGCCGTTGCCGTAATGAGCTTGGCGCTGCATCGAACTCGCGAGAACGCCCTGCAGCCCCGGAGGGCGGCCCGCAAGGATGCGGGCCGTGCGCAGCCAGGCCAGGGATGGCCTGTGCGGAGCAGCCCTGCGCAAACCCCGTCCCATAGTGGCTCTTGATCCGAAACCGCCATGGCGTTTTCTTTGGTTACTTTCTTTGTCGCCTAGGACAAAGAAAGTGACCCGGCCGCTTGCGGACGGAAGCTTTCAGCTTTGAAGCTTTGGAAGCCTCCGAACAAGAAACGGCGCGAGACCGTAAGAACGCGGTCGCGGCTTGCGCCGCTCCTACACAAAACACGCCACGCCGCCGCAGCCGCTCGGCTCGCGCAATTTCACATGATGCATACGCAAAGCGGCGCATCGGGCTGAATCATCGTTCATGCCCAAGACCCCGGCCGCGTCGCCATCGCCGGGTAGCGCCCGATGCGGGCAAATCCCTTCAATCCAAGGCCCGCACGCACCGCGCCGTTCGTCGCCCGCCCGCCGAGCGAGACAAAAATCAAGCAGAAACAATCATTTGCGAGCACAGAAATCGGCAAAAACACTTGCGCCGAAACCCGCCTTGCTCACATTCTTGCTGGGACCAGACCACAGGAGAGCCGATGCACCACACGTCCCTGATCGCGATTCTGGTAGCCGGCTTCGTCCTGGCCTTCATCTTCGGAATGATCGCGCAACGCCTGCGGCTGTCGCCGCTGGTGGGCTACCTCATCGCCGGCATCGTCGCCGGCCCCTTCACGCCCGGTTTCGTCGGCGACCAGACCCTCGCGCCGCAGTTGGCCGAAATCGGCGTCATCCTGCTGATGTTCGGCGTCGGCCTGCATTTCTCGCTGCGCGACCTGCTCGAGGTCAAGGGCATCGCCCTGCCCGGCGCGGTGGTGCAGATCGCCGTCGCCACCGCCCTGGGTTGGGGCATGGCCTGGATGTTGGGGTGGTCGCACGGTGCGGGACTGGTGTTCGGCCTGGCCTTGTCGGTCGCCAGCACCGTGGTGCTGCTGCGGGCCCTGGAAGAACGGCGCCTGGTCGAGACCGGCAAAGGCCGGATCGCGGTCGGCTGGCTGATCGTCGAAGACCTGGCGATGGTGCTGGCCCTGGTGCTGCTGCCGGCACTGTCGGGACTGCTCAAGGGCGAGACCACCGACGGCGCGCAGATCTGGTCGCAGCTGTTCACCACCCTGGCCAAGGTCGGCGCCTTCATCGCGGTGATGCTAATCGTCGGCCGCCGGGTGATTCCGTGGATTCTCGAGCGCGTCGCCGGTACCGGCTCGCGCGAACTGTTCACCCTGTGCGTGCTGGCGATCGCCCTGGGCGTGGCGTTCGGCTCGGCCGAACTGTTCGGCGTGTCGTTCGCGCTCGGCGCGTTCTTCGCCGGGATGATGCTCAACGAATCCGAATTCAGCCATCAGGCCGCCAACGAAACCCTGCCGCTGCGCGACGCGTTCGCGGTGCTGTTCTTCGTCTCGGTCGGCATGCTGTTCAATCCGATGATCCTGATCCAGGAGCCGCTGGAGGTGCTGGCGGTGTTCGCGATCATCGTGGTCGGCAAGTCGGTGGCCGCGTACGCGATCGTGCGCGCGTTCGGCAAGCCGCATTCGACCGCGCTGATGATCTCCGCCAGCCTGGCCCAGATCGGCGAGTTCTCCTTCATCCTCGCCACCCTCGGCCTGGACCTGGAGATCCTGCCCAAGGAGGGCCAGGACCTGATCCTGGCCGGCGCGCTGTTGTCGATCATCGTCAACCCGCTGCTGTTCGCCTGGCTGGACCGCAAGCAGGCGCGCGAGGCCGCGGCCCTGCAGGAAGCCCAGGCCGACGCGGCGCCGCCGGCCGTACCGGCCGACATCGGCCAACACGTGATCCTGATCGGCTACGGCCGGGTCGGCAGCGAACTGGCGCGGCTGCTGACCGAACGCGGCGTGCCGCTGGTGGTGATCGACGGCGAGGACAGCCTGATCGCCAAGGCGCGCGCCGCCGGCCTGCCGGCGATCCTCGGCAACGCGGTCAACGAGCGGGTGCTGCGCGAAGCGCTGCCGGAGCGCGCGACCACGGTCATGCTGGCGATCCCGCAGGCGCTGGAGGCCGGAGAGATCATCGCCAAGCTGCGCGAGATCAACCCGGCGCTGAGCATCGTCGCCCGCGCGCACAGCGACAACGAGGTCCGGCACCTGCTCGAACACGGCGCCGACGGCGCGGTGATGGCCGAGCGCGAGCTCGCCCACAGCCTGGCGGAAATGGTCATGGCCGCGCCGGTGTATCGTGGCGACCGCCACCTGCCGCCTTCGACCGCGCTGACCTGAGCGCGGTTTCCCCCACTCCACTGCGATACCGCCATGAGCGAAGCCACCGACCCGACCCCGACCCAGGACGTTGCCGAATCCGCCGCGCCGCAGCTCAACGCGGTCGAGGCGCGCATCGTCGCCTGCTTGATCGAGAAAGAAGCGACTACGCCCGACGTCTATCCGCTGACCCTCAACGCCATCGTCACCGCCTGCAACCAGAAGACCGCGCGCGAACCGACGATGCAGCTGGAACAGGGCGAGATCGCCAACGCCCTGCGCCGGCTGGAACCGCGCGGCTGGGTCAAGTCGCAGCACACCGCCCGCGCCGAGCGCTATTCCCACCGCGCCGCCGCGGTGCTGGACCTGACCCGGCCGCAAGCGGCGCTGATCGCCCTGCTCATGCTGCGCGGCCCGCAGACCGCTTACGAACTGCTGTCGCGCAGCGAACGCCTGGCCAAGTTCGACTCGGTCGGCGACGTGCAATACGCACTGGAACGGCTGGCTCAGCACAACCCGCCGCTGGTGCGGATGCTGGGCCGGCAGAGCGGCCAGCGCGAAGACCGCTACGGTCACCTGCTGAGCGGCGAACCGGTCTGGCACGGCAACGCGCACGAAGCCGGCCATGCCGACGGCGGCGGGTATGCGCCGGCGCAGTCGGCCCTGGTCGAACGCATCGAAGCCCTGGAGGCGAAGATCGCCGAGCTGGAAGCGCGGCTGGAAGCGGCGGGCGCTTGAGTCGCGCTGCGCGGCGCGTGCCGCTTTTGTAGGAGCGGCGATCGCGGGGCAAAAAAATCGCCGGCACGAGGCCGGCGATCGTTGGCGTCCTCGGCCAGGCCGGGGCTTACATCTGCTCCAGCGTCACCGCCACCGCATGCACCACCGCGCCGATCTTGAGCGCGCTCTGCACGCCCTGGGCGTTGATCTCGTGCTTGCGGATCACCTTCTCGTGCGAGTCCATGCAGGCGCCGCAGCCGTTGATCGCCGACACCGCCAGCGAGGCCAGTTCGAACGACATCTTGTCGATGCCCGGGCTGGCCATGACGTTCATGCGCAGGCCGGCGCGCAGCTGCCCGTACTCTTCGTTCTGGATCAGATGGGTGGCGCGGTAATAGATGTTGTTCATCGCCATCACCGCGGCCGCGGCCTTGGCCCCGGCGATCTCTTCCGGCGACAGCTTCTCGGCGGCGAAGGCCTCGATCGCGGCGGCCAGCGGCTTGTAGCGCGAGGCGATCGCCGAGGCCAGCGCGATGGCGCGGATCTGCTTGCCGTCCAGACCCGGCGAACCGGCGTCGCTGAGCACGCTGTCGAGGTTGAGCTTGAGGTCCTTGGCGTAATCGGGAAGCGAATTGCGAAGATCGGAAAGGCTCATCGGGAACTCCTGAATGCTGCGGAAGGCGCCGGTCCGGAGGACGGGCAGGCGTCGCCGCCTGGCGGGCGTGCGCGGGGCGCAAGGCGGGCTCGGAAACGACGGAAAGGAACGTTGCTGCGATTAGGGGCAGCCGGGGCGAACCCCGGCTGCAGGCATCCCGCACGGGAGGGAGGGAGGCCGGCCGAGCCGGCCCGCATGCGGGAATGACCGAAGAAGACTGCGCTGCCGGCGGCGCCGCCAGCGCAGGGAGAACCAAGGGGGGAGCCGGGTCACGGAATCCGGCGCCACGGGAAAACGCTCAGCGGTCGGATCGGGCGTGCTCGGATCAGCTGTGCTCCGATCAGAGCCGGGCCGCCCGTTCGGGGGACGGCCCGGCGAGGATCAGGCGACCTTGAGGGTGTTCTCGCCCTGGTTCCAGTTGCACGGGCACAGCTCGTCGGTCTGCAGCGCGTCGAGCACGCGCAGCACCTCCTGCGGGTTGCGGCCGACCGAGCCGTCGGTGACGTAGACGAAGCGGATGATGCCTTCCGGATCGACCAGGAAGGTGGCGCGCTGGGCGACGCCGTCTTCGGTCAGGATGCCCAGCGCCGAGGTCAGGTCCTTCTTGATGTCGGCCAGCATCGGGAACGGCAGGTCGCGCAGATCCTTGTGGTCCTTGCGCCACGCCAGGTGGACGAACTCGCTGTCGGTCGAGGCGGCCAGGACCTGGCAATCGCGGTCGAGGAACTGCTGGTTCAGGTCGCCGAAGCCCTTGATCTCGGTCGGGCAGACGAAGGTGAAGTCCTTCGGATAGAAGAACACCAGCAGCCACTTGCCCTTGTAGGTGTCGTTGTCGATGTCCGCGAACGCGCTATCGAGGTTCTCGATACCGACGGTGGCCTTGACCTTGAACTTCGGGAACTTTTCGCCGATCGAAAGCATGTTGATGACTCCTAGACTAAGGATGGGAGGGTGGTAGAGGGGGGTGACGCCGGCAAGCACAACCTATGGCGCTTATGTTGCACGCCAGCATTTGATTACTGAAATGAATTGTTCCTATTATGCCGATAGCCATCCTCAATGGACAGCCGTCGATGAACCTTCGTGACCTCAAATATCTGGTCGCCCTGGCCGATCACAAGCACTTCGGCCGCGCGGCCGCGGCCAGCTTCGTGAGCCAGCCCACGCTTTCGACCCAGATCAAAAAGCTCGAGGACGAGCTGGGCGTATCCCTGGTCGAGCGCGCGCCGCGCCGGGTCATGCTGACCCCGGTCGGGCGCGACATCGCCGAGCGCGCGCGCAAAGTGATCGCCGACGTCGAGCAGATGGGCGAGATCGCCCGCCGCAGCCAGGACCCGGAAGCGGGCACGGTGCGCCTGGGCCTGTTCCCGACCCTCGGCCCTTATTTGCTGCCGCATGTGGTGCCCGGCTTGCGCAAGCGCTTCCCGCGCCTGGAACTGCTGCTGGTCGAAGAGAAGACCGACCAGATCCTGGCCCGGCTGCGCGACGGCCGCCTCGACGCCGGCCTGCTGGCGTTGCCGATCCACGACGATCAGTTGCATGTCGAGCCGCTGTTCGACGAGCCCTTCCTGCTCGCGGTGCCGCAACAGCATCCGATGGCCGCGCGCGACAGCCTGGAGCTGCACGATCTGGACGACCAGCATCTGTTGCTGCTGGAAGAAGGCCACTGCCTGCGCGACCAGGCGCTGGACGTGTGCCGCCTGGCCGGCGCCGACGAGCGCGACGGATTCCGCGCCACCAGCCTGGAAACCTTGCGGCAGATGG
>NZ_HG424530.1:24527-28508 GCF_000336385.2 Lysobacter antibioticus HS124 | reverse complement strand
GCAGCCGCCGGTACCGCCCTCGCCCGACGTGCACCTGCTGCGCTTCAACGGCGAGCCGCCGCACCGCCAGATCGGCATGCTGTGGCGGCGCAGTTCGGCGATGTCGGAGTTCCTGATGCAACTGGCCGACGAACTGCGCAAGCTGCCGCAGTCGCTGTTGCAACCGCCGCGCAGCCACGGCGCGCGCAAGCCGGTACGCGAAGCCCGATGAGCCCGCGCGGCTGGATCGCGCTGGCGCTGCTGTTGAGCGCGGTGGGCTGGTGGTATTCGCCGATCTCGCCGCGCGCGCTGCACTACCCCGCGCCGGCGCAGGGCGCGAGCGTGCGCTGCCCGATGCCGCCGCGGGTGCGCGACTACGCCGAACCGCTGCAGACGCCGGTGCCGGCCGGGTTGCGGCCGTTCCGGCTCGTACCCGGCACGCTGACCCCGCTGGCCGGCTTCAGCATCGAGGGGCGAGTGCTGTCGCGACGCGATTACCGCAACGGCCTCACCGCCGAGTTTTCGCCCACCGACCTGGGCATAGGCTGGGGCCGCATGCGCGAGGAGGCGGTGCTGTCCAAACTGCGCTTCAGCCAGGAAGTGCGGTTCCTGACCTACCGTTTCGAAGGCGAGCCGCCGATCCCGCTGCAGGAGATGCAGCGCTCCAGCGCCAACCTGCACATCATTCCCGCCGACGCCGAGGTCGCGCGCGCGCTCAAGCGCACGCACAAGGACCAGCGCGTGCGCGTGCACGGCTGGCTGGTGCTCGCCGACGCCGGCGGCGGTTGGCGCTGGCAGAGTTCGCTGACCCGCACCGACACCGGCGACGGCGCCTGCGAGCTGGTCTACGCCTGCGCGATCGAACCGCTGTAACCGGGGCCGGCGCGCGTCGGCGACTGAAGGGCCGCGCCGGAAGCCCTACCTCCAGCGCTGGAAGTAGCTGTTGCAGTGGGTCGCGTAGATACGGCCGTTGTAGTCGGCCTCCAGGCAATAGCGGGTCGCGCATTTCTCCTTGGGACGATCGGCGGCATCGGTCCGCCGCCCGCGCCGATCCAGCGCGAGTCTGGGAGGTTACGGCGCGCGGCGCGGACGCCGGCGAACGCCGTACGCGCGGCCTGTCACCCCAGGCCGACCGGGCAGCTCACGCCGGTGCCGCCGAGGCCGCAATAGCCCTGCGGATTCTTCGCCAGGTACTGCTGATGATCGTCTTCGGCGTAGTAGAACTCCGGCGCCGGCGGCGCGGGGATTTCGGTGGTGATCTCGCCGTAGCCGGCCGCGCGCAGCCCGGCCTGGAACGCATCGCGGCTGGCGAGCGCGGCGCGGTACTGAGCGTCGTCCTCGCAGTAGATCGCCGAGCGGTACTGGGTGCCGGTATCGTTGCCCTGGCGCATGCCCTGGGTCGGGTCGTGGTTTTCCCAGAACACCTTCAGCAGCGCATCGAACGCGATCTTGGCCGGGTCGTACGCCACCAGCACGGTTTCGGCATGGCCGGTCTGGCCGCTGCAGACCTCGCGGTAGGTCGGGTTGGGCGTGTAGCCGCCGGAATAGCCGACCGCGGTGACCGCGACGCCCGGCAACGACCAGAACTTGCGCTCCGCGCCCCAGAAACAACCCATCCCGAACTGGACCCGGGCGAGCCCGGCGAAATCGTCGCGCAGCCTGGCGCCGCTGACGTAATGGACGTTGTGCAACGGCATCGGCGTGGCGCGGCCGGGCAGCGCGTCTTCGCGCTGCGGCAGGCGCTGCTTGAATGCGCCGATCCCGGGAATGGAAGTGCCGGCCATGAATTGCCTCCGTCTGCGGTTGCGGCGGTCATCCGCCGTGGCGAAGAGATGCGGCAACGCAGGCCGGGATTCAAGGCGACGGCAGCGGCAGAGAGCCGGGCCGAACGAGGTGCGACGGCCTTCGCCGCCCGCGCGGCCGCCGGCTCGTCGCCGGCCTTCAATACTGCAGTAGCGCGTGCACCGGCGCCGCGCCGCGCCAGCGCGAGCGTCCGTTCAGCGCGGGCAGCTCGATCAGCACGCTGGCCCCGACCAACACCGCATCCAGCCGCTCGACCAGTTCGCGCGCCGCCGCCAGGGTGCCGCCGGTGGCGAGCACGTCGTCGACGATCAGGGTGCGCTCGCCCGGCTTGAGTGCATCGCTGCGCACTTGCAGGCTGTCGCGGCCGTATTCCAGTTCGTACTCCACCGTCACCAGCGGCGGCGGCAGCTTGCCCGGCTTGCGCAGCGGCACGAAGCCGGCGTGCAGCTTCTGCGCCAGCGCGGCGCCGAAAATGAAGCCGCGCGACTCGATCCCGCACACCGCCTGCACCCCGCTGCCCTGCCAGGGCTCGGCTAGGGCGTCGATGCAGCGGGCGAAGCCGCCGGCGTCGGCCAGCAGCGGAGTCACGTCGCGGAAGGTCACGCCGGGCTTGGGGAAATCGGCGACGCTGCGGATCAGGGAAGACATCGAAACCAGGGAATCGCTCATGGTTCACCTTGGAAGAACATCGCGGCGCGCGCTTCAGGCGGCGTCGCGGCGGGCCGAGAACAGCGGCTGGTCGCCGCGCGCCAGGCCCAGGAAGATGCCGGCCAGGGACAGGGCCAGGCCGATCAGTTCGATCGCGCCCAGCCGCTTGCCGAACAGCAACACGTCCCAGACATAGGCCAGCAACGGCTGCAGCAACAGGCACAGGCCGACGATGCCGGCCGGCAGCAGCGGCATGGCGCGGCCGATCACCAGCCAGCCCAGCACCTGGGCGACCGCGGCGTAGGCGAACAGGATCAGCCAGTCGTGCGCGCTGGTCGGCCACAGGCTTTCGCCGCCGAACGGCACCGACGCCCCGAGCATGATCGCGCAGCCCAGGCACAGCCACCATTGCAAGGCTTCGTTCGGCGTGCGCCCGCGCCGCGCCTGGGCGGCGCGGAAGGCGAGCAGGAAGCCGCCGTAAGCCAGCGCCGCGCCGAGGCCGTAGACCACGCCGAGGCGGAAGCGCGCGTCCATCCCGCCCCAACCCGGCGCCAGCAACAGGCCCAGGCCGAGCAGTCCCATGACCAGGCCGGTCCACAACCGCCAACTGGTGTGTTCGCCCAGCCACAGCGCGCCGACGCCGGCGAGCACGAATACCTGGAAGTTCGCCAGCAGGGTCGACAGGCCGACGCCGACGTAGAGGATGCTGCGATGCCACAGCCAAAGATCCAGGGCCAGGAAGGCCGCACCGAGCATGACCAGGCCGAGGGTGCGCGCATCCGGGTGCCAGTCGCGCAGGCGCCCGCGTTGCCACGGCCGCCCGACCACCGCGAACAGGATCAGCGCTGCCAGCGCCATGCGCCAGAACGCCGACGCGGCCGGCCCGATCTGCACCCAGCGCACGAACACCGCCGAACTGCTGATCACCGAAGCGCCAAGCAGCATCTGCAACAGCGGTGTGCGCAACGAGTCGGTCGAAGCGACGGCGGGCGCGCTCATGCGCGGCGCTCGCGGCGGGTCGAATGACGCTGGAACATCGGGTCTGGCTCCGTTCGTGACCGGACCGCGCCGAGCGCGGCCGGGGCGTACGCGGCGCCGGTAGGGCCGCGTCGCGGGGTTCGATGGGTTGGATGGGCGCCGGCCTGCGGGACGCGGCGGCCGGCCGATGGGGTGAAGCGGCGGCGCGTCCGCCGCAGGCGATCAGGCCGGCAGCCAGCCCGGCGGCGTCGCCTCGGCCGCCGGCGACTGCGGCGGCGGTTCCCCGAACGACAGCCGTTCGACCACCTCGCGCGCCTGCGGCCAGGCCGCTTCCGGCACGCAAACCTGAACCGCACCGAACGGCGGCAGCTCGCCGACCCCGCCTAGCAGGGCCTCGCCTTTCAGGAACACCGGAATCCCGGCGGCTTCCAGGGCGTGGCGAACCAGGTGGGCATCGATCAGGTGGGCGGCTTCGTAGACGACTTGCATCGTCGGCGTCCTTCGGCGCGAAGGCCTGGCGGGTCTGCGCCCAGCATACGCCCCCCGGCGCATCGCGGGCGCCACGGCGAGCGC
>NZ_HG424530.1:0-24431 GCF_000336385.2 Lysobacter antibioticus HS124 | reverse complement strand
CCCGCCGCTCGGGCTCGTGCCGGATTGGGCCCCAGGCAAGGACCGCCGCCAGCGGCTAAACTCCCGTTTCTCCCTTTCCTACTGCCGTGACGCATGTCCGCCGATCCTGCCCGCTCCGCTCCCGAACTCCCGTCCGACACCGCCGCCGGCGCGGTCAAGCAGGATTTCATCCGCCAGATCGTTCGCGACGACCTGGCCAGCGGCAAGCATCAAGCGATCCGGACCCGCTTCCCGCCCGAGCCCAACGGCTACCTGCACATCGGCCACGCCAAGGCGATCTGCCTGGACTTCGGCGTCGCCAAGGAGTTCGGCGGGCGCTGCAACCTGCGCTTCGACGACACCAATCCGGCCAAGGAAGATCCCGAGTACGTCGCCGCGATCCAGGAAGACGTGCGCTGGCTGGGCTTCGACTGGGCCGAACTGCGCCACGCCTCGGACTATTTCGAGGTGTTCTACCTCGCCGCGCAGAAACTGATCCGCCAGGGCGACGCCTTCGTCTGCGACCTCAGCGCCGAGGAAGTGCGCGCCTACCGCGGCAGCCTCAACGAACCGGGCCGCAACTCGCCCTATCGCGAGCGCAGCGTCGAGGAGAACCTGGACCTGTTCGCGCGCATGCGCGCCGGCGAGTTCGCCGACGGCGCGCGCACCCTGCGCGCCAAGATCGACATGGCCTCGGGCAACATCAACCTGCGCGACCCGGCGCTGTACCGGATCAAGAAGGTCGCCCACCAGAACACCGGCGACGCCTGGCCGATCTATCCGATGTACGACTTCGCCCATTCGCTCAGCGACTCCTGCGAGGGCATCACCCATTCGCTGTGCACGCTGGAGTTCGAAGACCACCGCCCGCTGTACGACTGGTGCGTGGGCAAGGTCGACCTGCCGAACTCGCCCGAGCTGCTGGCGCCGCTGCTGGCCAAGGGTTATCCGAACGAAGCCGCGATCCCGCGCCAGATCGAGTTCTCGCGCGCCAACCTCAACTACACCGTGATGAGCAAGCGCAAGCTCATGGTGCTGGTGCAGGAAGGCCTGGTCGACGGCTGGGACGACCCGCGCATGCCGACCCTGCAGGGCATCCGCCGCCGCGGCTACACCCCCGCCGCGCTGCGCCTGTTCGCCGAGCGCCTGGGCGTGAGCAAGCAAAACTCGCTGATCGATTACTCGGTGCTGGAAGGCTGCCTGCGCGAAGACCTCGACGCGGCCGCGGCGCGGCGCATGGCGGTGATCGACCCGCTCAAGCTGGTCATCGCCAACCTGCCCGACGCGCACGAAGAGTCGCTGACCTTCTCCAACCATCCCAAGGACGAGAGCTTCGGCAGCCGCCAGGTGCCGTTCTCCAACCAGCTGTGGATCGAGCGCGAGGACTTCGAGGAAGTGCCGCCGAAGGGCTTCAAGCGCCTGATCCCGGGCGGCGAAGTGCGCCTGCGCGGCGCCGGCATCCTGCGCTGCGACGAGGTGATCAAGGACGAGGCCGGCAAGATCGTCGAGCTGCGCGGCAGCCTCGATCCCGAATCGCGCCCCGGCATGGCCGGCGCCGACCGCAAGATCAAGGGCACCATCCACTGGGTCAGCGCGCGCCACGCGGTCGCGGCCGAAGTGCGCCTGTACGACCGCCTGTTCGACGTCGCCGCGCCGGACGACGACAGCGACGGCAAGACCTACCAGGACCACCTCAATCCGAATTCGCGCCGCACCGTGACCGGCTACGTCGAGCCGGCCGCGGCCGCCGCCGCGCCGGAGCAGTCGTTCCAGTTCGAACGGGTCGGCTATTTCGTCGCCGACCGCCGCGATCATCGCGCCGAGCGTCCGGTGTTCAACCGCAGCGTCACCTTGCGCGACACCTGGAGCGCGCAGGCATGAGCCCGAAGATCGTCCACCGGCTGAAGGCCGACGTGCGCCTGGCCCTGCCGGACTGGGTCGACGCGGCGGTGGACCGCCAACGCGCTTACCACGACGACGAGGACAAGGTCGCGCTGGCCGTGGAGCTGTCCCGGCGCAATGTCGAAGCCGGCACCGGCGGTCCGTTCGGTGCGGCGATCTTCGATGCCAACGGTTATGTGGTCGGGGTCGGAGTGAACCGGGTCGTGCCGCAGAACTGCTCGGTCGCGCACGCCGAAATGATGGCGTTCATGTGCGCGCAGGCGGCGCTGAGCGCGTTCCGGCTCAACGAGATCGGGCCGATGACCCTGGCCACGTCGTCCCAGCCCTGCTGCATGTGTTACGGCGCCAGCTTCTGGGCCGGCATCGACCGCATGCTGATCGGCGCGCGCTCCGAAGACGTGATGCGCCTGACCGAATTCGACGAAGGCCCGCTGCCGGCGGACTGGATCGGCGAGTTGGAACGGCGCGGCATCGCCGTGCGCCGCGATCTGCAGCGCGACGCCGCCTGCGAAGTGCTGCGGCATTACGGCGAAAGCGGCGTGGCGTATTGAAACAGTTGCCTGTAGGAGCGGCTTGAGCCGCGACAACCGAAGCGGTTGTCGCCAGCGCCGCCGCCGAAGCGCGATTGGCCGCCCCGCAGTGTTCGGCCAGCCCGCTTCCGCTCATCGCTTCGGTTGCCGCGGCTCACGCCGCCCCTACAAATTCTTCATTACCGCGCGAATCCGACCATGACCGACTCCGCCCTGTTCTGCTGGTGCCGCGCCGGTTTCGAGCCCGAACTGGCCGCCGAACTCAACGAACGCGCCGCCGTCGCCGGCCACCCCGGCTACGCCCGCACCGAGCGCAACAGCGGCTACGTCGAATTCATGGTCGAAGACGCCGCCGCGCTGTCGCGCGCGCTGCCGTGGTCGAAGCTGATCTTCGCCCGGCAGAAACTGGTGCGCCTGGCCGACCTGCGCGGGCTGCAGGCCAGCGACCGGATCGCGCCGATGCTGGCCGCGCTGGAGGCGATCGCCGGCAGCGGGCTCAACGTATCGATGTTCGGCGAGCTGTGGGTCGAACACCCCGATTCCGATGCCGGCAAGCCGCTGGCCGGGCTCGCGCGCAGCTTCGGCAACGCACTGCGCCCGGCGCTGCGCAAGGCCGGCTGGCTCAGCCGCGAAGACGACCCGCGCCGGCCGCGCCTGCACGTGGCCTTCCTGGCCGGCGACCACGCGGTGCTGGCGATGTCCGACCCGCACGACAGTTCGCCTTGGCCGCTCGGCATCCCGCGCCTGCGCATGCATCCCGACGCGCCCAGCCGCTCCGCGCTCAAGCTCGAAGAAGCCCTGCTGACCCTGCTCGACGCCGACGAGCGCGAGCGCCGCGTGCGCGACAACATGCAGGCCGCCGACCTCGGCGCCGCGCCCGGCGGCTGGACCTGGGTGCTGATGCGCAACGGCATGAAAGTGACCTCGGTCGACAACGGCCCGCTGCGCCAGGCCCTGCTCGACAGCGGCCGGGTCGATCACCTGCGCGCCGACGGCTTCTCCTGGCAGCCCAAGCGCTCGCTGGACTGGATGGTCTGCGACATGGTCGAACAGCCGGTGCGGGTCGCCGAACGCATGGCGACCTGGTTCCGCGAGGGCTGGTGCCGGCAGGCGATCTTCAACCTCAAGCTGCCGATGAAGAAGCGCTGGGAAGAGACCCGGCTGTGCCTGGAGACTTTCGAGTACCAGGCGCACCGGCCGCTGATCGTGCGTGCGCGCCAGCTCTATCACGACCGCGAAGAGATCACCGTGTTCGCTGCGCCGAAGTAAGCTGCCCTCATCGCCGCGACGCGGCTATCCAAGGAAGGATCGTCATGCACCGCCACCGTTGCGCCCCGGCCCGCCTGCGCGCCGCCGCGTTCGCCCTCGCCGCCGCCCTCGCCTGCGCCAGCGCAGCGGTGCCGGCCGCGCCGCCGGCGCGGCCGTCCTGGAACGAAGCGGCGGTGATCGAGGAGGCCACCGGCGGCCGGCTCACCGGCACCCGCGGCGAGTACTACGACGACAGCTGCGAAGAGCGCATCGGCTACACCGCCAAGGCGGTCGACCTCAATGGCGACGGCCGCCCCGAAGTGTTCACCGAGCTGGAATCCGAATGCCTCGGCGGCCGCATCGGCGTATCGCTGGATCTCTACATCCGCGATGCGCGCGGCCGATGGAAAGCGCAGTTCGGATTTCCTGCCGGCTACAACATCCTGCCGAGCAAGCACCTGGGCTACCCCGACCTGGAAATGACCGGGCCGGGCCTGTGCGCGCCGGTGTGGCGCTGGAGCGGCACGCAGTACGCGCTGCACAAGCCCTGCCCGCGCTGAGCCGCGCCACGCGCAGCGACACGCGTTTGGCCGGGCTTCATCGATGTGCAAGCGCCATCAACGCGCGACGCCGCTCGCAATGCGCACGCTCCGGCCTCGCGTATTCAGCGCCGGTTGCGCGAATTGATCCGCGCTTGACCCGCGCCGTTCTAGCGTCGCCTCGTCCCCAAACGCGAGGCTGCGACCATGAAGCGACACGCGATGAAGCGACACCCCCTCCTCGCCCTGGCGATCGCGACGGCTTTCGCCGGCGCGGCGACGGCGCAGGTGCCGTCCAAGGTGCAGGCCAAACACGATGCGGTCGAAAAGGCGGACGTCGCCGCGGCCGATGCACGCGCGGCGCGCGAGAACGCCATCACCGCGCAAGCGGCGGCGCAGGCCGCCGCGGCGACCCGCGATCAGGGCGCCTCGAGCGCGCGCGGCGCGATCGCCGCCGAGGCCACCACGCAGCAGGCCAGGCAGTCGGCCGCCGATGCCCAGACCGCGGCGCACCAAGCGATCCGCGCCGCCGACGAAGCGCGCTCGGCACAAGCCGCCGCCGTCGACGGCAGCAATCCGCAAGGCGCCGCCGAGCAGGCCCGCGCGGCGATGATCGAAGCGCGCACCGCCAGCGCGATCGCCACCGACGCCAGCGGGCTCGCCCGCGCCGCCGCCGCGGCCACCGCCGAAGCCAATCGGTTGCCGGGCACGGTGGTCGCGCCGCCGTCGGACGGCCGCGATGTCGACTTCCTCGTCGTCGACGCTAACGCCGACGGCAGCATCAGCCGCGAGGAAGCGCGCGCGCACACCGCCTTGAGCGCGAACTTTCTCGCCGTGGACGTCGACGCCGACGGCCGCATCAGCCGCGGCGAGATCGACGGCTGGCGCCGCTGAGCCGGCGCGCCGACGGACCACGTCGACAGATCCGCCCGCGAACGCTCCCGCCGGGAAGCGTTCGCGGGACTGCGGGCTCGGACTGCATCGACGCATGCCGCTGAACTCTCCGGATACCCGCTTTCGCGGGCATGAGCGCAGCAGAGCAGACTGTCCACGCGCGGCAGACGCCGCGCCCCTTCCATCGCCGTCCCCGCTCCCGCGAAGGCGGAAACCCGCGCTTCATCCGGGCAGATCGGCGACGTTCCGCAGGCCCGCTTCGGCGGGCACGACGGCCGGGGCGTGCGAGGTTCCGCTGGCACCGTCCCGCTGCGCCGGCCACCGCCGTCCGCACCTTCGTCCGTACCGTTTCGCGCCCGCAGCGGCGGCAGGCGCTTGCGCCCCTAGTACTTTCGGCTGCCCTCGGCATCCTCCGCGTTTGCGCCGCCGGCGCATTGCGGCATAGTGCCTCGCTCCTCCTCCGCTCCGCCGTCGCAATGACCGCCACGCCGATCGCCCTCGACGCCGCCCGCCCGCTCGACCGCCGCGACGCCCGCACCCTGCTGCTGTCGGCGCTGGGCGGCGCGCTGGAGTTCTACGATTTCGTCATCTTCGTCTTCCTGACCGCGACCCTGCGCCAGTTGTTCTTCCCGCCGGGCATGCCGGGCTGGCTGGGCGAGTTGCAGGTGTACGGGATCTTCGCCGCCGGCTACCTGGTGCGGCCGATCGGCGGCATCGTCATGGCCCACTTCGGCGACCGCTCCGGGCGCAAGCGCATGTTCGCCCTCAGCGTGTTCCTGATGGCGGTGCCGACCTTGTGCATCGGCCTGCTGCCGACCTATGCCCAGATCGGCGTCGCCGCGCCGCTGTTGCTGCTATTCCTGCGCATCGTCCAGGGCATCGCGATCGGCGGCGAAGTGCCGGGCGCCTGGACCTTCGTCGCCGAACATGCGCCGCCGGGCCGAGCCGGCTTCGCCTGCGCCAGCCTCACCGCCGGCCTGACCGCGGGAATCCTGATCGGTTCGCTGATCTCCGCCGCGATCAATACCTGGTTCGCCCCGGCGCAGGTGCTGGATTGGGCCTGGCGCATCCCGTTCCTGATCGGCGGCGTGTTCGGTTTCCTCGCCGTGTATCTGCGCCGCTGGCTCAGCGAGACGCCGGTGTTCGCGGCGATGCGCGAAAGCCGCCAGCTGGTGCGCGAGCTGCCGCTCAAGCAGGTATTGCGCGATCACCGCGCCGGCGTGGTCCTGTCGATGCTGGTCACCTGGCTGCTGACCGCGGCGATCGTGGTGATCGTGCTGATGACCCCGACCCTGGTACAGAGCCAGTTCGGCATCGCTCCGCAGCGCGCCTTTCTCGGCAACAGCCTGGCCGCGTTCTGCCTCACCCTCAGCGCGATCGGCGGCGGCCTGCTGGTCGACCGACTCGGCCGCGGCCGCGCCCTGTTGATCGGTTCGCTCGGCGTGCTCGCATCGAGCTATGCGCTGTATTACGACCTCGCCCACGGCGGGGCGAACTTCCTGCCGCTGTACGCGCTGGCCGGCACCTGCGTCGGCGTGGTCGGAGTGATCCCGGCGGTGATGGTGGCCGCATTCCCGCCCGCGGTGCGCTTCTCCGGGCTGTCGTTCTCCTACAACGTCGCCTATGCGGTATTCGGCGCGCTGACCCCGCCGCTGATCGGCCTGCTGACGCCCAAGCTCGGCGGCATGACCCCGGCCTATTACGTGATGGCGGTGGCGGCGATGGGCGCGCTGGTAGCAACGTACCTGCTGCGCACCCGGCGCGCGTTCCACGAGCACTGAGCGCACACGCCCGCGCTCAACACACCATCACGAAGCGGGCGAAGAAGATCCAGAGGCCGAGCAACCAGCAACCCAGCATCGGCGCCAGCCCAGCCAGCACCCACAGCGCGCGATGCAGCGTGCGCCGGCCGCGCGAACCACGCAGCGCCAGCAGCGGCATCGCCAGCCCCAGCAAGACGAACGCCCCCAGGATCGCCCAGCCCAGCGCCCAGAACAGCGGCGACTTCTCGCCCGCTTCCGGCGGGCATTGCCGCGTCGCCTGGGCGAGCGCGGGCCATAACAGGCAAGCGAATGCAGCGGCGATCGAACGCGCGTTGCGGATCATGGTGTCGGCATCTCCCTGCCAGGCAGCGGCGACGGCTACAGGCCCGCCGCGCGTTTCCAGAAATAGTGGGTCAGCGGCGGCAGCTTGCCGGCCAGGCCGAGCAAGGGCCCGCGCAACAAGGTCGCAGCCAGCTCGTCGTTGGAGAACAGCTTGTTCAAGCCGTCGAAGCCGTGAGCCGCGAGCGCGTTCTCGCTGCGCCGCGTGCGCGCCCAACGCGCCAGCCGGTGCGGCGAACCCGGGTCGACGCCGCGCCGTTGCGCCTGGCGGAACAGGGCGCGCAGGCCTGCGACGTCGCGCAGGCCGAGGTTGACGCCCTGACCGGCCAACGGATGCACCACGTGCGCGGCATCGCCGGCGACCACCACCCGGCCGGCGAAATAGCGCTGCACCAGCTGCCGCCGCAGCGGGAACGCCGCGCGCGCCGAGACCGCGGTCAGCGCGCCGAGGCGGCCGTCGAAGGCGCGTTCGAGTTCGCCCAGGAAAGCGCCGTCGTCGATCGCGAGCAGGCGCTCGGCCTCGCGCTCGGGCAAGGTCCAGACGATCGAGCTGCGCCGATCGCGCGCGCCGGGGTCGCCGACCGTCGGCAGGAAGGCGATCGGGCCGCTGGGCAAGAACCGCTGCCAGCAGGTCGCCTGGTGGCTCAGCGCGCTGTCGACGTAGGCGACCAAGCCGCGCTGATGGTAATCGTGGCCGTCGGCTGCGATGCCGGCCAGGCGGCGTAGCTGCGACTCGGCGCCGTCGGCGGCGACCAACAGGCGCGCGCGCAGGCGACGCCCGCCGTCGAGCAGCATGCCGACGCTGTCGGCCGGATCGCGTTCCAGCGCTTCGACCCGGTTCGGGCAATGCACCTGCACGCCGGCCGCCGGCAGCGCCGCCCACAGGCGGTCGACCAGCAGGCCGTGCTCGACGATCCAGCCCAGTTCGCGGCGGCCGAACGCGTCGGCGTCGAACGCCAGCTCGCCGCCGCCGGCCGCGTCCCACACCCGCATGCCGCGGTAAGGCTGCACGCGCGCGTCGCGCACTGCCGGCCACACGCCCAGGTCGTCGAGCAGCGCGGCGTTGTCCGGAGCGAAGGCGTAGACGCGCAGGTCGGGCCGCTCGGCCTGCCAGCGCGGCGGTTCGCGCGCTTCGACCAGGGCCACTTCCAAACCGTCGCGGGCGAACGCCAGCGCCGCGGCGGCGCCGACCACGCCGGCGCCGACCACGACCACGTCGAGCAGTTCGCGCCGACTCATGCGCGGCCTCCGGCGGGGCGCGGCGGGTCGACCGCGTCGCCGCGGCACAACGCCGGCACGTCGCCGCGATAGCCCATCGCACCGCCGACCAGGAACGACTGCGCGCTGGCGACCCGGTCCACCGCGAACAGGCCCAGGCTGCGCAGCGGCCGCAGCAGGCCGCTGTCGTTGGCGCTGATCCGCGCCAGGCCGTCGGAGAACGCGACCGTGCGTTCTCGGTCCGGCAGACGCCGGGCGACGTAGCGGTCCAGCAGGCCCGGCGCACCGCAATCGACGCTGCCGTGCGCGGCCAGTTCGGTTTCGATCAGCTCGGCCAGAGTCATCGCATCGCGCAGGCCGAGGTTGAAACCCTGGGCGCCGATCGGGTGGATGGTCTGCGCCGCATTGCCGACCAGCAACGCGCGCGGTGCGGCGATACGCGCCGCCAGCACCCGGATCGCCGGGTAAAGGCTGCGCGCGCCGCAGTTGAGAAAGCGGCCGCAACGCCAGCCGAAGACCTGTTGGGCGTGGGCCAGGAAGCCGGCTTCGTCGAGCGCGGCGACCGCCTCGGCGCGCGCGCTGGCGACGCTGTGGATCAGGCCGTAGTGGCGGTCGCCGCGCGGCAGCAGCGCGGTCGGGCCGTCGTCGGTCAGGCGTTCGTAAGCGGTGCCGTCCGGCCCGCGCTCGCCGCGCAGCCGGGTCACGAACAGGGTCTGGCCGTAATCGTGTTCTTCGGCGCCGATGTTCAACGCCGCGCGTACCGCGCTGCGGGTGCCGTCGGCGGCGACCAGCAGGCGCGCGCGCAGCACGCGCTCGCCGGCGCCGTCGGCGACCCGCACGCCGCGCCAGCCGTCGCCGGCTTCGGCCAGGCCGGTGAAGCGCACCGGCCGGTAGCGGTGCAGGCGCGGCAGTTCGGCCAGGCGCGCTTCCAGCGCCTCGCCGAAGTCGCGCGCGACCACGATCCGGCCGAACTCCTCGCGCCCGTAGCGCGAGGCCTCGAGCACGGCGCGGCCGAAGTCGCCCTTGCGGCTGATGTGGATGCGCCGGATCGCGCCGGTCGGCGCGCGCAGCTTGGCCAGCACGCCGAGCGCGCCCAGAGCGTTGAGGGTGGCTTCGGCGAAGCTGAGGTTGCGTTCGTCGAACACCGCCGGCAGCGCGCCGGGCGGCGCGGCTTCGATCAGGCCGACGTCGAGGCCGAGCCGATCCAGGGCGATGGTGAGACTGGCGCCGACCAGGCCGCCGCCGACGATGAGCACGTCGTGGCTGGCGTGGACGGCGGCGGGTTGCGGAACGTCTGCATTCATCCGCTCATGATACGGCCGGCTCCGCGCAGCGTGTTTCCGCAGGCCGGTGCGCGGCGCCGGTTCTGCGACATCGTGTCGCGGCGGCGCGAGCGCGGCGATGGCCAGCGCGGGCCCGATCGCGCCGGCCGCCCCCGGGCTGCGGCGGCGACCCGGCCTGCGCCTCGGCGAGCGCTTGGAATCAATCACTTAGCGACCCCGTCCGGCGACCGGCGGCGGAAACCGGCACTTTCATCGCAGGTTCCTTAGAATGTCCGGATTGGCGCGCCATCCGGCGTCAGGAGCCACCGTCATGCAGCCCAACACCCAACGCAGCCTCATCTTCGTCCTGCTCGCCGTGCTGATGGCGGCCACGCGCGTGAACCACTTCACGCCGATTCCGGACGCCTCCTGGGCAGTGTTCTTCATCGGCGGCTTCTACCTGCGCTCGTGGACGCGCTGGGCGTTTCCGGCGCTGATGGCGCTGGCGGTGGCGGTCGACTACGCAGTGATCACCCGCCAGGGCCTGAGCTTCTGGAATCACTACTGCGTCTCGGCGGCGTACTGGTTCCTGGTCCCGGCCTACTTCGCGATGTGGGCCGGCGGCTTGTGGGTCGCGCGCAACTACGCCCGCCGCTGGAGCACGCTGGCGCTGGCCGCGGTCGCCCTGCTGGCGTCGACCGCGATCTGCCAGCTGCTGAGCCAGGGCAGCTTCTACTGGCTGTCGGACTCGGTGGCGAACAAGAGCGTCGCCGGCTGGGCCGCCAACTACATCGAATGGCTGCTGCCCTACCTGCGCACCGCCGCCGTCTACGTCGGCATCGCCGCGCTGGTGCAGGCGATCGCTGCCGGCGCCGCCAAGTCCAAGGCCGGCGCGCCGGGCGCGGACGACGCGCACAAGCGCTGAGTCCGCCGCGGCGATGGGCAACCGCCTCTCGAAGATCTACACCCGCACCGGCGACGACGGCAGCACCGGTCTCGGCGACGGCAACCGCACCGGCAAGGATTCGGCCCGGGTCGGCGCCTACGGCACGGTCGACGAAGCCAACT
Organism: Lysobacter antibioticus HS124; assembly: GCF_000336385.2. Lineage (GTDB taxonomy): Bacteria > Pseudomonadota > Gammaproteobacteria > Xanthomonadales > Xanthomonadaceae > Lysobacter > Lysobacter firmicutimachus. The sequence continues at coordinate 13,689 of NZ_HG424530.1, read as the reverse complement.
CCTGCATCGGCCTGGTATTGGCCGCGGAGCTGCCGCCGGTCATCCGCGAACAACTCGTCGCGATCCAGCACCAGTTGTTCGACCTCGGCGGGGAGCTGTGCATCCCCGGCCACTCGGCGATCTTCGACGCCGACATCGACCGCCTGGAGCAGTGGCTCGACGCGCACAACGACGAGCTGCCGCCGCTGAAGGATTTCATCCTGCCCGGCGGCGGCGAAGCCGCGGCCCGCTGCCATATCGCCCGCACCGTGGTCCGCCGCGCCGAACGCGAAACCGTCGCCCTGGCCCGGATCGAGGACGTGCGCCCGCAAGCGGTGCGCTATCTCAACCGCCTCTCCGACCTGCTGTTCGTGCTGGCCCGCGTGCTGGCCCGCGCCAGCGGCCACGGCGAGGTGCTGTGGAACCACGAGCGGCGCAAGGCCTGACCGCGCCATGCGCGTCTACACGCCCCCGGCCTGCACCCGCCACGACCCCGGCCCGGGGCATGCCGAGCGGCCGCTGCGCCTGGTCGCGGTGACCGAGGCCCTGCGCGAAGCCTTTCCCGCACTCGACTGGCGCGAGGCGCCCAGCGCCAGCCGCGGCCAGCTGCTGCGCGCCCACGACGACGCCCTGCTCGCCCTGGTGCTGGACACCGCGGTCGACGGACCGATGGCGCTGGACCCCGACACCGTGCTCGCGCCGGGCTCGGCCGAAGCCGCCCTGCGCGCGGCGGGCGCCGGCGTGGCCGCGGTCGACGCGGTGCTCAAGGGCGAGGAACGGCGCGTGTTCTGCGCGGTGCGTCCGCCCGGCCACCACGCCACCTACGACACGGCGATGGGCTTCTGCCTGTTCAACAACATCGCCGTCGCCGCCGCTCACGCCTGCGACAAGCACAATCTGGCGCGCATCGCGGTGATCGATTTCGACGTCCACCATGGCAACGGCACCCAGGCGATCTTCGACGCCGACCCGCGGGTGATGTACGTCAGTTCGCACCAGATGCCGCTGTATCCCGACACCGGCTACGCCCACGAGCGCGGGATCGGCAACATCGTCAACGCGCCGCTGCCGCCGGGCACCGGCAGCGAAGGCTTCCGCAAGGTCTGGCGCGAGCGCCTGCTGCCGACCATCGACGGCTTCCGCCCGCAGTTGGTGCTGATCTCGGCCGGCTTCGACGCGCACCGCCGCGACCCGCTGGCCCAGGTCGAACTCGACGGCGAGGACTTCGCCTGGATCACCCGCGAACTGGTCGCCATCGCCGAGCGCCATGCCGGCGGTCGGGTGGTGTCGATGCTGGAAGGCGGCTACGACCTGGCCGCGCTGCGCGAGAGCGCGGTGGCGCACGTGGGGGCCTTGATGGACGCAGCCTGCCCGCCTGTCGGGGCGGCGTAGGCGGCCACTCGACGCCCGGCCGAACCAACGCCGGACTTCTGCGGGACGCCGTACCGCCGCCTCGAACGGCACGACGGCCATCAGCCGGGAAACCGCCGATTCGCCGCCGAACGGGCTTTGCCAAGTGACCGGGGTTCGACGGGGCGCGTATTGCGCCGCTGCGTCACGACCGCCCGGCCGTCGCGACGCCGGTCATTCACCGCCGCCGCTGAGCCTGGCCGTAGGGCCGGGCTTCGGGCGGGCCGCGCATTACGTAGCTTCGGTTCCCTCGAAGCCCAACGCCGCCGAATTGATGCAATAGCGCAGCCCGGTCGGCCGCGGCCCATCCGGGAACACATGCCCCAGGTGCGAGGCGCAGCGCGCGCACTTGACCTCGATCCGGCGCATACCGTGACTCTCGTCGGCGTGTTCGCTGACCGCCTGCGGGTTCAAGGGCTGCCAATAACTCGGCCAGCCGCTGCCGGAGTCGTACTTGGCCTCGGACGAGAACAGCGGCTCGCCGCAGGCGACGCAGGTGTAGGTGCCGGCTTCCTTGTGATTCCAGTAACGGCCGGTGAAAGCGCGCTCGGTGGCCGAACAACGGCACACGGCGTACTGCTCCGGGCTCAGCTGCTCGCGCCATTCAGCTTCGCTCTTGGCGACCGAGGCCGGGTCGGGACGGGGGGACTGGCTCATGGGCTCCTCCGGGTCGGGGCGAGGCGTTCGGGGAAGATGAACGCCGATGACGCATAAATGGCGCTCGCGTTGCCCGCTTGCAAGGGATACGGCAAGCTAACCGCCGTTTTTCCGTCCACCGGATGCTCGCGTGCGCAAACCCCTCCGCCTGCTCCCGTTGTCGCTGTGCATCGCCATCGCCCTGCCCGCGTACGCGGCGGACGACAACGAGAACTGGGGCCTGTGTCCGCTGATCGACGCGGTGCCGTCCTTCGACGACGCCCCCACCCCGACCGGCACCGCCGAGCAACGCGCCGAGCAGCCCACCGACATCGACGGCGGCAGCCTGCAGCGCGCCGGCGCCAACGAGAACATCGTCGTCCAGGACAATGTGCGCCTGAGCCGCGGCGACCAGTTCCTCGGCACCGACACGCTCACCTATAACCAGGAATCCGGCAAGTACACCGCCGAGGGCCACGTCCGTTACCAGGACTCGAGCATGCGCCTGGTGGCCGAGCGGGCCGAAGGCGACCAGAACGCCGACCAGCACCGCATCGACGAGGTCGACTACCAGTTGACTGCGCGCCGCGGCAACGGCGGCGCCGAGCGGATCGAGCTCAACGGCACCAAGGGCTCGCTGCACGGCTCGACCTATTCCACCTGCGCGCCGAACCAGCGCGCCTGGGAACTGCGCGCCCACCGCATCGACATCGATACCGCCGAAGGCATGGGCGTGGCGCGCAGCGCCACCCTGCGGATCGGCAAGGTGCCGGTGCTGTACGTGCCCTGGTTCGTGTTCCCGGTCGACGACCGCCGCCGCACCGGCCTGCTGTATCCGAACATCTCCATGTCGGGCAAGAACGGCTTCGACTGGCGCCAGCCGATCTACCTCAACCTGGCGCCGAACTACGACGCCACCTTGTACCCGCGCTACATGGCGCGCCGCGGCGGCTCGATCGGCGGCGAGTTCCGCTGGCTGTACGAGAACGGCTCCGGCGAGGTCTCGGCCAACTGGATGCCGCACGACGACCTGCCGAACAAGGACCCGCAGCGCTATACCGACTACCGCCGCGACGACCCGCGCGGCCTGTTCCAGATTCCCAAGGACCGCCGCCCGGTCGACAACCGCGGCGAGTTCGCGCTCAAGGCCAGCCATCGCCTCGACGGCACCTGGTACGCCAGCGCCAACCTGGCCTGGGTCAGCGACAAGTACTACCTGCAGGACTTCAGCAACAGCCTGTACGGCCAGTCGGCGATCTCGCTGCGCAGCGAAATCGGCCTGTTCGGCCGCGGCCGCTACTGGGACGCCAGCTTCACCGCCGACCACAACCAACTGGCCGACTTCACCCTGCAGGAAAACTCGCTGGCCTACGATCGCCTGCCGCGCGCGACCTTCCACTGGGCGCAGCCGTGGAACCGCTGGGTCGAGACCGGCGTCGACACCGAGGCGGTGCGTTTCCAGCACGAGGACATGAAGTTCACCCCGGGCGACCCGGCCGCGCCGATCGGGCTGCGCCGCGAGATCCCCGGCGGCAGCCGCTTCGACATCAAGCCCTACGTCAGCTTCCCGCTGGAGGGCGCGTCCTGGTTCATCCGGCCCAAGCTGGCCTACCGCTACACCGCCTACGAGCTGGACGGGAACCTGGCCGCACAGTTGGCCAACCAGCAGGCCGACGACTATGTAAACGCGCATAGCAGAGACACCAATCCGCCGGTCAAGACCGACGAACTGGTGCGCAGTTTCTACAACAAGTCGCCGCACCGCGCCCTGCCGATCACCTCGATCGACGCCGGCATGTACTTCGACCGCCACACCGAAATCCGCGGCGAAAGCTACCTGCACACGCTGGAACCGCGCGTGTTCTACCTGCGCGCGCCGTACCGCGACCAGGACGGCCTGCCGCTGTTCGACACCAACCCGATGTCGTTCAGCTGGGGCGCGCTGTTCCGCGACAACCGCTATTCCGGCGCCGACCGCCAGACCGACGCCAACCAGCTCACCACGGCCCTGACCACCCGCCTGATCAGCGAGGCCGACGGCCGCGAGCGGCTGGCCGCCAGCATCGGCCAGATCCAGTATTTCGACGACATCCGCGTCACCGCCGGCGCCGAACAGCCGATCAAGCAGGGCAAGTCGGCCTGGGTGGCCGACGTCAGCGTCTCGCCCAGCGACCGCTGGACCATCAACGCCACCTACCAGTGGGACCCGCGCCTGCGCAGCGAGGACGTGGCCAGCCTGCGCGCGCGCTACCTGTTCGGCAATTCCGGCGTGGTCAACTTCGCCTACCGCTACCGCCGCAACCTGGCCGCGCTGCCCGACGCCCGCCGCGAGGACCGCGACCAGTACGAGCAGGCCGACTTCTCCTTCCTGTACCCGATCAACGACAACTGGAGCGTGGTCGGCCGCTACTACTACTCGATCAAGGACAAGCGCCCCCTCGAGCAGATCGCCGGCGTGCAATGGGAAAGCTGCTGCCTGGCGGTGCGCGCGATCGCCCGCCGCTACCAGCGCAACCGCTCCGAAGACCTCAACAGCTCCTTTCAGGTGGAGTTCGAACTCAAGGGTCTAGGCTCGGCCGGCCAGAACACGGAGCGCGTTTTGCGCCGTGCTATTCTCGGCTACAACCGCGACGACCTGTACCTGACGCCGCCGTCTCCCACGGTCAGCCGCGAAAACCGCGGCGCCGACGCCGACTCGACCCTCGACCCGACCCTATGAACAAAATTTTCGCGAGCCGCCCGCTCCTTGCGAGCCCGGTTTTGGCAAGTCTGCTGGCCGTCGGCTCGTTGTTCGGCGGGGCGGCCTACGCCCAGGACACCCAGCCGATCGACCGCATCGCCGCGGTGGTGGACGAGGACGTGATCCTCAAGACCGAGCTCGACCGGGCCCTGGCCAACATCCTCAGCCAGTACGCCGGGCGCAGCGAACAGCTGCCGCCGCGCGACGTGCTCGAGCGCCAAGTCCTGGAGCGCCTGATCCTGGTCAAGATCCAGGTCGCCCAGGCCCTGGGCACCGGCGTTCGGGTCGGCGATCCGGAGGTCGAGCAGGCCATCGCCGGCATCGCCAATTCCAACCGCATCAGCGTCGACCAGCTGCGCCAACAGGTCGCCCGCGACGGCAGCTCGTTCGCCGACTTCCGCAGCTCGGTCCGCGACGAATTGCTGATCCAGCGCCTGCGCCAGCGCTTCGCCCAGACCCGGGTCTCGGTCAGCGACGCCGAAATCGACGCCGCCCTGGCCGCCCAGGCCAATTCCGGCACCCAGTACCACCTGGCCCACATCCTGATCGCCCTGCCCGAAGGCGCCACCCCGGAGCAGATCGCGACCGCGCAGAAGAAGGTCGACGGCGTCAAGGCGCTGATCGACAAGGGCGAGATGGACTTCAACGCCGCCGCCGTCCGCTATTCCGACAGCCCCAACGCGCTGGAAGGCGGCGACCTGGGCTGGCGCAGCATGGACGAGATCCCGGCCGCGTTCGCCGAGCTCATGCGCAAGATGACCCCGGGCCAGGTCACCGAGCCCTTGCGCGGCGCCAGCGGCTTCCAGCTGCTGAAGCTGGTCGAGGTGCGCGACGCCTCGCAGAGCGGCCCGAAGATGGTCACCCAGTACCACGCCCGCCACATCCTGATCCGCACCAACGACAACGTCAGCGACGCCCAGGCCAAGGCCAAGGCCGACACCCTGCGCGCCCGCCTCGCCGGCGGCGCCAAGTTCGAGGACGTGGTCAAGGAAAGCTCGGAAGACCTGACCTCGCAGACCAAGGGCGGCGACCTGGGCTGGTTCATGCAGGACGAGTTCGGTCCGGAGTTCGGCGGCGCCGTCGCCGCGCTGGCCGACAACGAAATCTCCGCGCCGGTGCGCACCCAGGCCGGCTACCACATCGTCCAGCGCCTCGGCACCCGCCAGAGCGACGTCTCCGACCAGAGCAAGCGCGCCCAGGTCCAGGAGACCATCGGCCGGCGCAAGCTGGAAGAAGAGTGGAACCGCTTCCTGCGCGAGAAGCGCGGCGAGGCCTATGTCGACTTCCGTATCGGCAAGGGCTCGGAGCAGAACAACCCGCCGGCCGAGCCGGCCAAGCCCGCCACCTCCGGCGGTTGACGTGACCCCGCCCCGGCTCGCGCTGGTGCCGGGCGAGCCGGCCGGCGTCGGGCCGGAGCTGTGCGTGCGGCTGCTGCAGCAACCGCGCGACTACGACCTGATCGCCTACGCCGACCCGCGCAGCCTGCGCGCCGCGGCCGACGCCCTCGCCCTGCCCCTGACCCTGTTGCCCCCGGACCGTCCCTCGCGGGCGCCGGGCGAAGTGGCCGTGGTCGAAATCCCCAACCCCGTGCTGCCGGCCTTCGGCACCCCCGAGCCGGCCAACGCCGCGGCCGTGATCCAGGCCCTGCGCGACGCCGCCCAGGCCTGCCTGGACGGGCGCCTGGACGGCATCGTCACCGGCCCGGTGCACAAGGCCGCGATCAACCAGGGCGGCATCGCCTACACCGGCACCACCGAGCTGCTGGCCGAACAGGCCGGCTGCGAGGTGGTGATGATGCTCGCCAACGCCGTCGTCCGGGTCGCCCTGGCGACCACCCACCTGCCCCTGCGCCAGGTCGCCGACGCGATCCGGCCCGAACCGCTGGCGCGCACCCTGCGCATCCTCGACGCCGCCCTGCGCCGCGATTTCGGCCTGGCGCGGCCGGCCATCGCCGTGCTCGGCCTGAACCCGCACGCCGGCGAGGCCGGGCATCTGGGGCGGGAGGAGATCGAGGTGATCGAGCCGCTGCTGGAACGCCTGCGCGGCGAAGGCCTGAACCTGATCGGCCCGCTGCCGGCCGACACCGCCTTCCTGCCGGCCAAGCTGCGCGGCTACGACGCGGTCTTGGCCATGTACCACGACCAGGGCCTGCCGGTGCTCAAATACAGCGGCTTCGAACACGCCGTGAACCTGACCCTGGGCCTACCCTATCCGCGCGTCGCGGTCGATCACGGCACCGCGCTCGACCTGGCCGGCCGCGGTCTGGCCGACCCGTCCAGCCTGATCGCCGCCGCCACCGCCTGCGCGCGCATCGCGCGCACCCGCCGCCAGACCGGAGCCACGCCATGACCGGCACGGCCAAGACCCATGCCAAGGGCTTCAAGCCCGAAGCGAAAAAACACCTCGGCCAGCACTTCCTGCACGACGCCGGCGTCATCGGCATGATCGTGCACGCCGTCGACCCCAAGCCCGGCGACCGCCTGGTCGAGATCGGCCCCGGCCAGGGCGCGATCACCTTCCCGCTGCTGGACCGCCACGGCGAACTGACCGTGATCGAGTTCGACCGCGACCTGATCTTCCCGCTGACCGAGACCGCGCGCGCCCACGGCACCCTGGAGGTGATCCACCGCGACGTGCTCACGGTGGATTTCAGCGCCCTGGCCCACAACGGCGGGCCGATCCGGCTGGTCGGCAACCTGCCCTACAACCTGTCCTCGCCGATCCTGTTCCATGCCCTGGAGCACGCCGCGGCGATCGTCGACATGCACTTCATGCTGCAGAAAGAAGTGGTCGACCGCATGGCCGCCGCGCCGGGCAGCAAGGTCTACGGCCGGCTCAGCGTGATGCTGCAGGCCTATTGCCAGGTGATCGCCCTGTTCGACGTGCCGCCGGCCGCGTTCCGGCCGCCGCCGAAGGTCGATTCGGCGGTGGTGCGGATGATTCCGCATCCGCCGGAGAAAATCGGCATCGCCGACCACGCGCTGTTCGCGCGGGTGGTCCGCGACGCCTTCGGCCAGCGGCGCAAGACCTTGCGCAACGCCTTGTCGCAGGTCTGCGACGGCGCCGCGATCGAGGCCGCCGGCCTGCGCCCGGACGCGCGCGCCGAGCAGATCGAGGTCGCCGATTTCGTCCGCCTGGCCAACTCGCTCGCCGCCAGCGGCGCGGCCCTGGCCGAACCCGGCTGAGCCGCGCGTTCTCACAACGCGAGGAACCGGCCGTTTTTCCAGTGCAGGAGCGCCGCCCGCTCGGGCGGGGCCGGCGCGCGCCGACGCACATAATGCGGCGCCGCCGCAGTCGCGCTATTTTCCGATCGGGCAACCCGCTCGGGTCCATCGCAGGGACGCGCCGGACGAACTCATTACCGCTTCATCCTTGCTTTGCTTACACTGCCGCCATGGAACACCGTCACGACTACGCCTTCGACATCGACGTCGCCACCCGCTATCTGGACGACCAGTCCGAGCCGGAGCAGGACCGTTATGTCTTCGCCTACACCATCCACATCCGCAATGCCGGCAAGGTGCCGGCGCGGCTGATGTCGCGGCACTGGGTGATCACCGACGCCAACGGCAAGGTGCAGGAAGTGCGCGGCGACGGCGTGGTCGGCGAACAGCCGTGGCTGCGCCCCGGCGACGATTACGAGTACACCTCCGGCGCGGTGCTGGAAACCAGCCTGGGGACGATGGAAGGCAGCTACGCGATGGTCGCCGACGACGGCACCCGTTTCGACGCGCCGATTCCGGCGTTCACGCTCACCGTTCCGCGCACCCTGCACTGAGCGCGGATCGGCTATGAGCGTTTGGGCTATCGGCGACCTGCAAGGCTGTTACGACGCGACCCAGCGACTGCTGGAGCGGATCGCGTTCGATCCGGCGCGCGACACGCTTTGGTTTTGCGGCGATCTGGTGAACCGCGGCGGCCAGTCGCTGGAAACCTTGCGCCTGGTGCATTCGCTGCGCCAGAACAGCGTCGTCGTGCTCGGCAACCACGACCTGTCGCTGCTGGCGATCGGCGAGCGCACCGAGGAAGAGCAGCGCAAGGTCAATCCCGACCTGCAGCGCATCGTGCTGGCCGAGGACCGCAACGAACTGCTGGGCTGGCTGCGCATGCAGAAACTGGTCCACGCCGACCGCAAGCTCGGCTGGATGATGGTCCACGCCGGCCTGGCGCCGAAATGGACCACCGGCATGGCCGAGCGCCATGCGCGCGAGGTCGAGGAGCGCCTGCACGGCGATCAATACCGGCGCCTGCTCAAGAACATGTACGGCGATCGCCCGGCCTGGAATCCCAAGCTGGCCGGTATCGACCGCCACCGCGCGATCATCAACGTCTTCACCCGCCTGCGCTATTGCACGCCGCGCGGCCGGATCGCGTTCGAGGACAAGGGCAGCCCCGGCACCCAGCCGGTCGGCCTCTACCCCTGGTACGAAGTGCCGGGCCGGGCCGAACGCGATCTCAAGATCGTCTGCGGCCACTGGTCCACCCTGGGGCTGTTCATCGGCCACGGCGTGCACGCGATCGACACCGGTGCGGTCTGGGGCGGCAAGCTCACCGCGCTGCAGCTGGACACCGACGAACTGCGGCTGGTCCAAGTGCCCGGCCGCGACGTGCCGGCGCAACCGCCGCGGCCGCGGCCGCCGCGCCCGCCGCAGGGCGGCTGAGCCGTCCATGCCGCCTGCGCGCCACGGACGGCGTCGCCCTGCGCAGCGGCAGCGCCGTTCGGCCGCGCAGGCCGCGACGGCGCTGCTCGCCGTCGCGCTGCTCGCCGCCTGCTCGCCCGATACGACGCCGCACCCCGAGGGGCGTGGCGACGTCCGCGCCCGGCCGGGGCTCTCGCCGGCGGCGACCGGACCGGCGCCGCCCTGGGTCGCAGCGGCCCGCGCGCAGATCGGCGTGACCCGTTTCTACGACCCGGCCTACGTGCGCCTGGCCTATCCCGGCGGCGACGTCGCCGCCGACCGCGGCGTCTGCACCGACGTGGTGATCCGCGCCCTGCGCAGCCAGGGCCTGGACCTGCAGCAGGCCGTGCACGAGGACATGCGCGCGAACTTCGCCGCCTACCCCGGGCTGTGGGGCGCGACCGCGACCGACCGCAGCATCGACCACCGCCGCGTGCCGAACCTGCGACGCTGGTTCGAACGCCAGCGCTGGTCGCTGCCGCCCAGCGATCGCCCGGCCGACTACCGTCCCGGCGATCTGGTGACCTGGGTGCTGCCGGGCCATCTGCCGCACATCGGCATCGTGTCCGAGCGGCGCGGCTGGAGCGGCCGGCCGCTGATCCTGCACAACATCGGCCGCGGCACCCAGGAAGAAGACCTGCTGTTCGCCTATCCGATCACCGGCCGCTATCGGCCGCAGGCGGCCGCTATCGCCGCCTGGGCGCGGCGCGCCGATGCCGGCGCGGAAACCGCCGCGGCGCCGTAGCGCCGACGCTCAATCCATGCCGACGCGCAGGTAGTCGACGAATTCGAACGCGAACTCGTTGCGCGCGTCGGCCGCATGCGACTCGCGCGCGGTCACCCGCCATTCTTCGCGATCGAAGCGCGGGAAATAGGCGTCGGCGTTCTCGACCTCGGTATCGACCCAGGTCAGGTGCAGTCGCGCCGCGGCCGGCAGGCACAAGGCATAGACCTCGCCGCCGCCGATCACGCACAGCTCCGGCGCGCCTTCGGCCTGCACGCCGTGCAAGGCCTGCTCGACCGAATCCACCGGCTCCATGCCCGGAAAGGGCGCCCGCGCCGAGCGGGTCAGCACCAGGTTGCGCCGGCCCGGCAGAGCCCGGCCCAGCGACAGCGCGGTCTTGCGCCCCATCAGCAGCGGCTTGCCCAGAGTCAGCGCCTTGAAGCGCTTGAGATCGTCGGCCAGCCGCCACGGCAATGCGTTGTCGCGGCCGATGGCCAGCTTGCGGTCGAGGGCGGCGATCAATACCAATCGGGTCATGCGCACGGGCTCCGTAACGGAAGGACGAACGGCGGCCTCAGCGCCCGCCGCGCAAGGCCTCGGACAGGCGCCCGCGCGAAGCGAAATCCCATTGCCCGCCGTACTCGATGTCGTCGAGTTTCCACTGCCCGTCTTCGCGCAACAACAGCGCGCGGTCGGTCCAACGGCTGACCTCGCTCGACGGCGGCTCCCGGTAACTCAATTCGATCTCGAAGCTTTCGCGATCCGGCCCCGACACCGTGCGCGCGCCGATCCGATAACCGGTCGGGCCTTCGTACAGGCTGGAGAAAAGATCGCCGTCGACGAAAGGCGGCTTTTCGTCCGGGTGCGCGGCGATCGCCGCATCGCGTTCGCGCGCGGCGCCGGCGATCAGGCCGAGCAGACGCTTGGACAGCAGCGGACGATAGCGCTGCATGGCCTCGCCGTCGGGCAAGCCGCCGCTGCGGATATCGACATGAACGCGGTAGAAGGCCTCGGCGACGGCCTGCGCGCTGTCGCCGCGCACGGCGTCGGCCGCGCGGGCGCTCGGCGCATGCTGCGGCCGCTCGCCGGCCGAGCCGCATGCGGTCGCCATCGACGCGAACAAGATCGCAAAGCACCAGCCGGCAACACGGTATCGCTGCATGAGGTCTCCTAAGGCGCCACCGACGGCGCCGGTGACGCTCACGCTACTGGGGCGCCGGTTCGAACCGCGTGTAGCGCAGTCGCGCGAGCCGCCGGCTCAGACCGCGACCGGCGCCTTGATCGCCGGCCACGGGTCGTAGCCTTCGATCGCGATGTCGTCGTAGCCGAAGCCGAACACGTCCTTGATCCCGGGATTGAGCTTCAGCGTCGGCAGCGCGCGCGGCGCGCGCGCGAGCTGCTCGCGCGCCTGCTCGAAGTGGTTCGAGTACAGGTGCGCGTCGCCGAGGGTGTGGACGAAATCGCCCACGCCCAGGCCGCAGGCCTGCGCGACCATGTGGGTCAGCAGGGCGTAGCTGGCGATGTTGAACGGCACGCCGAGGAAGATGTCGCCGCTGCGCTGGTACAACTGGCAGCTGAGCTTGCCGTCGACCACGTAGAACTGGAACAGCGCATGGCAGGGCATCAGCGCCATCCGCGGCAGGTCGGCCACGTTCCAGGCGCTGACGATCAGCCGGCGCGAGTCGGGATTGCGCTTGATCTCCTCGACCACCCAGTGGATCTGGTCGACCTCGACCCCGTCGGCGCCGGACCAGCGCCGCCACTGCTTGCCGTAGACCGGGCCCAGCTCGCCGTCGGCGTCGGCCCACTCGTCCCAGATGCTGACCTTGTGTTCCTTCAGATAGGCGATGTTGGTCTCGCCCTTCAGGAACCACAGCAGCTCGTGCACGATCGAGCGCAGGTGCAGCTTCTTGGTCGTGACCAGCGGGAAGCCCTGGTTCAGATCGAAGCGCATCTGCCAGCCGAACACGCTGCGGGTGCCGGTGCCGGTGCGGTCGGACTTGTCGCTGCCGCGTTCCAGCACATGACGAAGCAGGTCGAGATATTGCTGCATGGTCAGCCCTTCGCCGGTTCGGCCGCGGCCGGCTGCGGTTGCAGCGTCGGCGAACGGGTCGACAGCCACAGCCAGAACAGGCCGAGCACGATCAGCGGCGTGCTCAGCACCTGGCCCATGGTCAGCCAACCGAACGCCAGATAGCCGTGGTCGCCGATCTGCGCATCGGGCACGCGCACGAACTCGACCAGGAAGCGGAAGCAGCCGTACAGCAGCGCGAACAGGCCGGACACCGCATAGCGCGGGCGCGGCTTGCGCGAGAACCACCACAGCGCCAGGAACATGACCAAGCCTTCCAACGCCGCCTGGTACAGCTGCGAGGGGTGGCGGGCGAAACGCTCCAGCGCGCCGGCGGCGAACTGGGTCTGCAACTGCTCGCTGGTCCAGCCGGCGAACTCCGGCGCGCGCGGGAAGATCACGCCCCAGCCGGCTTCGGTGGGCTTGCCCCACAACTCGCCGCCGATGTAGTTGCCGAGCCGGCCGAAGCCCAGCCCGGGCGGCACCAGCGGGGCGATGAAATCCATGCTGTCGAAGAAGTGCGTGCGGTGCCGGTGCGACCACCACAGCACCGCGGCCATCACGCCGAGCAGGCCGCCGTGGAAACTCATGCCGCCTTCCCAGATCCGGAACAGCATCAGCGGGTCCTTCGCCAGCTCGGCGAAGTTGTAGAACAGCACATAGCCGATGCGGCCGCCGAGCACGACGCCGAGCATGGCGTAGAACAGCAGATCGCCATAGGCCTGCTCGCCGACCCCGGGCAGGCGCCCGGCGCGGACCCGCTGCCGGCCCAGCCACCAGGCGGTGACGAAGCCGAGCAGATACATGATCCCGTACCAGTGGACTTGCAGCGGGCCCAGGCTCAGGGCGATCGGATCGATCTGGTGCAGGATGGTCATGCGGCGGGACGGCTCGGGGGACGATGACCGCCGTATTGTGCCCGAGCCGGCCTGTACCCGGGGTGCCGGTTGCGGCCGCTGCGGACCGCGCGCTCGCGTCGCGGCGCGCTACAGCAACACCGGCCGGTCCGGCAGCTCGTTGCCGCCCGCCGCCGCATCGGCCGGGCCGCGAGGGAAGTGTTCGGCGACGATCTCGCTCAGCGCCGCGATGCCGGCGATCACCGCCGCCTCGGCCTCGCCGGCGGCCAGGCCGCGCTGGATCGACTCGCATACCGCCTGCCAACGCTCGTCGCCGACCCGCGCCGCGTAACCGCGGTCGGCGACGATTTCGATCCGGTGCTCGGCCAGCAACAGGTACAGCAGCACGCCGCTGTTGCCGGCCGTGTCCCACACGCCGAGTGCGGCGAACGCCGCCCGCGCCGCCGCGCGCGCGTCGCGCCCGGCCCACAGCGCGCGCCACGGCAAGCGCTCTTCGACCGCGAAGCAGACCTGGCCGCGATGGCGCGCCTCGCCGGCGGCGATCGCCGCCGCGATGCGCTGCAGGCTCGCTTCCGGAAACAGGCGCCGCGGGG
>NZ_HG424529.1 GCF_000336385.2 Lysobacter antibioticus HS124 | reverse complement strand
CCAGAAGCTGTCGGAGCGTCGCGCCAAGGCCGCTTACGACTACCTGACCAGCAACGGCGTCGACGCCGGTCGCCTGCAGGGTCCGGTCGGCTACGGCGAGAGCCGTCCGCTGGAATCGACCCCGCAGACCTTCCCGGCCTGCAAGAGCGAGGTCAACCGTCGTACCGAGCTGAACGTCCAGAACTAATCGTCTGGAACGGCGCAGGCTCCGGCCTGCGCACGGCAGCACCCACGAAGCCCGGCCTCGCGCCGGGCTTCGTTTTTTCGCGGGCCGAATCGATATTCGCGCCGCAGCGCAGCAACCCCGGCGGGGTGGCCTGCGGACATCGCGCCTGCGGGGTACGGCGCATGTAAATCGAAAAATACGACGGTTTACGCAAAATCTTCGGGCAACGTGACCGTTCGTCGGCCGAAACGTCCGCAAATGGGAGATCATCCCGCCGGCGCGTTAATTGACGCAGGTTTGGCGCCGTCCAGGCCGACGTTAAGTGGTATTAACAAACACCTTGACGGTGTATGATCCCCCCGCCAGTGACCGCGGCGCCGGCCCTGCCGGGAGTTGACCGTGTCTCTGTCACAGGAGCAGCGCCGCATAAGACTGTCCCGATCAAACAGTCCCGATCACCCCCCGTTCCGATCGATCTGAAGGAGTTAGAGATGAAGATCCGTATGTTGAGCACCGCACTGCTGGCGGGCTTGGCTTTTTCGCAGGTGGCCAGCGCGCAGGATTTCGATGACCGCTGGTACCTCACCGGCTCGGCCGGCATGAACGTCCAGGACAACGACCGCGGCACCCGCAACGCTCCGTTC
>NZ_HG424528.1:19733-61960 GCF_000336385.2 Lysobacter antibioticus HS124 | reverse complement strand
GCTTGGCGAACGCCCGGCGCGCTGCGCCGGGCCGGGGCCGTACCCTCCAGTTCATGCATAGCCGCCCGAAGCCGCGTGCGGCACTGCCGCCCGGGCTGGTCGAACGCCCGGCGCGCTGCGCCTGGCCGGGGCCGTACCCTCCAGTTCACGCATAGCCGCCCGAAGCCGCGTGCGGCACTGCTCGCTGGGCTTGGCGAACGCCCGGCGCGCTGCGCCGGGCCGGGGCCGTAACCCTCCAGCTCATGCATAGCCGCCCGAAGCCGCGTGCGGCACTGCCGCCTGGGCTGGTCGAACGCCCGCGGTCCCTACGCCCCCTCGCAACTAACGCTTCGGCAATCGCACCATCCGCGTCCCGCTCGCGCGGTCGTGCCAAGTCAGCCGTTCGCGATCGAACAGCGCCCACCAGAAGCCGAGCCCGCCGGCCAGCAGCGAGAGCGTGCCCACCGCGTAGCGGATCCACAGCGCCCTCCAGCCTGGGGCCGCACCGTCGGCGCCGATCACCCGCAGCCGCCAAGGCCGCATGCCCAGGGTCTGGCCGCCGCGGCGCCAGCTCAGCGTCGCGTAACCGCCGGCGGCCAGCCAGCACAGCGCCCACTCCAGCCACCACCAGCCGGTCAGCGGCCGGATGTTCTCGTGGGTGTCGTGGCCGGCCAGAGTGAAGGCCAGCACCATCAGCAGGCCGATCAGCATCCACAGCGCCAGCACCGGCCAGAAATCGTAGAACAGCGAGAACAGCCGCCAATGCAGCAGGGCGGCGGGGCGGGGCGGGGCAGCGGTGGGGGCGGTTGCGGTCATCGCGGCAGGATACGTGCAGGAACCGGCGCAGAGGAGTGAGAAGTGAGCGCGGGCGGGGACCGCTGTTCCCCTGCAGTTGCTGCCTCACTCCTTTCCACTCGCCCCTCGCCGTAAGCTTCCCCCATGCCCACGCCCGCCGATCGCCGCACGCTCGCCATGGCTCTGCCGCCGCTGGAGGAGCGCGACGACGCCGACATCGCCGCGTTCCTCGATGCGATCTGGGCCGAGAGCGGCTTGGCGCAGCAGACGTTGCACAGCTATCGCCGCGACCTGGAAGGGCTGGCGCGCTGGCGCGACGGCCGCGGGCTGGCCGGCGCCGACCGCACCGCGCTGTTCGAGTACCTGGCCTGGCGCACCCGCGAGGGCTACTCGCCGCGCAGCAATGCGCGGCTGCTGTCGGCGCTGCGCGCGTTCTACGCCTGGCGCCTGCGCCGCGGCCTGCGCAGCGACGATCCGACGGCGCTGCTGGAGCCGCCGAAACTGCCGCGGTCGCTGCCCAAGGCGCTGGCGGAAAGCCAGATCGACGCCTTGCTGGCCGCGCCGGAGACGGACGCGCCGCTGGGGCTGCGCGACCGCGCGATGCTGGAATTGATGTACGCCTCCGGCCTGCGCGTCAGCGAACTGGTGAACCTGCCGGCGACCGCGGTCAATCTGCGTCAGGGTGTGCTGCGGGTCACCGGCAAGGGCAGCAAGGAGCGGCTGGTGCCGCTGGGCGAAGAGGCCCAGCACTGGCTCGAGCGCTACCTGAGCCAGGCCCGCCCGCGACTGGCCGGCAAGCGCGCCCTGGCGCCCTTGTTCATCGGGGCTTCCGGCGAAGCGCCGAGCCGGCAGGAGTTCTGGCACCTGGTCAAGCGCTACGCTGCCGTCGCCGGCATCGATCCGGCGCGGATCAGCCCGCATGCCTTGCGCCACAGCTTCGCCACCCACCTGCTCAACCGTGGCGCCGACCTGCGCGCGCTGCAGATGCTGCTCGGCCACAGCTCGCTGTCGACCACCCAGATCTACACCCTGGTAGCGCGCGAGCAGCTCAAGCGCCTGCACGCCAAGCACCACCCGCGTGGGTGAGGATCAGCGCTCAGGCGGCACGGCCGCCTGCTGATCCGAACGCCCGGCGCCCCTGCGCCGGGCCGGGCGCATCGGATCAGGTCGCGAGTACCCCCAACGAAGCCGCGTGCGGCACGGCCGCCTGCTGATCCGAACGCCCGGCGCCCCTGTGCCGGGCCGGGCGCGTCGGGTCAGGTCGCCAGCACCTCCGCGTCACGGCGGGCGTCGAGCGGGCTTGCCCCCCTCCCTCCCTGGCTTCCGTCCGCCGGTCCTTGTCCCCCGCACATCGGCGCATTCACCCCGGCGGCCCCGGGCCGGCGCACACTCCACGCGACGGGCGGCCCGCGCCGCAAACCGCGACCGGCATCGCCACTCGCGCGGCGATCCGGTCGCGGTACCGCGATCGCGGCGCCGCCCGTGCCACAATCGGCAGAACCTATTCCCCGTCGGGCGGTCCAAGCCCGACCTCTGAACCAAGGATTCGATGGATGAAGCGCATCATTTTCGCCGTGCTCGGCGCGATCAGCCTGTCCGCCTGCGCCCAGGCGCCGCAGGGCGCCGCCGCCAAGGCTGAGCCGGCCGCCAAGGCCGATGCCGTCGCTGCCGCACCGACCGGCAAGGCGCCGGAGGTCAAGGCCGGCAGCGCCGAGGCGCGCGCGGTCGAGGCGATCCGCCAGCTCAACCCCAACATCACCATCGACAAGGTCGGCGCGGCGCCGATGCCGGGCTTCCGCGAAGCCCTGGCCCAGGGCCAGGTGGTCTACATCAGCGACGACGGCCGCTACCTGTTCCTGCCCGGCTCGGGCGGCGCGCTGTTCGACACCCAGGCCAAGAAGAACCTCAGCGAGGACAGCCTGGCGGCGATGCGCAAGGACCTGCTGAAGACCATCCCGGCCAGCGAGCGCATCGTGTTCGCCCCGGCCAACCCCAAGCACACCGTCACCATCTTCACCGACGTCGAGTGCGGCTACTGCCGCAAGCTGCACAGCGAAATCGCCGAGTACAACCGCCAGGGCATCGCGGTCGAGTACCTGGCGTTCCCGCGCATGGGCATCGGCAGCGAGGACTACAAGAAGATGGTTTCGGTCTGGTGCGCGGCGGACCGCCGCAAGGCCCTGACCGACGCCAAGGCCGAGCACAGCGTGCCCAGCAAGGACTGCAAGAACACCGTCACCCAGCAGTACAACGTCGGCCAGCGCGCCGGCCTGACCGGCACCCCGATGATCCTCACCGCCGAGGGCGTCCAGGTCGGCGGCTACGTGCCGCCGGCGCAGCTGCGCCAGACCCTGGACAAGATCGCCGCGGACAGCAAGCCGGCGGCCGCCGGCGCCAAGCCCTCCGCCGCGGTCGCCGCGCCGGTCGGCGGCCTGTAAGCCGCGGGCCCTGCCGCGTTCGCCTCGACGCCGCCTTCGGGCGGCGTCGTCGTTTGTGGGGCGGGAAGGGGCGCACGGGGCGGGCGGGCGAGGCCCGTGCGGAGCGGGGCGACCGGGTCGGCCGGCCGCCGCGGACGCCGGCCGAAGCCTGGAGCCGCCCGAGCCGGGCCGGCGTTTTGGTTACAATACCGGGCCCTGCGTTGCACGGTTCCCCGGACATGATCGTCCTCGAGGGCCCTTCGGCCCTGTCTTCGTTCCGCCGCGATCGGCTTCAAGCCCGCCTGCAAGTCATCCACCCCGATGTGCGTCTGCTCGATGCCTGGCCCGTGTATTGGGTCGAGCCCGAGGCCGGCGCCGCGCCCGACGATGCGACCCTGCGCCGCATCCTGCAGGCGCAGCCTGAGGCCGCCGCGCGCGCCGACGGCGCGGTCTCGCGCTACGTCACCCCGCGCCTGGGCACCTTGTCGCCCTGGGCCAGCAAGGCCACCGAGCTGCTGCGCGGCGCCGGGCAGCCGGTCAAGCGGGTCGAACGCGGCACCCGCTACGACCTCCTGGGCTGGCCGGCCGATGCCGCCACCCAGGGGGCGCTGGCCAAGGCCCTGCACGATCCGATGACCCAGTCGCTGCTGGACGCACGCGACGATGCCGCGGCGCTGTTCGCGGTGCCGGCGCGCGGCGAACTGGAACGCATCCCGCTGGATCGGCTGGAGGCCGCCAACGCCCGCCTCGGCCTGGCCCTGGCCGACGACGAAATCGCCTACCTGCGCGAGCGTTACGCCGCGCTCGGCCGCGAGCCGGCCGACGTCGAACTGATGATGTTCGCTCAGGCCAATTCCGAGCACTGCCGGCACAAGATCTTCAACGCCTCCTGGACCGTCGACGGCCGCGAACAACCGCTGTCGCTGTTCAAGATGATCAAGCACACCCATGCGCAAACGCCGGAGAACACTCTGTCGGCGTACAGCGACAACGCGGCGGTGGTCGAGGGCTATGCCGCGCGCCGGTTCCGGCCGCAGCCGGGCAGCCAGGCCTACGCGGCCGAGGCGGAAATCCCTTCGGCGTTCTGCATCAAGGTCGAAACCCACAATCATCCGACTGCGATCGCGCCGTTCCCCGGCGCCAGCACCGGCAACGGCGGCGAGATCCGCGACGAAGGCGCGACCGGCCGCGGCGGCCGGCCCAAGGCCGGCCTGTGCGGTTTCAGCGTCTCGCACCTGCGCATCCCGACCCTGCCGCAGCCCTGGGAAAGCCCGCGCGCGCTCAATCCGCGCATGGCCCCGGCGCTGGAAATCATGCTCGACGGCCCGATCGGCGCGGCCGCGTTCAACAACGAATTCGGCCGGCCGAACCTGACCGGCTACTTCCGCAGCTTCGAACTGGGCCAGGGCGAGATCGCCCGCGCCTACGACAAGCCGATCATGCTCGCCGGCGGTCTCGGCGCGATCGACCGGGTCCAGGTGGCCAAGCTCGGCCTCAGGCCGGGCCATGCGGTCATCGTGCTCGGCGGCCCGTCGATGCTGATCGGCCTCGGCGGCGGCGCGGCCAGCTCGGTCGCCTCCGGCGACAGCGCGGAGGAACTGGATTTCGCCAGCGTCCAGCGCGACAACCCGGAAATGGAGCGTCGCTGCCAGGAGGTGATCGACCGCTGCGTCGCGCTGGGCGAGGCCAACCCGATCGACAGCGCTCACGACGTCGGCGCCGGCGGTCTGTCCAACGCCATTCCCGAACTGCTGCACGACTCCGGCCTGGGCGGCGTGATCGACCTGGCCAAGGTGCCCAGCGACGACCCCTCGTTGTCGCCGATGCAGCTGTGGTGCAACGAATCGCAGGAGCGTTACGTGCTCGGCCTGCCGGCCGATCGCGTGGCCGACTTCGCCGCGATCTGCGAGCGCGAGCGTTGCCCGTTCGCGGTGGTCGGCTACGCCACCGCCGAAGAGCGGCTGGTGGTCGGCTACGGCGCTACCGTCGAGTCGGTGTACGGCGACGGTGCCGAGCCCGCGGCGGACTGGCCGATCGATCTGCCGATGGACGTGCTGTTCGGCAAGCCGCCGAAGATGCACCGCGACACCCGCCATCCGGCCGCAGCGCCGTGGCCGGCGCTGGACTGGGACGGGCTGGACCTGCACCAGGCCGGCTTGCGCGTGCTCGCGCACCCGACCGTGGCGGCGAAGAACTTCCTGGTCACCATCGGCGACCGCACCGTCGGCGGCCTGGTCGCGCGCGACCAGATGATCGGCCCCTGGCAGCTGCCGCTGGCCGACTGCGCGATCACCCTGAGCGGTTTCGACGGCTTTGTGGGCGAAGCGATGGCGATCGGCGAGCGCACCCCGCTGGCCCTGCTCGACGCGGCCGCGGCGGCGCGCATGGCGGTCGGCGAAGCGATCACCAACCTGTGCGCGGCGCCGGTGGAATCGCTGAACCGGATCAAGCTGTCGGCGAACTGGATGGCCGCGGCCTCGCATCCGGGCGAAGACGCGTTGCTGTTCGACGCGGTCAAGGCGGTCGGCCTGGAGCTGTGCCCGGAGCTCGAGTTGAGCATCCCGGTCGGCAAGGATTCGCTGTCGATGCAGGCGCAATGGAGCGACGGGATTCGGGATTCGGGATTGGGGATTGGCAAGAGCGATTCCCCGGCGACCGATGCCGAATCCCGAATCTCCAATCCCCAATCCCATAAGTCGGTGTCGCCGGTGTCGCTGATCGTCAGCGCGTTCGCGCCGGTGGTCGACGTGCGCCAGCAGCTGACTCCGCTGCTGTCGCGCGAGGCCGAGACCGAGCTGTGGCTGATCGGCCTGGGCGCGGGCAAGCAGCGCCTCGGCGGTTCGGTGCTGGCCCAGGTGCATCCGGAGGCCGGCGCGGCCGACGGACTGCCCGCGTTCGCCGGCCTGCCCGGCGAGGGCGCGCGCTTCGACACCGGCGTGCCGGACCTCGACAGTCCGCAGCGCCTGCGCGATTTCTTCGAGCTGATCCGCGACGCGCGCGAGGCCGGCCTGCTGCTGGCTTACCACGACCGCAGCGACGGCGGCGCCTTCGCCACCCTGGCCGAAATGGCGTTCTGCTCGCGCCTGGGCCTGGACATCAGCCTCGACGGCTGGGGCGAAGATCCGTTCCGCACCCTGTTCAACGAAGAGCTGGGCGCGATCGTGCAGATCCACGACGAGGACCGCGCCGAGTTCGCCGACCTCATCGCCCGCCACGGCCTGATCGACTGCGCCCAGCGCATCGCCAAGCCGACCACCGCCGCTTCGGTGCGGGTCAAGGAGGACGGCAAGGTGCTGGTCGAGTGGCGCTGGGAAGAATTGTTCGACGCTTGGTGGTCGACCAGTCACGCGCTGCAGAAATTGCGCGACAACCCCGACTGCGCCGACGAGGAGCGCGCGATCGCGCGCGACTTCAACGCCCCGGGGCTGAAGCCGAAGCTGGGCTTCGACGCCAACGACGATATCGCCGCGCCGTTCGTCTCCCATGCCGTTCACATCGGCGGCGCGCGGCCCAAGGTCGCGATCCTGCGCGAGCAGGGCGTCAACGGCCAGATCGAAATGGCGGCGGCGTTCCACCAGGCCGGCTTCGAAGCCTACGACGTGCACATGAGCGACCTGATCGCCGGCCGCTTCCGGCTCGAAGACTTCAAGGGCTTCGCCGCCTGCGGCGGTTTCAGCTACGGCGACGTGCTCGGCGCAGGCCGCGGCTGGGCCACCAGCATCCTCGAGCGCAGCGCGCTGCGCGACGCCTTCGCCGCTTTCTTCGCCCGCGAAGACAGCTTCTCGCTCGGCGTCTGCAACGGCTGCCAGATGCTCGCCCAGCTCAAGCCGATCGTGCCCGGCGCCGAGCACTGGCCGGTGTTCCTGCGCAACCGCAGCGAGCAGTTCGAAGCGCGCCTGGGCCTGCTGGAAGTGGTCGAGTCGCCGTCGCTGTTCCTGCGCGGCATGGCGGGCTCGCGCATCCCGGTCGCGGTCGCGCACGGCGAAGGCCGCGCCGACTTCGCCAGCGGCCTGGACCAGGCCGCGGCCAACGTCGCGCTGCGCTACGTCGACGGCGACGGCCGCGTCGCCGACCGTTACCCGCTCAACCCCAACGGCTCGCCCGACGGCATCGCCGGCCTGACCAGCGCCGACGGCCGCGCCACCATCCTGATGCCGCACCCCGAGCGCACCCTGCGCAGCGCCAACTTCAGCTGGGCGCCGAAGGACTGGAGCGGCGACTCGCCGTGGCTGCGGATGTTCCGCAACGCGCGGGTGTGGGTGGGCTGAGACCCGTACCGCATCGATGCACGCCAAGACGGGCGCCCTGCAAGGCGCCCGTCTTCGTTGTACGGCGACATGATCGATAGGCCGAATACACCGTTGTCGAAAGAGGCGGCTGCATGCAGGGCCCACCCGAGTCTGCGCACGACTGGACGCTGAGCGCAATCGAAGTGGACCGGGGCGGCGCGACGGCGACGATTCGTTTTCTCGACTGCGGCTCGTCGCCGGCGGCCTTGCTCGCCGAGGGGCTGCGCAGACCGACCGTGAACCGGGAGCTGCCCTGGGGCGTCAGCGGATCGGTGCAGGAGATGGCCGGCCCGGTCACGCGATCGGACGGGGCCGTGTGGTTGGATCTGTGCATTCAGTCCGGCGACGCGGTGTGTGTGGAGGCGCGGCGTTTCACTTGGTTGCGGCCCGCGCGCGCTGCGGCGCTCGGCACAAGCGCAGCGGACGGGCCGAGCGGTCCGCCCATCGTCGTTCGGGACGTTCCGGAGCGCGGGATCTGATGTTCGACCAGGCATTCGCCAGTGTCTTTTCCGAGCGCGCCCATTCCGATTTCCCATTCCGGGATCGCAGTTGGATCGCGGTCGCGTTCGAAAGGAACGCCTACGACCGCACGCGCATGCCGGAATGGTTCTTCAGGGCGGCATCGAAGCGCTTCGGCGACCGCGTAGCGCTGCTTGTGGCCGGCGATGGCTTCGCCGATGCGGGGCTTGCGGAGGTGTGCGCGCTGCCCTTCGCGTGGGAAGACTATCGTGAGTTCATGGCGCGGCCGCGGGCGTATTCGCTGGCGTATCGAATGACGGGCGCCGATGCGGCGTTCGGCTGCGTCGCAGACGCCGACATGACCGTGTTCGCGGGCGAGGCTGCACGGATGGAGGCGTTGCTGGCCGATGTGGGCGGGGCCGGGCGCTTGCTGGAACACATGCGGCAAGAGTTCCTGCTGGGCGACACGGGCGGCTATCCGGAAATGGATCTGTTCTTTCAGCGGCTGTTGTTTCCGTCGAAGCGCGAGGGCAGCGATGCCGGCGCTTGAGCCGTTCCGGCGGCGCCCGCATCGGTCATCGCAGGCTCGATGGAACCCGCGGCCTGCGGACCCCGAAGATGCGCCGCCGCAGGCGATCGACATGACCGCCGGGTCGACCGGAGACGGCGACGAGCCGGACTGACCGCGAGCGCCGTCGCCGCATGGCTCACGCGGCCTTGGGTTTCCTCACCGATCCCCCGCGGGCAGGGCCGGCCTTTGAATCGCGACCGCCCGCAGCCTGCGAAGACGTGCGGCGTTCTGGTTGAGCGAGCCTTTTCCCAGTGGGGGCGGCTCCGATGCCCGTCCCCGTCCCCGGCGCCGCCGAGCCGGCAACGCACAGGGTCGCCGCCGGGTCCCGGCCGATGCCCGCGCCCGGCTTGCGCGATGCGGCGCTGCGGCGATCGCCGGCCTGCGCGCGAAGTCGGCCGGCCCGGACGGCGACGGTACGGCACGCAACGCAGGCCCGGATTCGAGCGTCCGAAAGGGCGTAGCATGAATCCGCTGTCGACGGCCGGTTTGTCCGGCGCGGAGGGCCTGTGAAGTGTGATGATCCGAGCAGTCCGATCGTGCTTGGCCGCCTGAATCCGAATACGTGCGACAACTCTCGCACACTCTGTGCGAACGCGCGGCCGGACACGCCGGCAAGGAACCGGAGCGGTCGCGCGCGGTCTGGTAGAGACCATGAGCGAAACTGCTAAAGTCCAGGGTTCACGCGCAGGAGGGTGACGTGAACGCAGTAGTGAACAGTGCCGGCGCGGGCGCCGGCGGGATCGCGGACGGCGTGGCCGAAGACGGTCAGGCCGCGGTCGATGCGCGCATCGTCGATGCGCTGCTCGCCAAGGGGCGGCTCAAGGAGCCGGATCTGGCGCGGGCGCGGCGCTTGCAGGAAGAGACCGGCGGCAGCCTGCTGGCCTTGCTGGCCCGGCTCGGCCTGGTGTCCGAGCGCGACCACGCCGAGACCGTGGCCGCGGTGCTCGGCCTGCCCTTGGTCAACGTCAAGGACGCGCCCGAGCTGCCGCCGGAAGGGGTCAGCCTGACGCCGAAATTCATGAAACAGTTCGCCGTCTGCCCGGTCGCCGAGAGCGAGGCGCGGGTCGACGTGCTGATGGCCGACCCGCAGGACGCCTATCAGGTCGACGCCCTGCGCCTGGCCACCGGCCGCGAGATCCGGCCGCTGGTCGGCTTGCGCTCGGAGGTCGGCGATCTGGTCGAGCGCTGGTACGGCCAGGGCCGCAGCGCCATGGGCGCGATCGTCGAGACCGCCGAGGGCGAAGGCGCCGGCGATCTGGACGATGTCGAACATCTGCGCGACCTGGCTTCGGAAGCGCCGGTGATCCGCCTGGTGAACCTGGTGATCCAGCGTGCGGTCGAGCTGCGCGCTTCGGACATCCATATCGAGCCGTTCGAGAATCGGCTCAAGGTGCGTTACCGCATCGACGGCGTGCTGGCCGAGGGCGAAAGCCCGCCGGCCAACCTGACCGCGGCGGTGATCAGCCGCATCAAGATCATGGCCAAGCTCAACATCGCCGAGCGCCGCCTGCCGCAGGACGGCCGGATCATGCTGCGGGTGCAGGGCAAGGAACTCGACCTGCGCGTCAGCACCGTGCCGACCGCGCACGGCGAGTCGGTGGTGATGCGACTGCTCGACCGCGAAACGGTGGTGTTCGACTTCTACAAGCTCGGTTTCACCGACGAGTTCCTGCCGCAGTTCCAGAAGGTGCTGGACCTGCCGCACGGGATCATGCTGGTCACCGGCCCGACCGGTTCGGGCAAGACCACCACCCTGTACACCGCGCTGAGCAAGCTCAACACCAGCGACGTCAAGATCATCACCGTCGAGGACCCGGTCGAGTACCAGATCGAAGGCATCAACCAGATCCAGGCCAAGCCGCAGATCGGCCTGGACTTCGCCCATGCGCTGCGTTCGATCGTCCGCCAGGACCCGGACATCATCATGATCGGCGAAATGCGCGACCTGGAGACCTGCCGGATCGCGATCCAGTCGGCGCTGACCGGTCACCTGGTGCTGTCGACGCTGCACACCAACAACGCCGCCGGCGGCATCACCCGCCTGCTCGACATGGGGGTCGAGGACTACCTGCTGACTTCGACCATCAACGGCATCCTCGCCCAGCGCCTGGTGCGCCGGCTGGAGCCGACCCATGCCGAGAAGTACCCGGCCTCGCCGGAGGAAATCGACAAATTCGGCCTGCGCCGTTACCAGCCCGAAGGCGAGATCTTCCTGTACCGCCCGCGCGGCTCGGCGCTGGCGCCGTCGGGCTACCTCGGCCGCACCACGATCATGGAGTTCCTGGTCATGAACGACGAACTGCGCCGCGCGGTGATGCGCCATGCCGGCATGGGCGAGATCGAACAGATCGCCCGCCAGGCCGGCATGCGCACCATGTACGAGGACGGCATCGTCAAGGCTCTGGCCGGCCAGACCACAATCGAGGAAGTGTTGCGTGTTACCGAAGATGGCTGATCGTTCGGGATTGGGGATTGGGGATTCGCAAAGCGGATCCACCCGACTCGATCGTCTTCGACCCCTCCCGCTTTTACTGATCCCTAATCCCTAATCTCCAATCCCGGCCTCCATGCCCCTCTACCACTACAAAGCCCTGAACGCGCGCGGCGAGCTGCTCGACGGCCAGATGGAGGCCGCGAGCAACGGCGAGGTGGTGCAGCGCCTGCAGGAGCAGGGGCATTTGCCGGTCGAGGCGAAGCTGGCTTCGGAGGCGGGCGCGGCTTCGTCGTGGAAGGGCTTGTTCAAACCCAAGCCGTTCACCGGCGCGCGGCTGGTGCAGTTCACCCAGCAGCTGTCGACCCTGCTCGGCGCCGGCCAGCCGCTGGACCGGGCGCTGACCATCTTGCTCGATCTGCCCGAGGACGAGGCGGCCAAGAGCACCGTCGCCGACATTCGCGACGCGGTGCGCGGCGGCACTTCGTTGTCGGTGGCGCTGGAACGCCAGCACGGCACGTTTTCGCGCCTGTACATCAACATGGTCCGTGCCGGCGAGGCCGGCGGCAATCTGCACGAGACCCTGGCCCGCCTCGACGATTACCTGGAACGCAGCCGCCAGTTGCAGGGGCGGGTGATCAACGCGCTGATCTATCCGGCGATCCTGCTGCTGATGGTCGGCGCCAGCCTGCTGTTCCTGCTCGGCTACGTGGTGCCGCAGTTCGGCGCGATGTACGAGAGCCTGGACGCCGAGCTGCCGATGTTCACCCAGGTGGTGCTGGCGCTGGGCCTGTTCGTGCGCGACTGGTGGATCGTGCTGATCGTCGCGCCGGCGCTGGCCTTGTGGTGGTTCGACCGCAAGCGCCGCGACCCCGCGTTCCGCGAGGCGCTCGACGCCTGGCTGCTCAAGCGCAAGTTCGTCGGCCCGCTGATCGGCAAGATCGAGACCGCGCGCCTGGCGCGCACGCTGGGCACCTTGGTGCGCAACGGCGTGCCGCTGATGACCGCGATCGGCATCGGCCGCAACGTGCTCGACAACCGCGTGCTCGCCGCCGACGTCGACGCGGCCGGCGAAGAGGTCAAGAACGGCGTGGCCTTGTCGACCGCGCTCGGCAAGGGCAAGCGCTTCCCGCGCCTGGCCCTGCAGATGATCCAGGTCGGCGAGGAGTCCGGCGCGCTGGATTCGATGCTGATCAAGACCGCCGAAACCTTCGAGCAGGACACCGGCATGGCCCTGGACCGAATGCTGGCGGCGCTGGTGCCGGTGGTGACGGTGGTGCTGGCCGGCATCGTCGCCACCGTGGTCATGGCGGTGCTGCTGCCGCTGTACGACCTGACCAACGCGATCGGGTGAGCATGAACCGCCTCTCGCCCCTGCCATCCGCCGCCGCCTGGTTGAACGCCGGCTGTACCGATGCCGGCGAGCGCCGAACTTTGCAAATCCACGCGGAACACACTCCAGGGCGGCCCAGACCGCCGGCTCGACCCCGCGGCCGCTGCCGGCGCGTTTGATACCCAGGCCGGCTCCGCGTTTTATTCAGCTACCACCACCTACGGATGACGATCGAAATGCGCAATCCCCGTTCGATGACCCGCTCCCCGTCCCCGGCCCGCCAGCGCGGCATGAGCCTGATCGAGATCATCATCGTGATCGTGCTGATCGGTGCGGTGCTCGCCTTCGTCGGCAACCGCGTGCTCGGCGGCAAGGACCGCGGCGACTACAACCTGGCCAAGGGCCAGATCCAGACCCTGGCCGGCAAGGTCGATTCGTTCCAGATGGACACCGGTCGCCTGCCGGGCTCGCTGGAAGAACTGGTCAAGCAGCCGGCCGACGCCAATGGGTGGCTCGGCCCCTACGCCAAGGATGCCGAACTCAAGGACCCGTGGGGCCATCCGATCGAGTACCGCCAGCCGGGCGAGAGCGGTCCCTACGATTTGGTCAGCTACGGCAAGGACGGCAAGGCCGGCGGCAGCAGCGTCGACGCCGACATCAAGAACAACTGAGTCCAGCGCTCATGACGCGCCTGCGGCATAGCCCTTCCCGCGCCGGAGGGCGCGGGAACGGGGCCGCGGCGCGCAGCGCCCCCGGCCGCGCCGGGCGGACTCAGCGCACGCCGGGTGCGGCCACGGTGCGCCGGACTTCGCGCGGCATGTCCTTGCTGGAGATGCTGCTGGTGATCGCGCTGATCGCCGCGATCGGCGTGCTGACCGTGGCCGCGCTCACCGGCGGCGTAGCCGGCATGCAGTTGCGTAGCGCGGCCAAGGAAGTCGCCGCGCAGTTGCGCTTCACCCGCAGTCAGGCGATCGCCACCGGGCGGCCGCAGAAATTCACCCTCGACCCCTCCGCGCACACCTGGAGCGCGCCGAGCGGTCGCCGCGGCGAGATTCCGAAGAAAGTGCGGATCGTGTTCACCGGCGCGCGCGAAGTGCAGCCGCGCCGCGGCGAGGGCGCGATCGTGTTCTTCGCCGACGGCGCCTCCACCGGCGGCCGGGTGCAGTTGGCGGTCGAGCAAGCGGCGTGGAACGTCGATGTCGCCTGGCTGACCGGCGAGGTCAAGCTCAAGCGCAGCGAGGCGCGGCGATGAGCCGGTCGCGGCGAACGCGCGCCCTGCTGTCGCGGCCCGCGCGAACGCGCGGCTATACCCTGTTGGAAGTGATCGTCGCTTTCGCTCTGCTCGCCATGGCCTTGACCCTGTTGCTCGGCACCCTGTCCGGCGCCGCCCGCCAAGTGCGCTGGTCCAACGATGCCGGGCGCGCGGCGATGTACGCGCAGTCGCTGATGGACCAGGTCGGGGTCGGCCAGGCGCTCAAGCCGGGCCAGCGCAGCGGCGATTTCGAACAAGGGCGTTACCGCTGGACGCTGGGAGTGAAGCCATGGCGCGATCCGGCGCCGGCCTCGACCCAGCCGATCGATCCCAACGCGCTGCGGCTGATGGAAGTGCAGTTGGCGGTGGAGTGGGGCGACGGCGGTTCCGGCCGGCGGTTGATGCTGCGCAGCCTGCGCAGCGCGCCGCCGTCCAACGAGATTTCGCCATGAACGGCGCCGTCGTCCGCCCGCGCCTTGCGCCGCGCGCCGCTGCGCGCGGCTTCACCCTGATCGAAGTGCTGCTGGCGATGGTGTTGCTGGTGGCCGGGCTGACCCTGGCCTTCGCCACCTTGTCGGCGGCGACCAAGACCGCCGCGCGCGGCGAGTCCCTGGCCCAGCGCAGCGAACGCGAGCGCGCCGTGGTCGGGTTCCTGCGCAAGCGCATCGCCGCGACCCGTCCGATCCCGTTCGCCTTCGACCAGAGCACGGCGGTGCCGCAGCGCTTCGTCGGCGAGCCCGACCGTCTGCGCTTCGTCGCCGACCTGCCGGACTACCTCGGCCAGGGCGGGCCGTATCTGCACGATTTCGCGATCGAGAGCGACGGCGACCAGGCGCGCATGGTGCTGTCGCTGTCGATGGTGCTGGCCGGCGAGACCATCAAGGACCCGCAGCCGCGCCCGCCGGAGTTGCTGGTCGACGGACTGAAGTCGGCACGCTTCCGTTACCGTTCGATCGACCCGCAGCGCGGCGAACTCGGCGAATGGCAGGAGCGCTGGACCACGCCGGAGCAACTGCCGCTGTTCGTCGAGGCGACCTTCGTCGATCGCGACGGCCGCCGCTGGCCGCCGCTGATCGTGTCGCTGCCGTTGGCCACCGCCAGCGGCGGCTTCGTGCCGGAGTTGTGATGAGGACGGCGCGAGCGATCGGGACGACAACGCAAGGCATCGCGCGACGCGCGGCGCCGCTGCCGGCTTGCGCCGGCGAGCGCCGCGATCCGGCAACCGCGCCTGGACGCTCGCGTGGGGCGGCGCTGCTGTTGGTGCTGTGGCTGATCGCGCTGCTGACCGCGTTGATCGGCGCCTTCGCCCTCACCGCCCGCACCGAGAACCTGCAAGGACGGGTGATGGTGCGCGGCCTGGTGGCACAGAACGCAGCGCGCGCCGGCCTGGAGTACGCCATGACCCGGGTCGCGATGAACGACCCCAAGCTGCAGTGGCAGCCCGACGGCCGCCCGCATCGTTGGCGTTTCGGCGACGCGCAGCTGGAGATCGGCATCGTCGATGAGAACGGCAAGGTCGACCTCAACCAGGGCGACGCCACCGTGCTGGCCGGACTGATGCAGAGCGCCGGCGGACTGGAGCAGGCCGAGGCCGCGCGCCTGGCCGCGGCGATCATGGATTGGCGCGATGCCGATACCCTGACCCAGCCGGCCGGCGGCGCCGAAGACGCCGACTACGCCTCGGCCGGTCGTCCTTACGGCGCCAAGGATGCGGAGTTCGAAAGCGTGGCCGAACTCGAACAGGTGCTGGGCTTCACGCCGGCGCTGTACGAAAAGATCGAGCCGCATGTCACGGTTTACAGCGGCCGCACGCGGCCCGAACCTGCGTTCGCGTCCAAGGAAGTGCTCGATGCTATCGGCATGAATGGCACACAAATCGTCGAGCAACGGCGCAGAACGCAGCCCGGATCACAATTGCCCGGCGGCACCGGCGGCGGAGATCTTCCCGGTCTCGTCGGCGAACGCAGCGGCACCTATAGTATCGACAGCCGCGCCCGGCTAGCGGATGGCCGCGAAGCGGTGTTGCGAGCGGTCGTGCGGGCGGGGGGAGGTTCCATGCCCGGCATGGCCTACACGCCGCTGCGTTGGGAGGAGGGAGCTTCGTCACGATGAATGCGCAGGTTGCCGAGGGTCGGTCGGGCAATGACCGGTTGCGACGTCTCAGCGCCCGGTTCGCGCCGGGTGCGGGCGGCTTTTTCTCTTGGTGGGGGCGCACGCTGGCGTCGTGGCTGCCGTTGCGGACCCGTCAGGCGCTCGGCGTCGACCGCGGCCGTCTGTTGCTGCAGGTCGACGGCGACAGCGTGCATCTGCGCCTGCAACAGGCCGGCGAAGTGCGCGACCTGGCGGTGCTGCCGAGCCTGGCCGACCTGACCGCAGCGGCCGCGTCCGATCCGTTGGAACCGTTGCTGCCGCCGCGCGTGGCCGAGCTGCCGCGCTGGCTGTTGTTGCCGCCGGCGTCCAGTCTGCGCCGCCGCCTGAACCTGCCGGCCGCCGCCGCCGAGCGCTTGCGCGACGTGGTCGGCTTCGAGATCGACCGGCAAACGCCTTTCACCGCCGATGCGGTGGCCTACGACGCGCGCGTGCTGGCGCGCCGCGACGCCGACGGCCAGCTCGACGCCGAACTGGTCGCGGTGCCGCGCCAGGTGCTGGACCCGCAGCTGGCCGCGATCGGCCCGCTGGCGTCGACCCTGTCGGGGATCGAAGTCGCCGGCGCCGACGGCGCACCGCTCGGGGTCAATCTGCTGCCTCCGGCGCAGCGCAGCACCCGCAGCGATCCGTTCCGCTACTGGAATCTGGCCCTGGCCGCGGTCGCCGTGCTGGCCCTGGCCGCGGCTCTGTGGCAGGTGCTGGAGAACCGCCGCGAAGCGATCGCCGACCTCAAGCAGACCATTTCCCGCAACGCCGCCGGTGCGCGCCAGGCCGCGATCCAGCGCCAGGAACTGGTCGACCTGATCCAGGGCCAGGCCTTCCTCGACCGTACCCGCAAAGCGCGGCCCAGCACCGTCGAGGTGATCGACGAACTCAGCCGCCGCTTGCCCGACGGCACTTATCTGGAAAAACTCGCGATCGAAGACGAGAGCCTGCTGATGATCGGCCTCAGCGGCGAAGCCTCGGCGCTGATCGGCAAGCTGCAGGGCACGCCGCTGTGGCGTTCGCCGGCGCTGACCGGCGCGGTGCAACCGGACCCGGCGACCAATCGCGACCGCTTCACCCTGACCGCCGAGATCGGCCCGCCCAAACCGCAAAACCCGGAGGCCGCGCGTGGCCCGTAACTGGCGATCCCTCGGCGCGGACCGCGAACGCTGGCTGGCCCTGGGCCTGCTGCTGGCGACGCTCGCGGTCGCCTATGCGGTGCTGATCCACCCCTGGTGGACGGTGCCGATGATGGAAGCCGGCGACGAACTGTCCGACCTGCAGCAGCGCGAACTGCGCCAGCGCATGGAGCTGCGGCAGGCGCCGCAGATCCGCAACCGCCTGGACGAGGTGCGCAAGCGCCAGGCCGACCGCCCTGGCTTCCTGCCCGAGGCCACCGCCGAGCTGGCCACCGCCGGCCTGGTCCAGCGCTTGGAAACCGTGGTGTTGCAGGCCAGCCCGGGCAACCGCAGCTGCGGCATCGTCAACCGCTCGCCGCTGGCCGAGCCGCGCCGCGACCGC
Source organism: Lysobacter antibioticus HS124 (assembly GCF_000336385.2). Classification (GTDB taxonomy): domain Bacteria; phylum Pseudomonadota; class Gammaproteobacteria; order Xanthomonadales; family Xanthomonadaceae; genus Lysobacter; species Lysobacter firmicutimachus. Next base: position 44,780 of record NZ_HG424528.1, on the reverse strand, counting down.
TACGCGCGGGTGGTGGTGCAGGTGCGCCTGCGCTGCGGCGCGCCGGAGACCGCGGCGGTGCTGCATTCGCTGGAAAGCGGGTCGCCCCGGCTGTTCGTCGGCAACCTCAACCTGCTCTCCACCCGCGGCTACTTCGTGCCCGGCACCGCCGGCCCGGCCAACGACGGCGGCCTCGACGTGAGTTTCGACCTGTACGGTTACCTGCGTCCGGGCCCGGGCACGGCAGGCGCTGCCTCCGCCGCCACCAACACCGCTGCGGGGGACGCCGATGCGCCTTGACGACGCCAGCCCGCGCACCTGGTTGTTGGCCACCGTGGCCGGCTGGGCGCTGTTGTCCTGGGTGCTGGCCTTGGCCGGCATGGGCCGCAGCGTGGCTCAGCTCGACGAAGACCCGACCCTGATCAAGCCGCTGCCGCAATCGGGCAAGAGCGCTGCCGATTCGCTCGGCCCGCTGGCCAAGTACAGCGAGATCGCGGCGCGGCCGTTGTTCGTCGACGACCGCCGGCCGAAGCCGTTCTTCATGCAGGGCAAGGGCGAAGGCGAGAACCAGGCCGCCGCGTTCGACTACCTGCTGACCAGCGTGCTGATCACTCCGCAGCTGTCGATGGCCTTCCTGCAACCGGCCGACGGCAGCGAATCGGTGCGGGTCAAGCTCGGCGAAGTGCCCGAATCGCACCCTGCCTGGCGGCTGACGTCGCTGGAACCGCGGCGGGCGGTGTTCGAGGGCCCCGAGGGGCGGCGCGAACTGGACCTGCGCGTGTTCAACGGCCAGGGCGGCGAACCGCCGACCCAGGTCGCCGGGCCCACGCCGGGCAGCGTGCCGGGCGCGGTGCCGCAGCCGGGCCGGCCGATCCCGCCGCCGCAACCGCCGCAGCCGGTGCCGCAACCCCAGCCGCAGCCGCCCAATCGCAGCGTGTCGCAGGTGCCGCCGCCGCAGCCGGTCAAACCGGCCGAGGCGGCGCCGAACGAAGCCAGCAACGCCGCGCCGCTGACCGAGCAGGCGCAAATGGAAGCCATCCGCAAGCGGATCGAGGCGCGACGCGCGCAACTGCGGCAGCAGCAAGCCGCTCAACCCCCGGCCAACACGCCGTAGAGTGAACGCATGAAGCTACGTCCCCAGCAATACGCCAGCAATGCCCTGGTCGCGGCGATCATCGCCACGCAATTGGCCTCGTGCGCCAGCGTGGTGTCGCCGCGCGTGCATCGCGACGGCGATCCGTCCGCCTTGCGCGGCAACCAGGCCGGCGAGTCCGCCGCCGACAGCGGCGTGCGCGTCACCCGCGACGGCGTGGTCCAGCAGCCGCTGGAGGCCAAGGCCGACGAGGAGGGACCGCAGGCGCAGATCCGCCGCGGCACCGGCCAGACCATCAACCGGCGCGCCGCTTCGGCGCCGCCGCCAGGGCTGGGCGCGACCAGCGGCAGCGCCACCTTCAACTTCGAAGGCGAGTCGGTGCACGCGGTGGCCAAGGCCATCCTCGGCGACATGCTCGGGCAGAACTACGTCATCGCGCCGGGCGTGCAGGGCACCGTGACCCTGGCCACGCCCAAGCCGGTCAGCGCCTCGGAAGCGCTGAACCTGCTGGAGATGGTGCTGAGCTGGAACAACGCGCGGCTGGTCTACACCGGCGGCCGCTACAACATCGTGCCCTCCGACCAGGCCCTGGCCGGCAACGTCGCGCCCAGCACCGCCTCGCCGGCCGCCGCGCGCGGCTTCGAGGTGCGCACCGTGCCGCTGAAGTTCATCTCGGCCACCGAGATGGAGAAGATCCTCAAGCCCTACGCGCGGCCGAACGCGATCGTCAACGTCGACAATTCGCGCAACGTCATCACCGTCGGCGGCACCCGCGCCGAACTCGAGAACTACCTGCGCACGGTCGAGGTGTTCGACGTCGACTGGCTGTCGGGCATGTCGGTGGGCGTGTTCCCGCTGCAGTCGGGCAAGGCCACCAGGGTGGTGGCCGACCTGGAGAAGGTGTTCGGCGAGCAGAGCAAATCGCCGGTCTCGGGCATGTTCCGCTTCATGCCGCTGGAAGGCGCCAACGCGGTGATGGTGATCACCCCGCAGGCCGACTACCTGGACGACATCAAGGACTGGCTGGACCGGATCGACAGCGCCGGCGACAACGTCCAGCTGTACACGCGCGAACTCAAGTACATCAAGGCCAAGGATCTCGCCGACCGCTTGGCCGAGGTGTACGGCGCCGGCCGCAGCGGCGGCGGTGGCGGCGGCGACGGCGCGCCCTCGCTGATGCCGGGGCTGGAGTCGGTCGAGCTGCGCGACGGCGACGGCGGCTCCACCGCCGACATCGGCAAGAGCTCCAGCGATGGCGGTTCCAGCGGCGGCAGCAGCGGTGGCGGCCTGGGCAGCGGCATGTCGCTGGGCTCGCGCCAGGCCGGCAACGGCGCGGTGACGCTGGAAGTCGACGGCGCCAAGGTCGGCGTGGCCGCGGTCGAGGAAACCAATTCGATCCTGGTGCGCAGCAGCCCGCAGGCCTGGAAGTCGATCCGCGACGTGATCGACAAGCTCGACGTCATGCCGATGCAGGTGCACATCGAGGCCCAGGTCGCCGAGGTCGAGCTCAACAACGGCCTGGAGTACGGCGTGCAGTGGTTCCTCGAGCGCGCCACCATCGACAACGGCTTCGGCGACCTCAACCGCCGCACCAATCCGCTGGTGCCGTCGAAGTGGAGCACGATCGCCGGCAGCATCGGCGGCAAGAGCGGCGAGGGCCTGGCCTGGTCGCTGATCAAGAACAACGCCGCGGCGGTGCTGACCGCGTTGGACCAGGTCACCGACGTGCATATCCTGCAGACCCCGTCGGTGTTCGTGCGCAACAACGCCGAGGCCACCCTCAACGTCGGCACCCGCATCCCGATCGAGTCGGTGTCGGTCAACGCCGGCACCGGCAACAACAACACCTACAGCCAGGTGCAGTACCTGGACACCGGCGTAATCCTCAAGGTGCGGCCGCGGGTCAGCCGCGACGGCATGGTGTTCCTGGACATCGTCCAGGAGGTCAGCTCGGCCGGCAATCCGCTCAACGCCAACAGCAGCAACGTCGTCATCAACACCAAGAAGCTCAAGACCGAGGCGGCGGTGCAGAGCGGCGAGACGGTGCTGCTGGCGGGCCTGATCGCCGACCAGACCGACCGCGGCTCCAAGGGGCTGCCGGGGTTGAGCCGGATCCCGGTGGTCGGCGGTTTGTTCGGCCGGCAGAACTCCAAGACCACCCGCCGCGAAACCATCATCCTGCTGACCCCGACCCTGGTCCGCAATCCGATGGAGTCGCGCGAGCTGACCGACGAGTACAGCCGCCGCTTCCGCGCCATGGAGCCGCTGCAGCCGAAGAAGAAATAAGCGGCGCCCCTCCGGTGACGGCCCCGCGGCCGCACCGGCTGCGGGACCCTGCGGGTTCGTGATAGAACCGCGGCATGACAGAACTGCCCATCGTCGTGGTGCCGGTCGGGGTCGACGACGACGCGCTCGACGCCTGCCTGGCCGCGCTGGACCTGTGCACGCCGCCGGGCGCGCGGGTCTGGCTGGCCGACGATGCCCAGGCCGGGCCGCGCGGCTACGCCATCGTCGAACGCTGGCTGGCGCGCACCGCCTTGCGTGCCGACTACAGCCGGCGCCAGCGCAGCATCGGCGAGGTGGCGCATCTGGACGAAGTGCTCGGCGCCTGCGGCGAAGCCGACGTGGCGGTGCTCGCGGCCGACGCCGTGCCCGCGCCGGGCTGGCTGACGCGGCTGAGCGCCTGCTTCGCCGCCGACGGCGCGATCGCCACCGCCACGCCCTGGTGCAACGCCGGCGAAGCCGCGGCCTGGCCGCGCGTCGGCGAGATCGCGCCGCAACCGGACGGCGACGACGCCGACCGCCTGGCGCGCGCGCTGGCGCAGATGCCGGCGGCGCATCCGGAGCTGCCGGCGGCGGTCGGCCATGCGGTGCTGTTGCGCGGCAAGGCGCGGCGCCGCGCCGGCGGCCTGGACGCGGCCAGCTACGGCTCCTGGTACGCGGCGCTGACCGATCTGTCGCTGCGACTGGCCGGATTGGGGTGGCGCAACGTATTGTGCGACACCGCCTATGTCGCGCGCGGCGGCGAAGGCCGTCCCTGCGACGGCGACATGGAGGCCCTGGCCGCGCGCTGGCCGGACTGGCACCCGCGCCTGGCCCATTTCCTCATGCAGGACCCGCTGCGCGGGCTGCGCGAACAACTCGCCGAGCGCCTGGAACGCATCGGCCCACCGGAACCGCAACGTGATTTTTTCCTCTGAGCCCGATCCGTCCGTCCGCCCCGAAACCGCCTCGGGGGCCGGATTGGGCGCGGTCGTGGTCAGCTACCGCAGCGCCGCGACCATCGACGAGTGCCTGACCCGGCTGCGCAACGGTCGCGGCGTCGGCGCGATCCGGGTGGTCGACAACCAGTCCGACGACGGCACCCTGGAGATCGTCCAGCGCCACGCCTCGCTGGACCCGCGCGTGCGTTTCATCGCCAACCCCGACAATCCCGGCTTCTCGGTCGGTTGCAATCAGGGCGTGGCCGAGCTGGAACCGCCGCCGCCGGGGAGCCACTGCGGCTGGGTGGCGTTCGTCAATCCCGACTGCATGGTCGAGCCGGACACCTTGCAGCGCCTGCACGCCGCCGCGGCCTCGCTCGGCGAGGCCCTGGTCAGCGCCGACCTGGTCAGCGAAGACGGCGAGCGCGATGCCGCGGTGCGCCGGCGCGATCCCGATTTCGGTGCGATGCTCGGCGGCCTGCTGCGCCCGTGGGCGGCGCCCAAGCTGGCGATCGCGCCCGACGACACGGCGGTACTGCAGCGGGTCGAGGCGACCTCGGGCGCCTTGATGCTGATGCCGCGCCGGCTGTTCGAGCGCATCGGCGGCTTCGACGAAGGGTATCGCCTGCACGCCGAGGACCTGGACCTGTGCCGGCGGGTGCGCCAGGCCGGCGCCGAGGTCGCGGTCGCCAACGGCGTGCGCGTGGTGCACGTGCGCGGCGTGTCCAGCCGTTCGCGGCCGTTCTTCGTCGAATGGCACAAGCACCGCGGGCTGTGGCGCTACTTCTGCAAGTTCGAGGCGCCGCGGCGCGGCGCGGCGATGCGCGCCGGGGTGTTCGCGGCGATCTGGCTGCGCTTCCCGATCGCGGCCTTGCGCGCCTGGTTGCGCTGAGCGTCGGCCGGGCAGGGCGGGCCGCGCCGGCCCGCGGCCTCGCCCCGCGGCGCGCGTCTCCGACGGCCTGTGCCGTCAGTCGGAAAACCGCGGCGGCGGCGATTGCGCCTGTCACATGCGCCGTATAGTCCGGGGACGCTGGCCCACAGGGGGTAGGTCATGTCGTTGTTCAGCAAGCTGTTCGGCGGCAGGCGCGAGGCTGCGCAACGCGCCGAGCCGATGGATCTGGTGGCGTTCGCCGAACGCTACGCGCAGGCGATACGCGCGGCCTGGCCCGAGGCCACGGTCGCGATCTCGCACGGCGCCGGCGCGGCCGACGCCAAAATCGACTGGCGCCTGCCGGACGGGTTTCAGGCGACCCATTTCCTCGGCAACAGTTACCAGCGTTACCTCGATGCGCCGGACGAGCCGGAAGCGGTGTTCGCCGATCAGATCGCTTCGGCGCGCGAGCTGCAGCTCGGCATCGGCCGCGGCAGCGACGCGGCGCGCTCGGCCATCCTGCCGGTGCTCAAGACTCGCGGCTGGCACGAGATCGCCTTGCAGCAGACTCGCTCGATGGGCATCCGCAACGCGATGCCGTTCATCGTCGAGCCGCTGGCCGGCGACCTGGTGCTGACCTATGTCGAGGACTCGCCGGATTCGATGAGTTATCTCTCGCCGGCCGAGGCCGAACGCCGCGGCCTGGATGCGCAGGCCCTGCGCGCGCAGGCGCTGGAGAACCTGACCCGGTTCCTGCCCGAACTGGACGTGCAGGGCGGCGGCGGCCGCTACGCCGCGCGCCTGGACCGCAACTACGACGCCAGCATGGTGCTGCTGTTCGAACACTGGCGCGACCGCCTGGAGATCCGCGGCGAGCCGGTGTTCGCGATCGCCGCGCGCGACGAGCTGATGGTCTGCGGCAGCGAGGACGCCGACAGCCTGGCCTCATTGCAGGACGTGGCCGGCGAAATCGTCCAGTCCTCGGCCTACAACCTGTCGCCGCGGCTGTACGTGCACCGCGACGGGCGGCTGCACGAATTCGCCGGCGCGCAAGCGCTCAGCGATAGCGGTTGATCTGATCGCGCAGCTCGCGCGCAGCGGCCGCGGCGGCGGCCGCGTAGTCGTCGCCGGAAGAGGCGTACAGGATCGCACGCGAGCTGCTGACCATCAGGCCGCTGCCGTCGGCGGTCTTGGCGTTGCTCACCACCGCTTCGACGTCGCCGCCCTGGGCGCCGACGCCGGGCACCAGGAACGGCATCTCGCCGACGATCGCGCGCACTTCGCGCAACTGCGCCGGCCAGGTCGCGCCGACCACCAGCGCGCAATTTCCGTGCCCGTTCCACTCGCGCGCGACCTTCTCGGCGACGCGCTGGTACAGCGGGCGTCCGTCGACGATCAGATCCTGCAGATCGCCGGCGCCGGGGTTGGAGGTGCGGCACAGCACCACCACGCCGCGCTCGGCGCGGTCGAGGAAGGGCTGCACCGAATCGCGCCCGAGATACGGGTTGGCGGTGACCGCATCGGCGCGGTACCGGTCGAAGGCCTCGGCGGCGTAATGCTGTGCGGTGCTGCCGATGTCGCCGCGCTTGCTGTCCAGGATCACCGGAATGCCCGGATGCGCGGCGTGGATGTGTTCGATCAGCCGGTTCAGCGCCGCTTCGGCGCCGAGCGCGGCGAAGTGGGCGATCTGCGGCTTGAACGCGCAGGCGTATTCGGCGGTGGCGTCGACGATGTCGCGGTTGAAGGCGAACACCGCATCGGCGTCGCCGGCGAAACGCGCCGGAAACCGCGTCGGCTCCGGGTCCAGCCCCACGCAGACCAGGGTGCCGGCCTGCTGCCAGCGGTTGCGCAACGTCTGCATGAAGTTCATGGCGATCAAGTCCTATTCCAATGCAAGTTCAAACAACGAAAACCCGGCCCCGGCTTTTCCGAATCCCGAATCCCGAATCCCCATCCCGGCCTTCAAGTCACCACGATCGGTTCGCCCGAAGTCACCACCACGGTGTGCTCGAATTGCGCGGCGAAGCCGCGCCGGCACAGCATCGACCAGCCGTCTTCGCCTTCTTCGGTGCGGGTGGTGTGGGTGGCCAGGAACGGTTCGATCGTAATCACCATGCCCTCGTGCAGGCGGCGGGTGTCGCGCGGATCGTAGTAGCCGGGGATGTTGCCCGGCGCTTCGTGCAAGGCGCGGCCGACGCCGTGGCTGCCGAGGTTGCGGATCACCTTGAAACCGCGCCGGGCCGCGACCGATTCGACCGTGCGGCCGATGCTGTTGATCGGCTGGCCGGCGCGCAACTGCGCGATCGCGGCGTCGCGCGCCTCGCGGGTGGCATCGAGCAGCTTCTGCTGCGCGGCGCTGGCCTGGCCGACCACGAAGCTGCCGCCGGTGTCGGCGAAATAGCCGTCCAGTTCGGCGGAGACGTCGATGTTCACCAGGTCGCCCTCGCGCAGCACGCTGAGGTCGGGAATGCCGTGCGCGGCGACCTGGTTGATGCTGATGCAGGTGGCGCCGGGAAAATCGTAGGTCAGCTGCGGCGCCGATCGCGCGCCGGCCTCGCGCAGCATCGCCGCGCCGATCGCGTCGAGATCGCGCGATACCGCGCCGGGCACGGCGGCCTCGCGCATGGCCGCCAGGATCGAGGCGACCAGCGAGCCTGCGCGGCGCAGGCCTTCGAGTTCGAATGCGTGCAGTACGGTCATGGCGGAATCCGTGAGGCGGTGCTCGGTGCAGGGTAACGCCGGCGGCGGCGCGGGAAAACCGCGGCGCTGCGCTGGCCGGCGGCCGGTCGCGCCGGCAATGCGACCGATGCCCGTTGCGCGAGTCCGCGCCGGATAGCGCGACGGGACCGTCGCCGGTCCCGTCGCGTTCGCATCGCGGCGGCCGCTCGCGCGGCGGGCTGCGGCTTACTTCAGCGCCTTGAAGCGCAGGCGATGCGGCTTGGCGCCTTCTTCGCCCAGGCGGCGCTTCTTGTCCTCTTCGTACTCGCGGTAGTTGCCCTGGAAGAACTCGACGTGCGAGTCGCCTTCGAAGGCCAGGATGTGGGTCGCGATGCGGTCGAGGAACCAGCGGTCGTGCGAGATCACGAAGGCGTTGCCCGGGAATTCGAGCAGGGCGTCTTCCAGCGCGCGCAGGGTTTCCACGTCGAGGTCGTTGGACGGTTCGTCGAGCAGCAGCACGTTGCCGCCCTGCAGCAGGGTCTTGGCCAGGTGCAGACGGCCGCGTTCGCCGCCCGACAGGCTGCCGACCATCTTCTGCTGGTCCTGGCCCTTGAAGTTGAAGCGGCCGATGTAGGCCCGCGACTGGATCTCGATGCCGTTGATGTTGAGGATGTCCAGGCCGCCGGACACTTCGTGGAAGACGTTGTGGTTGCCTTCCAGCTTGTCGCGGCTCTGGTCGACGTAGGCCAGGTTGACGGTCGGGCCCATGTCGATCTCGCCCGAGTCCGGCTTCTCCTGGCCAATGATCATCTTGAACAGGGTCGACTTGCCGGCGCCGTTGGGGCCGATGATGCCGACGATCGCGCCCGGCGGCACGACGAAGCTGAGGTCGTCGATCAGCAGGCGGTCGCCGAACTTCTTCGACACGTTCTTGAACTCCATCACCTTGCTGCCCAGGCGCTCGCCCGGCGGGATGAAGATTTCGTTGGTTTCCTGGCGGCGCTGGTAATCGACCGCCTGCAGCTCTTCGATCCGGGCCAGGCGCGCCTTGCCCTTGGAGCGGCCGCCCTTGGCGTTCTGCCGCGCCCACTCCAGTTCCTTCTGGATCGCCTTCTGGCGCGCCTTTTCCTGGTTCTCTTCCTGCTTCAGGCGCTCGTCCTTCTGCACCAGCCACTCGGTGTAGTTGCCCTTCCACGGAATGCCGCGGCCGCGGTCGAGCTCGAGGATCCACTCGGCGGCGTTGTCGAGGAAGTAGCGATCGTGGGTGACCGCCACCACGGTGCCGGTGTAGCGGGCCAGGAACTGTTCCAGCCATTCGACCGATTCGGCGTCGAGGTGGTTGGTCGGTTCGTCGAGCAGCAGCATGTCCGGCTTCTGCAGCAGCAGGCGGCACAGCGCGACGCGGCGCTTCTCGCCGCCCGACAGCTTGCCGACCACCGCATCCCACGGCGGCAGGCGCAGCGCGTCGGCGGCGACTTCGAGCTGGTTTTCCAGGGTGTGGGCGTCGCCGGCGGCGAGAATCGCCTCCAGCCGCTCCTGTTCCTTGGCCAGGGCGTCGAAGTCGGCGCCTTCCTCGGCGTAGGCGGCGTACACCGCTTCCAGCGCGGCCTGGGCGTTGAGCACTTCGCCCACGCCTTCCTCGACCGCTTCGCGCACGGTCTTTTCCGGGTCGATCTGCGGTTCCTGCGGCAGGTAGCCGACCTTGATGCCGGTGGCCGGGCGCGCTTCGCCGGTGAAGTCGGTGTCGACGCCGGCCATGATCTTGAGCACGGTGGACTTGCCGGCGCCGTTGAGGCCGAGCAGGCCGATCTTGGCGCCCGGGAAGAACGACAGCGAAATGTCCTTGATGATCTGACGCTTCGGCGGCACGGTCTTGCTGACGCCGTTCATGGTGTAGATGTATTGCATGCAGACTCCGAAGCAGAGGCGCGCGCCGAGCCCGGCCGGAACGGCCGGAAGGCGGGGCGGGGGGCGTTGCGAATAGCCGATTATCCCGCAGCCGGGGGGCGGGTTCCAGCGCGGGGCCTTGCGGGCAGGTGAACCTGCGGGCGCCGGGCCGCAGGGGCGGGCGGCGCAAGCCCGGGCCGGCCGTTGGATCCGTTAATGCCTTGCCGGCCGTCGCGCCTGCGCAGGCCGGCCTGCGCAAGCTTCAGCGCCAAGCTGCGTCCCAGCGACGTTTCCAGGCCGGCGCATCGGCGGTCGCGCCGTGCGGCGGCTCACCACCAGACGATCAGGGCCACCACCGCCAGCACCGCCAGGTACTTGATCGCGTAGTAGGAGCCCTTGCTGCGCTCCTTGAGCGCCTTGGTCTTCAGCCGCACCGCGTAGAAGTACTTGAACAGCTTGTTGATCGCGCCGGTCTTGTCGCCTTCCTGGTTGGGCGAGGCGCCGGCGGCGATCAGGCGCTGGGCGATGAAGCGGTTCAGCCCGCGCGCCCAGGCCCAGCGCATCGGCCGTTCGATGTCGCAGAACAGGATGATCCGGTTCTGGCTGGAGCCGTTCTGGGCCCAGTGGATATAGGTTTCGTCGAACATGGTCCACTCGCCGTCGCGCCAGCTGTAGCGCTGGCCGTCGACGTCGATGAAGCAGGCGTCGTCGTTGGGCGTGTCCAGGCCCAGATGCAGGCGCAGCGAGCCCGCGTAAGGGTCGCGGTGCGGGCGCAGCTCGCCGCCCGGCGGCAGCTCGGTGAACATCGCCGCCTTGACCCCGGGGATCTCGCGCAGCAACTGGGTGGTGACCGGGCACAGCTCGGCCGCCGAGGGATGGGCGTCGTCGTACCACTTCAGGTAGAAGCGCTTCCAGCCGCGGCGGAAGAACGAGTTGAAGCCGACATCGTTGTAGCCGTCGGCGGCCTTGATCTGCTGCAGCTCGCGCAGGTGCAGGGCCTCGGCGCGGATCTCGCGCCAGCGCGCGCGCAGCGGCTCCAGCTCGGGGAAGTGCTGGTCCGGGTTCAGGAAGGCGGTGGTCGGCACCCGCGAGCAGGCGTACATCAGCACGTTGATCGGCGCCATGAAGGTCGAATGGTCGAGCAACTGGCGGCCGAGCCGGTGCCGGACCCGGCCGCGGAAATGCACGTACACGGCGCTGGCGAGGAACGCGAAGACGAAGACCCATTTCACGGTCGGGGCATCCAAGATCGAGCGGGCCGGCCGGGGAGGGCGGGCCTTGGGGAGGGGAGGTCGGCGCATTGTCCGCCGGGTCGGGGCGCCGCGGCAGCCCCGCTTTGGCGGTTGGCCGCCATACGCCCCTAGGCTAACATTTCAAGTCTTACGTCAAGCCCGCCCCCTGCCACGCGGGCCCGGCCTGACGCGGCGTACCTCCCCCTCCCGTCCGTACTTCTTTCCGAGGCCGCGAATGTTCCCCAGCCACACCCGTATTGCCGGATTCGACGACGAGCTCGCCCAGGCCATTGCGGCCGAGGCCCGCCGCCAGGAAGACCACGTCGAACTGATCGCCTCGGAAAACTACGCCAGCCCGCGCGTGCTGGAGGCCCAGGGCAGCGTGCTGACCAACAAGTACGCCGAGGGTTACCCGGGCAAGCGCTACTACGGCGGCTGCGAATACGTCGACATCGCCGAGCAGCTGGCGATCGACCGGGTCAAGCAGCTGTTCGGAGCCGACTACGCCAACGTGCAGCCGCATTCGGGCTCGCAGGCCAACCAGGCGGTGTATTTCGCCCTGCTCAACCCCGGCGACACCATCCTCGGCATGTCCCTGGCCCACGGCGGCCACCTGACCCACGGCGCCAAGGTCAACGCCTCCGGCAAGCTGTTCAACGCCGTGCAGTACGGCGTCGACGCCCAGGGCCTGATCGACTACGACGAAGTCGAGAAGCTGGCCCTGGAACACAAGCCGAAGATGGTCGTGGCCGGCTTCAGCGCCTACTCGCAGAAGATCGACTGGGCGCGCTTCCGCGCCATCGCCGACAAAATCGGCGCCTACCTGTTCGTCGACATGGCCCATGTCGCCGGCCTGGTCGCCGCCGGCGTCTACCCGAACCCGCTGCCGCACGCCCATGTGGTCACCTCGACCACCCACAAGACCCTGCGCGGCCCGCGCGGCGGCATCATCCTGGCCAAGGGCGCCGACGAGGACCTGACCAAGAAGCTGCAGAGCATCGTCTTCCCGGGCATCCAGGGCGGTCCGCTGATGCACGTGATCGCGGCCAAGGCGGTGGCGTTCAAGGAAGCGCTGGACCCGGAGTTCAAGGCCTACCAGGAACAGGTGGTCAAGAACGCCCAGGCCATGGCCAAGACGATCATCAATCGCGGCTACAAGATCGTCTCCGGCGGCACCGAGAACCACCTGATGCTGGTCGACATGATCGGCAAGGGCATCACCGGCAAGGACGCCGAAGCCGCGCTCGGCCAGGCCCATATCACGGTCAACAAGAACGCCGTCCCGAACGACCCGCAGAAGCCGTTCGTGACCTCCGGCCTGCGCATCGGCACCCCGGCGGTGACCACCCGCGGCTACAAGGAAGCCGACTGCGTGGCCCTGGCCGAGTGGATCTGCGACGTGCTGGACCATCCCAAGGACGCCAAGGTCATCGCCGGCGTGCGCGAGAACGTCACCAAGCAGTGCGCGCAGTTCCCGGTGTACGGCTAAGCGCCGGGATTCGGGAGTAGGGATTCGGGGATGGAGAGCGCATTCGCGGCGGCTTGGCACTATGCTGGCATCCGCCGCAAGCGCTTTTGACTTTCCGAATCCCGATTCCCGAATCCCAAATCCCGGCTTCCCATGCATTGCCCCTTCTGCCAGCACCAGGACACCCGCGTGATCGATTCGCGGGTGTCCGACGACGGCGCCACGATCCGGCGCCGGCGCGTCTGCGAGGCCTGCGGCGAACGGTTTTCGACGCTGGAGACCATCGAGCTCAAGCTGCCGATGATCATCAAGGGCGACGGCCGCCGCGAGCCGTTCGACGCGCGCAAGCTGCGTCTGAGCATGGACCGCGCGCTGCACAAGCGGCCGGTCTCGGAAGAGCAGGTCGAGGCCGCGGTGCGCGCGGTGGTGCACCGCCTGCGCATGACCGCCGAGCGCGAGCTGGCTTCGCGGCGGGTCGGCGATTTCGTCATGGACGAGCTGCGCAAGCTCGACCACGTCGGCTACGTGCGTTTCGCCTCGGTCTATCGCGCCTTCGAGGACGTGGCCGATTTCCGCGAAGAACTCGATCGGCTCGAACGCGACGCGCCCGGCGACGGGCAACTGCCGCTGCTCGGCGAGGAACCCGCGCACGAGCGCAACCGCAAGCGCTGAATCTGCGGCCGTTCGCTTCCGGCGAGAACCGCCGGCGCCCGCCGCTCGTGCGGCGGCCGCGCCGCTGCGCCGTCACGCGGGCCATCGCCGCGATCCCGATCGGCGCTGTCACGGCCGGCGCGATGACGCCCAGCGATGCGGACGCGGTCGCTATTCGCGCGCGTCGGGCCCAGAATGAGCCGATGACCGCCTCCTTCAGCGCTATCGATCACGCCCTGATGGCCCGCGCGTTGCGCCTGGCCGAGCAGGGTGCCTACACCACCAAGCCCAATCCCATGGTCGGCTGCGTGCTGGCGCACGGCGAAGAGGTCGTCGGCGAGGGCTGGCACCAGCGCGCCGGCGAGCCGCATGCCGAGGTGCTCGCGCTGCGCGCCGCCGGCGATCGCGCGCGCGGCGCCACCGCCTACGTGACCCTGGAGCCCTGCGCCCATACCGGCCGCACCGGGCCCTGCAGCGAGGCCTTGATCGAGGCCGGCGTGGGACGGGTGATCGCGGCGATGCGCGACCCGTTCCCGCAGGTCGACGGCGCCGGTTTCGCCCGCTTGCAGGCGGCCGGCATCGAGGTCGCCAGCGGCCTGATGGAAGCGCAGGCGCGCACGCTCAACCGCGGTTTCCTGTCGCGGATCGAGCGTGGCCGGCCGTGGCTGCGGGTCAAGCTGGCGACCAGCCTCGACGGCCGCAGCGCCTTGGCCAGCGGCGAATCGAAATGGATCAGCGGCCCGGCCTCGCGCCTGGACGTGCAGCGCTGGCGGGCGCGTTGCGGCGCGATCGTGACCGGTGCCGGAACCGTGCTCGCCGACGACCCCGAGCTGACCGTGCGCCTGGGCGACGACACGCCGTTCGTGGCGCCGCTGCGGGTGGTGCTCGACCCGGGCCTGGCCACGATCGCCCGCGGCCGCGTGCGCGGCGGCGAGGCGCCGACCCTGTACCTGCACGCGCCCGACGCCAAGCTGCCGCGCGGCTTCGCCGCCGAACACGCCGCGGTGCCGGTGCGCGAAGGCCTGATGGACCTGGAAGCGGTGCTCAAGCTGCTCGCCGCTCGCGGCGTCAACGAAATCCAGCTCGAAGCCGGCGCGACCCTGGCCGGCGCCTTCCTGGCCGGCGGCTGGGTCGACGAAGTGCTGCTCTACATGGCCCCGGTGCTGCTCGGCGAACGCGCGCGGCCGCTGTTCGACGGCCTCGGCATCGAGGCGATGGCGGACAAACGCAAGCTGGAGCTGGTCGATGTGCGCCAGCTGGGCGGGGATATGCGGGTGCTGCTGCGGCCCAAACCCTAGACGTCGGCGGGCCGGCGTCAGGAGCCCGCCCGAAGCGTCGCCGACTCTTGCCTCCTGACCGTTGGGCCTGCCTCATGAGCTCGAATCCCTTCAAGGACCATTTCTCCGCCCTGGCGCAAAGCTACGCCGCGTCGCGGCCGGAGTATCCCGACGCCATGTTCGACGCCATCGCCGCGCAACTGCCGGCGACGGCGGTGCGGGTGTGGGAGCCGGGCTGCGGCAGCGGCCAGGCCACCCGAGGCTTGGCCGCGCGGTTCGAGCGGGTGCACGCGACCGAGCCGAGCGCGGCGCAGATCGAGCGCCATTGGGCGCGCGAGGCGGCATTGCGCGGCGAGGGCCGGGTGAGCCTGGCGATCGAGCCGGCGGAGCGCTGCTCGCTGGCCGATGCCAGCGTCGAACTGGTCGCGGTCGCGCAGGCGATGCACTGGTTCGATCGCGAGCGTTTCTACGCCGAATGCGAGCGCGTGCTGGTGCCCGGCGGGGTGCTGGCGGTGTGGGCCTATGGCGATTTCCTGCCGCCGGAGGGCATGGTCGAGGCGGTCGAGGCCTTCCGTGCCCGCATCGGTCCCTATTGGCAGACGGAGAACGCCGAGGTCCGCGACGGCTATGCCGGCTACCGCTGGCCGTTCGCCGCCCTGCCGGCGCCGGCGTTGTGGCTGGAGGCCGAATGGAGCCTGAGCCGCTGGCTGGGCTATTTGCACAGTCTGTCGGCTGTCGAGCGCTGCCGAGCCGCCACCGGCGACGACCCGGTGGCGCTGCACCGCGCGGCGCTGAGCGCGGCCTGGGGCGCGGCCGAGGACGTGCGCACCGTCCAATGGCCGCTGCACCTGCATTTGCGGCGCAAGCCGGGCTGAGGCCAGCGGCCGGCGCGGCCGCCCGGAGGCCGCACCGGGGCGGCCCGCGACCGGTCCGGCCGCGCCGCGGCGGAACGCTGCATCGCGGCCGCGGCGGTGGGCCGGCTCCGGACGCTCGGGCGGCCGGTGCTAAACTGCGCGCGCCGGTTCGCCGGCACCCACAGGTAACGTCTTCAGGGCGGGGCGGAACTCCCCACCGGCGGTAGGCGCGGCGACGCGCGAGCCCGCGAGCGCTGCCCGGCCGCGCGTCCCAGGACGTCCCGGCCGGGCGGGTCAGCAGATCCGGTCCGATGCCGGAGCCGACGGTCACAGTCCGGATGAAAGAAGACGGCTACGCGCGACGCCCGCCGCAAGGACGGGCGCCCGAGGCTGCGGCCGCGCCGCGGCCCGTGCGTTGTCTTCGAGCCTTGAGGCGTTTTTCGCTCAACATCACGCGGGAAACGTTTCATGACCCAGTTCGTTCGCAACACCTGCCCGGCGGCCGCCCGCCAGGAGGCCGGCTGATGTTCACCGGCATCATCGAAGGCGTCGGCTCGCTCGCCGCCACGCAGGATCTCGGCGGCGACGTGCGCCTGCGCATCGCCACCGGCACGCTGGATTTCTCCGAACCCAGGCTCGGCGAGAGCATCGCCGTCAACGGCGTGTGCCTGACCGCGATCGCGTTCGAGCGCGATTGGTTCGAGGCCGACGCGTCCACCGAAACCCTGGCGCTGACCACGCTCGGCGCGCTGCGTCCCGGCGCCGTGCTCAACCTGGAACGGGCGATGCGCCCGACCGACCGGCTCGGCGGGCACATGGTCAGCGGCCACGTCGACGGCGTCGGTGCGGTGCTGGGCGTGCACGAGGACGCGCGCGCGCAGCGCTGGCGCTTCCGCGCGCCCGCGGCGCTGCTGCGCTACATCGCCAAGAAAGGCTCGATCTGCGTCGACGGGGTCAGCCTGACGGTCAACGAAGTCGACGCCGAAGGCTTCGAGGTCGCGCTGATTCCGCATACCGTCGCCCACACCGCCTTCGCCGCGACCTCGGTCGGCGACGCGGTCAATCTGGAAATCGATCTGGTCGCGCGCTACGTCGAGCGTCTGCTCGGCGCGCGCGCGGAGGAAACCGCATGAGCTTCGCCACCGTTCCCGAACTGCTGGAAGAAATCCGCGCCGGCCGCATGGTCGTGATCGTCGACGACGAGGACCGCGAGAACGAAGGCGACCTGATCATGGCCGCCGAGCTGGTGCGCCCGGCCGACATCAACTTCATGGTCACCCACGCGCGCGGCCTGGTCTGCTTGTCGCTGATGCGCGAACGCTGCCTGCAGCTCGGCCTGGGGCCGATGGTGCGCGACAACACCTCGCCGCACCACACCAACTTCACCGTCAGCATCGAGGCCGCCGAAGGCGTCACCACCGGCATCTCGGCCTACGACCGCGCCCATACCGTGCGCACCGCGGTGCGTCCGGACGCCAAGCCCAGCGATTTGGCCCAGCCCGGCCACATCTTCCCGTTGATGTCGCAGCCCGGCGGCGTGCTCAGCCGCGCCGGCCACACCGAGGCCGGCACCGACCTGGCCCTGCTCGCCGGCCTGGAGCCGGCGGCGGTGCTGGTGGAGGTGCTCAACCCCGACGGCAGCATGGCGCGGCGCCCGGAGCTGGAGGCCTTCGCCGCCGAGCACGGGCTCAAGATGGGCTCGATCGAGGAACTGATCCGTTATCGCCTGGCCACCGAGCACACGGTCGAGCGGGTCGACGCGCGCACCATCGAAACCGAGCACGGCCCGTTCCAGCTGCTGAGCTACCGCGACCGGCTCAGCCACGCCCTGCATTTCGCCCTGCTGCGCGGCGAGCCCGACCCGGCCGCGCCGACCCTGGTGCGGGTGCACGTGCAGAACCCGCTCGCCGATGCGCTGCACTGGCGCCGGCCGGACTTCGGCCCGGCGATCGGCGAGGTGCTCGGCGCGATCGCCCGGGAGGGCCGCGGCGCGCTGGTAGTGCTGGCCGACCATGCCGACGCCGAGGCGCTGCTGGCGCGAGTCCGCGGCCAGGCCGCGCACGAGCCGGCCGGCGAGGGCGGCCCCGACGAGGCGGCGCCGCCGACCCGCGGCCACGCTCTGGCCGAATGGCGCCGCAACGGCGCCGGCGGCCAGATCCTGGCCGACCTGGGCCTGGGCAAGCTGCGCGTGATCGGCACCCCGCGCCGGCAGATCGGCCTGGCCGGTTTCGGCCTGGAAGTGGTCGAGTACGTCGACCCGCACCGGCTCGGCTGAGCCGGCGCGTCCCATCCGCCGAGGCGGCCGGACCTGAGCCGGCCGCCAACCCGCTAAACTACCCCTTTCGTCCGGTCGATCCCCCACCATGCCCCATTACGAAGGCGACCTGCGCAGCCCCCAGGGCGCGCGCTACGCCATCATCGCCAGCCGCTGGAACCCGCGCATCACCGATACCCTGGTGGCCGGCGCGCGCAAGACCTTCGCCGATCACGGCGTCGCCGAGGACGCGATCGACGTGTTCCGCGTGCCCGGCGCCTGGGAACTGCCGGTGCTGGCCAAGCGCCTGGCCGCGGCGGGCCGCCATGCTGCGGTGGTCGCGCTGGGCTGCGTGGTGCGCGGCGACACCCGCCACTACGAGCAGGTCGCCGACGGTTGCTCGGACGGCCTGATGCGGGTTTCGCTCGACTACGGCCTGCCGATCGCCAACGGCGTGCTCGCGGTGGAAATGCACGAGGACGCCATGGCCCGCGCCGGCGGCAGCCACGGCAACAAGGGCGAGGAAGCGGCGCTGGCCGCCCTCGAGATGAGTCACTTGCTGGAACAATTGCCATGAACCGCCGTCGTCAGGATGGAATCGATCCGGTCGCGCGCTCGCGCGCTCGCCGCCGCGCGCTGCAGGCCGTGTACGCCTGGCAGATGTCGGGCGCCAAGGCCAACGACGTCATCGCCCAGTTCGCTCACGAGCAGGCGCACGAAGTCGCCGACCTGGCCTACTTCGAAGACCTGGTGCGCGGCGTCGATGCGCATCGCGCCGAACTCGACAAGGCGCTGACGCCGTTCCTCGACCGCGAGGTCGAGCAGGTCGATCCGATCGAGCGCGCCGCGTTGCGCATCGCCGCCTACGAGCTGCGCCACCGCGTCGACGTGCCGTACCGGGTGGTGATCAACGAAGCGATCGAGACGGTCAAGCGCTTCGGCGCCGAACACGGCCACACTTACGTCAACGGCGTGCTCGACCACGCCGCGGCGGACTGGCGCGCGGTGGAATTCGCCGCGTCGAAGAAGCGCTGATGCGCGGGCGCTGCGCCGCCGCGCAGCGCCGGAACGCGGCCGCGCCGACGCGCGCGCCGCGCCGGGCGGCACGATGAGCGCGGCCGAATTCGACCTGATCGCGCGCATCCGCGCGCGCGCCGGCGTGCGCGACGACGTCGCGCTCGGCATCGGCGACGATGCCGCGCTGTTGCAGCCGCCGCCGGGGCGGCAACTTGTGGTGGCCACCGACACCCTCAACCGCGGCGTGCACTTCGGCGAAGGGGCCGCGGCGGCCGACATCGGCTGGAAGTCGCTGGCGGTGAACCTGTCCGACCTGGCGGCGATGGGCGCCGAGCCGGCCTGGTGCACGTTGTCGCTGTCCCTGCCGACGCAGGCGGACAACGCCGCTTTCGTCGACGCTTTTCTCGACGGCTTCCTCGACCTGGCCGCGCAGCATCGCGTCGCCCTGGTCGGCGGCGACACCACCCGTGGCCCCTTGTCGGTCTGCGTGACCGTGCTCGGTCTCGTCGCGCCCGGCGCGGCCTTGCGCCGCGATGCGGCGCAGCCCGGCGACGAGATCTGGGTCACCGGCACGCTCGGCGATGCCGCGGCGGCGTTGGCCCTGGACGGCATCGCGCCGTACCGCGAACAGGCCGTGCGCCGCTGTGCCGGCGATCCGGCCACCGATGCGGCGCGCCTGCACGAGCGCCTGGCGCGGCCGACGCCGCGCGTCGCCGCCGGGCGTTCCCTGGCCGGGCTGGCCTCGGCCGGCATCGACGTGTCCGACGGTCTGCTGGCCGACCTCGGCCACGTTTGCGCGGCATCCCAGGTCGCCGCGCGGATCGAGTTGGCGCTGCTGCCGGTGTCGCCGGCCTTGGCCGCGGCCGCCGAAGGCGCCGCGCGCTGGCAGCTGCAGGCGGCCGGAGGCGACGATTACGAGCTGTGCTTCACCGCCGTGCCGGAGCGGCGAACCGCAATCGAGCGCGCGCTGGCCGAGGCCGCGGTGCCCGGCTGCAGGATCGGGCGCATCGAAGCCGGTCGCGGCGTGCGCGCCTTCGCGCCGGACGGCACGCCGTGGCGACCGGCGCGGACCGGCTACGAGCATTTCGCCGGCTGAGCGCCGCGGCGGCCGGTTCGGTCGCTGGGCCGGGGCGGTGCCGCACCGTCGGGCGGTGGCGGATTGGGTCGGCGCACTCCGCCGCGCTCACGCGTCCGGCAGCAGCTTGCCCGGGTTGAGGATCGCGTCGGGGTCGAACACCTGCTTGAGCTGGCGCATCAGCGCCAAGGTCTGTGCGCTCACCGCCTGCGGCATGAAGTCGCGTTTGGCCAGGCCGATGCCGTGCTCGCCCGACAAGGTGCCGCCGAGCGCCAGCGCCAGCGCGAACACCCGCGCCATCGCCGCGCGCGCGCGTTGGTCCTGCGCGACGTCGGCGGGGTCGTAGAGCAGGTTGACGTGCAGATTGCCGTTGCCGGCGTGGCCGAAGCAGACGATGGGCAGGTCGAACTCGCTCGCCAGCGCCTGCACGCCGTCGACCAGCTCGGGGATGCGCGACACCGGCACCACCACGTCTTCGTTGATCTTGCCCGGCGCCAGCGTGCGTAGCGCCGGCGACAGCGCCTTGCGCGCCGCCCATAGTTTTTCCCGCGCGGCCTCGTCGACGGCGTCGTCGAGCGCGAGCAGGCCGTCGCCGGCGGCGGCGCGGCGCAGCGCTTCCAGCGCGTGCGGCAGGGTATGCGCATCGCCGTCGGCTTCGATCATCAACAGCGCGCCGGCCTCGTGCGGCAGCTCGGCGCCGCCGACGTCGCGCGCCAGGCGCACGCATTGCGCGTCCATGAATTCCAGCATCGACGGCGTGACCGGCTGGGCCATCAGCCGCGCCACCGCGCGCGCCGCGCTGGACACGTCGCGATAGATGCCGCGCAGCGCCGCGCGCGCCGGCGCGCTCGGGGTCAGGCGCAGGCTGGCCTCAACGATCAGCGCCAGGGTGCCTTCGCTGCCGACCAGCAGGCGGTGCAAGTCGTAACCGGTGCTGCCCTTGGTGGTGGCGGTGCCGCAGACGATCAGCTCGCCGGCGCCGGTGACGGCGGTCAGCGCCAGCACGTTGTCGCGGCTGGCGCCGTACTTCACCGCGCGCGGACCGCCGGCGTTGCAGGCCAGGTTGCCGCCGACCGTGCTGAACGCCGCGCTGGTCGGGTCCGGCGGCCAGAACAGGCCGTGCGGCTTGAGCGCGGCCTGCAGGTCGCCGTTGAGCACGCCCGGCTCGACCACCGCGCAACGGTCGCCGGGGCGGATCTCGAGGATCCGGTCCATGCGTTCGAACGAGACCACCACGCCGCCGGCCACCGGCACCGAGGCGCCGGTGGTGTTGGTGCCGCGGCCGCGCGCGATCACCGGCACGCGATGACGGCGGCAGGCGCGCACCAGGGTCTGCACCTGCTCGCGCGTGCGCGGCAACGCGACCGCGTCGGGCAGGGACTGGCGGCGCGAATTGTCGTAGGCGTAGGCCAGCCGTTGCCCCGGGTCGGTCAGCCAGCCATCGCCGAACACCGCGGCCAGCTCGCGCTGCAGGGCGTCGGGCAGGGCGATCATGGCGTCGCTTCCGCGCGCGGCGCGGTCCAGCGCCGCAACGCCGCGCCGCACAGGCCCAGGGCGAAGGCCGGCAGCACGATCCAGCGCGCCTCCGACCACAGCACCTGCAGGCCGCGCAGGCTGAAGAAACGCGCGCCGATCGGCGAGACCTCGATCGGCCGCCACGGTGCGAACAGGCGCTGCTCCGACCACGGCCAGTACAGCGCGACGCCGAGGCCGCCGTTGGTCAAGGCGTCGAGCAGCGGGTGCGAAACCGTGCACAGGAACAGCCAGGCCGCGGCGCGCCACGGCGGGGCGCGCAGCCACGGCGCCGCCAGCGCGCCGAGCGCGGCGATCAACGCGGCGAATGCGAACGAGTGACTGGCGCCGCGGTGGCCGAAGCCGTCGGCGTAGGCGATGCCGAGCTTGAACGCGACCACATCCGCGTCGGGCAGCATCGCCGCGAGCGCGCCGGCGACCAGCAGTCGCGGCGGAACCGCGCGCGCGCCCAGGGCCAGGCCGAGGGCCAGCGGTACGGCGGCGTGGGTCATCACGGTCGGCATCGCGCGGCTCGGTCTCGATCGGGTATCGGCAGGAGAGGGGTCAGGCGTCGTCGGCGCGGAACGCGTCGCGCAGCCAGCGCAGTTGCGGCTCGGCCGGGTCGCCTTGGGCTTCGATCACGTCGAAACGGCAGGCGTGCTCGGCGTAGCCGGGGTGGGCGAGCAGGAACGACTGCGCCGCCAGCAGTAGTTTGCGCCGCTTGCGCAGGTCGACCGAGGCCGCGCCGCCGCCGTAGCGGGCGTCGCGGCGGTAGCGCACTTCGACGAACACCAGCACGGCGCCGTCGAGCATCACCGCATCGAGTTCGCCGCAGCGGTAATGGGCGTTCGCGGCGACTTCGCGCAGTCCGGCGCCGAGCAGATGACGGCGCGCGGCGGCTTCGATCGCGGCGCCGCGGGCGCGCCGCGAGGGCGCACCCGTGGAGCGGGCGTTGCCGTCAGCGGCGCGAGGCATCCGCCAGCGGCACTGCGACGCCGCTGCTGAAGGTCGACCAGGCCGGCGTGCGCAGCACGCTGCCGAAGCCGTCGACCCGCAGCACGCCGGTGGCGCCGGCGACGAAGGCGTCGGAGCGGCTGGCCAGGCGTTCCAGATAGGCCGACAGCAGCCACGCGTCGTAGCCGAATGCGAACAGGCGCGCGGCCGGACCGCGCGCGGTCGGCAGACCGGCCGCGACGCCCGGCGCCGGCGGCAGGCCGCGCACGCCGCCGCTGGTCCAGGATTCGGAGGGGAAGGCGATGCCGTCGAGCACCCGGTCCTGCTCCGGCTTGCCGGTGCCGGACAACAGCTGCGAGGTCGCCACGCGCGGCTTCTCGGCCAGGCCGGCGAGGGCGAGCTTGGGAATCAGCCCGCGCGCCGCGCTGCCCTTGACCGCCAGGAACACCGCGTCGATGCCGCCATCCTTGCTCGCGAACGGCGCCAGGTCCGCGGTGCCTTCGCCGATCGTGTCGGTGACCTGGGCACCGCGCGCGCTCAAGCGCTCCTTGAGCGCGGCGATGGCGCGGCGCTGGCTGTCGTCGCCGCCGCCGATGGCGAGCACGCGCGCGGCCTTGCGTTCGAGCAGGTAGTCGGCCGCGGCCACGCCTTCGTCCTCGGGCGTCAGCGAGAAGCTCACCGTGCCGCTGGGCGGGGCGACGTTGCCGCGGTTGAGCGCCAGCACCGGCACCGGCAGTGCGTTCTTGCCGAACAGGGCGCTGACCTCGTCGCGGCCGAGCGGCCCGACCACGAAGTCGTTGCCCTCGGCGGCGGCCTTGTCGTAGGCGGCGAGGGTGCCGCCGGCGGTGCCGTTGGTGTCGTAGAAGACGATTTCCGGGCGCCGCCGGGTTTCGCCGTAATAGCCGGCGAGCAGGCCATCGCGCACCGGCGCGGCGGCAGTGGCGAGCGAACCCGACAGCGGCAGCAGCACCGCCAGCTTGAGCGGCGGACGGTAGCCGTCGCTGTCGGCCGGCGGGCGCTGGGCCGAGGCCTGGTAGCGCCAGTTCGAGGTCTGGTCGAACGGCCGCGGCAGCGGCAGGCCGCGCTGCATCAGCTGGCGGCCGACGAAGTTGTACAGCGGGTCGCCGACCGGCAGGGCATCGGCTTCGCGCGTCAGCGCCGCATTGTCGAGCTGCGCCAGCAGGCGTTCGATCTGGCGTTCGTTCTCGGCACGCTCGGCGCCGCTGAGGTTGGCGTTGTTGTGCGCCAGATGCCCGGCCTGGGCGATCAGCGGATTGGAGGCGCTGACCGCGGCGGCGGGGCGGGTTTCGACCGTGGCGCAGCCGCCGAGCACGGCGGTGGCGGCCAGCAGGCTGAACATCCATGTCATCGCGGGCCGGTTCTTGCTCTGATTCATCGGCTTGCTTCCGCCGTCCAGCGGCGTTCCTGTGGGACCGGTTAGGATTCTACCCGGCCTCACCGCACCCGTACGATGCTCACTTCCGGCACCCTTCATATTGTCGCCACCCCGATCGGCAACCTCGGCGACCTGACGCCCCGCGCGCTGGAGACCCTGCGCTCGGTCGCGGCGATCTGTGCCGAGGACACTCGCCACACCCGCCAGCTGCTGGCCCATTTCGGCCTGGAGCGGCCCCTGTTGGCCCTGCATCAGCACAACGAGGACCAACAGGCGGCGCAGCTGGTGGCACGGCTGCAGGGCGGCGATTCGCTGGCCCTGGTGTCCGACGCCGGCACCCCGCTGGTCAGCGATCCGGGCTTCCGCCTGGTCCGCGCCGCCCGCGCGGCCGGCATCCGGGTGTCGCCGGTGCCCGGCGCCTGCGCCGCGATCGCGGCCCTGAGCGTGGCCGGGCTGGCCTCAGACCGGTTCAGTTTCGAGGGTTTCCTGCCGGCCAAGGCGTCGGCCCGGCGCGAGCGCCTGGCGCGGTTGGCGGCCGAGCCGCAGACCCTGCTGTTCTACGAATCGGCGCACCGGATCGAGGAAACCCTGGCCGACATGGTCGGCGCGTTCGGCGAACAGCGCCCGGCGGTGCTGGCGCGCGAGTTGACCAAGCTGTTCGAGACCGTGCTCGACGGCAGCCTCGGCGAACTCGCGCAGAAGGTCGCCGCCGACCCCAACCAGCGCAAGGGCGAGTTCGTGCTGATCGTCGAAGGCGCCGGCGACGACGCCGACGCCAAGGTGGTCGAGGGCCGGCGCATCTACGCCAAGCTCAGCGAGCACCTGCCGCCGTCGACCGCGGCCAAGCTGGCCGCCGAGCTGAGCGGGGCGCCGCGCAAGGCGCTGTACGGGCGCGGCGAGGAGTAGACGATGCTCATGAGCGCGACGCCGGAGCCGGCGCATCCGGCCCAGCGCGTGCCTGTGTGCGGCTGAGGCGGAGATGAAGCGTGCCGGCGCGCGAGCGGGTCGGGCGTGCGACAATGCGCCCGCGGAGTCGGCCAGGCAGTCGCGTCATCGGAGCGCAAGTTCCGGTGCCGAGGAAAGTCCGGGCTCCACAGGGCACGGTGCCAGGTAACGCCTGGGCGGCGCGAGCCGACGGAAAGTGCAACAGAGAGCAGACCGCCGAACGGCCCGCGAGGGCGCGTGGTAAGGGTGAAACGGTGCGGTAAGAGCGCACCGCGAGTCCGGCAACGGACCGGCACGGCAAACCCCACCGGGAGCAAAACCAAATAGGGAGACGATGCCGCGGCCCGCGGTGTCTCCGGGTAGGTTGCTTGAGCGTCGCGGCGACGCGGCGCCTAGAGGAATGACTGTCCACGACAGAACCCGGCTTATCGGCCGGCTCCGCGCTTTTTCAGGCTGCGCCTGAAAAACCCAAAGTTTGCTTTGCAAACTTTGGGCCCCGCTTCGTTCCCCCCAATCCCCGCCCCTTCGGGGTGGCGTTTTTCGGGCTTCGCCCTACAAACCCCAAAATTTGCTGCGCAAATTTCGGGCCCCGCTATGTGTCTCCAAATCCCCGCCCCTTCGGGGCGCCCCCCTTTACTAAAGGGGGCTCTCGGTTGCGGAAGAGTGTCGCTGCTTGTTGCCTTGCCCGAGTCCCGAGTCCCGAGTCCCGAGTCCCGAGTCC
>NZ_HG424528.1:0-19639 GCF_000336385.2 Lysobacter antibioticus HS124 | reverse complement strand
GGGCCGGCGGACTCGGCGGGAACGGCGGCCCGCCGGCGGGCGTCCCCTCCAGTCCGGGTGTCCCAGCGCGGCAGCTCCTGGCCGCCTGTGCGCCCGCGGATGTTCCGATAGCTGCCGCCGATCAGGGATCGAACTTCGACCTTTTGCGTCTATCGAGCCGGATTGCTGCTGCGCAACAAGGCCTTAACAACTGTGACGGACATCGCGCGAGGGTCACTTTGTGACGTTCAGAGTCTCAAAACCTGAGACGAAACAAAGGTTAGTGGATAACTCTTGAATAAGACTCTGAAGTTCGCTGCAAGCCATTGATGCGACAGGTGAAATTTGTCCCGGAAAGTTGTTGACAACCCTGTGCACCCTGCTAATGTGGACATCCGAGGGAAATCCTGGGTTTTAGTGGGATTTCGAGGCCAGCCGCTCAGCCGGGCGGATGAACTGAGGTGACCCGTCCGGTAGAGACGGGAGCCGCAAAGGTGCGCAATGTTCCAAGGCGAAACCGCCATCACGATCGACGACAAGGGCCGGCTGGCGGTGCCCACCGCCTACCGTGATCTCGTCGCGCGCGAGTGCGGCAACCGCCTGGTCATCACCTACAACCCGTTCGAGTCCGGCTCCCTCTATCTGTATCCGCTGTCGATCTGGGAACGCGTCCGCGACCAGGTCAACAAGCTGCCCAAGGTCAAGCAGGTCAACCGCAACATGCAGCTCAAGCTGGTCGGAGCGGCGGCCTTCGTCGAACTCGACAGCAACGGCCGCATCACCGTGCCCCCGAGCCACCGTTCCGCGGTCGGCATCGACAAGAAAGCCGTGTTGCTGGGCATGGGCGACAAATTCGAGCTGTGGAGCGAGCAAGCGCATCACGCCCAGATCCGTCAGACGATTACCGACGACGATCTGAGCGACGAGCTGCTCGATTTGCAGCTATGACGGGGGGTGGCATGGAACGCACGCACGCGCGGTCCGGCCACCTTCCCGTGATGTATCGGCAGGTGCTCGAAGGCCTGCGGGTGCACGGGAACGGAGCCTATCTCGACGGGACGTTCGGCCGCGGCGGGCATGCCCGCGGCGTGCTCGACCAATTGGACGCCGGAGGCCGGCTGCTGGTGATGGACAAGGACCCGGAAGCGATCGCCGTGGCCGAACGCGAGTTCGGCGGCGATGCGCGCGTGTCCATCTATCGCGGCAGCTTCGCCGAGCTGGGTCGCTGGGACGCGACCGCCGCCGGCCTCGACGGCGTGCTGTTCGACCTGGGCGTGTCCTCGCCGCAGCTCGACGTCGCCGAGCGCGGCTTCAGCTTCGGCAAGGACGGCCCGCTGGACATGCGCATGGACCCCGACAGCGGCCAGAGCGCGGCGCAGTGGCTGGCGACCGCGGCCGAGAAAGAGATCGCCGACGTGCTGTGGACCTACGGCGAAGAGCGCCAGAGCCGCAAGATCGCCCGCGCCATCGTCGCCCGCCGCGACGCCCAGCCGCTGCTGCGCACCGCGCAACTGGCCGACCTGATCGCCTCGGTGATGCCGCGCGGCGACCAGAAGATCCACCCGGCCACGCGCAGCTTCCAGGCGATCCGCATCTTCATCAATCGCGAACTGGCCGATCTGGAAACCGGGCTCGACGCCGCGCTGGCGCGGCTCAAGCCGGGCGGCCGGCTGGCGGTGATCAGCTTCCACTCGTTGGAAGACCGCATCGTCAAGCAGTTCATCGCCCGCCATTCCAAGGCGCCGCCGGCCAACCGCCGGATGCCGGTGGAGCTGGCGTTCACCCCGACCCTGCTCGCCATCGATGGCGCGCAGAAGGCCGACGAGGCCGAGACCGCGGCCAACCCGCGCGCGCGCAGCGCGGTGTTGCGGGTGGCCGAGAAGCTGGGATTCGGGATTCGAGATTCGGGATTGGCTGAGCCGGGATCGGAGATTCGGGGTTCGGGATTGGGTAAGGCGAAGGCCGCGCCCGGCGCCGACTTCAGCGCATCGCCGCTCGTACGAATCCCCAATCCCCAATCCCCAATCCCCGCGTCTCCGCCAGGAGGCGCGCCATGATGCGCCTCCTGCTCGCCTTGCTGATCGTCGCCAACGTGGTCTCGGCGTTGCTGGTGGTGTTCGCCCGTCACGAGCATCGGCAGCTGTTCGTTCAGCTCAACAAGCTGCAGCGCGAGCGCGATGAACTCAATATCGAGTTCGGCCGGCTGCAGTTGGAGCAGGCGACCTGGGCGGAGAGCAATCGCATCGACCAAGTCGCGCGCGAGCGCATCGGGATGAAGTTTCCCGAGGGCGCCGAAACCGTGGTGATCCGTCCATGACCGGCCGCAACTCCCATCGTCCCCGCCGCAGCGGCCCGCTCGACCGGGTGCTCGGCGAGCGCGCCGGCCGCGGCGGGGTGAAGCGGCTGGCCGAATCGCTGCGCGAGCGCATCGCGCAGATGCGCGAAGAGCGCGGCCGCGGCGGCGCCAAGCCGCGCAGCCGCACGGCCCAGTTCAACCTGCGCAATCGCCTGATCCTGGTCGGCGGCACGCTCGGCCTGTGCGCGGTGGCGCTGGTGGTGCGCGCGCTGGACCTGCAGGTGATCAGCAACGATTTCTATCGCCAGCAGGGCGACGCGCGCTCGCTGCGCGAAATCCCGATCCCGACCTCGCGCGGCATGATCACCGACCGCAACGGCGAGCCGCTGGCGGTGTCGACGCCGGTCGAGTCGATCTGGGGCAATCCCAAGGAGCTGGCCAAGAACCCGGCGCGCCTGCCGGAGTTGGCCAAGGCGCTGGGCGTGACGCCGGACGAGCTGACCCGCAAGCTGGCCCAGCGCGCCGGCAAGGAATTCATGTACCTCAAGCGCCGGATCAATCCGGACGAGGCGCGCAAGATCCTCGCCCACAAGATTCCGGGGGTGTTCTCGCAGCGCGAGTTCCGCCGCTTCTACCCGCAGGGCGAAGCGATGGCGCATGTGCTGGGCTACACCAACATCGACGACCGCGGCCAGGAAGGCCTGGAACTGGCGTTCGATCACGAGCTGCGCGGCAAGCCCGGCACCAAGCGGGTGATCCGCGACGGCGCCGGCCGCATCGTCGAGAACGTCGACCTGGTGCGCAGCGCCGAGCCGGGCAAGGACATCACCCTGACGCTGGACCGCCGCATCCAGTACCTGACCTATCGCGAGCTGCGCCGCGCGCTGACCGACACCGGTGCGTCCAGCGCCTCGGCGGTGGTGCTGGACATCGAGACCGGCGAAGTGCTGGCGATGGCCAATCTGCCCACCTACAACCCGAACCTGCCGGGCGCGGGCAACCGCGATACCCATCGCAACCGCGCCATCACCGACGTGGTCGAGCCGGGTTCGACGATGAAGCCGATCACCGTCGCCGCCGCGCTCGCCGCCGGCACGGTCAAGCCCACGACCCTGGTCAACACCTCGCCGGGCTGGATGCCGAACGGCCGCTACCGCATCACCGACACCCACAACAACGGCGTGCTGACCGTCACCGGGGTGATCACCAAGAGCTCCAACATCGGCGCGGCCAAGCTCGCCTTGCCGCTGCCGAACGACTACTACTACAAGTTCATCCACAACTTCGGCTACGGCAGCAAGCCGGGCAGCGGCTTCCCGGGCGAGTCTTCGGGCCTGCTCGCGCCGCCGTCGCGCTGGAGCGGCACCACCAAGGCGACCATGTCCTACGGCTACGGTCTGTCGGCGACGCCGTTGCAGATCGCCATGGCCTACGCGGCGATGGCCAACGGCGGCCAGCTGATCCAGCCGACCTTCGTCAAGGGCCAGCGCAACGAGCCGCGCCAGGTGCTCGAGCCGGCCGTGGCCGGCGAGATCATGCGCATGATGCAGACCGTGACCGAGCCGGGCGGCACCGCCAAGCAGGCGGCGATCCTGGGCTATCACGTCGCCGGCAAGACCGGCACCACGCGCAAGTTCAGCGCCACCGGCGGCTACTCGCGCAAGTACGTGTCGCTGTTCGCCGGCGTCGTGCCGGTGGAGAAGCCGCGCTTCTCGATGGTGGTGGTGGTCAGCGAGCCCGATCCGACCAAGCGCGGCTACTACGGCGGCTCGGTGTCCGGGCCGGTGTTCCGCAACGTCATGGACGGCGCGCTGCGGCTGATGGACGTGGCGCCGGACGACATCGAAACCTGGCTGGCGGTACAGGCCGCGGCCGAGGCCAAGCGGGCAAAACAAAACGGCGGCAAGCCGGCCGGTCCGGTGTTGCCGGCGGCGACCGCCGCCGCGCCGCCGCCGATCGCGGCCGGTGCGCTGGCCCAGGGAGGCGCGCGATGAACCGCAGCCTGCCCCTGGCCGAACTGCTGCCCGACATCGCCGGCATCCCCGGCGATCTGCGCATCACCGGGCTGGTGATGGACAGCCGCGCGGTGCGTCCGGGCAACGCCTTCGTCGCCATCGCCGGCTTCGGCGCGCATGGGCTCGGCTTCGTCGAGCAGGCGCGCGCCAACGGCGCGAGCGCGATCCTGTTCGAGCCGCCGGCGCCCGCCGAGTTGCCGGCGCCGGCCGACGCCATCGCCGTACCCGGCCTGCGCGCGCGCCTGGGCGAGATGGGCGACCGTTTCCACGGCCGCGCCACCGCGGCGATGCGGGTGGTCGGCGTGACCGGCACCAACGGCAAGACCTCGACCGTGCAGTTGATCGCTCAGGCCTGGCACTTGCGCGGCATCGCCTGCGGCACCGTCGGTACCCTCGGCGCCGGCCTGTACGGCCGGATCGTGCCGACCGGCTTCACCACTCCGCTGGTGCTGCAGTTGCACGAACTGCTGGCCGACATGCACGAGGCCGGCGCGCAGGCGATCGCGATGGAAGTCAGCTCGCACGCGCTCGACCAGGGGCGCGTCGCCGGCGTGCATTTCGACGTCGGCGTGTTCACCAACCTCACCCGCGACCATCTGGATTACCACGGCGACATGGCCAGCTACGGCGCGGCCAAGGCGCGCTTGTTCGCGTGGCCGGGGCTGAAGGCGGCGGCGATCAATCTCGACGACGAGTTCGGCCGCGAACTGATCACGTCGCTGCCCAAGGGCGTGCGCGCGCTCGGGCTGAGCTCGCGCGGCCGCGCCGGCGCGGCGCTGCGCGCGGAGCGGCTGAACTTCGACAGCCGCGGCATCGGCTTCGACCTGATCGTCGACGGCCAGAGCCACGCGGTGGCTTCGCCGCTGCTCGGCCGTTTCAACGTCGACAATCTGCTCGCGGTGGCCGGCGCGTTGTACGCATTGGACGAGACCCCGGCGCAGATCGCCGCGACCTTGTCGCAGCTGCAGCCGATCCACGGCCGCATGAACCGGCTCGGCGGCGACGGCGCCTTGCCGCTGGTGGTGATCGACTACGCACACACCCCGGACGCGCTGGAGCAGGCCCTGGCCTCGCTGCGCGCCCATGCCAATGCGCGGCTGATCTGCGTGTTCGGCTGCGGCGGCGACCGCGACCGCGGCAAGCGCCCGCAGATGGCGGCGATCGCCGAGCACGGCGCCGACCTGGTGGTGGTCACCGACGACAACCCGCGCGGCGAAGACGGCGACGCGATCGTCGCCGATATCGTCGCCGGCCTGCGCGACCCGCAGCGTGCGATCGTGCAGCGCGACCGTCGCGCCGCGATCGAGCATGCCATCGGCGAGGCCGGTCCCGACGACATCGTGCTGGTGGCCGGCAAGGGCCACGAGCCTTATCAGGAAATCCACGGCGTGCGCCATCCCTTCGACGACACCCAAGTCGCCCGGGCGGCGTTGGAGGCCAAGGCATGAAGCGCCTGCGGCTGAGCGAAATCGCGCGCATGACCGGCGGCCGCCTGGTCGGCGACGATGTCGTAGTCGACGCGGTCGTCACCGACACCCGCGCCTTGCCGGCGTCGGGTGCGGCGCTGTTCGTCGCGCTCAAGGGCGAACGTTTCGACGGCCACGATCATCTGTCCAAGCTGGCCGGCAGCGCCGCGGTCGCGGCGCTGGTGTCGCGCGAGACCGGCGCGGCCCTGCCGCAGGTGTTGGTCGTCGACACCGAGCGCGCCCTGGCCGCGTTCGCGGCCGCGGTGCAGGCCCAGCGCGCCGGCAACATCGTGGTCGCGATCACCGGCAGCAACGGCAAGACCAGCGTCAAGACCCTGACCCAGTCGATCCTCGAGCGCGCCGGCCGCACCTACGCGACCCCGGGCAACCGCAACAACGAGATCGGCCTGCCGCTGGCGGTGCTGGACGCGCCGGAAGACGCGCGTTATTCGGTCTACGAGATGGGCGCCGGCAAGCCGGGCGACATCGCCTACCTGGTGAATATCGCCCAGCCGCGGGTCTCGCTGGTCAACAACATCGCTCCCGCGCATCTGGAGCGCATGGGCAGCCTGCTGGGGATCGCCGACACCAAGGCGGCGATCTACGACGCGTTGCCGGCCGACGGCTTCGCCGCGATCAACGCCGACGACGCGTTCGCGCCTTATTTCGAACAGCGTGCGGCGGGCCGCCGCGTGGTCCGCTTCGGCCTGGACGCCAGCGCCGAAATCACCGCGCGCGACGTGCGGCTCGGTACCGAAGGTTCCAGCTTCGTGCTCGTCACCCCGATGGGCGAGGCGCCGATCGCGCTGAAGCTGGTCGGCCGCCACAACGTGCGCAACGCCCTGGCCGCCGCATCGCTGGCGTTCGGCGCCGGCGTGCCGCTGGCGCAGATCGCCGAGGGCCTCAACGCCGCCCAGCCGGTCGACGGCCGCCTGATCACCCATCGCCTGGACAACGGCGCGGTGCTAATCGACGACAGCTACAACGCCAACCCGGGTTCGACCGCCGCGGCGATCGACACGCTGGCCGAGATGGGCGGGCAGAACTGGCTGGTGCTCGGCGCGATGCGCGAGATCGGCCATGAAGAGGTCGCCATGCACGCGGAGATCGGCCGCCGCGCCAAGGCCGCCGGCCTGCGCCGGCTGTACGCGCTGGGGCCGTTGCCGGCCGCCGCGGCGGAAGCCTTCGGCGAAGGCGCGCAGGTGTTCGACAGCCACGACGCGCTGGCCGCGGCGCTGGCCGCCGAGCTCGGCGACGGCGTGCGGGTGTTGGTGAAAGGCTCGCACAGCAGTGCGATGGACAAGATCGTGACGGCGTTGCTGTCCGCACAGAAGCCCAAGCAAGGGGAGGGCACGACGCATGTTGCTTGAACTGACTCGATGGCTGGAACAGCTGCAAAGCCTGTTCGGCCTGTTTAGCTACCTGACCTTCCGCGGCATCCTCAGCGCGCTGACCGCGCTGGCGCTGTCGCTGTGGTGGGGCCCGGCGGTGATCCGCAAGCTCGGCCAGCTCAAGGGCGGCCAGCCGATCCGCAAGGACGGCCCGCAGTCGCATTTCTCCAAGGCCGGCACGCCGACCATGGGCGGCGCGCTGATCCTGTTCACGGTGATGGCCTCGGTGCTGCTGTGGGGCGACCTGCGCAATAAGTACGTGTGGATCGTGCTGCTGGTGATGCTGGCGTTCGGCGCGATCGGCTGGTACGACGACTGGATCAAGATCGTCAAGCGCGATCCCAACGGCCTGAAGTCGCGCTGGAAGTATCTGCTGCAGTCGATCTTCGGCCTGGCCGCCGGTCTGTACCTGTGGCTGTACGCCGACGTGCCGGCGGCGACGACCTTCTACGTGCCGCTGTTCAAGTCGGTGGCGTTGCCGCTGGCCGGCATCGGCTTCGTCGCCATCGCCTACTTCTGGATCGTCGGCTTCTCCAACGCGGTCAACCTGACCGACGGCCTGGACGGCCTGGCGATCATGCCGACCGTGCTGGTCGCTTGCGCCCTGGGCATCTTCGCCTATGCCTCCGGCCACGCCGAATTCTCCAAGTACCTGCAGATTCCGGCGGTGCCGGGCGCGGGCGAACTGGTGATCATCTGTGCGGCGATCGCCGGCGCGGGCCTGGGGTTCCTCTGGTTCAACACCTATCCGGCGATGGTGTTCATGGGCGATATCGGCGCGCTGGCGCTGGGCGCGGTGCTCGGCACCATCGCCATCATCGTCCGCCAGGAACTGGTGCTGGTGATCATGGGCGGCATCTTCGTCATCGAAACCCTGTCGGTGATGATCCAGGTCGCCTCGTTCAAGCTGACCGGCAAGCGCGTGTTCCGCATGGCGCCGATCCATCACCACTTCGAACTCAAGGGCTGGCCGGAGCCGCGCGTGATCGTGCGCTTCTGGATCATCTCGGTGGTGCTGGTCCTGGTCGGCCTGGCCACGCTCAAGGTGCGCTGATGGAAAACGCCGCACGCCAGGCAACGCGACTGGACGCCATCCACGGGCGCTACGACCCGTGGCTGATGGCCGTGTCCGTCGTGCTGGCCTGCGTCGGCGTGATCATGGTCGGCTCGGCCTCGCTCGGCGTGGCCTCGACCCACGAGGTCGAACCGTTGTACTTCCTCAACCGCCACCTGGTGTTCCTCGGCGTCGGCCTGGTGCTGGGCGTGTGGCTGATGCGCACCGAGCTGAAGACCATCGAACGCCACAACCAGTGGCTGTTGCTGGTCTGCGTGGTGCTGTTGTTGCTGGTGTTCGTGCCGGTGATCGGCCGTCAGGTGAACGGCGCCAAGCGCTGGATCAACGTCGGCCCGGTCGGTTTCCAGGCGGTGGAGGCGGTGAAGCTGCTCTACATCGTCTGGCTGGCGAGCTACCTCAAGCGCTTCAGCGAAGACATCTCGGCCACCTGGGGCGCGATGCTCAAGCCGATCGGCGTGGCCGCGGTGTTGGTGGGCCTGCTGCTGATGCAGCCGGACTTCGGCTCCTCCTCGCTGCTGCTGGCGATCACCGCCGGCATGCTGGTGCTGGGCGGGGTCAACATGCCGCGCATGTTCGGTCCGGTGCTGGTCGGCCTGCCGGTGCTGGCGATCATCGCCATCGCCGAGCCGTACCGAGTGACCCGCCTGACCTCGTTCCTCAATCCGTGGGTCGACCCGTTCGGCACCGGCTATCAGCTGACCAATGCGCTGATGGCGGTCGGTCGCGGCGAATGGACCGGAGTCGGCCTGGGCGCGTCGGTGCAGAAGCTGTCCTATCTGCCGGAAGCGCACACCGACTTCATCATGGCGGTGATCGCCGAAGAGTTCGGCTTCGTCGGCGTATGCGCGGTGGTCGGTCTGTACACCGTGCTGACCGGCCGCGCGCTGTGGATCGGTCTGAAGTGCGTGGAGATGCGGCGCCATTTCTCCGGTTACGTCGCCTTCGGCATCGCCCTGTGGATGGGCTTGCAGAGCTTCGTTTCGATCGGGGTGAACCTGGGCCTGCTGCCGACCAAGGGATTGACCTTGCCGATGATTTCTTCCGGCGGCTCCAGCGTGCTGATGAGCTGCGCCGCGCTCGGCGTGCTGCTGCGGGTGTCCTACGAACTCGATCGAGCCCAGCGCCAGGTCGCGCGCTTGCGCGGCGAAGCGGCGCAGGCGCCGGCCGTGCCGGCCAGCGCCGCGCCGGCGGCGGTCAGCCGCGGCACCAGCCGCCTGCAACAGCGGGTCGAACCCTCGCTCGGGAGGTCGGCATGAACGACCGCCCGGTCATGATTCTCGCCGGCGGCACCGGCGGCCACATCTTCCCCGGCCTGGCCGTGGCCAAGGCGCTGCGCGTGCGCGGCGTGCCGGTGACCTGGCTCGGCGCCGACGGCGGCATGGAAACCCGGCTGGTGCCGCAGCACGGCATCGACATCGACACCATCGCGATCAGCGCCGTGCGCGGCAAGGGGCTGGCGACGCTGCTGCGCGCGCCCTCGCGCCTGGCCGCCTCGGTGCTGGCGGCGCGCGCGGTGCTGCGCCTGCGCCAGCCGCGCGCGGTGATCAGCTTCGGCGGCTACGCGGCCGGTCCCGGCGGCCTGGCCGCGCGCCTGGCCGGGCTGCCGCTGATCGTGCACGAACAGAACCGCGCTCCGGGCATGACCAACCGGGTGCTGTCGCGTCTGGCGCAGCGCGTGTTGACCGGTTTCCCGGATACGTTCTCCGGCGGCCGCGAAGAAGTGGTCGGCAACCCGGTGCGCAGCGAGATCGCGTCCATCGCCGCGCCGGCGCAACGCCTGGCCGACCGCAGCGGTCCGCTGCGCCTGCTGGTGCTCGGCGGCAGCCAGGGCGCGCGCGCGCTCAATCGCGCCGTGCCCGCAGCGATCGCCGGCCTGCGCGGGCGCGTGCCCTGCGAAGTGCGGCATCAGTGCGGCGAGAAGCTGCTGGCCGACGCGCAGGAGGCCTATGCCAAGGCCGGCGTGATCGCCTCGCTGGAGCCGTTCATCGCCGACATGGCCGCCGCCTATGCCTGGGCCGACCTGGTCGTGTGCCGCTCCGGCGCGCTGACCCTGGCCGAACTGTGCGCGGCCGGCGTCGGCAGCGTATTGGTGCCGTTCCCGCAGGCGGTCGACGACCACCAGACCAAGAACGCGCGCTACCTGGTCGACCGCGGCGCCGCGCAGCTGTTGCCGCAGAGCGGCGACGACCTCGGCGCGCGCCTGTCGGCGACCATCGAAATCCTGGCCGAACGCGGCGTGCTGCTGCAGATGGCCGAGGCCGCCCACCACATCGCCAGGCCCGATGCGGCGGAGCGGGTGGCCGATGCGGTGTTGGAGGTGGCGCCGTGAGCCTCGCCGCCGGGATTCGGGATTGGGGATTCGGGATTCGCAAAAGCGGGTTCCGCGCGCTGCGGCGCGATTCGTACCGCCGCTCTGGCATCACTGGAGCGGTGTCCTTCACCCATCGATGCGATCCTCTCTTGATTTTGCCAATCCCGAATTCCCAATCCCGAATCCCGGAGTCAACCCGATGAGCACCGCCCTCCGCCGCCGCCTGCAACACACCGGCGACCTGGCCAAGGCGTTTCCGCGCGTGCATTTCGTCGGCATCGGCGGCACCGGCATGAGCGGCATCGCCGAAGTCATGTGCACGCTGGGTTATCAGGTGTCGGGTTCGGACATGGCCGACAACGCGGTGACCCGCCGGTTGGCGGCGATGGGCGCGAACGTGCATCGCGGCCATGCCGCGGCCAACGTGCTCGGCGCCGACTGCGTAGTGGTGTCCAGCGCGATCAAGCGCGACAACCCCGAACTGATGGAAGCGCGCGCGCAGCGCATTCCGGTGGTGCCGCGCGCGGAGATGCTGGCCGAGCTGATGCGCTTCCGCCGCGGCATCGCGGTGGCCGGCACCCACGGCAAGACCACCACCACCTCGCTGACCGCCAGCGTGCTAGCCGAGGGCGGGATCGACCCGACCTTCGTGATCGGCGGCAAATTGCTCGCCGCCGGCGCCAACGCCGGTCTCGGCGGCGGCCAATGGCTGGTCGCCGAAGCCGACGAGAGCGACGGCAGCTTCCTGCGCCTGAATCCGCAGATCGCCATCGTCACCAACATCGACGCCGATCACCTGGAGAACTACGGCGGCGACTTCGCCAAGGTCCAGGCGGCGTTCGAGGAATTCCTGCACCGGCTGCCTTTCTACGGCCTGGCGGTGCTGTGCATCGACGATGCCAACGTCGCCCGGCTCGCCGCCGAGACCCCGCGTCATGTCATGACCTACGGTTTCAGCGAAGAAGCCGACGTGCGCGCCGAGGACGTCAGCCAGCAGGGCGGAGCGATGCGTTTCACTCTGTGCCTGCCCGACGCCAGCCGCACCGCGGTGACCCTGGCCCTGCCGGGCCGGCACAACGTGCTCAACGCGTTGGCCGCCGCCTCGGTGGCCTGGCAGCTCGGCGTGACCAGCGACGCGATCGCGCGCGCGCTGGAGAAGTTCGCCGGCATCGGCCGCCGCTTCAATCTGTTGGCCCAGCTCCAGACCGAGAAGGGCGCGACCGTGCAGCTGGTCGACGACTACGGCCATCACCCCAAGGAGTTGGAGGCGGTGTTCGCCGCGGCGCGCGGCGGCTGGCCGGACAAGCGCCTGGTGGTCGCGTTCCAGCCGCACCGTTACAGCCGCACCCGCGACCTGTTCGACGACTTCGCCGCGGTGCTGTCCTCGGTCGACGCGTTGGTGTTGACCGAGGTCTACCCGGCCGGCGAGGCGCCGATCGCCGGTGCCGACGCCAAGTCGCTGGCGCGCGCGATCCGCGCCCGCGGGCGCATCGACCCGGTGGTGGTCGGCGGCGCCGCGGATCTGGCCGGCGTGCTGCCGGACGTTTTGAACGACGGCGACCTGCTGTTGCTGATGGGCGCCGGCGACATCGGCGCCGCTGCGCAACAACTGGCGTCCAATGGCTTCCAGGGAGAACCGAAGTGAGTCTGCAGTTCGCACCGCTGCGCGTGACCGACCCGGCCGTGTTCGGCCGCGTCGCCGTGCTCATGGGCGGCACCAGCGCCGAGCGCGAAGTGTCGCTGGATTCCGGCCGCGGCGTGCTCGAAGCGCTGCGCTCGCGCGGGGTCGACGCGTTCGCGGTCGACGGCATTCCGGCGCTGATCGAGGCGATCCGCGGCGACGGCGTCGACCGGGTGTTCAACATCCTGCACGGCAACAAAGGCGGCGGCGAAGACGGCGTGCTGCAAGGCGTGCTGGAAGCCTTGGGCGTGCCGTATACCGGTTCGGACGTGCTCGGTTCGGCGCTGGCGATGGACAAGATCCGCACTAAGCAAGTGTGGATGGGCGCCGGCCTGCCGACCCCGCGCTACAAGCGCATCGCCAAGGGCGACGACGTCCACGCCGCAGCCCGCGAGATCGGCCTGCCGGTGATCATCAAGCCGTCTTGCGAGGGTTCCAGCGTCGGCGTGTCGCGCGTGCTCAAGGACGCCGACATCGATGAGGCGGTCGCGCTGGCCGCGCGCTATCCCGGCGAGATGCTGATGGAGCAGATGGTGATCGGCGACGAGCTGACCGTGGCCGTGCTGATCAACGGCGACGGCTACACCGCGCTGCCGTCGATCCGGATCGTGCCCAAGGGCGAGTGGTACGACTACCACGCCAAGTACATCGCCGAGGACACCCAATACCTGTGCCCGGGCCTGGACGGCGCGGCCGAGGACGAAATCCGCCGCTTGGCGATGGAGGCCTTCGTCGCCGCCGGCTGCAAGGGCTGGGGCCGGGTCGACGTGATGCGCGACCGCAATAGCGGCCAGCTGTATCTGATCGAGGTCAACACCGCGCCGGGCATGACCAGCCACTCGCTGGTGCCGAAGGCGGCGCGCCAGGTCGGGATCGAGTACGACGAGCTGTGCTGGCGCGTGCTCGAGGCGACCGTGCAAGGAGGTGCCGCGGCGTGAACGCCATGCTCCGCCTCGTCGGTTGGTTGCTTGCGCTGACCCTGGTCGCGCTGCCGGTCGTCGCCGTACTCAACGGCTGGATCGGCGCGAACCAGTGGCCGCTCAAGCGGCTGCGCGTGACCGGCGAGTTCGAGCGGGTGGATGCGACGCAACTGCGCAAGACCCTGCTGCCGTACGCGCAGCGCGGGTTCTTCGCGGTCGACCTGCCGGCGGCACAGGACGCGGTGGCCAAGCTGCCGTGGGTCGAGCGCGCCGAAGTGCGCAAGCGCTGGCCCGACGTGCTGGAAGTCAGCGTGGTCGAGCACAAGCCGTTCGCGCGCTGGGGCGAGGATCGCCTGCTGTCCGAGCACGGCCGTTTGTTCCCGGTCGCCGGCATCCAGGTGCCGGACGGCCTGCCGCAGTTCTCCGGGCCGGACGCGCGGGTCGCCGACGTGGTCGCGCTGTACAACGAGTCGCGCGAACTGTTCGCGCCGGTCGGGATGGACGTGCGCCGGGTCGAGGTCGATCAGCGCGGCAGTTGGACCCTGGCCCTGGGCAACGGAGCCCAGATCGTGGTCGGGCGCAACGAGGCGCGCGCGCGGCTGAGCCGCTTCGTGCGCCTGCTGCCGCAGCTGCTGACCCAGCGCGCGCAGGTGTTGGCGCGCGCCGATCTTCGCTACACCAACGGTTTTTCGCTGTCGTGGGCGCCGGTGCAGGCGGCCGCGGCGGCACCGCAACAGCAGCAAGGACAGTCATGAATCGCAAAGGCGACAAGTCGCTGATCGTGGGCCTCGACATCGGCACCTCCAAGGTGGTGGCGCTGGTCGGCGAGTATTCCCCCGGCAACCCGATCGAAGTGATCGGCATCGGCTCGCACGAATCGCGCGGGCTCAAGCGCGGCGTGGTCGTCGACATCGAATCGACCGTGCAGTCGATCCAGCGCGCGATCGAGGAGGCCGAGCTGATGGCCGGCTGCGAGATCCGCTCGGTCTACGCCTCGATCTCCGGCAACCACATCCAGTGCCGCAACTCGCAGGGCATCGCCCCGATCCGCGACGGCGAAGTCACCTACGGCGACCTGGATCGGGTGCTGGAAGCGGCCAAGGCCGTGGCGATTCCGGCCGACCAGAAGATCCTGCATGCGATCCCGCGCGACTACGTGCTCGACGACTCGCAGGAAGGCATCCGCAACCCGGTCGGCATGACCGGCGTGCGCCTGGAGGTGCACGCGCACCTGGTGGTGTGCGCGCAGTCGGCCGCGGCCAACATCAGCAAGTGCGTGCAGCGCTGCGGCCTGCAGGTCGACGACCTGATCCTGGGCGTGCTGGCGTCCAGCAACGCGGTGCTGACCAGCGACGAGCGCGAGCTCGGCGTGGTGCTGGTCGACATCGGCGCCGGCACCACCGACATCTCGGTGTTCGTGCAGGGCGCGATCGCGCACAGCGCCAGCCTGCCGATCGCCGGCGACAAGGTCACCGAGGACATCGCCCACATGCTGCGCACGCCGACCCCGGAAGCGGAGCAGATCAAGGTGCGCTACGCCTGTGCGCTGGCGCAGATGGCCACCGCCGAGGAGTCGATCCAGGTGCCCAGCGTCGGCGACCGCCCGCCGCGGCGCATGCCGCGCCACTCGTTGGCGCAGGCGGTGCAGGCGCGCTACGAGGAAATCTTCGAAATGATCCAGGCCGAGCTGCGCCGCTCGGGCTTCGAGCATCACGTCCGCGCCGGCATGGTCCTGACCGGCGGCGCGGCCAAGATGGAAGGCGTGGTCGAACTGGCCGAGGAAATGCTGCAGATGCCGGTGCGGGTGGGCATTCCCCAGCACGTCACCGGCCTGGGCGAAGTGGTCGGCAACCCGGTCCACGCCACCGGCGTCGGCCTGCTGCTGATGGGCAGCCAGATCGAGAACCCGCGCCGTCCGGTGATCTCCACCGGTCGCGCCGGCAGTTTCTTCAACCGGATCAAGAATTGGTATCGCGGCGAGTTCTGAGCGCCGGGATTCGGGATTAGGGATTCGGGATTGGTTTGGAGCAAGGGCAAGGCAGGACAAAGCGGAACAGGGGCGGCGGACGTGACGAGACGTCAGCCGTAGCGGTTCAACCTGAAGTGGAAAACCGAGACGAGGCGGCGGGGCAGGGCGCGAATCCCGACTCCCCAATCCCGAATCCCGGCATGAGGCAAGGAAGTCGCAGCGAAGTCGTAAGTCGTTTTAGCTGTTCAACATAAAAACCATAAACGCCGGAAAGGTGATGTCGGATCGGATCGCGCTGTGCGAATCCCGACTCCCCAATCCCGAATTCCGGCTCACAGAGGACGAGGACATGGCACATTTCGAACTGGTTGAAAAAATGGCCCCGAACGCGGTCATCAAGGTGGTCGGCGTGGGCGGCGGCGGCGGCAACGCCGTGGCGCACATGGTCAGCGGCAACGTCGACGGCGTGGAATTCATCACCGCCAACACCGACGCGCAGGCGATCAAGAACTGCGGCGCCAAGCTGCAGCTGCAGCTGGGCAGCAACGTCACCAAGGGCCTGGGCGCGGGCGCCAATCCGGAGGTCGGCCGTCAGGCCGCGCTGGAAGACCGCGAACGCATCATGGACGCGCTGACCGGCGCCGACATGGTGTTCATCACCGCCGGCATGGGCGGCGGCACCGGTACCGGCGCCGCGCCGGTGGTGGCGCAGTTGGCCAAGGAGATGGGCATCCTGACCGTCGCCGTGGTCACCAAGCCGTTCCCGTTCGAGGGCCGCCGCCGCATGCAGGTGGCGCTCAAGGGCATCGAGGAGCTGTCGCACCACTGCGACTCGCTGATCACGATCCCGAACGAGAAGCTGATCACCGTGCTCGGCCGCAACGCGACCATGATCCAGGCCTTCCGCGCCGCCAACGACGTGCTGCTCGGCGCGGTCCAGGGCATCGCCGACCTGATCGTGCGCCCGGGCCTGATCAACGTCGACTTCGCCGACGTGCGCACCGTGATGAGCGAGATGGGTCTGGCGATGATGGGCACCGGCGCCGCGCGCGGCGACGATCGCGCCCAGGCGGCGGCCGAAGCGGCGATCCAGAATCCGCTGCTGGACGACGTCAACCTGGCCGGCGCCAACGGCATCCTGGTCAACATCACCGCCGGCCCGGACTTCACCATGGCCGAGTTCGACGAAGTCGGCCGCACGATCGAGAACTTCGCCTCCGAAGACGCGACCGTGGTCATCGGCACCGTGCTCGACCCGGACATGCAGGACGAGGTCAAGGTCACCGTGGTCGCCACCGGCCTCAACCGCGTCGCCGCCAAGCAGTCGGTGCGCGGCCACGGCCACAACCACGGCTACGAGCGCGAAGCGCAGCGCGCGCCGATCCAGCTGGTGCGCAACGCCACCACCGGCCAGGCCGAGTTCGGCATGGACGATGTCGGCCATGCGCCGATGCCGAGCTTCGGCGGCAGCCTGCGCGGCAGCGCCCGCCAGGAGCCGACCGGTCCGGCGGTGGCCGACTTCGGCAGCGACAACAGCTACCTGGACATCCCGGCGTTCCTGCGCCGGCAGGCGGACTGAAAGCCGGGCGTCGGCGGATAGGCAGGCGTTGGGACGCGGACCCGTTTCGCGGGCTGCGCCTGCCAGCCGCCGGTTTCTGCTCCGACACACCCCGGCCGGACTCGTCCCCGGCCCTAGGGCACCTTGCCCCGACGCTCAGGCGCCGGGGCTTTTGGACCGGTCGGCCCGCCCAGGGCGGGCCGACCGGTCAGTTTGTCCGCCGCTGTTGACAAGGGCAGGACAGTGTGTCTTTTTCGTTCAGGTTCAGGGACCCGCGTGCTAATCTTGCGCGGTTTCGTGACGCCCCCATCTGGTTCGTCGCCCTTTCGGGCCGTCGCGCCCCCGCCGGGCGTCGGCTGCCCCTCATCGCGGAAGTCCCCACGACCATGCTGCGCCAACGTACCCTCAAGAACGTGATCCGCGCCACCGGCGTGGGCCTGCACAGCGGCGAGAAAGTGTTTCTCACCCTGCGTCCGGCCCCGGTGGACACCGGCATCGTGTTCCGCCGCGTCGACCTCGACCCTGCGGTCGAGATGCCGGCGCGCGCCGACTTGGTCACCGAGACCACGCTGTGCACCGGCCTGACCTACGGCACCGGCAAGGTCATGACCGTCGAGCACCTGCTTTCGGCGATGGCCGGGTTGGGCATCGACAACTGCTGCATCGAGCTGTCCGCACCGGAAGTACCGATCATGGACGGCTCGGCCGGCCCGTTCGTGTTCCTGCTGCAGTCCGCCGGCATCGCCGAGCAGGACGCGCCCAAGCGTTTCATCCGCATCAAGCATGCGGTCGAGGTCCGCGACGGCGACAAGATCGCCCGTTTCGAGCCTTTCGAGGGCTTTCGCCTCGGTTTCACTGTGGTGTTCGATCACCCGGCGATCCCGGCCTCGCAGTCGCGCGCCGAAGTCGAGTTCTCGACCGAGAACTACATCCGTGAGGTCAGCCGCGCCCGCACGTTCGGCTTCATGCGCGATCTGGAGTACATGCGCGAGCGCAACCTCGGCCTGGGCGGTTCGATGGACAACGCCATCGTGCTCGACGAGTTCCGCGTGCTCAACGACGACGGCCTGCGCTACGCCGACGAGTTCGTGCGCCACAAGATCCTCGATGCGGTCGGCGACCTGTACCTGGCCGGCCATGCCATCGTCGGCGCCTACGAGGGCTACAAGTCCGGCCACGCCCTCAACAACAAGCTGGTCCGCGCCCTGCTGGCCGAACGCTCGGCCTGGGATCTGGTCAGCTACACCGGCTCGGAACCGACCCCGGTCGCCTACGGCGCGCCCGAACCGGCCTTCGCCTGAGTCTCTCTCTGCCGCCGGCCCCGCCTCGGGGCTGCGACGCGCGTCGCGCCCGCGATTCGATCGCGGGCCGAAAAAGTCAGGAACGTTAACCCGATCACAGTCGTGAACGGTACGTGACGGCTTAACTAATTTCTAACGAAACTTTTCCGGAATGCTTCCTTCCCTTTAACATTCCTGTGGATTGGGGTCAGTAGGATGCCCCGACCCGGCATTCGGAACCCCCGCCGGCCGCGCCGGTACGCGGCCCGTCCGAATGTCAGCCGGCATCGCTGGAACCCGACGGATCGGGCTTCTTCAGCGAGGCCAGCGCGGCCTGCAACGCTTTCTGCGTCGTGGCCGACATGGGTTTGGCCTTCCGCACCGGCGCTGCCGCCGGCGGCGGGATCGTCGTCTTGACGACGAATTCGGCCACCTCCAGTCCGATGGATCGGGCTGCGTCGAGCAGTTCCGGAGCCGCGAGCCGCAGTTTGGCGCGCCACACCGGAGCATCGACGACGTATACGAGCCTGCTGCGTTCGACGTTGGCCAGCCGCGCATGCGCGGCGAGCGAAGGCGGCAGGTAGGGGCGTAACCGACGGTCCAGTTCGTCGAGCCACAGCGCTCGGCGGATCGGGTTGCCGGCCGGGTCTTCGAGCAGCGCATCCAAAGCGATGCGGGCGTTCGAAGGACCGCGGGTCGGCCGCTTGGGCTTGGAATCAGACATCGGACACAT
Source organism: Lysobacter antibioticus HS124 (assembly GCF_000336385.2). GTDB lineage: Bacteria > Pseudomonadota > Gammaproteobacteria > Xanthomonadales > Xanthomonadaceae > Lysobacter > Lysobacter firmicutimachus. The sequence continues at coordinate 965 of NZ_HG424528.1, read as the reverse complement.
GACCTATCAATCCATCGTAGACAACACGCGAGCCCGGCTGGGCGATTGGTTCCAGCACGCCGGCCGCCTCGGCGCCCGCCGACCGGCGCTCGCCATGGCCCTGCTGCTCGGCACCGGTCTGAGCATCGGCGCCGGCGCCGGCATCGCCGACAACCGCATGCTACGCGCGCAATTGTCGCAGCAGCAGGCGGAAATCGCGGCCACCCGCCGCGACGCGCAACGCGAGATCAACGCCCTGGCCGCGCGCATGGGCGAACTGCAGGCCGAGGCCAATCGCCTCAACGCGCTCGGCGAGCGCCTGACCCGCATCGGTCAGCTGCAGGACGGCGAATTCGACTTCGAGAAGCCGGTCGGCGTCGGCGGCGCCGGTCCGGTGCGCGACATGGCCAAGCCCGAGCTCGATGCCGGCATGGACCTGTTGCAGCAGCAGTTCAAGGCCTCCGGCGAACAGCTGTCGGTGCTGGAGTCGCTGCTGTTCAATCGCCAGCTGGACATGAACGCCGTGCCTTCGCGCGCGCCGATCGCCAACAGCTACATCACCTCCGGCTTCGGCGGCCGCGCCGACCCGTTCAACGGCGGCGCCGCGTTCCACAAGGGCATCGACTTCGAAGCCGACGTCGGCGATCCGGTGCTGGCCGTGGCCGACGGCGTGATCAGCTACTCCGGCGTGCGCTCGGGCTACGGCAACGTGGTCGAGATCGATCACGGCAACGGCTACACGACCCGCTACGCGCACAACTCGCGCCTGCTGCTCAAGGTCGGCGAGCTGGTCCGCGCCGGCCAGGAAGTGGCCAAGGCCGGTTCCAGCGGCCGCTCCACCGGCGCCCACGTGCACTTCGAAGTGTGGGAGAACGGCCGGGTGGTGAACCCGAAGCAGTTCCTCAGCCAGCAGTCCCCGCTTCAGGCCACGCTGAAGATTAAGGGGTGAGGCAAGGGCGTTAGCGAGCCACTGGCTCCCGCCCCTT
>NZ_HG424527.1 GCF_000336385.2 Lysobacter antibioticus HS124 | reverse complement strand
GATGCTGCCGTCGCTGTCGGTCGAGCTGTCGGTGAAGCTCACCGTCAGGCCGCTGGCCGAGGAACTGAAGTTCGCCACCGGCGGGTTGTTGCCCGGGCCGGTGCCGCCGACGGTGAAGCGCACCGCGTTCGGCGTACCCGGCTTGCCGGACGCGTCGGTGCCTTGCACGTACAGCGTGTGCACGCCCGCCGCCAGACCGGTGGTGGGGATGCTGCCGGTGACGGTCTCGCGGCTGGCGTTGAAGCTGCCGTCGCTGGCGTTGAGCGGGTACGACACCGCGCCGGCCGCCCACGGCGGCGCGTCGAGGTAGGCCCGGGCCGAGGCGATGTTCTGCACCGGCTCGGTACCGTTGCTCTGGTTGAACACACTGTCGTCGACCGTCGCGGTCAGCGACACCGGCGTGCCGGCCGGCACCGTCGCCGAGGCCACCGAGACCGCGACCGTGTCCGGACCGGACGGCAGCTTGTACGGCGCCCAAAGACTGCGCGCGGCGTAGCGCAGCGACTTGAGGTTGTCCGGCAAGGTGGTGCCGGTGAAGGTGCTGCAGCTTTCGAAGAACGACACGCCCAGCTCGATCGTGTAGGCCGGCACGCCGAGCGAGCCGTACATGGTGTCGTCGGTGGTGCCGTCGGTGGCGTACAACTCGTCCGACTGCTGGGGACGATAATTGTTGTGATAGGCCATGCGCCGGCCCAAGGCCCGCAGCGCGGCGCTGTTCGGCGCCGGGTTGCTGGTGTCGCCCCAGGACCACAGCACCAACTGCGCGGCGCTGTGGATGTCCATGAAGATGCCCTGGTAGTCCTCCGGCGCGGCGGTGTTGACGTCGTCGGGACGACGGTCGGGGAAGATGCCGCCGGTGTAGACGCCGTTGCTGCCGCGGGTGCCGGCGACCAGACGCATCAGGTTCTGCGTTTCCGGCTCCGACGCCGCGGTCGGGCCGCGGTAGGTCTCGGCGCAGGCGTTGCCGCTGGAACCGCCGGCGGCGCTGTTCCAGTGGTAGGGGAAGTTGCGGTTGAGATCGGTGCCGTAGGCCGAAGCGCTGCAGCTGCCGTTGGTGTTGTTGACGTTCTTGCGCCAGGACGATCCGGCCTCGGCCTTCTTGCGCCCGTCCGGGTTGGCCTGCAGCACGAACTGGAAGGCGAAATTGTCCAGCAGCCAGGTCGCTTCGTCGTTGCTGCCGTAGCCGTTGGCCAGCCACTCGGCGAAGCGGGTGACGGTCTCGGCCGGCGTGTATTCGCGGGCGTGGATCGAACCGAACAGGACCAGGGTCGGCTTGTTCGGAAGCGCCGCGTCGGTGGCCGAATTGGTCAGCTTCAGCACCTTCATGTCGTAGCCGCTGCCGGCGCTCTGGGTCTTCTGCCAGCTCGGGCCGATCACGCGCACGCTGGCCAGCTGCGGCTTGCTCGCCGCCAGTTGGTCCATGGTCTGGTAGGTCTCTTCGACCGTGCGGTAGCAGGCGTAGCCGGGAATGCTCTTGATGCCGAGCGCCGAGCTTTGCAACGCACTCTGCAGACGCTGCAGCTTTTCGGTGCCTTCGCGGTCGATCTCGTAGCGCAGGCCGGCGCGGCGCAGCGCGTCCAGATCCTCCGGCATCGCCTCGACTTTCACGGTGCGGGCGTTGCGGTCGACGATCAGGTGCTGGAAGCGCGAAGCGATGCGCTGCAGCTGAGCGGGATTCTGGTAATGGGCGGTGACGAAAACCGGCAACTCTTCGGCGGCCGCGGCGCCGGCGGACAGGGCCAGCAACAGCGGCAGTGCGGCATATCGGATGCGCATAGGGGAACTCTCCATGAACCGGTGCGGTGGGCAGGCAGCGTCGCGGGGCAGCGCGCCGCAACCATGCTGTGGATGGACGCGACGCACTGGCAAGCGCCGCGCGGCGCGCGGCCGATGCGCTTTCGTGATATCCGCAGCAGAACGCCGCTGCGGCGCCGGAGGCCGGCGGCGTCCGCTCGTCGCGGTGCGGACGCCCTGAAAAAACGCCGCGGCCCGAAAGCCGCGGCGCGGTGCGGATCAAGCCGCGTGGATCAGAAGGTGATGCTCCACTTGTCGATACGGCCGGTATCGGCGGTGGCGTTGTCGTTCACCCGCAGCTTCCAGGTGCCGTTGAGCGCTTCGCTCGACAGGTCCTTGGTGTAGGTCTGGATGAGGTTGTCGGCGCTGCCGCCGGTGCGGTTATGCAGGTTGTAGACCGTGCCGTCCGGCGCGACCAGATCGACCTTCAGATCGCTGCGGTAGGTGTGGTAGATCGTCACCTGGATCGGCGTGGTCGCCGAGCCGTTGCCGCTGCGGCCGGAGACCGTGATCGGGCTTTCCACAGTGCTGTGGTCGGCGATCGGGTAGTCGGTCTCGTTGCTGTAGGTCTGCGCGCCCGGGCCGCCGGACACCGTGACCGTACCGGTCTTGGTGTTGGTGGCGCCATCGTCGTCGGTGACGGTCAGGGTGACGGTGTAGGTGCCGGCCGCGGCGTAGGTCCTACTCGGGTTGGTCGCGGTCGAGGTGCTGCCGTCGCCGAAGTTCCAGCTGCGCGAGGCGATGGTGCCGTCGCTGTCGGTGGAGGTGTCGGTGAAGGTCGCGGTCAGGCCGCTGGTGCTCGAGGTGAAGTTCGCCACCGGCGGGTTGTTGCCCGGGGTGCCGCCCGAATCCAGACCGTCGATGAACTGGGCGCCGGTGTTGCCGGCGTCGAGCCAGTCGCTCAGGCGCGAGCCCGAAGCGCCGCCGCCGGTCCAGGACACGAACACGCGGCCGTAATAGTCGCTGCGATTGTCGCCCGTCGCCGAGCAGCTCGACGGGCCGCCGTGCAACTGGCCGATCACGCGCCGCTCAGGACTGTACAGCGGCGAACCCGAGGAGCCCGGCTCGGTCACACCGCCGGTGGGCTGCCACTGCGAGCGCAGATGGGTGGTGCCGGCGCCGCCGCCCCAGGCGACGAAGGTGGTCGGCTGCACCGACAGGCTGATGCGCTTCTCGGCGACGTTGGGATGATGGATCGCGATCGAGCTGGGGAAGTTCTGATCGCGGCGGTCCCAACCGGCCCAGAACAGGTTGAACGCCGGATTGGCCGGAGTGTTCAGCTCCAGCAGGGTGAAGTCGGAGGTCGCATAGGTCGCCTTGACCGTAGAACCCGACTGGTTCTGGCTCATCGAGCCGTCGCCGTTGGCGCCGCTGGCCGGCGTGTTCGGCGCGCGGCAGGTGGAGTTCTGATAGTTCCAGTACACCACGATGCTCGCCGCGGTCGAGGCCGTACCCATGCCGCAGTGGTGCGCGGTCAGGAAGTACATCTTCTTGTCGTTCGCGGTGTTGTTGACCAGCGAACCGGTGCAGGCCAGCGAGCCGTTCTTCGAATAGGCCGCGACCGAGCGGATGATGTCGCGGCGGCCGTCGCCGTCGGGGCAGACCACGTCGACGTTGCACTGGCCGGACACGCCCTTCTCGCCGCTTTGCGCGGCCAGGCGGCGCGCCAGCGGACCGAAGCCGACGTAGTCGTGGTTGACCTTGGTCAGGTGCAGCTTGAGCTCGGCGGCCTTGGCGCGCGGCACGACCACTTCGATCACCGCTTCTTCGCCCGGCACGATCGCCGTCCACAGTTGGCCCTGGGCGTTGTTGTCGCGATCGTCGTACTGGCGGATCAGGTTGCGATCGCCGCCCGGCATCTGAGTGGCCGGATACACCAGCAGGCGACCGCCGGCCGGCATGTGGTATTGGGTGAAACCGAAGTTCAGCGACAGCGCCTTGTTCGAGCGCACGCGCTGGCGCCAGACCAGGGTGTCGGCGTCGATGCTTTCCCAGACGCCGGAGTTCTGCGGCGTCATATCGACGGTCAACGGCTGGGCGAAGCGCGGGATGTCGCCGCGCGCTTCGCGCACGCGATCCTCGGCTTGCAGCTTGGGAACGTCGACCGCCGGCATGGTACGCAGGCTGATCCTGTCGACGCTGGACAGATTAGCGTGTTCGAACGCCGCCGGGCGCGAGGCCGGTGCGGCCAGGGCGGCGCTAATCGACATTCCGAGCAACATCAGGGAACCGCAGAATCGTTTCATGAGTCTCTCCGTCCGTAGTAGAGGCGAAGACCCGCGACGCCGAACGAGGCGTTTCGGTGGCGATGGCGGCGGGTCAGGCGATGGGAATCGAACGCTCCAGCACGTGATGCAGGCAATGCCGCATGCTTCCCCCAAGCGTGCGTGTTCAAAGACGACGACGCGTGGCCGATCGGTGCGCAGCCGGCGCGACCACGGCGCGACTCTGAGGCAGGCCCGTCGCGCACAACAAGACGCAAATCCGCCGAGTCCACATCGCATCCGTGTTTTTCGTCACGCATACGGCGAAGATTTGTTTCGATTGAAATCGGTACCGGCGGGCGGAAATCGGAACTGAGAACCCGTCCGCGTTCATGAAGTCGCTGCGCGCACACGACAGCGGAACTTCGCCGGCGAGCGGTGCGTTGGGGGGTACGAGCGGCGCCGACGAGGACGGTTTCGGCACCTGTTTTCTTCGTTTTTTCGCGATCTTCCGAGCCACGGACCGGCTTGCGGCCGCGGCGCGCCGGTGCCGGCCGCCTTCGTCGCGACGAGCGGCAGCGGTTGCCCTGATGCGCGCCGCCCAAAAAAAAGCCCCCGGGGTTGCCCGGGGGCGCTGTCGCGAACCGTGCGAGGGTCGCGGGTCGATCAGAAGGTGATGCTCCAGGTGTCGATCTTGCCGACGTCCTGCGCGGCGCGGT
>NZ_HG424526.1 GCF_000336385.2 Lysobacter antibioticus HS124 | reverse complement strand
CAGCCTGACCCTGGCCAACGGCGAAAGCGCGACCTGCACGATCGTCAACGACGATCAGGCGGCGACGCTGACCTTGGTCAAGGTGGTATCCGGCGGTTCGGCAACGGCGACTGATTGGACACTCAGCGCGACTGGGCCGACCACCATCAGTGGTGCCGGTGGAGCGACGGGTGCTGTCGATGCTGGTACTTACGTGCTGGCTGAAGCAGGCGGTCCCGCCAACGTCACCTACACGGCTGGCACCTGGAGCTGCACTGGAGGAACGCTTTCGGGTAACGATCTGACGTTGGCTATCGGCGAGACGGCAACCTGTTCGATCACCAATACCTATGTTCCGCCGGCGGTGACGGTGAACAAGACGTCGACCCCGGCCGGTCCGGTCGCGGTGGGCG
>NZ_HG424525.1 GCF_000336385.2 Lysobacter antibioticus HS124 | reverse complement strand
TCGCCTTGGACAAAGAAAGTGACCCGGCCGCTTGCGGACGGAAGCTTGGCTTTGAAGCTTTGAAGCTTCAGAGACCTGCGAATAACAGACGCCGCGAGATCGCTAGAGCGCGGTCGCGACTTGCGCCGCTCCTACAGGGGGCAAGACAAAGACGCGGCGAGCGGGCAAGATGGCGGTCGCGGCTTACGCCGCTCCTACAGGATGGCGACGGCTAGACCGGACCGATCTCGGCGGCGCGGGCGAGCAGCAGCTCGCGCTCGCGCGCGTTGCGGGTCAACGCCGCGGCACGCTCGAACTCGGCGCGCGCCTCCTCGCGCCGGCCGAGCTTGAGCAACAGGTCGCCGCGCACGCTCGGCAGCAGGTGGTACTGCTTCATCGCCGGCTCTTCGAGCAGGCTGTCGGCCAGTTGCAGACCGACCGCCGGCCCGAACGCCATCGACAACGCCACCGCGCGGTTGAGTTCGATCACCGGCGACGGCGTCAGCAAGGCCAGCCGCTGGTACAGCGCGGCGATGCGCGGCCACGGCGTGTCCTGCGCGGTCGGCGCGCGCGCATGGCAGGCGGCGATCGCCGCCTGCAGCGTGTACGGACCATTGCCGTCGGACAGGCGTGCCGCGCGCTCCAGCGCATCCAGGCCGCGCTGGATCTGGATTCGGTCCCAGCGCGTGCGGTCCTGTTCCAGCAGCAGGATCGGCTGCCCGTCCGGGCCGGTGCGCGCCTTGGCGCGCGAGGCCTGGATTTCCATCAGCGCGACCAGGCCATGGACCTCGGCCGCCCTGGGCATCAAACCGGCGAGGATGCGGCCCAGGCGCAAGGCGTCTTCGCACAATCCCGGCCGCATCCAGTCGTCGCCGGCGGTGGCCGAGTAGCCCTCGTTAAAGACCAGGTAGATCACCTCCAGCACCGATGCCAGACGCTGCTCCAGCTCCTCGCCGCGCGGCACTTCGAACGGCACCTGGGCGTCGGCCAGGGTGCGCTTGGCGCGGACGATGCGCTGGGCGATAGTCGGCTCGGCGGCGAGGAAGGCGCGCGCGATCTCGTCGGTGGTCAAACCGCCGAGCAGGCGCAGGGTCAGAGCGACGCGGGCCTCGGTCGACAGCACCGGATGGCAGGAGATGAACACCAGGCGCAGCAAGTCGTCGCCGATGTCGTCGTCGAGCCGGTCGAAGAACGCCTCTTCGATCTCGTCCTGGCCGGCTTCGATCTCGCGCCCGATCTCCTCGTGCTTGCGGTCGAGCAGTTTCTTGCGCCGCAGGCGGTCGATCGCGCGATGCTTGGCGGTCTGCATCAGCCAGGCGCCGGGATTGTCCGGCACGCCGGTCTCCGGCCAGCGCTCCAGCGCGGACACCAACGCGTCCTGGGCCAGTTCCTCGGCCAGGCCGACGTCGCGCACCATGCGGGTCAGGCCGGCGATGACCTTGGCCGACTCGATGCGCCAGACTGCGTCGATGGCGCGATGGGTCGCGCCGAGATGGGAAGAGGTGGCCGTCACGGCGACCGATCAGACCACCTCGCGTGCGTCCGCGCAAGCGCCGTTCGGCCCTTGCGGCTCAAGCCACGCAGGGCGCTTCGGCGCAGTTGATCATCCACGGTACGCCGAAGCGGTCGGCGACGATGCCGTAGCGCTGCGCCCAGAAGGTCTGTTGCAGCGGCATCTGCACGGTGCCGCCGTCGGCCAGCGCGGCGAAGATGCGTTCGGCTTCGGCGACGTCGCTCAGCCCCAGGGCCACATGCGCGCCGGTCACGCCGCGATAGGGATAGAGCGCCGTGGCGTCGGTGCCCATCAGCTCGAACCCGTCGAGCCGGTAGCAGGCGTGCATGACCTTGTTGCGCTCTTCCGGGCCGATCTCCTCGCAGCCGGGGTTGTCGGCGAAGGTCATCATCGCGACGACCTCGCCGCCGAGCGTGCGGGCGTAGAACTCGAAGGCTTCGCGGCAGTCGCCGTCGAACGAGAGATAGGTGCTCAGTTGCATGGTGGCGGGTTTCCGTAAAGGTGAGGGGCTGGGCGGTGGCAGGGCCGGCGCGGCGCCGTGCAGCAGGATCGACAGCAACGGCCGCATGCGCCGGCGGTTCAATGAGCGCGGGCGGCGCCGGCGTCGCGCGGACGCGGCTCGGGGCGTTGCGGCTCCGCGTCCGGTTCGGGCGCGAAATCGATCTGGTCGAACACGCGGCGAATCTCGATCTGCGAGCGCAGGCCGTCGGGGTTGGGCACGCGCTTGACCCATTCGATCGCTTCTTCCAGCGAACGCGCCTGGATCAGCCAGAAACCGGCCACCAATTGCTCGGTTTCGGGAAACGGACCGGCGACCACCCGACGCTCGGCGCCGTCGAAGTGCACGCGCGCGCCCTGCGCGCTGGGGCGCAGGCCCTCGGCGGCGAGCAACACCCCGGCGCGGACCAAGGCCTGGTTGTAGGCGTCCATCGCCTGCGACAGCGCCGGCTCCGGCTGCCGGCCCGATTCGCTGTCCGGGTCGGCCTTCACTATCAGCATGAATTTCATCGTCGTCTCCTGGCAGGCAGGGCCCGGAACCGGGCGCTTACAGGGACGACGAACGGGCAACGGCCGGATCGACAGACCGGCACGGAAAAAAATCGCGGCCCGTCGCACCGCGGGTGGACGGACCGCGAACAAGCGCGCCGACCTTGGGGGATCGGCGCGTGGAGGTCCACGCGAGCGCAGACGAAGCCCGGCCCATGCCGGCGCTTGTCGAACCGGAGCGCTCGCTTCGACCTTAATCGCTGCCGCCGGCAACGAACCGGACCGGTGTCCGGTAACGCAGCGCGCGCGTTTGCCGAAGTTGCCCGGTTGCCGGATCGCCGGCCGAAGACGCAACGCGTTGCTGTTGCTGTTGCCGTTGCCGTTGCCGT
>NZ_HG424524.1 GCF_000336385.2 Lysobacter antibioticus HS124 | reverse complement strand
CTCGCGGCGGCCGCGCGCTGGCGCAGCCCGACCCGGTGCCCGGCCTGGGCGAAGTACAGGATGTACAGGTAGCACGGCACCATCAGCAGCAGGAACACCAGCTGGAAGTCCAGGTGCTGCTTCAGCACCGCGTACAGCTGCGGAATCACCGCGCCGCCGGCGATGCCCATGATCATGATCGCCGAGCCGACCTCGGTGTGGCGGCCGAGCGCGCGGATGCCGAGCGGGAAGATCGCCGGCCACATCATCGCGTTGGCGAAACCCAGCGCGGCGACGAAGCCGACCGAGACGTAGCCGCGAGTCGCGAACGCGCCGACCGTCAGCAGCACGCCGAGCACGGCCGACACGCTGAGGTAGCGCTCCTGGGTGATGAAGCGCGGGATCACGATCAGGCCGACGACATAGCCGACCAACATCCCGCCCAGGGTCAGCGAGGTGAAGAACTTGGTCTTGTCCAGCGGCAGGCCGAAGCTCTGGCCGTAGGTGCCGATCGCGTCGCCGGCCATCACTTCCACGCCGACGTAGACGAAGATGCACAGCGCGCCCAGCCACAGGTGCGGGTACTGCAGCAGGCTCTGCCGTCCGCCGCCGTCCACCGGGCCGCTGTTGACCTCTTCCGCGCGCAACTCCGGCAGCGGCGAAAACAGCACGCCGACCGCGAGCAGAGCGAGCAGGCCGGCCATCAGCAAATACGGGCCATGGATGCTGGCGGCGAAGGTGTCGAGCAACTGCGCCTTGGTCGCCGGATCGGCCGCCGCGACCTGTGCGGCGAGATCGCCCATGCCGTGCAGGACCAGCGCGCCCAGCACCAGCGGCGCCAGGATGCCGGCGATCTTGTTGCAGATGCCCATCACCGCGATGCGCTGCGCCGCGCCCTCGATCGGGCCGAGGATGCTGATGTAGGGATTGACCGCGGTCTGCAGCACCGCCAGGCCGGCGCCGATCACGAACAGGCCGCCGAGCGCGCCGGGGTACCAGCGCTGGGTGGTGAACTCGCCGAACACCGCCGCACCGATCGCCATCACCAGCAGGCCCAAGGCCATGCCGCGCTTCATACCGGTCCGGCGCAGGATCGCCGACGACGGCAGGGCGAGGAAGAAGTAGGACAGGTAGAACGCCATCGGCACCAGGAACGCGCCGACTTCGTCGAGATCGAAGGCCAACTGGGCGAACGTGATCAGCGGCCCGTTGAGCCAGGTGACGAAGCCGAAAACGAAGAACAGCGCGCCGATGATCGCGATCGAGCCCAGATACCGCGGCTGAGCGCTGGCGTTGGAAACCGACATGTGACTCCCCTCCCAGAGAGGCGGGGGAACGCCCGCCACGTCGCGCGGCCGCCCCGGTTGACCGGTACGACAAGCGTCGGCCCAACGTTGTCACAACTTTTCCGCCGACGCCAGCCGCGGGCCCGAAAGCCCCGCCAAACCGTGATCTCACGCGCGCGCCGGCATGTTGCGCCGCATCAATATCCACGACCGGATTCGGGGTTTTTTGTGCCGTCGTGACAATTTCGCGGGAACTTGTTGACAACGTTGTCAAACGCATCGCACTCTCGGCGCCGCCAGGGGAACCGACGGCCTGTGGAGGGCGCATGCAGTGGGATTGGTACGGGACGTCGTCGATGTCCCCGCGGGGACGCAGCTTGAACGACGCAGGCGCACAGGCGCGCGCCGCCGGAGCGGCCGCATGACCGCTCCCGCCCGGCTGAACCCGACCGCGACCCAGTTCATCGCCGCCGACGTCGGCGGCACCCACACCCGGGTCGGCCTGGTCCGTCCCGGCAACGGCGCCGAATCGGCCGTGGCCGTGCTCGCGCATCGCAAGTACGTGTGCGCCGACTACCCCAGCCTGGCCGCGATCCTGGCCGAGTTCATCGCCGGCAACGGCGTCGGCATCGACCGTCTGGTGATCGCCTGCGCCGGCGTGGTGCTGGACGACCAGGTCATCAATTCCAATCTGCCGTGGCGGATCTCGCTGTCCGAGCTGCGGCGCGAACTGGGCCTGCGCGAGGTCCTGTTCATCAACGATTTCCAGGCCAACGCCAACGCCGCCCAGTGCATGGCGCCGGGCGACTCGACCCTGCTCACGCCCGGCGTCAGCGAATCGGCGCCGGGCCCGACCCTCGTGATCGGCCCCGGCACCGGCCTGGGCGCGGCGGTGCGCATCCCGCACGGCCGCGGCACCGTGATCCTGCCGACCGAAGCCGGCCACACCGCGTTCGCGCCCGGCAACGCGCGCGAAGTCGACATGCTGCGCCTGGCCCAGCAACGCGGCCAGACCCACGTGCCGACCGAATATTTCGTCTCCGGCCCGGGCCTGGTGAATCTGTACAGCGCGCTGTGCACGCTCAACGGCGTCGAGCCCTCGCTGCGCGCGCCGGCGGCGATCACCGAAGCGGCGCGGCGCGGCGAAGCGCTGGCGCGCGAAGCGGTGCTGACCTTCTGCGCCCTGCTCGGCAGCGTGATCGGCGACCTGGCGACGATCGCCGGCGCCAAGTCGGTGTTCATCGCCGGCGGCATCCTGCCGCAGCTCAAGGACTTCCTCCCCGACAGCGAATTCCACGCCCGCATGCTCGACAAGGGCGCGATGCGACCGGTGATGGAGCGCGTGCCGGTGCGCTTGATCGAGAACGAACGGCTCGGCGTGATCGGCGCGGCGAGCTGGTACCTGGAACACGGTCAGTACGAATCCGGCGACAACGGTTCCGACGCCGGCGCGAACGCGCCGAACGCGTCGGGCCGGCAACAGCAAACGCAGTAGGCGCAAGGCCTCAGGCGCACGCGCGCAAGGCGCGTGCGCGCGTCATCGCGGCCTCGCATCGAAGGCGGCAACACGCAGCAACCGGAAGCGGCGCCGCCGCGACCGGCACGCACCACTACGAAGAACACAACCGGACTTCGCGACGAACCGGCTGCCCGGTCGATCGCCGAGCCATCACCGCCCGAGGGAGGAACAGTTCAATGAAAGCGCGCAAGACCATCTTGTCGGCCAGTATCTTCGCGGCCCTGGCCTTCGGCCCGGGCCTGGCGATGGCCCAGGACACGGCGGCTCCGGCCGCCGGCACCGACGCCACCGAGCTGGACGCCGTCGTCGTCACCGGCATCCGCGCCAGCCTGGAGAAATCGCTCGACACCAAGCGAGCCAACGTGACCGTGTCCGAGGCGATCACCGCCGAAGACATCGGCAAGTTCGCCAACACCAACGTCGCCGAAGCGATGTCGCAGATCCCCGGCGTGGTCCTGGACCGCCGCTTCGGCCAGGGCGAGCGCGTCAGCATCGACGGCACCGATCCCAGCCTCAACCTCAGCTTCCTCGACGGGCATCCGGTGGCGCAGTCGATCTGGCTGTACGGCGAACAGCCCAACCGCGGCTTCGACTACACCTTGCTGGCGCCGGAAATCCTCGGCCGGCTGGAAGTGATCAAGTCCTCCGAAGCCCGCCTGACCGAAGGCAGCCTCGGCGGCACCGTGCTGATGCACACGCGCAAGCCGCTGGACATGGACGCCCACTCCATCGCCGGCTCGATCAGCTTCAACTACAACGACCAGGGCGGCGACACCCGCCCCAGCGGCTCGGTGATCTACAGCTGGAAGAACCCCGACGAGCGCTTCGGCGTCAATCTCGCCGTCCAGCACTACGAAGAAACCGTGGACCGCCAGGGCGTGGAGATCTTCGGCTACCGCAAGGCCAGCGAGTTCCCCAACCAGACCGGCGCCGCCCCCGACGTCGACGTGGCCAACTTCGTCAACGCCGCCTGGTTCCAGCAGACCCGCGAACGCGACAGCGTCAACGTCAACCTGCAGTTCAAGCCCAGCGACGAGCTGGAGTTCAACCTCGGCGGCTTGTACATCAAGGAAAGCTTCGACAACTACAACCAGTCGATGTACAACTTCTTGACCCAGCGACCGGGCGCGGTGGACCGCATCAACGGCGGCGGGGTCGTCGCCACCGGCGGCCACAGCAACGCCAATCCGGTGTTCTACGACAACAACGTGCGCGCCTCCGAGCCGGAGACCCGCGGCATCGACCTGACCGGCAAGTACCAGACCGACGCCTGGGGCGTGTCCGGCCAGATCGGCCACAGCAAGTCGGAGAATGCGCTGGAGCAGTGGTTCATCGAACCGGTCTACACCGGCGGCTACAGCTGGGATCTCAAGCGCGGCCTGACCTTCGACAACCCGGCGGCGGCGACCAACCCGGCCAACTGGGCCGGCGACGGCTTCATGGGCAACTACGGCGTCATCGACACCGAGACCAAGGACACCTACGGCCAGGTCGACTTCAACGTCCGCTTCGACAGCGTGTTCAACAACCTGCAGTTCGGCGTACGCCGCGGCAAGCACGAGGAAGACTACCGCCAGAACGTCTACGGCGGCCTGCCGGTCGCCGACCTGGTCACCGTCGGCACCATCGGCCTGACCGACCTGCGCGGCTTCAACCCCGGCTCGGCCCATCACGTCCAGGTCGGCCGCCAGAACGTGATCGACTACGTCAACCGCTATCGCGGCGGCCTGCGTCCGGACCCGGGCAGCTTCCTCAACAACACCTTCGCCGTCGAGCAGACCAACACCGCCGCGTACGTGCAGGCCGACTTCTCGGCCGGCGCCTGGCGCGGCAACCTCGGCCTGCGTTATGTCGAGTCCAAGACCGACGGCCAGGGCTACGCCTACGGCGGCGCGCCGAGCCTGGACAACCTCGCCTCCAAGCTGCGCAAGACCTCGAGCAAGGACGACTTCCTGCTGCCGTCGGTGAACGTGGTCTACGACACCGGCAACGACCTGCTGTTCCGCTTCGGCGCGGCCAAGGTCATCGCCTGGGCGCCGTACAACCAACTGGTCGGCAACACCTTCCTCAACGACAACACCTTCACCGGCACCGGCGGCGCATCCGACCTGGACCCCTACGAGTCGACCAACTACAGCCTGTCGGCGGAGTGGTACTTCGCCGAGCAGTCGGTGCTGGCGGCGTCGGTGTTCTACAAGGACATCGACAACTACATCATCAGCCTGCCGCGCACGGAGCGTCAGTTCAATTCCAACGCCCAGACCGCGCCGGTGTTCTACCAGACCCGCCTGGTCGGCATGAACGGCTGCACCACAGACGGTTTCTGCGACTACAGCATCACCCGTCCGCAGAACGCCGGTAAGGGCAAGGTCAAGGGCTTCACGCTCAGCTACCAGCAGCCCTTCGGCGAGACCGGCTTCGGCCTGACCGCGAACTACACCTATGCCGACGGCGAGGGCGCGCAGGGCACCGACCTGCCGTACCAGTCGCGCGACTCGGTGGCGATCAGCCCGTACTACGAGAAGGGGCCGCTGGCCGCGCGAGTGAGCTACAACTGGCGCAGCGACTACATCGCCGGCGGCTACGTGGCCGGCGCGCCGATCTCCAGCGTGGACGACTACGCCGAACTCGGCGCCAGCGTCAGCTGGACCTTCGACGACCGCCTGACCGTAGCGCTGGAAGGCATGAACCTGCTCGATTCCGAGTATCGCCAGTACTACACCATCGAAGAACGCATCGCCCAGCGGTATCACACCGGCCGCCGTTTCATGGCTTCGTTCCGCTTCAAGTTCTGAGCAGTACCGGCTC
>NZ_HG424523.1 GCF_000336385.2 Lysobacter antibioticus HS124 | reverse complement strand
AACCCGCGGCCGGCGAGCGCGCTGCGCGGCGGCCGGCGGCCAGCCAGACGAGCGCCGCCGGGTCGGCCGCGACCAAGCCGGTGCGCGCGCGCCGCCGGGGTAGCGCATGAGCCGGCTGACCGTGCTGTATTTCGCCAGCCTGCGCGACGCCGCCGGGGTCGCCAGCGAGGCGGTCGAAGCCGACGGCCCCGACCTGCGCGCCTTGTACGAAACCCTGCGCCGGCGCCACGGCTTCGCCTTGCCGGTCGAACGGCTGCGGGTCGCCGTGGACGGCGATTTCGCGGATTGGAACGAGGCGCCGCGCGCGGGCAGCGAAGTGGCCTTCATTCCGCCGGTCTCGGGAGGCTGAGCGATGGCGCGCTTCCGATTGTCCGAGCATCCGTTCGAGATCGCGCCGCTGCGCGAGCGCCTGCTCAGCGAGCGCGCCGGCGCCTACGCCGGCTTCGAGGGCTGGGTGCGCGACCACCACGACGGCCGCGCCGTGGCCGGCTTGCGCTACGAAAGCTACGCCGCCCTGGCCGAGGCCGAGGGCGAGCGGGTGCTGGCCGAGGCGATGGAAAAGTTCGCCATCGTCGAAGCCTGTTGCGTGCACCGGGTCGGCGATCTGGCGATCGGCGAACTGGCGGTGTGGGTCGGCGTCAGCGCCGCGCATCGCGATGCCGCGTTCGCCGCCTGCCGCTACATCATCGACGAGACCAAGCGGCGCGTGCCGATCTGGAAGCACGAGCGCTACGCCGACGGTGCCGCCGACTGGCTGCACCCCGAACCGCCGTAAACGCCGGCGCGCGAATGCGACGCAGGTGCGCGGCCGCTGGCCGGCGTTGCGCTAGGCTCCGCTCGACGCCGTCGTGCGCTGTCGCAAACCTCATCGGAGCCGAACCGCCATGCGCTTGCGATCCCTGGGACTGGGCCTGTATCTGCTGATCGCGCCTGCGGCCGCGGGCGAATTGCTGGTCGGCAACAAGGCGGCCGATACAGTCTGGCGCCTGTCCCTGGACGACGGACGCAAGCTGCGCGCATTCGCCAGCGGACGCGGTCCGCACGAAATCGCGGTCGCCGACGACGGCGCGTTGGCGGTGGTCGCCGATTACGGCGACAAGGACGCGCCCGGGCATACCCTGACCGTGCTCGACCTGCACGGAAAACAGCCGCCGCGACGGATCGGGCTGGGCCGCCACGGCCGCCCGCACGGCCTGCGTTTCCTGCCCGGCGGGCGCGAGTTGCTGGTCACCACCGAGGCCACTTCGCAGCTGTTGCGCGTGGATGTCGCCGACGGACGGATCGTGGCCGAGATCGCGCTCGGCGAGGGTCGCGGCCACATGGTCGCGGTGAGCGCCGACGGCGCCAGCGCCTATGTCAGCAAGATCGACCGCGGCACGCTCAGCCGGATCGACCTGCGCCGCAACCGCAAGACCGACGAAGTCGCCGCCGGCGCCGGCGCCGAAGGCCTGGCGGTGCGGCCCGGCAGCGGCGAGATCTGGGTCGGCAACCGCGAGGCCGGCACGGTGACCGTGCACGACCCGGACGACCTGTCGATCCGCGCGGCCCTGGACAGCCCGGGCTTTCCGATCCGCGTCGCGTTCACCGCCGACGGCCGCTACGCCATGGTCAGCAACGCGCGCGCGGCCACCCTGTCGGTGTTCGACGCGCGGCGCAAGCGCCTGCATGCGCGCGTCTCGCTGGCGCGCGAGGGCGTCGAGTATCGCGATACCTTGCTCGGCCGCGCCGCGCTGCCGATCGGCGCGATCGCCGACCCGCGGCGGCCGCGCGTCTATGTCGCGATCAGCGGCGGCGACGAGATCGCGGTGATCGATCGCCGTCGCTGGCGGGTCGTGGCGCGCTGGCCGACCGGGCGCGAGCCGGACGCGTTGGCGTTGACGCCTGCGCCCTGAGCGATTTCAGGCGTCGAGGGCGACGACCGCTTCGCCTTGGCGCGCCGCGCCCGGGGTGATCCCGAGCACGCGCTTGAACGCGCGCGAGAACGCGGCTTCGGATTGGTAGCCCAGTTGTTCGGCGATATCGGCGATGGCCCGGTCGCCTTCGCGCAGCCAGGTCAGGGCGACGTGCATGCGCCAGCGCGCCAGGTACTGCCTGGCCGGTTCGCCGACCTGTTGGTGGAAACGCGCGGCGAAGGCCGAGCGCGACATCGCCGAAACCGCGGCCTGGGCCTTGCTGGCGCGACATTGGCGCGGAGTGGAAGTGCGCGAGCTGCTCGGCGAGCGCGACCTGAGCCATGCGCAGGCCGCCGCGATCCTGGGCCAACGCCTGGGCCTGTCGGATCTGGAGTACCGGCAGTTGGAGCCGGGCGAGGCGGTGGACGGGCTGATCGGCGCCGGCTTCGCGCCGGATCTGGCCGCGGCCTATGTCGAACTGGCCCGCAGCATCAACGCCGAGTTGATCCGTTCGCTGCAGGGGCGCAATGCGACCAACACGCCGCCGACCCGGTTCGAGGATTTCGCCGAGGCGTTGGCGCAGGCGTATCGGGCGATGTAGGCGCAGGGGCGGCCAGGCGCGCCGAGGCCGGTCCGGCAGCCTCGGCCGGCGCGGGCGAGGCGATAGAGAGCGGAGCGGGAATGCCGGCCCGAAAAGGCGGCGGCCCCGCAAGCGTGACTCCGGCGCCCGAATCAGTCGATACCGTTGCTGCCTTCCGGCCCTGGCGGGGTTTTCGACCTATCGTCGCGGAGGCGCCAACGGGGCCACCATAGACTCGGCGATGCGCAGGCGCGTCGCGAGGCCCAGCATTCTGCCTGAGCCCCCGCCGCGGCGCAATCACGGCCGCGGCGGGCGTTCAGCGCCGCCGCGTCTCGCGGTCTCGCGGCGGCGGCATCGGCTGCGCGCCTGGATCGATCGCGGCAGGGCTCGGGACGCCCGGGCCCGCGGCCGCCGACGGTCTCGTCCGGGCCCGCCAGGAGGGCCGGCGAGGCCGTGCGTCGGCGTCATACGCTGAACCCCACGAGTGAAGCCGGCCGTTGAAACCTGCCGTAGAAACCGGCCGTAGAATCGGCGCATGCGCATCGCAGTGCTCTCCGACATCCACGGCAACCTCGGTGCACTCGAGGCGGTGATCGCCGACTTTCGCCGGCGCGGCGTCGAGCATGCGGTCGACCTGGGCGACCTGCTGTCGGGCCCGCTGCAGCCGTGCGCGACCGCGGACCGGTTGATCGAACTGGGCTGGCCGACCATCGCCGGCAACCACGAGCGCCAAGTGCTGTTCGATCCGCTCGAACGCATGAGCGCTTCCGACCGCCACGCCGCTGCGGAACTGCGCCCGGATCAGCGCGACTGGCTGCGCGCGCTGCCGCCGAGCCTGCGCCTGGACGAAGAGGTGTTGCTGGTGCACGGCACCCCCGCCAGCGATCTGGCGTGCTTCCTGCAAACCATCGACGCCGGCGGCATGCGTGCCGCGCACGCCGGCGAGGTCGCGCGACGCGCCGGCGACGACCCGGCGCGCCTGATCCTGTGCGGCCACACCCATGTGCCGCGCGCGTTGCGGCTCGACGACGGACGCCTGATCGTCAATCCCGGCAGCGTCGGCTTGCAGGCCTACGCCGGCGAGCATCCGCACCCGCACCGGGTCGAGAACGGTTCGCCGCAGGCGCGCTACGCCATCGTCGAACGCGACCGTGACGGCTGGCATGCGCAACTGCTGCAAGTCGACTACGACTGGGGCGCGGCGGCGGCGCTGGCCCGCCGCAACGCGCGCGAAGATTGGGCCCGCGCGCTGCTGACAGGACGCGTCTGACCCCAGCGCCGAGTCGGATCCTGCGTCTGTAGGAGCGGCGCGAGCCGCGACCGCGTTCTTGCGGCCTCGCGCCGCAAGCAAGGCTTCCGCCCGCAAGCGGACGGGTACTGTCTTGGGGCGCCCCCCAAAATCCCGCCGGATGTCCTTCGGTCAAAATCGGCAAAAAATCCGGTACACGGAAATCTCCCCTGCGGCTTCGATGCCGGCGCCGGGATTTTTCGATAAGACATCCCTGTCTTATCGACGCATGCGCTTCAATCGCGGAGCGCACGTCTTGTGCGCCACCGTTCGGGCCTGCAGGCGCCGTCGCGGGTCCGCCGCGGCGCCAGGCTGTTCCGGCAAGGGCGACACGGCAACTTGGGGGGGCGAGATACTCGGCCTCCGCATCCCTGTCAGCGCTGCACCACGAACGTCGCCGCGGTCGCGTTCAAGGTATTGCACTGCTCGAACAATAACCGGTCGCGATTGACTGTGGCGTAGGACTCGTGCCGGCCCATCAACTGGCAGGACTGCCATTTCACGAACGGCATGTCGCCGTTGCGCGGGCGGTAGGTGACCGGGAACGCCAGCGGTCCGACCGAGGACACATGCGCCCAGGCCGCGTCGGTGCAGCTGATGAACGTCAGGCTGCCGTTCTTGGCGTCCCAGCCGCAGTTGAGCAGCTTGCTGCTGGTCGAGCGCAGTTCGAAGCGCACGCCGATCACGACCAGGGTCTTGACCGTATTGGAATGGCTCTGCGCCGGCAGATCGAAGAACACCGACGGCACCTGCGGATCGGTATTGGTGTGGATCCACGAACCGCCGTAGACGTTGATGTAGCCGCCCTTGGCGAAGCGCAGCAGGGTGCCGCTCTTGTACTCGAACTTGCAGTCGCGGAACCAGAAGTTGAGGAACTGGTCCTGCTGGGCGAACTCCGGCGACATGCCCGAATGCAGGAAAGCGTCGCCGATCACCACGTCGTTGGCCAGGTGGCAGCGGTTGAACGACCATTCCGAGTTGAGGTTGGAGTCGCTCGGGCCGTCGAGGCCGATGATTCGCTCCCACGGGCCGCGCCATTCGACATCGTCGAAAGCGAAGTCCTGATTGGAATCGTTGACCGCCGACCAGGCGAACAGCCAGCTTAGGCCGGCGCGCGCCGAACGGAAGCCGATCTCGCGCACGCGGAACTGGCGCAGGCGGCCGGCCGCGGTCATCAGGTTGTTGTTGAAGCGGTCGCCGCTGGCCAGCGGCGCGTCGAACAGGATTTCCGAGCTGCGCTTGCCCTGACCCTCGATTACGTAATTGCGCAACTGCGGACCGACCATCGGCAGCAGCGCGTCGGCCTTGGTCACCCGGTACACGCCGGCGGGGAAATACAGATGGTGGGTCAGCCAGCCGTTGCTGTTGACCGAGGCGAACACCGCATCGCGGGCGCGCTCGATCGCCGCAGTGTCGTCGGTGCTGCCGTTGCCGACGGCGCCGTAGTCCTTGACGTTGACCCGGCCGTCGGCGGGCAGCGCCAGCGCGCCGGCGGCGGCCGTCGTGCGACGCGGGCTCGGCGCGACCGCTGCTGCGGCGGCCGCGCCGGCGCTAGCGGTGGCCGCGGCCATCAGGCCGGCGGCGCCGATCAGCTGGCGGCGAGAACGCGAAGTCGGGGTGGCGTCGTTGGCGGGAATCTTCTTGCTCATGAGAATCCTTGTGTGGTGGATGCGCCCGCAAGGGCGAGAGCCGCGACGGCGGCGGGGCGCACGCGGATTGGGCCGCTCCGTCGCGAGCCGCGCGCAATCTAGGCGCCACGCCTCTATGGAATTGCGATGAGCAACGCAATTCGCCCGTGCGACTGCGATGGCAGTTGTAACGAAAGGTTGTAGTGAGTCCGCAGTCGCGCTCTGTCCATACGCCGACGCGCTGCACTGCGACCGCCGGTCGGCGATGGAAGGCGCTGGCGCTGCGATGCCTGTGTCGTTGCGCAATGGTCCACAGCGGACTTCGCCGGCGACGACACAGCGGGCGCGGATGTCGCGTGGTTCCGAGCGAAGCGGGAATGCGATGGACGTTCGGCTCGCAACGCCCCGGCGCGCCGGCGATCTCGCCCGGCGCGGACAGGCTTTCGAGCCGCTCGGGCGATGGACGCAGGTACCGGGCACGGCCGCCGGCGATGCGGCGGGGCACGATCGTTGACAGGCTGTCGCAGCCGCCCTCGGCGAGCGCGGCTCGCATGGTGGACCGACAAGATCCGCACCAGCGCCGGATCGAAACCGCGCCGAATGCCGTCGACTCAACGCACCGGTTTGGACGAGCCGGTTTCGGCGGGCTTGACCGACGAACTGGATCGAAGGGACGGCGCGATCGCGGTTTCGGTCAACAAAAAAGCCCCCGAGCGGACTCGGGGGCTTTCTTCACGTGAACTGGCGGAGAGAGGGGGATTCGAACCCCCGAAGCGCGGTTTAGACGCTTACACACTTTCCAGGCGTGCTCCTTCAACCACTCGGACACCTCTCCGGGATCTGTGCGACTCGCTGGGCGGGCCGTTCAGAGCCGGGAATTCTAGCCTTGGCGGGGGCTGGCGGACAAGCTGGGCGTGGCCGGCCCGGCTTCCGGGCCGCTATAAGGGGGGTTTCCCGAGTCCCGGCGGACGCTCCGGGCGCGGCCGCGCGGGGCCGGCGTGGCACAATGCGCGGGTTCCACAGTGCCGCGCCCAGCGTCGTGACGGCGCCCGCTCGCGCGCGCTGTGCCGCGTTACCCTGGCGGCTCGTCCGCAGGCCTCATCGCAAAGGATCCGATGTCGTATCTCGTCCTCGCCCGCAAGTGGCGCCCCAAGCGTTTCGCCGAACTGGTCGGGCAGGAGCACGTCGTGCGCGCGCTGACCAACGCGCTCGGCACCGGGCGCGTGCACCATGCCTTCCTGTTCACCGGCACCCGCGGGGTCGGCAAGACCACCATCGCGCGCATCTTCGCCAAATCGCTCAATTGCGAGCGCGGTACTTCGGCCGATCCCTGCGGCGAGTGCGCGGCCTGCCTGGACATCGACGCCGGGCGCTACATCGACCTGCTCGAGATCGACGCGGCCAGCAACACCGGCGTCGACGACGTGCGCGAGGTGATCGACAATGCCCAGTACATGCCCAGCCGCGGCCGGGTCAAGGTCTATCTGATCGACGAAGTCCACATGCTGTCGAAGTCGGCGTTCAACGCGCTGCTGAAGACGCTGGAGGAGCCGCCGGGGCACGTCAAATTCCTGCTGGCGACCACCGACCCGCAGAAGCTGCCGGTGACGGTGCTGTCGCGCTGCCTGCAGTTCAACCTCAAGCGCCTGGACGAGCAGCAGATCGCCGGGCAGATGACCCGCATTCTCGCCGCCGAGCAGATCGGCGCCGACGAGTCGGCGATCCGCCAGTTGGCCAAGGCCGCCGACGGCAGCCTGCGCGACGGCCTGTCGCTGCTCGACCAAGCCATCGCCTACGGCGGCGCCGGCGGCGACACGCGCCTGGAAGGCGCTGCGGTCGCGGCGATGCTGGGCTCGGTCGACCGCACCCGGGTCGGCGCGGTGCTGGCCGCGCTGGCCGACGGCGACGGCACGCGGCTGATGGCCGAGGTCGCGACCCTGGCCGAGTTCTCGCCGGACTGGGGCAGCGTGCTGGAGTCGCTGAGCGACGCCCTGCACCGGATCCAGGTCCGCCAGTTGGTGCCGGAGGCGGCGGTCGAGGCCGACGGCGTCGATGTCGACGCGCTGGCCGCGCAGCTGCGGCCTGAGGTCGTGCAGCTGTGGTACCAGATGAGCGTCAACGGCCGCCGCGATCTGCCGCTGGCGCCGAGTCCGCGCGCCGGTTTCGAGATGAGCGTGCTGCGCATGCTCGCGTTCCGCCCCAGCGGCGCGGCCGAGCCCGGCCCGGCGCCGGGCGGTTCGGGCGGGCGCAGCGAGCCCGCGCGCGGCCGCGAC
>NZ_HG424522.1 GCF_000336385.2 Lysobacter antibioticus HS124 | reverse complement strand
GGGCCACCGCCGATGTCCGTTGCCGTCCCTCCCGCCTACCGCCCGTCTGCTCGAAGCTTTGCTATTGTGAGCGTCATCACTTTATCGACAGGCCGTTCCTGACCTAAGGTGGGGAAAGCAGCGCGTTCCCACGTTCGAACTCGGGAGGGCCGCGGAAGCGGACGCCGGACCACGGATGGACGGCGATCGGGCTGCGGTAGAGCGTCCATGCGCCCCCAGCATGGACTGGTGTTGCCAAGGCCGCTCCCTGGACGGCCGACAGCGTGGCGGGTTGCGGCCTGCCGTTGCGGAGGGGAAGTGAGATGCACCGAACTCGAGCCGAACTCGACGGCGACTTGTGCCAGCTGCGCGCGGCGTTGCCGCTGTGGCGCCGGCATTGGCGCGACGACGAAGTGTTCTGGAGCCGCGTCGACAGTCTGGTCGAACGCCTGCTGACGGTGACGCCGCGTCCGGAGCGCGGTCATGTCGTCTCGCACATCAATCACATCCTGGCCTCGCAGGGGCTGGAGCACGCACCCTACGAATGAGCCGTGCGCCGCGTGCGCGGCCGGCAAGAAAGCCCGGGCGCGCGATGCGGTCCGGCCGATGCATCGGCCGGCTCCTGGCTGTTCTTTCGCGAGGCCCCGGGTGCAGCGGAGCCGCTCGAGCGGCTGCCCAGGCCTGTCGGCCGATCGCCGATGTCGCGCCGCCGGCGCCCTCCTGCATCGCAGCCCCCCGAGCGCGACTTGGCGCGCCATGGCCGCGCGAGCGCGAGACCGGGCGGTCGGGGGGGTTGGCCGAGTCGGATGCGCTGCGCAGCGCCGTCGATGCGTCGCGGTGCGGGCGCGGCTGCGATCGGTACAGGCCGAACAGGGCGCCCGAGCGTGGACGACGGCGGGGCGAAGTCGTCCGAGGGCGCGACCGAGCGCTGATGCAGGCCAAAGTCATGACGACGGCGGCTTGACACCCTTTTGGTGCAGGCTTATCAACGACTCGGCTATTTAACCTTCCGGTTCAGCGACATGTCCGTGGATTCGCTCAGCACCACTTTTGCGGCCCTGGCCGATCCGACCCGGCGCGCGATCCTGGCGCGCCTGGCGCAAGGCGAGGCCGGCGTGACCGAGCTGGCCGAACCGTTCCAGATGAGCCTGCCGGCGATTTCCAAGCACATCAAAGTCCTGGAGCGCGCCGGACTGATCGCGCGCGGCCGCGAGGCGCAGTGGCGACCGTGCCGCCTGGAACCGGCCCGGCTGCAGGAGATCTCCGGTTGGCTGGATCGGTATCGCGCGTTCTGGGATCAGCGGCTGGACCGGCTCGACGATTACCTGCAGCAATGGCAGAAGACGAGCGGCGCACGCGATGGTCGCGATGCCGGTTGAGCGGGGCATGGGCCGCCCGCGCGCGCGCGCGGCGGCCGGTCGCGGCATGGGCCTCGTGCATGCCTGATGCCGGCGACCGCAAGCGCGGGCCGGTGCCGCCGCCGGTGCCGTGCTGCGGGCTGCCCAGCCCGCTGGCCAATGCGATCCGCCGCACCGTCGCCTTGCCCAGGCCGACCGCAGCGCCCGTCCCATCGAAGCCGCGCCGCCGCCCAGCGTAGGCGCAACGGAGGCCGCGACCCCGGGACGCGCAGAGAACCCAACGCCGACGCCATCGATCGAAGCCCGAAACCGTCGTGGGTAGGAGCGGCGCAAGCCGCAACCGCCATCCTTCACTCTCGCCGCGTCTTTGCCCTTTGCCCCTTGTAGGAGCGGCGTAAGCCGCGACCGCACCCTTTCGGCCTCGCGGCGTCTGTCGTTCGCAGGTCTGTGAAGCTTCAAAGCTATAAGGCGCAAAGCCAAGCTTCCGTCCGCAAGCGGCCGGGTCACTTTCTTTGTCCAAGG
>NZ_HG424521.1 GCF_000336385.2 Lysobacter antibioticus HS124 | reverse complement strand
TCGCCTGCGCGCGCGGCCCCTCGCGGCGCGCCTGCTCGGCGGCCCGTTCGGCCGTTGCCTGTTCGCGCGCGGTCCGATGCGCCTGCTGTTCGGCCTGGGCGGCGTGCCGACGCGCCATCGCCTGGGCCCGCTCGGCGACGCGCCGCCCCTGCTCGGCTTCGCGCCGGCCGTGCTCCGCCGCGCGCTCGCCCTCGATCCGGGCCGCGCGGGCATGGCGTTCGGCCTCGCGCGCCGTTGCCTCGGCGTCGCGCCGCGCGCGTTCGCCGGCGATCTCGGCCTGGCGCGACTCGCGCATCATCCGCTGCAGCCGTTCGCGCGTCGCCGGATCGACGACCTCGCGGTAAGCGCCGTCGTCGCCGATGCGGTAGTAGCGCTCGCCGCGCACCGCCCAACGCTGGTCCGGCACGCCGGCGCCGCGTTCGGTGATGCGGGTTTCGCCGGCGTTTTCCCCGGCGCGATCCGGGTCGGCCTTGGCCTGTACCGGCTGGGCGATATCCGCGGCGGCGATCCGGTAGGGGGCCAGACCGAACGCGGCGACCGCGGCGGTCAGGCACAGGGCGAGCAGGCGCGAAGTCGGAGCGGCGTTCTGCAGCATGGTCAATCTCCTCTTGAGGATCAGATAGGTCGGCGACGCGCTGGCCAGCCCCGCCTGCGGGCGCGGCCCCACGCCCAGGCGCAGCAGCAGGCGGCCGTAGTCCTGCGCCGGATAGCGCCGGCTGTCGAGCACCGCCGCGTCGACCGCGGCCTCGCGCGCCAGGGCGTACTCGCGCGCGATCAGGTGCGCGAGCGGATGAAAGAAAAACAGCCATTGCGCCACGGCCGGCACCCAGCCCCACCACAGGTCGCCGCGACGCAGATGTTCCAGTTCGTGGTGCAAGGCCATTTCCAGTTCGGCCTCGCTCATCGTCGCCAGCCGCGCCTGCGGCAGCAGCACGGTCGCCGGCCATGGGCCGAGCAGTTGCGGCGATTCGATCTGCGCCGACACGCGCAGCGCCGGCATCCGGCGCAGCCCCAGCGCGACGCCGAGCCGGCGCCACAGGTGCGCCACGCCGGCATGCTCGCAAGGCTGCGACGCGGCCAGCCGGCGGCGCACGCTGCGCCAGGCCCGCAGTTGCACCGCCGACATCGCCACGCAGCCGGCCAGCCACAGGCTCGCCCAGGCCAGCGACCAGGCCGGCAGCGCTGCGCCGACATCGGGCGCCGCCGGCACCGCTGCGCCGGCGGCGAGCGCGAACGGCACCCGCGCCGACCAGGGCGCGGCCGCCGGCAGCGTCTGGCCGATCGCCAGCGACGGCCACCACGCCGGCGCCGACAACGCCAGAGGCGTCGGCCAACACAGCCCGATCAACAACTGCAGCGCCGTCAGCCACCACAGGCGGCAGCGCGCCGCCGCGCTCAGGCCCGGCAGCCAACGGCAGGCCGCCCACACCAGCGCCACCAGCAGCAGCGACTGCAGGCTCGCCGCGGCGAGGCGCGCGATCAGCTCCGACGCCCAGGTCCCTGCGTGGCTCATGTCAGCGCTCCTTGCGCCGCGACTGCAGTTGCGCGACCAGTTGCTCCAGTTCGCCGAGTTCCTGCTCGCTGACCTCGCCACGCTGCGACATCCAGGCCACGAACGGCGACAGCGAACCTTGCAGGGTATTGGCGACGAACTGGCCGACCGCCGAGCGCATGACATCCTCGGACGCGGCCACGCTCGCGTAGCGGTACACGCCGCCGACCTTGCGCCGGCGCAGGAAGCCCTTGGCGCGCAGGCGCTCCATCATGGTCAGCACGGTCGAGCGAGCCAGACCGCGGGTCTGGCCGTAGTCGGCCGCGACCTCGCCGACCGAAGCGTCGTCGCGTTCGTCCAGGTAATGCAGCAAGGCCAGCTCCTGGTCGCCGATGGATTTACGGTTCATGCGCCCTCCTGACTACGTCTGTAGTCAGAGTGCTTTTGACTACAGACGTAGTCAAGCGGCCGAAAGTCATGGGCCGGACGCCCCGCGCCGCTCTGGCCGCCCGCTCCGATATCCGATTCCGTGCCCGCCTGCCGGGTTTAAAGCCGCGCCGCGACGGCCTGTAATAGTGTTCGCGGGCGGGCGCGTGACAGCATGACCGCATGCATTCCCACGGCCACCACCACGCTCACGGCGGGACCCGCGCCTTCGCCGCGGTCACCCTGATCAACCTCGCCTACACCGCGCTGGAGGCCGGCTACGGCTTCGCCACCAACTCCCTGGCCCTGCTTTCCGACGCCCTGCACAACCTCGGCGACGTGCTCGGCCTGGGCCTGGCCTGGGGCGCCGCCGCGCTGGCCCGGCGCAGCCCCACCGATCGCCACACGTACGGCTGGCGCCGCGCCACCCTGCTCTCGCCGTTGGCCAATGCGCTGCTGCTGGTCGGCTTCTCCGGCGCGCTGGGCTGGGAGGCGATCCGCCGCTTCGGCGCGCCGCCGCAGATTCCCGCGCTGCCGGTGATGGTGGTGGCGGCGATCGGCATCGCGGTCAACCTCGGCGCGGCCTGGCTGGTGCGCGACGGGCACGAGCACGACCTCAACCGGCGCGGCGCGTTCCTGCACTTGATGGCCGACGCCGCGGTGTCGCTGGCGGCGGTGCTGGCCGGCGCCGGCATGTGGCTGAGCGGCTGGGCCTGGCTCGACCCGGCGATCGCCCTGCTGATCGGCGCGGTGGTCGCGGTCGGCGCGTTCGGCCTGCTGCGCGAAAGCTTCGATGCGGCGATGGACGCGGTGCCGCGCGGCATCGACCGCAGCGAAGTCGAAACCCTGCTGCGCGCGCAGCCCGGCGTGGAGGCCGTGCATCATCTGCACATCTGGTCGCTCGGCGCCGGCGAGATCGCGATGACCGCGCACATCGTGCGCCCCGACGACAGCGACCACGACGCCTTCATCGACCGCCTCAATCGCGAACTCGACCGCCGTTTCGGCATCAACCACCCGACCTTGCAGGTCGAGCACGGCCGCGCCTGCGAGCACGACCGCCACGATCGCGCGCCGCACGGCGCGTTCGATCGCGCCCACGGGCATCACGGCCACCGCCACGAGCGCCACGATCACGACGAGCACCACGATCACGGCGAACACGACCACGACCGTCCGCACGATTGCGATGCCGGCCACGAGCACGGCGGCGGCGAGCCGCCCGCGCACCGTCACGGCCACGGATCCGCGACTTCGCGCTGAGGTCCATGCTGCATCGCAGCGAATCGCGGCCGACGCCACGGGCGGCCCTCGCGCGGCCGCTGGCGGCGCAAACCGTGACCGCCGACGCCCGTCCTGCGCCCCGGCCGGGCTGCGCGCGCGCCCCTCGGGGCGGCCTTCCGGCCCGCAAAACCCGCCCGAGCCCATATAATCCCGCGATTACCGCCATAGGACCGGAGCCGGCGATGCTCAACGACATCAAGAAAGACGCACAGAACCGCATGGCCAAGAGCGTCGAATCCTTCCGCCACGACCTGACCAAGGTCCGCACCGGGCGCGCCTCGACTGCGCTGGTGGACCATCTGAAGGTCAACTACCACGGTTCCGAGATGCCGCTGAACCAGGTCGCCAGCGTCCAGGTCAGCGATGCGCGCACCCTGACCATCACGCCGTGGGAGAAGCAGATCGTCGGTGCGGTCGAGAAGGCCATCCTGGCCTCCGACCTCGGCCTGACCCCGAACACCGCCGGCACGGTGATCCGCATCAACCTGCCGGCGCTGACCGAAGAGCGCCGCAAGGAACTGACCAAGGTCGTGCACAGCGAAAGCGAGAACGCCAAGGTCGCGGTCCGCAACATCCGTCGCGACGCCAACCATCAGGCCAAGGAACTGCTCAAGGACAAGAAGGTCACCGAGGACGAGCTGCGCCGCTTCGAAGACGAGATCCAGAAGGTCACCGACAGCGCGATCAAGGACGTCGACGGCGTGGTCAAGGCCAAGGAACAGGAGCTGATGGCGGTCTGATCCCGCCAGGCGCCGCGCGCGGGTTCGACTGAACTTCCGCGCGCTGCGCCGGTCCAGTTCCGGGTCCCGCACGCGGGCCCGGCTTCGCCCGGCCGCCAGCCCCCGTCAACGGCCGACCGTCCGCTTACCGAGATCCCCGTCATCGGCGCCATGCCCAACGAGCCCGCCCCCTCGCCCGCCCGCATTCCGCGCCATCTCGCCGTCATCATGGACGGCAACGGCCGTTGGGCCGAACGCAGGCGCCGGCCGCGCATCATCGGCCACCGCGCCGGCGCCCGCACGGTCAACATCTGCATCGATTTCTGCATCGCCCGCGGCATCCAGGCGCTGACCCTGTTCGCGTTCTCGAGCGAAAACTGGGGCCGCCCGGAAGACGAAGTCGGCGGGTTGATGAAGCTGTTCCTCAACGCGCTGGAACGCGAGGTCGAGGAGTTGGACCGCCGCGGCGTGCGCGTGCGCTTCATCGGCGAGCGCGACCGTTTCTCGGACAAGATCCGCGAACGCATGGCCGCCGCCGAAGCCCAGACCCGCACCAACGCGACCCTGCACCTGACCATCGCCGCCAGCTACGGCGGCCGCTGGGACATCGTCCAGGCGGCGCGTTCGCTGGCCGCCGACGTCGCCGCCGGCCGGCTCGCCCCGGAAGCGATCGACGAAGCCCTGTTCGCCTCGCGGGTCAGCCTGGCCGACCTGCCGCCGCCGGATCTGTTCATCCGCACCGGCGGCGACACCCGGATCAGCAACTTCCTGCTCTGGCAGCTGGCCTATACCGAACTGTGGTTCACCGAAGCGCTGTGGCCCGAACTCGACGAGACGATGCTGCAACGCGCGTTGGACGAGTTCGGCGGCCGCGAGCGGCGCTTCGGCCTGACCGGGGCGCAGATCGCCGCCCAGCCCAAAGAGACCGTTGAATGACCCGAACCCGCCTGCTCGCCGCGCTGGTCATGGCGCCCGTCGCGATCGCCGCGATCCTGCTGCTGCCGACGCCGTGGATGATCGCCGTGGCCGCGGTGCTGTTCCTGGCCGGCTTGTGGGAGTGGTTCGATCTGGCCGAGATCGAGGACACCTTGTCGCGCACGGTGCTGCTGGTCGCGCACCTGGCGCTGATGGTGACCATCGTCTGGGCTTCGCGCGGCGGCGGCATGGGCGCGGTGCAGGCGCCGTCGATGGTGTTGTTCAAGATCGCCTCGCTGGTCGGCGTGGTGTGGTGGCTGCTGGCGCTGTTGTGGCTGCAGCGCTTCCAGTTCGCCAGCAATCACGAGACCTATGCGCGCGCGTTCAAGCTCGCCGCCGCGGCGCTGAGCGTGATTCCGGCCTGGTGCGCGCTGGCCTGGATCCACGCCGAAGCGCCGAACGGCCATTGGTGGCTGCTGACCGCGCTGGCCGTGGTCTGGGCCGCCGACACCGGCGCGTATTTCGCCGGGCGCAAGTTCGGCATGCTCAAGCTGGCCCCGCGGGTCAGCCCGAACAAGACCGTCGAAGGCCTGATCGGCGGCGCCGTGGCCGGCGTCGCGGCCGGCGTGGGGTTCTCGTTGCTCGCCGGCGCCCGCACCGACCAACTGCATTGGGTCGCCCTGGTGTCGCTGGCCGCGGTGCTGTTCTCGGTGGTCGGCGACCTGTTCGAAAGCCTGCTCAAGCGCCATGTCGGGGTGAAGGATTCCGGCCATCTGATTCCGGGCCACGGCGGCATTCTCGACCGCATCGACGGCGTGCTCGCCGCGCTGCCGGTGTTCGCGCTCGGCAAGGCCATCTTCGGGTTCTGATCCGGCCATGACCGCTCCCGCCCGCAAAGTCGCCGTACTCGGCGCCACCGGTTCCATCGGCACCTCGGCGCTGGACGTGATCGCGCGCCACCCCGAAGCGCTGCGCGCCAGCGTGCTCGCCGCCGGCGGCCGGGTCGACGCCCTGCTCGCGCTGTGCGAGCGCCATCGCCCCGAACACGCGGTGATCGCCGACGAGCGCGGTTTCGCCGCGCTGCGCGACGGCCTGCGCGAACGCGGCCTGTCCACCCAGGCCCACTGCGGCGATCAGGCCCTGGTCGAGCTGGTCGGCTCGGACGCGTGCGACACCGTCGTCGCGGCGATAGTCGGGGCCGCCGGGCTGACCTCGACCCTGGCCGCGGCGCGCGCCGGCAAGCGCCTGCTGCTGGCCAACAAGGAATCGCTGGTGCTGGCCGGCGAGCTGCTGATGGATGCCGCCGCCCAGGCCGGCGCCTGCATCGTGCCGATCGACAGCGAGCACAACGCGATCTTCCAATGCCTGCCCGACGCCCACGCCCATGCCGGTCTCAAGCGCATCCTGCTGACCGCGTCCGGCGGGCCGTTCCGCGGCCGTACACGTTCCGACCTGACTGACGTCACTCCGGAACAGGCCGTGGCCCACCCCAAGTGGTCGATGGGGCCGAAGATCTCGGTCGACTCCGCGACGCTGATGAACAAGGGCCTGGAAGTCATCGAGGCCCACCACTTGTTCGGCGTCGGCGGCGAACGCATCCAAGTGCTGGTGCACCCGCAGAGCCTGGTGCATTCGCTGGTCGAATTCGTCGACGGCTCGACCCTGGCCCAGTTGGGCCTGCCCGACATGCGCACCGCGCTGGCGGTGGGCTTCGGCTGGCCGCAGCGGATCGACTCGGGCGTGGCCGGGCTCGACCTGCTGGCTCACGGCCGGCTCGACTTCGAACGTCCCGACCTGGACGCCTTCCCCTGCCTGCGCCTGGCCTTCGAGGCCCTGGCCGCCGGCGGCACCGCGCCGGCGGTGCTGAACGCCGCCAACGAGGTGGCGGTTTCAGCGTTTCTTCAGCGGCGCATCGGTTTCCTAGCGATACCGGCGCTGGTCGAGGACACCCTCGCCGCGCTTCCCCCCCAACCGGCCAGTTCGCTGGCGTCGCTGCGCGATGCCGACCAACGGGCCCGCCGCCACGCCGAGCAGGCGATCGTCCAACGAGCCTGAACCATGGCAGCAGCCCAGCCACCGACGTCGAGGCAGCCATGAGCGAGATCCTGGGGTCGCTGTGGTGGCTGATCATCAGCATCGGCGTGCTGGTGACCATTCACGAGTTCGGCCATTTCTGGGTCGCCCGCCGCTGCGGGGTGAAGGTGCTGCGCTTCTCGATCGGCTTCGGCAAGCCGCTGTGGCTGCGCAAGGCCGCCGACGGCACCGAGTACGCGATCGGCGCGATTCCGCTCGGCGGCTACGTCAAGATGCTCGACGAGCGCGAGTTCGAGATTCCCGATGCGCTGATTCCGCAGGCCTTCAACCGCAAGCCGGTGTGGCAGCGCATCGCCATCGTCGCCGCCGGCCCGCTCGCCAACCTGATCCTGTGCGTCGCCTTGCTGTGGGGCATGTTCGTGATCGGCCGCCCCGATTTCGCCCCGGTGGTCGGCGACGTCGCCGGCCTGGCCGCCGAGTCCGGATTGCGTCGCGGCGACACCGTGCTGCGCATCGGCGACCGCGACACCCCGACCTGGAGCGAAGTGCAGCTGGCGCTGCTGCCGCACGCGCTCGACCGCGAGGACGTGGCGGTGCGAATCCGCGCCGAGAACGGCGCCGAGGCCACCCGCCACCTGCGGCTGTCGCGGCTGCCGGCCGAGTTCGACGAACGCCGCGCGGTCCAGATCGTCGGCCTGCGCGGCCGCCACGAGCTGCGCCCGGCGGTGATCGGCCGCATCGAACCGGGCAGCCCCGCCTGGGGCGTGCTGGCCGAGGGCGACCGGGTCACGGCGCTGGACGGCGATCCGCTGCGCAGTTGGGAAGACCTCACCGCGGCCGTGGCCAAGCTGCACCGGCGCGGCGGCAGCGCGATGATCGAGGTCGCCCGCAACGGCGATCGCCTGGCCCTGGAAATCGCTCCGGCGCGGATGCTCAAGCCCGACGGCGAAGCCTACTGGGGCCTGGGCCTGACCTCGGCCGAACTGCCCGAGCCGACGCGCGACGCGGTCCTGCGCTACGGCCCCTTGCAGGCGGTGCCGGCGGCGCTGCGCGAGGGCGTGCACCAGGCCGAACAGCTGTTCGCGATGATCGGCCGCGCCTTCACCGGCCGGGTCTCTCTGCAGAACACCGTGGCCGGGCCGGTGACCATCGGCCGCGCCGCCAATGCCTACGCCAACAACGGGCCGGCCTGGTATCTGCAGCTGCTGGCCCTGCTGTCGCTGAGCCTGGGCATCCTGAACCTGCTGCCGATCCCGATCTTGGACGGCGGTCACCTGCTGTATTACCTTATCGAGCTGGTCAAAGGCAGCCCGGTCAGCGAACGCGTAATGGCGGCCGGACATTTCGTCGGCCTGGCCCTGATCGCCGGCCTGATGGGCCTGGCGTTCTACAACGACATCCTGAACAACTTGGTGCGCTGATGCCGGCCTGACGCTCGAACGGACGCTTTGCCCTCTATCCTGCCGCACTTCGACCCGATGCCCGACTGCCGGCATCCAGCCCCAAACGGACGTAATGATGACGCGAATCCCTAATCGCCGCCTGCTCGCCCTCGCCCTTGCCACGGCAATGACCTCGGCGCCGGCGATTCCCGCGATGGCGCAGTCCGCCGATCCGTTCTCGCTCGGGGTCGCCGCCGCGCCGGGTTCGTTCACGGTCAGCGACATCCGCATCGACGGGCTGCAACGCATTTCCGCCGGCACCGTCTTCACCTACCTGCCGGTCGAGCGCGGCGACACGATGGACTCGGCCAAGGCCGGCGACGCCATCCGCGCCCTGTACAAGACCGGCTTCTTCGAAGACGTGCAGCTCGACCGCCAGGGCACCATCCTGGTCGTCACCGTCGCCGAGCGTCCGGCGATCAACAAGCTCACCCTGACCGGCAACAAGGACATCAAGAGCGAAGACCTGCTCAAGGGCCTGAAGGAAATCGGCCTGGCCGAAGGCGAGACCTTCGACCGCCTGGCCCTGGACAAGGTCACCCAGGACTTGACCCGGCAGTACAACAACCGCGGCAAGTACAACGTCGAGATCACCAATTCGGTGAACCGTCTCGACCGCAACCGCGTCGACCTGACCATCAACGTCAAGGAAGGCAAGGCCGCGAAGATCCGCCACATCAACCTGATCGGCAACGACAAGTTCGAGCAGAAGGACATCCTCGACGGTTGGGAGTCGCGCGAGCACAACTGGCTCAGCTGGTACCGCCGCGACGACCAGTACTCGCGCGAGAAGCTGTCCGGCGATCTGGAAAAGCTCAACTCCTACTACCTCGACCGCGGCTACGTCGACTTCAGCATCGACTCCACCCAGGTCGCGATCAGCCCCGACCGGCAGGACATGTTCCTCACCGCCGGCGTCACCGAAGGCGATCAGTACAAGGTCTCCAGCGTGCAGGTCACCGGCGATACGATCCTGCCCAAGGAGCAGATCGAGAAGCTGGTCATCGTCAAGCCGGACCAGATCTTCTCGCGCCGCCTGCTCGAGATCAGCTCCGACTCGATCACCGCGACCCTGGGCAACGTCGGCTACGCCTTCGCCCAGGTCAACCCGATTCCGGACGTCAACCGCGAGAACAAGACCGTCGGCATCAACATGCAGGTGGTGCCGGGCCCGCGCGTGAACGTGCGCCGGGTCGTGTTCAAGGGCAACACCCGCACCGCCGACGAAGTGCTGCGCCGCGAAATGCGCCAGTTCGAGGGCACCTGGTATTCGCAGGCGGCGATCGACCGCTCCAAGATCCGCCTGCAGGGCCTGGGCTTCTTCGAGAACGTGGACGTCGAGAGCAAGCCGGTGCCCGGCACCAACGACCAGGTCGACGTCGTCTACAACCTCAAGGAAACCACCTCCGGCAGCTTCGTGTTCGGCCTGGGCTATTCGCAGCTGGGCAAGCTGACCACGCAGATCCAGCTGTCGCAGAACAACTTCCTAGGCAGCGGCAACCGCGTGTCGGTGCAGGCGCAGCGCAGCCGCTATCAGTCGCGCTACGACTTCTCCTACACCAACCCCTATTTCACCGACGACGGCGTTTCGCTGGGCTACAACCTGTCCTGGCGCGAACTCGACTACTCGGACTTCAACACCGCCCAGTACTCGACCACCAACGGCACCGCCCAGGTCGTGCTCGGCGTGCCGCTGACCGAAACCGACTCGGTGACCGGCCTGATCGGCATCGACAGCAACGAGATCCTGGCGTTCCCGAACACCGCGCCGCCGAGCATCATCGACTACCTCGACGCGCTCGGCCAGCGCACCTTCCACGCCTGGCGCGCGCAGATCGGCTGGGGCCGCAACAGCCTCAACCACGCGCTGACCCCGACCGCCGGCACCCAGCAGCGGGTGTGGCTGGAAGCGACCCTGCCGGGTTCGACGGTCGAGTACTACAAGATCAACTACAACTTCTCCAAGTTCTGGCCGTTGTCGCGCCACCTGGTGCTCAACACCCGCACCGAGCTGGGCTACGGCGACAGCTACGGCAAGGACGTCAGCCGGGTCGTCGACCCCGACGGCCCGAACGGCCCCGTCGCGCCGCGCACCATCACCGCGACCGGCCTGCCGTTCTTCGAGAACTTCTACGCCGGCGGCGTGCGCTCGGTGCGCGGCTTCACCGACAACACGCTGGGCCCGCGCGAGGCCGCGTTCATCGGCGCGACCTACAAGCAGCCGCTGGGCGGCGCGTTCAAGACCACCGGCTCGCTGGAAATGTATTTCCCGACGTTGCTCGACACGCCCGCCGCGCGCGTCTCGGCGTTCCTCGACTTCGGCAACGTCTACAAGAGCTACGACGATTTCGACGCCGGCGAGCTGCGCGCTTCGGCAGGCATCGCGCTGATGTGGCGTTCGCCCATGGGCCCGATCTCGATCAGCTACGCGTTCCCGTTCAAGAAGCAGGGTCCGGAGTACGATGCCCAGGGCCGCCAGACCGATCGCGGCGACGAGCTGGAGCGTCTGCAGTTCACCTTCGGCGGTACGTTCTGATCGCGGCCGCGGCCGCAGGCGACGCTTCGGGGCCCCTGCTTTGAGCAACAACGGTCACACGGCTCAGGAACTGGCCGAGCGCTTCGCGCTCGGCCTGAGCGGCGACGGCGCCGCGCGCGTGCTCGGGGTCGGCACTCTGGCCCGGGCCGAACCCGGCCAGCTGGCCTTTCTCGCCAATCCCAAGTACCGCGCCCAGCTCGCCGCGAGCCGGGCCGGCGTGGTGGTCATGCGCGAGGACGACGCCGAGGGCTACCCCGGCACCGCGCTGATCGCACGCGATCCTTACGCCGCGTTCGCCAAGATCTCGGCCCTGTTCGAGCCGCGCCCGCTGCGCGAGCCCGGCATCCACGCCTCGGCGGCGATCGACCCCAGCGCGGACGTGTCCGCTGACGCACACATCGGCCCCTTCGTCAGCATCGGCGCGCGCAGCCGGGTCGAGGTCGGCGCCATCGTCGGCCCCGGTTGCGTGATCGGCGAGGACTGCGTGGTCGGCGCCGGCAGCGAGCTGATCGCCCGGGTGACCCTGGTGACCCGGGTCCGGCTCGGCCAGCGTGTGCTGATCCACCCCGGCGCGGTGCTCGGCGCCGACGGCTTCGGCCTGGCGATGGAGGCCGGCCGCTGGCTCAAGGTGCCCCAGCTTGGCGGCGTGGTGGTCGGCGACGACTGCGAGATCGGCGCCAACACCACCATCGACCGCGGCGCGATCGAGGACACGGTGCTGGAGGAGGACGTGCGCCTCGACAACCAGATCCAGATCGGCCACAACGTCCGCATCGGCGCCCACAGCGCCATGGCCGGCTGCTCGGCCGCCGCCGGCAGCGCCAAGATCGGCCGCTACTGCCTGATCGGTGGCGGCGCCGGCGTGCTCGGCCACCTGGAGCTGTGCGACAAGGTGGTCGTCACCGCGATGAGCCTGGTCACCAGCTCGATCCGCGAGCCCGGCGAATACTCCTCCGGCACCCCGTTGATGGACAACCGCAGCTGGCGCAAGAACGCCGCGCGGTTCAAGCAGCTCGACGCGATCGCCCGGCGCAACCCGCGTTCGCGCGAGGACGGCTGAGCCGGCCGCCCGCCCGGCGCCACCATACGCCGGCGCCACACCCGCGGCGAAAACTGCGGGACAATGGGCATTGCGGCGCAAGCCGGTCACGACGGGCCGCGGACGGACCGCGGACTCCCAGCGCAGGACGCGCATAACGGAAGAACCCAAGAAGATGAGCCAGACCCTGCAACTCCCGCTCGACGTTACGGCGATCCAGAAGCTGCTGCCGCACCGTTACCCGTTTCTGCTGGTCGACCGCGTGGTCGAGTTCGAAGCCCACAAGCGCGTGCTCTGCCGCAAGAACGTGAGTTGCAACGAGCCTTTCTTCAACGGCCACTTTCCGGGCCATCCGGTGATGCCGGGCGTGCTGGTGATCGAAGCGCTGGCCCAGGCCGGCGGCATCCTGACCCAGCTCTCGCACGGCGGCGTCGCCGACGGCCGCCTGTTCTACCTGGTCAAGATCGACAACGCCAAGTTCTCGCGCATGGTCACGCCGGGCGACTGCCTGGAGCTGGAAGTCACGCTCAAGCGCACCATCCGCAACATGGCCATCTACACCGGCATCGCCCGCGTCGACGGCGAGCAGGTCGCCTGCGCCGACATCGTCTGCGCCGAGGTCAAGGAGTGACGCGATGAGCGCCACGATCCATCCGACCGCCTTCGTCGAACCCGGCGCCCGCCTCGGCGCCGGCGTCGAGGTCGGTCCGTTCTGCTACATCGGCGCCGACGTCGAAGTCGGCGAGGGCACCGTGTTCGGCCCGCACTGCGTGGTCCACGGCCCGACCCGGATCGGCCGCGGCAACCGCTTCTACGCCCAGTGCGCGATCGGCGGCGACCCGCAGGACAAGAAATTCGCCGGCGAACGCACCGAGCTGGAAATCGGCGACGACAACGTGTTCCGCGAGTTCGTCACCGTCAACCGTGGCACCGGCAACGGCGGCGGCCTGACCCGGATCGGCAACGGCAACTGGTTCCTGGCCTATACCCACGTCGCCCACGACTGCCATGTCGGCAATCAGTGCGTGTTCTCCAACAACTCGACCCTGGCCGGCCACGTCACCGTGGAAGACCAGGTGATCATGAGCGGCTTCTCCGGCATCCACCAGTTCTGCCGCATCGGCGCGCACGCCTTCATCGGCATGGGCGCACTGGTCAACGGCGACGTGCCGCCGTTCCTGATGGTCGCTCAGGACGGCTACGGCCGCCCGCGCGGGATCAACAGCGAAGGCCTCAAGCGCCGCGGCTTCGACGCCGAGCGCATCGGCGCGATCAAGCGCGCCTACCGCACCCTGTACGTTTCCGGCGCGTCGCTGGAAGAGGCGCGGGCCAAGCTCGAGGACATGGCCGCCGACAGCCCGGACGTGCGTGCCCTGCTCGACTTCATCGGCAACGGCGAACGGCCGCTGCTGCGCTGAGGCATCGTGACGGCGACGACCCAACGCCTGCGCATCGGCCGGACCGTCTTCGCCTACACCGTCGACGGCGCCGAACAGCGCGCCGATGTCGCCGAGATCTTCATCGACGAGTGCCCGCTCACGCAGTGGCTGGGCATCGCCCGCGACCTCGGCAACGCCGACACCGACCTGGAAATCCCGCGCCCGCCGGCGCTGGCAGAACGCGGCCTCGCCGTATTCCTCGGCCAGCAGCCGGCGCACAATCAACTCGGCAGCGCGCGCCTGGTGCTGTACCGCTGCCACTGCGGCTGCGACTACTGCGGCGTGGTGTCCTGTGTCCTGGAAGTGCGCGAGGACCGGGTCGCGTGGCGGCAGGTGGCGCCGGAATACGAGCACGGCTTCGCCCCGACCGCGGACGCGGCCTCCGTCGGCCCGCTGGACTTCGTCTTCGACCGCGGCCAGTACCAGCGCGAGCTGGAACGCCACTTTTCGGCGTCGCGGCCGGCGCGCTGAGCGACGCGGCAGCCGCCAATGCGCGGCCTCGCGCCGTGCCCGGGCGCCGGCCGGGCCGGTATCGCCGGCGCCCGCCCTGCGGCCGGCAAAAGCCGACGCGGGTCACGCCGTTTGGCAGCAAGTGCCCCTCAACGACCGCGATGGCCCCATGCCCACGCCATTCCGGGCGAGAATGCGGCATCGTCCTCATTCCCGGCCGGCCGTCGCGCCTGCGTTTGCGCGCCGACCGGCACCGGCTCGAACCGGAACGCCTCTTGCCCCGATGAACGCTCCTGCCGCCGTCGCCCCCTCCCCCATCGATGAGATCTTCCCCGCCGCGCCGCCTCCGCCGCCGCGCTTCGCCCTGATCGCCGGGGAAGCCTCCGGCGACCTGCTCGGCGCGGCGCTGATCGAGGAGCTCAAGCGCCGCTACCCCGGCGCCGAGTTCGTCGGCATCGGCGGCGAGCAGATGCGCGCGGCCGGCATGGACACCTGGTTCGACGCCGGCGAACTGGCGGTGATGGGCTTGTCGGAAGTGCTCAAGCACCTGCCGCGGCTGCTGCGCCTGCGCCGCGACGTGCGCCAGCGCATCCTCGACTGGAAGCCCGACGCCTTCATCGGCATCGACGCGCCCGACTTCAATCTCGGCGTCGAACGCTGGCTCAAGCAGCGCGGCGTGCGCACCGCGCATTACGTCAGCCCGTCGGTGTGGGCGTGGCGGCGCAAGCGCGCGCAGAAGATCGGCCTGAGCGCCGACCGGGTGCTGTGCCTGTTCCCGATGGAGCCGCCGATCTACGCCGAATACGGCGTCGACGCGCGCTTCGTCGGCCACCCGCTCGCCGACGAGATGCCGATCCACCCCGACCGCGAAGAAGCGCGGATGAACCTGGGCCTGGACGAAGAGGCGCCGGTGCTGGCGATGCTGCCGGGCTCGCGGGTCGGCGAAATCGAACGGCTGGCCGGCGACTTCCTCGCCGCTGCGGCGCTGA
Source organism: Lysobacter antibioticus HS124 (assembly GCF_000336385.2). Classification (GTDB taxonomy): domain Bacteria; phylum Pseudomonadota; class Gammaproteobacteria; order Xanthomonadales; family Xanthomonadaceae; genus Lysobacter; species Lysobacter firmicutimachus. Next base: position 32,990 of record NZ_HG424521.1, on the reverse strand, counting down.
TGCTGGCCGCCGAGCCGCGCCTGAGCGTGGTCGCGCCGATGGCCAACGCCGCCTCGCGCGCCGCATTCGAACGCATTCTCGACGCGCACCCCGACGGCGCGCGCCTGCGGCGCGCGCTGCGCATCGTCGACCGCGGCGCGCGCACGGTGATGATCGCCAGCGACGCGGTGTTGCTGGCCTCCGGCACCGCCACCCTGGAAGCGATGCTGGCCAAGCGGCCGATGACCGTGGCCTACAAGGTCTCGCCGCTGACCTACACCCTGGTCAAGCGCCTGGGCATGCTCAAGGTCGACCACTACGCGCTGCCGAACGTGCTCGCCGGCGAAGCGGTGGTGCCGGAGCTGATGCAGGCCGACTGCACCCCGGAAAACCTGGCCGGCGCGACCCTGCGCTGGCTGCGCGAGCCGGCCGCCAGCGCGGCCCTGCTGCCCAAGTTCCAGCGCATCCACCTGGAACTCAAGCGCGACGCTTCGGCCCGAGCGGCCGACGCCATCGCCGAGCTGATCGGCGAGAATGCCAAGGCGGCAGGTTAACCCCGCCATTTCCCTCCTGCCCCGCTCCTCGCTCCCGCTCCACGTGCCTCCGACCGACGCCAGCGCTCCTACCCGCCCCCGCGCCAAGCCCCGCCTCATTGCCGGCATCGACGAGGCCGGGCGCGGCCCGCTGGCCGGGCCGGTCGCGGTGGCCGCGGTGATCCTGCACCCGCGCCGGCGCATCGACGGTCTGGACGATTCCAAGAAACTCACCGAAGCGCGACGCGAGGCGCTGTTCCCGCTGATCCAGCAGCGCGCCTTGGCCTGGCGGATCGAATTCGTCGAGGTCGAGGAAATCGACCGGGTCAACATCTTCCAGGCCACCATGAGCGGCATGCGCCGCGCGCTGCTGGCGCTGGCCCCCGGCGCCGACCTGGTCCGGGTCGACGGCAACCACCTGCCGCCCGGCCTGCCCTGCCCCGGCGAAGCGCTGATCGGCGGCGATGCGCTGGAGCCGTCGATCATGGCCGCCTCGATCCTGGCCAAGGTCGCGCGCGACCGGCTCATGCGCGAGTTGCATGCGCAGTACCCGCACTACGGTTTCGACCAGCACAAGGGCTATTCCACCGCCGCCCACCTGGCCGCGCTCAACGCCCACGGCCCCTGTCCCCAGCACCGCCGCAGCTTCGCCCCGGTACGCATCGCCGAAGGCCAGTTGGCTTTGTTCTGAGCGCCGCGCCGGCACGGTGCGAAATCTACCCGTGCGGCCTGTGGCTTGCGCCGCGCCGATGCATTGCCATCGCTGTTGCATTTGCTTGAAAAGCCTGGCGCAGCGCGGAACTCGCGGTGACACCTATAGCCCCGAAGGGCGGCGCACAGGACGTGCGTCCCGCCTTTGAAGAGCATGGTTCGATAGGACATGGACGCCCTATCGAAAAATCCCCGCGCAAGCGCCGAGCTCGCAAGGGAGCTTCGCGCGGAACGCGTTTTTCTTTGGTGACTTTCTTTTGAGGCGCAAAAAGAGAGTTAACCGCCGACTTGCGGGCGGACGCTTCGCTCTCGAAGCCTTCGAGCGCAGACGCCGCGAAACTGAAACGTCGCAGTCGCGGCTTACGCCGCTCCTACTGGGCGCCTAAAGAAAGGTATCCGCCCGCTCGTGGGCGGACGCTTTGGCTCTCGAGGCCTTCGAGCGGGAACGCCGCAAGACCGAAACAGCGCGGTCGCGGCTTGCGCGGCTCCTGCTCCGGCGATGCTGCACCGCTTCGGCCGGTAGCGATGAGCGTCGGGGTTCTGCGCATTCCTTGTCGCGGCTCACGCCGCTCCTACAGGGAGCTTCCGACATCGCGGTCGGCTTGCGGGGCGCGCAAGCGCAGGCGCGACCGCCGATCGGCTGAATACGGCCTCCGTGCCATCGGTCACAACGACTTCATACCGGCGCGCTCAGACTGCCGACAGGCGCAGAGTCACCCCTGCAGACTCTGCAGGTTCGCGTCGCACCCGGCCCGCGACGCGCGCCGCCTGCCTCCCCCGAAGGCCGGACGCGAGGTGTTCCATGCGCATGCCTCATCCCACCCCGACCGCCGAGCCGTTGCCGTTCGAGCGCGACTCCGCCGCGCCCCCGGTACCGCCGGCCTACCAACCCGCCCTGGCGATCAAGCCCGCCGCGATCGCCGAGTTCGATGCCCTGGTCCATGAGCTGCAACCCGACGCCGCGCGGGTGGACGCGGCGCGGCTGCAGCGCCTGGCCGGTTGGCTGGCCTCGCTGCCGGCCAGCGAAGCCCGCCGCGTGATCGACGACCGCATGCAACGTCTGCAGGAGCTGCACGCGATGGTCGTAGACCCGGCCTGGGACTGCGATCCGGCCCTGCGCGTGCGGCTGGACAAGCTGTTCGCCTACATCGACCGCCACGACGACCTGATCCCGGACCCGACCCCGCTGCTCGGTCTGCTCGACGACGTGCTGCTGATCGAACTGGCCTGGCCGACCTTCGCCGCCGAAGCCGAGGACTTCCGCGATTTCTGCGCCTACCGCCGGCTCGAGCACCCGCACGGCGAACCGGCCGAACAGCGCGCCGCCTGGATGCGCGACCGGCTGGCCGAACTGGCCCTTCTACAGCACAACGCCCGGGTCAACGACAGCCACTACGCCAACGGCCGCACCCCCGAGCCGGTGTTCCGGGTCGCCTGACCCGGACGCGGCCGCACCGAGGCGGCCGCGCGCGACCTGCCTACGGCGACTGATGCAGGCTCGGGCGTCCGTGATCGCGGGCGCCCGCAACGGCCGGCTTCGCCGGCGCACCGACAGGCTCCGCCGTCGCCGTGGCGAACGTTTTCGCCGCATGGTGAGATTCCGCGCCGGAGCCCGCCGCGGCCCGATTCTTCCCCTGTCAAGGCTTGCCCCTAGCCGCCGGGCTGATACCCTGCAATCCGGCACGCAACCGCTGCCGTCCCCCGGCTTGGCATCATCACGGCACGGCCGCAGAACCGGTACGCATGTCCGCTCCATTCGTTCATCTTCACTTGCACAGCGAGTACTCGCTGGCCGACTCCACGATCCGCATCGGCGATCTGGTCAAGCGCTGCGTCGCTCACGGCCAGCCCGCGGTCGCCCTGACCGATCTCGACAACCTGTTCGCCGCGGTCAAGTTCTACAAGGCCTGCGAAGGCGCCGGGGTCAAGCCGATCATCGGCGCCGATGTGCATTTGGCCGACGGCAACGAGGCCGCTTCGCGCCTGACCCTGCTGTGCCGCGACCGCGGCGGCTACCTGACGCTGTCGCGCCTGCTCACCCGCGCCTGGATGGAAGGCCACCGCACCGAAGGCGTGGTGCTGCGTCCCGAATGGCTGCGCGAGGACAATCAGGGCCTGTTCGCGATCGCCGGCCGGGCCAGCCTGGCCGGACGCCTGGCGGCGAGCAACCGCCATGAACTCGCCCATGCCTGGCTGGTCGACTGGCAGGGCGTGTTCGGCGACCGCCTGCACCTGGAACTGACCCGCACCCGCCGCGACGGCGAAGAAGCCTTCAACGCCTTCGCCTTGCACGCCGCCGGCAAGCGCGGCCTGCCGGTGGTGGCCAGCAACGACGCCCGCTTTCTCGACGCCGACGGCTTCGACGCGCACGAGGCGCGGGTATGCATCGCCTCCGGCCGCGTGCTCGACGACCCCAAGCGTCCGCGCGACTACAGCGAAGAGCAGTACCTCAAGTCCAGCGAGGAAATGGCCGAGCTGTTCGCCGATGTGCCCGACGCGATCGACAACGCGCTGGCCCTGGCGACGCGCTGCAACGTCGAACTCAAGCTCGGCGAATACGCCCTGCCGGCGTTCCCGGTGCCCAGCGAGCACACCATCGAATCCTGGCTGCGTTCGCAATCGCGCGAAGGCCTGGCCAAGCGCCTGGAGAAGCATCCGCTGGCCCCGGGCAAGACCCGCGAGGAGTACGATCAGCGCCTGGAAGTCGAGCTGGACGTCATCATCAAGATGGGCTTCCCCGGCTACTTCCTGATCGTTGCGGACTTCATCAACTGGGCCAAGGACCACGAGATCCCGGTCGGCCCGGGCCGCGGTTCCGGCGCCGGCTCGCTGGTCGCCTGGGCGCTGGGCATCACCGACCTGGACCCGCTGCCCTACGACCTGCTGTTCGAGCGCTTCCTCAATCCCGAACGCGTGTCGATGCCCGACTTCGACATCGACTTCTGCATGGACCGGCGCGACGAAGTGATCGACTACGTCGCCCGCAAGTACGGCCGCGACCGCGTCTCGCAGATCATCACCTACGGCACGATGGCCGCGAAGGCGGTGGTGCGCGACACCGGCCGCGTGCTCGGCCATCCCTACGGTTTCGTCGACGGCATCGCCAAGCTGATCCCCAACACCCTGGGCATCTCGCTGGACGACGCGCTGGGCGAATCCGAGGCGGCGCGCAAGAACCCGGAGTTGGCCTCCGCCGACCTGATCCAGCGCTACCGCAGCGAAGACGACGTGCGCGACCTGATGGATCTGGCGCGCAGCCTGGAGGACCTGACCCGCAACGCCGGCAAGCACGCCGGCGGCGTGGTGATCGCGCCCAGCCCGCTGTCGGACTTCTGCCCGCTGTTCGCCGAACACGACGGCGAAGGCCGCGGCAAGAGCCCGGTGACCCAGTTCGACAAGGACGACGTCGAAGCCGTCGGCCTGGTCAAGTTCGACTTCCTTGGCCTGCGTACGCTGACGATCATCGATTGGGCGGTGCGCGCGATCAACAAGCGCCGCGCCAAGGAAGGCAAGGAACCGCTCGACGTCAACGCGCTGGAGCTGACCGACAAGGAAACCTACGAGCTGTTCGCGCGCGGCGACACCGTCGCGGTGTTCCAGTTCGAATCGCGCGGCATGCGCGAGCTGCTCAAGCGCGCCAAGCCCGACACCTTCGAAGACATCATCGCGCTCGCCGCCTTGTTCCGTCCGGGCCCGCTGGGTTCGGGGATGGACAAGGACTGGGTCGACCGCAAGCACGGCAACGCCGAAGTCACCTATCCGCACGAGTCGCTGGAGCCGGTGCTGGCGCCGACCTACGGCGTCATCGTCTACCAGGAACAGGTGATGCAGATCGCCCAGGTCCTGGCCGGCTACACCCTCGGCGGCGCCGACATGCTGCGCCGCGCGATGGGCAAGAAGAAGCCGGAGGAGATGGCGAAGGAGCGCGCCAAGTTCGAAACCGGCTGCGCCGAACGCGGCATTCCCGCCAGCCAGGCGACGCCGATCTTCGACTTGATGGAGAAGTTCGCCGAGTACGGCTTCAACAAGTCGCACTCGGCTGCCTACGCCCTGGTCGCCTACCAGACCGGTTGGCTCAAGCGCCACTACGGCGCCGAGTTCATGGCCGCGACCTGCTCGTCGGACATGGACAACACCGACAAGGTGGTGAACTTCCTCGACGAAGCGCGGGTGATGGGCATCACCGTGCTGCCGCCGCACGTCAACGAATCGGACTACATGTTCGAGGCGATCGACGCCGATACGATCCGCTACGGCATCGGCGCGGTGAAGGGCGTCGGCCGCGGCGTGTGCGAAGCCATCGTCGAGGCGCGCCGCGCAGGCCCGTTCGTCGACCTGCTGGATTTCTGCAAGCGCGTCGACAGCGGCAAGCTCAACCGCCGCGCGCTGGAAGCGCTGACCCACGCCGGCGCGCTCGACGGCCTGGGCAAGAACCGGGCGAGCCTGCTGCTGCAGTTGCCGGAAGTGCTCAAGGCCACCGATCAGTTGGCCAAGGAGCGCGCCGCCGGCCAGGTGTCGCTGTTCGGCGGCTTCGAGGCCGCCGCGCCGGCGCTGCACCTGGACTTGCCGGAAACCGAGGAATGGCCGCTGGCGCAGATCCTGCACGGCGAACGCGAAACCCTCGGCCACTACCTCAGCGGCCACCCCTTCGACCCGTATCGGGAAGAGTTGCGCGGCCTGGTCGGCAACGACCTGGGCGAGCTGGAAAAAATCTGGGAAGGCCGCCCGGAAAGCGCGCGCGGCGGCTGGCGCCCGGAGCTGGAAGTCATCATCGCCGGCCAGGTGGTCGGCCTGCGCAAGAAGGGCGACAGCCAGATGTTCGTGCAGATCGAGGACGGCCGCGGCCGCCTGGAGTGCGCGTTCTTCTCCGAAACCTACAGCGAGTTCGCCTCGATGCTGGCGCGCGACCGCCTGCTGGTGATCCAGGGCGGCCTGCGCGAAGACTCCTTCAGCGGCGGCTTCGCCCTGCGCGCGGCGCGCTGCTGGGACTACAACCAGGTCTGCGCGCGCTACGCCCAACGCCTGTCGCTGCGGGTCGACCTGCGCGTGCCCGGCGCCTGGCAACGGGTCGACGCGCTGTTGGCCAAGCAACGGCCCGGCAACACGCCGATCCGCCTGGACCTGCTGCGTCAGGGCGCGGCCGGCATGCTCGATCTGAACGGCCCGCAATCGGTGCGCATCGACGCCGAGCTGGCCGGGGTCCTGCGCGCCCAGCCCGGCGTTCGCGCGGTCAAGCTGAGCTTGAACAAGCCCTGGGCGCAAAGCTAGCGGCGCATGCGCGGACACGGGAACGAGCGAGCCGCACCCCCGCTCGTTCCCCGTTCCTTTGCACCGCTGCCAAGCCCGGAACCGTGGCCTCGCTCACGCCCGGGAAGTGCCACCGATGCCCCGTTCCTCTTGACTCGGTCCCCGCCGCTCCCCATGCCCCTCGGTACGGTCCGCCCCCCTAGGCTAGACTGTGCCTCGTCCCAGGCCCACGGCCCCCGAATGAATCCGAACTACCTCGACTTCGAGCAGCCCATCGCCGACCTGGAAGCCAAGATCCAGGAACTGCGCCACGCCAGCAGCGGCCCGGCCGTCGACATCGATGCCGAAATCCACGCCCTGCAGGACAAGCTGCGCCTGCGCACGGCGCAGATCTTCCGCGACCTCTCGTCGTGGCAGATTTCCCAGCTGGCCCGCCATCCCGCCCGCCCCTACACCCTGGATTACCTGCGGGTGATGTGCGACGAGTTCCAGGAACTGGCCGGCGACCGCGCCTTCGCCGACGACAAGGCCATCGTCGGCGGACTGGCCCGCATCGCCGGCCGCAGCGTGGTGGTCATCGGCCATCAGAAAGGCCGCGACACCAAGAGCAAGATCAAGCGCAATTTCGGCATGCCGCGCCCGGAGGGCTACCGCAAGGCGCTGCGGCTGATGAAGCTGGCCGAGCGTTTCCGCCTGCCGCTGTTGACCTTCATCGACACCGCCGGCGCCTGGCCGGGCATCGACGCCGAAGAGCGCGGCCAGTCCGAGGCGATCGCGCGCAATCTGATGGAGATGGCCGAACTCAAGATTCCGGTGATCTGCACCGTGATCGGCGAAGGCGGCTCGGGCGGCGCGCTGGCGATCGGCGTCGGCGACCGCACCCTGATGCTGGAATACAGCACCTACTCGGTGATCACCCCGGAAGGCTGCGCCTCGATCCTGTGGAAGACCGCCGAAAAGGCCAAGGACGCGGCCGAGCAGCTCGGCCTGACCGCCAAGCGCCTGCACGACCTCGGCCTGGTCGACAAGATCGTGCGCGAACCGATCGGCGGCGCGCACCGCAATCCCAAGCAGATGGCGACCCGCCTGAAGGCCGTGCTGTTGAACGAACTCGACGCGCTGGAAAGCGTGCCGACCGAGCAGCTGCTGCAACGCCGCTACGAGCGCTTGCGCAGCTACGGCGCCTACGAAGCCGCGTAACGCGGCGACGACGCGGACATGGACGTCCGGACCCGATCGCGACGCGACGACGCCCGCAGCCGGTTGCTGCGGGCGTTCTGCTATGCGGCCGCATTGCCGTTGGCGCTGTTCTGCCTGGCGGTCGCGCTGAGCTACGGCTTCTACTGGCTGGGGCTGGCCGGGGTTCCGGCCGAGCTGCCGCGAGCGCAGCGCGCGTATCCGGCCGAACTGCGCCGACTGTACTGGCGCGCGCATGGCGGCCAGGGCGAGATCCGGTTGCCGCGGCTGAGCGCGCCGCGGGTGGCGTGGAAGGCGGCGCGCGCACTCGCCGTTGCCAATCCGGCGCGCGGGCAACCGTCGGCGGCAATCCAGATCCTGACCCAGGCTGCGCGTGCGATGCACGTACAACTCGAGCCCCCGACGGGTCCGACCTTGCGCCGGCATCAGGCGGAATTGTCGCTGGGCATCGCGCTCAGCCGCGAACGCAGCGGCGAGCAGCTGATCGACTATCTGCTCGAGCGCAGCCATTTCGGCCTGGATGCGGGGCGGCGCCCGCTCAACGGCATCGTCGCCGCCGCCGCGCATTACTACGGCCTGCCGCCGGAGCGACTGAACGCCGCCGAACAGATCGCCTTGCTGGTGCTGCCGCACGGCGCGTCTTACTTCGACCCGGCCTGCCACCCCGAGCGGTTTCGCCGACGCTATGCGTTCCTGCTCGGCCGCGCCGGGCTGATTCCGGCAAATACCGCCGAGCAATCTCCGCCCGCGCGCATGCGCATCGGCGCTTGCACCACCACGCGACGCCCATAACCGGGCCCCGATGGCCCACGCACCAGAGCGCTCAACGAAAGCCGTCGTATCCGGTGATCGGTTCGCTGCGCACGCCGATCGTGCGCCCGACACTCAGCCCCAAGCGCGCTGATACTGCTCCGGTATCTGCAGGTTCGCGCCCAGCTCGCGCGCGGCGCGCTGCGGGAAATACGGATCGCGCAGCAACTCGCGCGCCAGCAACACCACGTCGGCCTCGCCGTCGGCGACGATCCGCTCGGCCTGCGCGGCCTCGGTGATGAGACCGACCGCGCCGGTGGCGATGCCGGCCTCGCGACGGATGCGCGCGGCGAACGGCACCTGATAGCCGGGCTCGACCGGAATCCGCGCGGTCGGCACCAGGCCGCCGCTGGACACGTCGATCAGGTCGACGCCCAGCTCCTTGACCTCGCGCGCCAGGGCCACGCTCTGCTCGATGTCCCAGCCGCCGTCGGCCCAGTCGGTCGCGGAGATGCGCAGCCACAGCGGCAGCCGCTCCGGCCACACTTCGCGCACCGCGGCCAGCACTTCGCGCAACAGTCGGGTGCGGTTGTCGAAGTCGCCGCCGTAGCGGTCGTCGCGCCGGTTCGACAGCGGCGACAGGAACTGGTGCAGCAGATAGCCGTGCGCGGCGTGGATCTCGACCAGTTGGAAACAGGCGTCGAGCGCGCGCTGCGCGGCGGCGGCGAAGTCGTCGACCACGGTGCGGATCTCGATCGGCGACAACTCGCGCGGTACCGGCGACTCGCTGCGGAACGGCAGCGCCGACGGCGCCACCGGCCGCCAGCCGCCGTCGGCCGGCGCGACCGGCTTGCCGCCCAGCCAGGGCGCTTCGACGCTGGCCTTGCGCCCGGCGTGGCCGAGCTGGACGCCGACCGCGGTGCCGCGCGAGCGCAGGAAGCAGTTGATCCGGTGCCAGGCCTCGGCCTGGGCGGCATTCCACAAGCCGGTGTCGGCCGGCGAAATGCGCCCCTCCGCGGAGACCGCGCTGGCTTCGCTCAGGATCAGCCCGGCGCCGCCGACCGCGCGGCTGCCGAGATGGACCAGATGCCAGTTGTTCGGCAACCCGTCGACGGCCGAGTACTGGCACATCGGCGAGACCACCAGGCGGTTGCGCAAGGTCAGCGACCGTTGCGTGAGCGGAGCGAAAAGCCGGGACACGGCGGTTTTCCTGGAGTGGATGATGGGAAAAACGGTAACGAACCCCGACTTCGCGCGCAGCATCACCGATGGGTTGCTGCGTCCCGTCGCCGTGGCACCATGAACGCATGCCCTTCTCGCCCGCCGATGCGATCGCCTCCGCCCTGCGCGAACTGCCGGCGACGCCGCTGTGCGTGGGCTACAGCGGCGGCCTGGATTCCGGCGCGCTGCTGCACGCGTTGGCGGCTTCGCCGCAGGCGCGCGCGCAGGGCCTGCGGGCCTGGCATGTGCACCACGGCCTACATCCTCAGGCCGACGCCTGGGCGGCGCATTGCGCGCGAATCTGCGCCGGGCTCGGCCTGGAATTGACCGTTTCGCGGGTATCGGTTGAAGCCGGCCACGGCGACGGCCCGGAGGCCGCGGCGCGGCGCGCGCGCCATGCCGCGTTCGCCGCCGGCCTGGGCGCCGGCGAGACCCTGGTCCTGGCCCACCATCGCGACGATCAGGCCGAGACCCTGCTGCTGCGCCTGCTGCGCGGCTCCGGCCCGGACGGACTGGCGGCGATGCGCGAGCGCCGCGATTGCGGCCGCGGCACGCTGTGGCGGCCGCTGCTGTCGCTGTCGCGCGCGCAATTGCTGGCCTATGCGCAGGCGCAGGGGCTGGAGTGGATCGACGACCCCAGCAACGCCGACCCGGCCTTCGATCGCAATTTCCTGCGCCTGGGCGTGCTGCCGTTGCTGCGCGAACGCTGGCCGCAGGCCGATGCCGCGCTCGCCCTGTCGGCGCGGTTGCAGGAGGAGGCCGCGCAGTTGCTCGACGAAGGCGACGCGCTGGCGCTGGCCGGGGCGCGCAGCCTGGATCCGCAGGCGCTGTCGCGCCGCGCCTTGCGCGCCTTGCCGCCGGCGCGACGCGCACGGGTGCTGCGGCGCTGGATCGCCGCACTGGGCCTGCCGCCGCTACCGGCCGCCGGCGCGGCCCGGATCGAGGACGAATTGCTCCACGCGCGTGCCGACGCCGAGGCCGAATTCGCCTGGCACGGCGCGGTGGTTCGCGCTTGGCGCGACCTGTTGCATGCACAGCCGCAACGCCCGCCCCTGCCGGCCGACTGGAGCACGGTCTGGGACGGCCGCGCCGGCCTCGCCCTGCCCGGCGGCGGGCAATGGCGACTGCTCGGCGCCGACGCGTTCCCGGCGCCCTTGCGCGCGCATGCGCGCCGCGGCGGCGAACGCATCGTCCTGCCCGGGCGGACCCACGGCCACACGCTCAAACACGCGCTGCAGGACCTCGGCGTGCCCCCCTGGGAACGGCGCCGGCTGCCGCTGCTGAGTGCTGCGGACGGCGAGCTGCTGGCCGCTGGCGACCTGCTGTACTCGGCGCGGCTGGACGGCTGGCTGCGCGAACGCGGCGCACGCCTGATCTGGCAAAACTGAGCCGTCGCCGCAACGGCGCGCGCCTGCGCCGCATTGACCCGGTCCAGGAGCGGCCGCACACTTCTCCCATGCCTCGCAAACCCGCCAACGAAGCCTCGCCGGTGGCCGATTTCGAACAGTCGCTCGACGCGCTCGAGCAACTGGTCGAGAAGATGGAACACGGCGAAATGAGCCTGGAAGAATCGCTCGCCGCCTACGAACGCGGCGTCGGCCTGTACCGGCGCTGCCAGACCGCGCTGGAACAGGCGGAACTGCGCGTGCGCCTGCTGAGCGACCCGCAGGACCCGGCCGGCGCCGAACCGTTCGGCAACGCCGGCCCGCCGGGCAGCGATATCGATGCCTGACGCCCGTCCGGGCGAGGACCGCCTGAGCGCCTGGCGCGGGCGCGCCGACGCCGCCCTGGCCCGCGCCTTGCCCGATGCCGAGGCCGAACCGCAACGCCTGCACCGGGCGATGCGCCATGCCGTGCTGCTCGGCGGCAAGCGCATGCGGCCGCTGCTGGTCTACGCCAGCGGCGCGCTGTTCGATGCCGCGCCCGAGACCCTGGACGCGCCGGCTTGCGCGGTCGAACTGGTCCACGCCTATTCGCTGGTCCACGACGACCTGCCGGCGATGGACGACGATGCCTTGCGCCGCGGCCAGCCGACCGTGCATGTGGCCTTCGACGAGGCCACCGCGATCCTGGCCGGCGACGCGCTGCAATCGCTGGCCTTCGCCGTGCTGGCCGACGCGCCGGCCGCGGCCGACGTGCGGGTCGCGCTGTTGCGCAGCCTGGCCGAAGCGGCCGGCGTCGCCGGCATGTGCGGCGGCCAGGCGCTGGACATCGACGCCACCGGCCGCGGCGAACGCCTCAGCCTGGCGGCGCTGGAGCGCCTGCATGCGCTCAAGACCGGGGCGCTGATCCGCGCCGCGGTGCGGATGGGCGCGCTGTGCGGCGGCGCCGACAGCGACGCGTTGGCCGCGCTGGACCGCTACGCGCAGGCGCTCGGCCTCGCCTTCCAGGTCCGCGACGACATCCTGGATGTCGAAGGCGACAGCCAGACCCTGGGCAAGACCGCCGGCAAGGACGCGGCTCAGGACAAGTCCACCTTCCCGGCGCTGATCGGCCTGGACGCCTCGCGCGCGCGCCTGGACGAACTGGCCGCGGTCATGGACCAGGCATTGGCGTCGTTCGGCGAACGCGCACAGGCCTTGCGCGCGCTCGGCCGCCTGGCGATCGAACGCGACCGCTGAAGCGGCGCCGCGCGCGGCGTCGCGGCCGCGCTGCGTTTCTCTCCTGACCGATCGCCGCAGGCACGCGCCGCATGCCTGCGGATGCATGCACCTGCGCAAGAACGACATGAAAAAACGAAGGCGGACCGGAGTCCGCCTTCGTCGTGCCTCGCAACGATGTCGCGCGCGATCAGTTGACCAGGCGCAGCGTCATCGGATAGCGGTAGGACTCGCCCTTGTTGGCGGCCAGCGCGGCGAGGATGGTCAGCACCAGCCAGGCCAGGCCGACGACCAGCATCAGCAGGAAGCCGATCAGCACGATGGTCAGGACCGCGCTGACGATGAAGGCGATCAGCACGGTGATATTGAAGTTGAGCGCTTCCTTGCCCTGCTCGGCGACGAAAGGCATGGTGTCCTTCTTGATCAGCCAGACCACCAGAGGGCCGAGGACCGAGCCGAAGGGAATGATCAAACCGACCAACGTGCTCAGATGAGCCAGCATGCCCCAAGTCTTCTCGTCCTGACTGATTTCGTTCATTACGCTTCCCCTACGTTTTGATGGTCGTGTGTTGGCCGTGCTTTTGACAGCCGCGTTGACGGTAGACGACAAGGTCCACGGCGGACATTGTCGCCCTCGCCGGCATCATAAACCTTTCTGTGTCACAGAATAAGCACGCGACCGCTTGCGGCCGCGGCCGCGCCGTGCAACGTAGCCCGGCCTGCGATCCGGCCATCGGGCCCTCGCCGGGCCCGACGCACGCGCGCGTTGCGACTCAGGTCGCACGCCAGCCGGACAGCGGCGCGATCGCGCGGCTGTCGGGAAACAGGCCGGTTTCGAGCACCCGCTCCGGCACGCCCAGATGCTCGCCGGCCAGCGCCTTGAACAGCGCGCGCAGATCGGTGGTGGTGCGCAGGTCGCGGCCTTCGTTGAGTTGATTCGGGCCCAGCCCGGGCCAGTCGCCGGCGATGCGCCCGCCGCGCACCGCGCCGCCGCACAGCAAGGCCATCGCGCCGGTGCCGTGGTCGGTGCCGCCGGTGCCGTTGATCTGGGCGGTGCGGCCGAACTCGGTCACCACCGCGACCACGGTGCGCGACCAGGCCGCGCCGAAGCCGTCGCGCGCGGCGGCCAGGCCGCGATCGAGTTCGGCCAGCTTGCGCGCCAATTGCGGCGCCTGATTGCGGTGGCTGTCCCAGCCGCTGTCCTCGACGAAGCCGATCCGCGGCCCGCCGTCGACGCCCATGCGCTCGCCGGCCACGCGCATGGCCTCGGCCAGATCGAACACGCCCGCCCCCGCCCGCGCCTGCTCGGCGAACCGGGTCGAGCGCTCGAAGGTCTCGTCCAGCCGCGGATCGGCCGCATACAGCGGACGCAGCAGTTGCAGCAGTTGCGGATCGACCGCCTTGGGCAACGGCGGCCACCAGTTGCTCGCGCGCGCGTTGCCGCGCAGCGCCAACGGCATCACCGCCGCGACCGCGAGCCCGGATTCGCCGGCCGGCAACGCGCCGACGCAGCGGCCGAGCCAACCGTCGCGCGCGCCGCCCGGACGCGCGGTGCCGTTCTCCAGGCAGTCTTGGGCGTCGAAATGCGAACGCGCCCGGTACGGCGGCGCGATCGCCACTACCGGCAGCGCCTGTCCGGCGCGGTACATCGCCGCAGTGCGGGTCATCGCCGGGTGCAGCCCGAACAGGCCGTCGATACGGATCGGCTCCTCCACCGCAGCGGCGGCGCGCAGGCGCGCATAGGCAGGATCGGCGTAGGGCGGCAGCCAATGCAGGCCGTCCAGACCGCCGCGCAACAGCACCAGCAGCAGACGCGTGTCGGCGGCGGCGCCGGCCGCCGCCGGGAACAAGGTCAGCAGCGCGCTCGCGCCGAATGCGGCGAGCAGGCCTCGGCGTTGCGGATCCATTTCATGCCCTCCACTGGAACGCAGGACTGGCGAACAGCAGCGCGTGGCCTTCGCTGGCCGAACCGGCGCGGCGCAGGCCGATCGCGAAATCGCCCTGCACCGCCGATTCGCCGAGCACCGCCAGCGCGCGCGGATACGGTGCGGCGCCGCGGCCGTCGACGCGCGCGGCCAACATCTGCGCGGCCTGGATGCGCTTCCACAATCCGTCCGGGCTGCTCCAATCGGCCGCGGTGTCGGCGAAGCCGGCCGGCGAACGCGGCGTGAACACCGGTTGGCCCAGGCGCGAAAGCAGGCCGGTCAGGGCGCGCGCATCGACCGTCAGCTCGCCTGCGCGCAGCGCCGAGATCACGAAGTCGTTCGGGGTCTTGAACTTGCACGCGTCCGCGCTCCAGGCCGCCTCGCTTTCGACCATCGCCCGGTACATCGCGCGCAGATCGCCCGCTTCGCGCAGATAGGCCTGGGCCATGCGCTCGACCAGGGCCTTGGGCGGCTGGTCGGCGACGAAATGGCGGGCGAGTTTGAAGCTCAGATGGTGCGCGGTCGAAGGATGCCGGGCCAGATCGGCGAGCACCGCGCGTCCCTGCTCGACCCCGCCTTCGGCGTAGTCGCGGCCGAGCACGCGCCGCGCACCGGGCTCGTGGGTGCGGGCGCGGAACACGAAACCGCTGTCCGGCGCGCGATCGCCGTAGTCCTGGGCCTCGTTGGAATTGAGCGCGCTCCAACCGGTGATCGCGCGCGCCAGCTCGATCACGTCGTCCTGGCGGTAGCCGCCGTCGACGCCGAGGGTGTGCAGTTCGAGGATTTCGCGCGCCAGGTTTTCGTTGAGGCCGCGGCGCTCGCGACGCAGCTGTGCGGCGCGTTGCGCGACGGCCGAGTCGTCGCCGATCGAGATCGCGTTGTCCAGGTAACGCAGCATCGCCGGATGGGTTTCCACCGCCAGCAGCATGTCCTGGAAGCGGCCGAGCACGTGCGGCCGTATCGCCTCGCGCTCCATCGACGCCGCGTACAGGCGGGTGTCGCCCTTGTCGACGGAAACCGCGAAATGGTTCGACCAGAACTGCACCAGGCGTTCGACGAACGGCGCGTCGGTATGCGCGGCGTGGCTGAAACGCGCGGCGTACTCGCGCGACTGTTGTTCGCGCAGTTCGCGCCGCAAGGCCGCCGAACGCCGGTCGGCGGGACCGTCGCGGCCGCTGTCCGCGGCCGGCTCGGCGCCCGCCGCCTGCGCGGCCATCGCCGGCGCCGCATCGGCCGACATCGCGCCCGCGGCGGATTTGCGCTGCGCCCGCGCCTCGCGCGAGGCGGCCAGTTGCTTGTGTTCGAGCAGCATCGTCGCCGCGCTGCTGGGCAGCCCCTGGAACTCGCTGTGCGCCGGCGAGCGCGCGAGTTGGGCGAGCAGGATCTCGCGGCCGTCGCCGCTGCGCTCGAGTTCGCCCGGCCTCGCGCCGAGCCCGAAACGATTCGCGGCCGTCGCCTTGCTTGCGCTCATGCGGCCTCCCGGAAGTGGACTCCCAGGATGAACGCCTCAGCTGAGCCTAGGTTGACCGGATCGGGGCCGCGCCCGATCCGCAGTGCGATAGCGCTTAGCGGTTCTCAGTCTTCGGCCGATTCGCCGGCGACCGTCATGCGTCCGACCAGGATCGAGCCGGTGCGCACATGCGAGCGATAGTCGACGTCGCTGCCGACCGCTTCGATCGCCGCGAACATGTTGCGCAGATTGCCGGCGATGGTGATGCCGTCGACCGGGTACTGGATTTCGCCGTTCTCGACCCAGAAACCGGCGGCGCCGCGCGAGTAATCGCCGGTGACCGCATTGACGCCCTGCCCCATCAGTTCGGTGACCAACAAGCCACGGCCCATGTCGCGCAGCAGCGAGTCGAAATCGCCGGCGTTGGCGGCGACCTGCAGGTTGTGCACGCCGCCGGCGTTGGCGGTGGTCTGCAGGCCGAGCTTGCGCGCCGAATAGCTGCCGAGCACGTAGCGCTGCAGCACGCCGGCGCGGACCAGCGAGGATTCGCGCGTGGCCACGCCTTCGGCGTCGAACGCGGTGGAGCGGAAGCCGCGCGGCAGGAACGGCTGTTCGTCGAGCTGAAACCAGGACGGGAACAACGCGCTGCCGACGCTGTCGACCAGGAAACTGGCGCGCCGGTACAGGGCGCCGCCGCTGACCGCGCCGAGCAGATGGCCGATCAGCGAGCGCGCGCTTTCGGCCGCGTACAGCACCGGGTATTCGCCGGTCGGGATCTGCCGCGGCGCAAGCCGGGCGACGGTGCGTTCGCCGGCGCGGCGGCCGACGCTGGCGGCCGATTCCAGGTCTTCGGCGGCCAGCGCCGAGCTGTACCAGCCGTCGCGCTGCATGCCATCGCCGCGGCCGGCGATCAGCGCGCAGCCCAGACTGTGTTGGGTGCTGCGCTCGCGGCCGACGAAGCCGTGCGAATTGGCGTAGACGCCGAGGCTGGCGCCGGTGCCGATGGAAGCGCCGTCGGAATTCTCGATCCGGGCATCGGCGGCGCGCCCGGCCGCTTCGCAGGCCAGGGCCAGCTCGACCGCGCGGTCCGCGTCGATCAGCCACGGATGCCAGGTGTCGAATTCGCGCAGATCGGTGGCCATCAGCGCGGCGTCGGCCAAGCCGGCGGCGCTGTCGTCCTCGGTGTAGCGGGCGATCGCGCAGGCCTGCTCGACCGTGGCCTCCAGGCTCTCGTCGCGCAGGTCGGCGGTGCTGGCGCTGCCCTTGCGCTGGCCGAAGTAGACGGTCACGGCGATGCCGCGGTCGCGGGTGGCCTCGACCGTCTCGACCTCGCCCATGCGCACGTTCACGTTCAGGCCGGTCTCCTCCGAGCAGGAGACCTCGGCCTGGCTGGCGCCGCGCGCCCGGGCCGCCGCCAGCAGGCGCTGGGACAGGTCGGCGAGCGCGTCCAGGCGCGCTTCGGGGTCGGCGAAGGTATGGGCCGGAGCGGCGGAACTCAGGGCGACTGCGTTCAATGTCTTATCCTTACGCTGTGCGGCGCCGCGGGCGCCGCCGATTCTTGTTCAGTTTGCAGGTTAGAGAGAGGTTTTGCGATGCGCGGCAGAGACGAAGACACCGGCGAATTCTTCAGCCCCAGCCGCAGCCAGAACCGGCGCGAGGCGCTGGAAGTGCTGGCCCTGGGCGAAAAACTGGTGTCGCTGAGCGAGGCCCAGCTGGCCAAGCTGCCGGTGCCTGAATCGCTGTTGCCGCACATTCGCGAGTGCAAGCGCATCACCGCCCACATCGCCCACAAGCGCCAGCTGGCGTATCTGGCCAAGCAGATGCGGCGCGAGGACGACGAAGTGCTGGAGGCGCTGCGCGACGCGCTCGACGAGAACGGCGAGGCGGCGCGGCGCGAAGTCGCGGCCATGCACCGGGTCGAGAACTGGCGCGAACGCCTGCTCGAAGGCGGCGACGCCGCGTTGGCCGAACTGCTGGATGAGTACCCGCAGGCCGATCGCCAGCGCCTGCGCCAACTGGTCCGCAACACCTTGGACGAACGCAAGCGCAACAAGCCGCCGCACGCTTTCCGCGAGCTGTACCGCGAGCTGCGCGATGCGATCCTGGGTGCGCGCGAGGCCGGCGACGACGCCGACGACGCGCTGCCCGAGCAGGACTGAACCGCGCCACGGGCCAGCGCCGCGGTCATCGACGATGCCTTGCTGCGCGTCGAAACCCGGCGCACCCGCTTCGTCGCCGAAGGCATCGCGGCCGGCGACGCCTTCGCGCTGGAGCATCCGGCGGCGGACAGGAACGAACTCAAGCGGTTGGCGCTGCGGGCGCGGACGATAAAGCGCCGCTACGGCACGCCGCGCCGGCCGCTGCGCGATCTGCGCGCGCTCGACCCGGCGCGCTGAGCGGCGGCGCCCGCCGCAGCGCGGCGCCGCTCACGATTGGGTACCGCCGACGGTCAGCTGGTCGATCAACAGCGAGGGCTGGCCGACGCCGACCGGCACGCTCTGTCCGTCCTTGCCGCACACGCCCACGCCCTCGTCCAGGGCCAGGTCGTGGCCGATCATGCGGACCCGCTGCATGGTCTCTGGGCCGTTGCCGATCAAGGTCGCGCCCTTGACCGGCGCGGTGATCTTGCCGTCTTCAATCAGATACGCCTCGGTGGCCGAGAACACGTACTTGCCGCTGGTGATGTCGACCTGGCCGCCGCCGAAATTGACCGCGTACAGGCCCTTCTTGACCGAGCGGATCATCTCTTCCGGGTCGTGGCTGCCCGCGAGCATGTAGGTGTTGGTCATGCGCGGCATCGGCAGATGGGCGAAGGACTCGCGGCGGCCGTTGCCGGTCGGCGCCATGCCCATCAGGCGCGCGTTGAGGGTGTCCTGCATGTAGCCGACCAGCACGCCGTCCTCGATCAGGGGGGTGCAGTGGGTCGGCGTGCCCTCGTCGTCGATGTTGAGCGAGCCGCGGCGGCCTTCCAGGGTGCCGTCGTCGACGATGGTCACGCCCTTGGCGGCGACCCGCTGGCCCATGCGGCCGGCGTAGGTCGAGGTGCCCTTGCGGTTGAAATCGCCTTCCAGGCCGTGGCCGACCGCTTCGTGCAGCAGCACGCCGGGCCAGCCCGAGCCGAGCACCACCGGCATCACCCCGGCCGGCGCGTCGATCGCGTCCAGATTCACCAGCGCCTGGCGCAGCGCCTCGCGCGCCAGACGCTCGGGGCGGTCGCCGCCGAGCAGTTCGGCGTAGCTGTAGCGGCCGCCGCCGCCGGCATAGCCGCTTTCGCGGCGGCCGTTGTGCTCGACGATGATCTGCACGTTGAGCCGCACCAGCGGGCGCACGTCGCCGGCCAGCACGCCGTCGCTGCGCGCCACCAGGATGGTGTCGACGCCGCCGCTGAGGCTGACGATGACCTGCTTGACCCGCGGGTCGGCGGCGCGCAGCAGCTTGTCGAGCCGGCGCAGCGCTTCGACCTTGGTCTCGTTGGCGACCGAATCGATCGGGTCTTCGCTGGGATACAGCGAACGTCCGCCGCCGCGGACCAGGGCGCGGGCCGCATGCGCGTTGCCCTCGCGGGCGATCGCGCGCGCCGAGCGAGAGGCCGCCAGCAGCGCCTCGCCGTTGATCTCGTCGGAATAGGCGAAGCCGGTCTTCTCGCCGCTGATCGCGCGCACGCCGACGCCCTGTTCGATCGAATGCGAGCCGTCCTTGACGATGCCGTCCTCGACGCTCCAGCTCTCGCGGCGTGCGTGCTGGAAGTAGAGATCGCCGAAATCGACGCCCGGACCGAGCAAGGCGCCGAAGCTGCGCTCCAGGCCGCCGGCGTCGAGCCCGGCGGGCAGCAGGAGGCGGGTTTCGGCGATCTGCAGAGGAAGGGTCATGAGGGAGCCGTGAAGTCGTGGTGGGGCCATCTTAGGCGGCCGGGACGGCGCGTGGACGGGCGGACGGCGAAAAACGCCGATCGCGCGCCCCTGCGCAACGGGAACGTAGGACAGATGGTGGCGTGAGGGCCGCCGATCAATCCCGGCGGCCCCTGTCGCGGCCGGCGTTCAGCCGGCCGGCGGCGTCGTGGCGGCGGCGCGGGTCTGTTCGCGGGTGACCACTTCGACCTTGGGCTCTTTCCACGGCCCGGTGACCCGGTAGGTCTTGGAAGCCAGGCTGCCCAGCGGACGCTGCAGCACTGCGTTGGCGGCCGCGCCGATCGCCGCGCCGACCGGGCCGGCGGCGAGCGCGCCCACCGCCGTCAGCACGTTGGCCGCCTTAGGCCGTACTTCGATGGTCTGATCGTAGCGCTGCGCACGCAGGTCGGCGGCGCCGCGGATCGAGATCGCCGCGGCCGGGCCGTCGATGGTGAGGTCGTCGCTGCGCGCGCTGCCGTTGCCGAAGCGCACCGTGCCGCCGATCCGGTCGAAGGCGAAGCCCTTGGAGAACAGATCGCGGAAATCCAGGGTCAACCGGCGCGGCAGCTGGGCCACGCTGAGCAGCCCGAGCACGCGCCCGGCGCCGGGCTCGATCTCCAGCAGGCGGCCGTCGCGCGCATCCAGGGTCAGGCTGCCCTCGAGCGAGCCCAGGGCGAAGCCAGCCGGGCTGCCCGGCCAGCCGGCCTCGAACTTGGCCTTGGCGCGGCCGCCGCCGATCTGGTTGGCGAAGCCGAAACCGTTCATCAGCGCGCCGACGTCGCCGCTGTCGACGCTGAGGTTCAGATGCGTGTGCGCGTTCGCGCCGCGGCCGGTCCAGTCGCCGCTGAGGTCGATGGCCTGCTTCGGCGCGCGCGTGCTGATCTGTTCGATGCGCATGCCGGCCGCGGTCGGCCGGGTCCGCACGCTGGCCTGGCCCAACGGCGCGTCGCCGACGCGCAGGTCGGCGATGTCGAGCAGCAGGGCCGGAATCTGCGCCGGGTGCATGCCTTGATCCTGGCCCGCGCTCGCGGCGTGCGCCGGCGCCGCCGCACTCGCGCTTGCATTCGGCCCCGCGCCGCCTGCAGGCGCCGGCGCGCGCCAATGCACGCGGGCGAAGCGGCCGGCGATGGCGCCGCCCTCGCCGCCCGGAATCAGCACCGCGCCCTCCAGCGCCGCGCCTTCGGCACGCACCGCGGTCGCGCCGCGCGGCGCCGGGGCGACGATGATGCGGGTGTCGGGGAAGTTGCCGCCGATCAACTGCAGTTGCTGCGCGCTGACGTCGATGCGTTGCAAGGCCAGGCCGCCGCCCTCGCCGCTGCCGCCGTCGCCGTGGGCCAGCGCGATCCAGTCGACCGCGTCGAGCTGCGCTGCGCGTCCGGTGGCGATCAGGCCGGCGGCCGGCGGCGCCTCGTCGACCCGGTTGCTGCCCAGCGCCACGCGCACGCCGGTGCGGCCGTTGACGGTGCGCGCACGAACCGCCAGCACGTTGCCCAGCGATACGCGCACATCGCCGCTGCCGAGCGGCAACGGGGTTTCGACGGTCGTCGGCAGACTCGCCGCGGCCGGCTTGGCCAGCGGCGCGGGGAAGCTCAGCGCGGTGCCGACCAGGTTGGATTGCAGGCGCAGCACGGTCGGCGCCGGCGCGGCCACGCCGGTGGCCTTGACCGCGGTAGTCGCGCCCGGGCTCTTGGGAATCGAAATCGCCGCGGTCCACAGCGAGCGCCCGTCCAGGTAGGGCTTTAGCCAGGCCAGTTCGTCCGGGCCGCGCGCGATCAGTTCGTCGGCGCCGGAGGCGGTGTCGAGCGCGGCCTCGAACACGTTGCCGCGGTCGCGCACGTACTCGTCGCCGGCGCGCAGCGACAGCTTGCCCGGCGCGCCCTCGTGCAGCACCGCCAGCTCTTCGGCGCGGAAACCGCCGCGGCCGTATTCGGCGCGGCCGCGCACCTGTTCGAAAGCCAGCTTCCAGCGCGGGTCGGCCAGCCTGGCGTTGTCCAGCGCGACCGTACCGGCGATGCGGGTCTGGCTGTTGGGCCGCAGCGGCAGTTCCATTTCGAAACCGACCTGGGCCGGGCCGCTGGCGCGCACGTTGTTCAGGGTGTCGGCATGGTCCTTCTGCAGCGGACTGTGCTTGAGCAGGGCCACCAGTTGCGCCGCATCGGCGGCGCCGTCGGCTTCGACGCGCAGGCGGCCGTCCTTGTAGCGATCGATGCCGGCCTCGACCCGGCGCACGCCGACCCCGGCCATGCGGCCGTTGCCGATGACGCTGAAACCGTCGGCGACGAAGCGCACGTCGGCGTCCAGCCCTTCCACCGCCGGCCACTCGGGCTGGAACTTCACCACCGCGCCCTCCAGCCGGGCGCTGGCCTCGAACAAGCCGTTGTTGCGGTTGAACGGCCAGTCGTCGAGGTCGCCGGAGATCACCGCATGGGCATCGCTCAGGCGGCCGCCGACCAAGGCGGTGTCGAGCCAATGCACCAGATGCGCCGACATCTTGTCGCGGATCCAGAAGCCCTTGGCGACCGGTACCTGGGTCGGGTCCAGGTCGGCGGCGATGTCGATCCACGGTCGGGTGCCGTCGCCCTGCCACCACAGGCCGCCGCGCGCGCGCACGCCGAAACCCTTGCCCTGCACGCGCAGCGCGGTGGTGCCGATGCGCCAGCCGGCGCCCTCGCGCCAACCGCCGACGCGGCCGTCGAGGCTGACCGTATGCGCCACGCCGAAACCGGTCGGCCAGTCGAAACGCATCGGCGAGGCCGGATCGAGGTCGAGCACGAAGCCGTCGGCATCGCCTTCGAAGCGTCCCGACAGGCCCTGCAGCCCGGGGCTGGAACCGACCGCGTCGAAGCCCAGCGCCTGGATCCGGCCGCTGGCGAACAGAGGCCCGTTGCGGCGGCCGTTCACGGCGATCTCGCTCAGCGATACGCGCGGCTTGGCAGTCTCTAGCCAATGCCGCAGGCGTTCGGGCAAGGCGTCGCTGAGCGCGACCACGGCGATCAGCGGGCCGGCGTCGATGCGCGGCGCGCGCAAGGCATAGCGCTCGCCGCCGGCGACGGCGAGCCCGTCCAGGGTCTGCACCTGCTCGCCGCTGCCGATGCGCAGGCGCTGCGCGTCGTAGCGCCAGCCCTGCTCGGTCAGGCGCCAGAACGACAGGGTTTCGACATGTTCGAATTCGGTCCGCGCCGGCGCGGCATCGGCGTGGGCGCCGTGACGCTCGGCACGCAGGCCGACCCGGTCGAGCGCGGCCGACACCGTCACCGCCGCGACCCGGTGCCCGCGCAACTCGGCCCAGGCCTCGGCGCGGCCCTGGCCGGACTCGATCCGGATTCCGGCCAGTTTCAGCAGCGGCGACCAGCCCGCGAGGTCGGCGCGGGTGGCGCCGGCGTAGGCGCGGCCGTCGCCGCGGCGGCGGTCGAAATCCAATACCGCGTCCAGCGGCGTCGACGGCGCCCCGGCGACGCCGACGCTGGGCCACACCCGCGCGCCGGCACGCACGCGCGGCCCGTCCACGCGCAGGCGCAGGTCGATCTTGGGAATGCGCGCTTCGACGCCGAGGCTGGGCGCGATCACCGCCAGCTTGCCGTCGATCACCTGCAGCTCGCCCAGGCCTTCCAGCGCCGACAGCGGATCGCGCTGCGGCGCGCTGTCCTGGCCGGGCAAACCGCGCACTTTCCAGCGCCCGTCGCCGGCGCGCTCCAGAGTCAGATCCAGGCCCTTCAGGCGCAGCTCGGAGAACGACTGCCCCGGCAGCAGGCCGGCGTAGACCGACACCAACATTTCCGCATCGCCGATGGTGAACGCCTGCGCGCCTTCGCCGATGCGCAATCCGTCCAGGCGCAACAACGGCCCGCGCCGGGTCCACTGCGTCTGCACCCGATCGAACGC
Source organism: Lysobacter antibioticus HS124 (assembly GCF_000336385.2). Lineage (GTDB taxonomy): Bacteria > Pseudomonadota > Gammaproteobacteria > Xanthomonadales > Xanthomonadaceae > Lysobacter > Lysobacter firmicutimachus. The sequence continues at coordinate 9,608 of NZ_HG424521.1, read as the reverse complement.
CACCGGCCGCCCGGCGCGCTGGCTCAGCCATTGCGCGACCTGCTCGGGATGGCTCTCGGCCAGCGGCAGCACCTGGCTCGCCGCCCCCAGCAACACCGCAACCAGCACCAGCACGATCGCGACGCCATAGAAGGCGCCACGACGGGCCATGCGCAGGCGGCGGCGCAGGGGGGTGGGCATCAGCGCGCCGCTCCGCGTCCTGACCGGATTGGGGATTGGGGATTGGGGATTCGCAGAAGCAAAAGCACGGTCGACCCGCGTCGGTCGCAGGCTCGCCCCGACCCGCTTTCACGAATCCCGAATCCCAAATCCCCAATCCCCGCCTCAGAGCAGCACGACATCGAACTGCTCCTGCGCATACTGGTCGTCGGCCTGGAAGCGGATCGACTTGCCGAGGAATTCCTCCAGTTCGGCGACCGCGGCGGATTCCTCGTCGGTGATCCGCGCCACCACCTTGGGCGAGGCGATCACCAGCAGGCGCGCGGCGTCGAACTGGCGCACCTGGCGGACGATGTCGCGGAAGATCTCGTAGGTCACCGTTTCCGGGGTCTTGAGCGTGCCGCGGCCGCCGCATTCGTGGCAGGGCTCGCTGAGCTGGCGCTCCAGGCTTTCGGTGGTGCGCTTGCGGGTCATCTCCACCAGGCCCAACGGCGAGAATTCGTACACCGTGGTCTTGGCGTGATCGCGGGTCAGCGCCTTCTCGAGCTGGCGCAGCACCTGGCGGCGGTGCTCCAGGTCAGTCATGTCGATGAAGTCGATGATGATGATGCCGCCCAGGTTGCGCAGCCGCAGTTGCCGGGCGACCGACTGCGCCGCCTCCAGATTGGTGCGGTAAACGGTTTCCTCGAGGTTGCGTTGACCGAGGAAGGAACCGGTGTTGACGTCGATGGTGGTCATCGCCTCGGTCTGGTCGATCACCAGGTAGCCGCCGGACTTCAGCGGCACTTCCTTGTCGAGCGCGCGCTGGATTTCGTCCTCGACCCCGTACAGGTCGAAGATCGGCCGCGCGCCGGTGTAGTGCTCGATCTTCTCCGCCAGCCCCGGCATGTACTGGGCGGCGAAGCTGCGCAGGCGCTCGCAGGTCTCGCGCGAGTCGACCTTGACCTTCTCCACGTCGCGCCGGATCAGGTCGCGCACCGCGCGCAACGGCAGGCTCAGGTCTTCGTAGACGCGCTCGCCGACCTTGCAGCTGCGCGATTTCTCGGCGATCAGCGACCAGGCCCGGCTCAGGTAGGCGATGTCCTCGGCCAGCGCCTCTTCCGGCTGGCCTTCGGCGTTGGTGCGGACGATGTAGCCATGGTGTTCGGCCGACGGCGCCAGCGAGGTCACCAGGCTCTTGAGCCGCGCGCGTTCGCCCTCGTCCTCGATCCGCGCCGAGACCCCGACTACGCGGGTGCGCGGCAACAGCACCAGGTAGCGCGAGGGAATGCTGAGCTGGGTGGTCAGGCGCGCGCCCTTGCTGCCGATCGGGTCCTTGACCACCTGGACCACGATCTCCTGGCCTTCGCGCAGCAGTTCGGCGATCGGCCGGGTCGGGGTCGGCGGCAGCGGCGCCTCGTCGCCCTCGCTCTCGCCGCTCTGGTTCGGCTTGACGATGTCGGCGGCGTGCAGGAACGCGGCACGTTCCAGGCCGATCTCGACGAACGCCGCCTGCATCCCGGGCATGACCCGTTGCACCTTGCCCTTGTAGATGTTGCCGACCACGCCGCGGCGCCAACCGCGCTCGATGTGCAGTTCCTGCAGCATGCCGTTCTCGACCACGGCGACGCGGGTCTCGCGCGGAGTGACGTTGACCAGGATTTCTTCAGTCATGGGGCGGCGCGGGGTCCAGGGCGGCGGGGGCGGCGAAAAACAACGGTACGGGGGAGACGGAAGCGGCCGGCGCCGCGCGGGCTAGCCGAGCCCGAACTGGCGCAGCAACTGCGCGGTTTCGTACAGCGGCAGCCCCATCACCCCGGAGTAGCTGCCGGACAGCCGGGTCACGAAGGCCTCGGCCGCGCCCTGGATCGCATAGGCGCCGGCCTTGCCCATCGGTTCGCCGCCGGCCACGTAGCGGGCGATGGTCGCCTCGTCGAGTTCGGCGAAGCTGACTTCGGACACCGACACGGCCTGGGCCTCGCGCGCCGGCGAGACCAGCGAGACCGCGGAGATCACCCGGTGGGTGCGGCCGGACAGGCGCCTGAGCATGGCCGCCGCGTCGGCGGCGTCGCGCGGCTTGCCGAACACCTCGTCGTCGAGCACGACCTCGGTGTCCGAGCCCAGCACCACCGCGGCCGGGTTGCCGACCACCTTGAGCAGGCCGGCCCCGGCCTTCTCGCGGGCGACCCGGCGCACGTAGTCCTCGGCCGGTTCGCCGGGCTGGCGCTGTTCGGGCACGTCGAGTTCGAGCAGGCCGAATTCGTGGCCCAGGCGGGCCAGCAATTCGCGTCGCCGCGGCGACTGGGAGGCGAGATAGAGCATGCGCGGAAGCATAACCCGCGCTGACTGAGCGCCAGCCGACATTCGCTCGCGCAAACCCCGTCACGAATCACGGTTCGTTAACCAGTTCAGCAAGACCCTAGCCTCGTCACCCAAGGAGCTCCACATGATCCGGTCGCCGTTCCAGCGTTCCGCCCGCACGATGCCCCCCGCCGTCTCCGCCCCCCGTCCCGCTTCCCGCTCGGCTTCGCTGCGCCCGCTGGCGCTGGCCGCCTTCCTCGCCTTCGGAGCCGTCACCGCCATGTCCGCGTCCGCCCAGACCACGCCTTACGTCGCCACCGACGGCACCCTGTTGTCGGTCTCGGCCGAATCCCAGGCCAAGCGCACTCCCAACATCGCCACGGTCTCCACCGGCGTGGTCACCCAGGCCGCCGACGCCAACGCGGCGATGCGCGCCAACGCCGAGCAGATGGCCAAGGTCGTGGCCGCGATCAAGGCCGCCGGCATCGCCGAGCGCGACATCCAGACCAGCGGCATCAACCTCAACCCGCAGTACCGCTACCAGGAAAACCAGCCGCCGCAGATCACCGGCTATCAGGCCAACAACAACGTCAACATCGTCATCCGCGACATCTCCAAGGTCGGCAAGATCCTCGACTCGCTGGTCGCCACCGGCGCCAACCAGATCAACGGCCCGAGCTTCGACCTGGACGACAAGGACAAGGAAGCCGCGTTCGACGAAGCCCGCCGCGGCGCCATCGAGAAGGCCCAGGCCCGCGCCGAGATGTACGCCAAGGCCCTGGGCATGAAGGTGCGCCGCATCGTCAGCGTCAGCGAGGGCGGCCGCTTCGCCCCGCCGATGCCGATGCCGATGATGGCCATGCGCATGGAGAAGGCCGGCGCCGCGGCCGACACCTCGGTCTCGCCGGGCGAAAACACCTTGTCGATGAACCTCGACGTGGTGTTCGAACTGGGCAAGTGATCGTGGCCGGCGCCGACAAGCAGGCTCCGCGCGGACCCGACGGCAAGCCGGCGCGCGCGCCGGGCTACCCCGAGCCGCAACCGCGCGACCGCGACGATGCGCAGCGCCCCGGGCGCAAACCGCCGTCGCCCGACGAGGGCGGCCTGGAACGCAAGCCCGCGCCGGGCACCGACCCGGCCCAGGACTGAGCGGCGCCGCCGCTGCCGTCCTGCCGCCCCGAGGCGGCCGTCACGACCGACCCGACGAGGCCCGCGCGAGCGGGCCTCGTCGTTTTAGGCGTTGGCGAGCGACGCGGCCGCAAGTGGCCGACGGCCCAGGCCGACGCGCTTCGTTGCCTGCCATTCAGCCAAACCCCAACGCCGCCGGCGCCCGCATCGGCGATCTCGTTGCAGCAATCGCGCAAGCATCGTCCGCGATCCGCCGGCGATCTGCGTCGAGGATTGGATGCCGATGCATCCGGCCCTCACGACCAAAGTCGCAAACGAGAACCGCTTGCGTTTGGCAAACCTACGGAGCAGTTTGTGATCGAAAGCCGGCTTCAGATTCGACCCCGTTCGCGGTAGGCGCACGTTGATTGTCGTTGTGTCGATCATCCAAGGAGGAAGCCCATGGTTCGTGCGATTCCCTCTTCCCAGCTCCGCCAGCCGCTGGACGGCGTGCGCATCGCCGGCAACACCGGCGCGATCGCCTTCAACACGGTGATGCTGTTGTTGCTGCTGGCGCCGCTGAGCGCCCCCAAGCTGCTGCTGCCGCCGGTCGACGAAGACCCGATCATCCAGATTCCGCTGCGGCCGAAGCCGGTTCCGCCTCCGGTCATCGAAGAATCGTTGCCGATCAATCGCAAGCCCGCTCCGCCGACGGTGACCCAGCCGGTGCGACAGGAGCAGCCGCCGACGATCGTGGTCGACCACCCCGATCCGGCGCCGACCGACTTCGCCGGCATCGAGCAACCGCAGATCCAGGTCGCCAAGGCCGACCCGCCGGCCGGCAGCGACCCGGGCATCCAGACCGGCGCCAGCCTGCAGGCCCTCAACAACCCCGCCCCGCCCTACCCGCCGCAGGCGGTGCGCGACAACCTGACCGGGGTGGTCGAACTGGAGATCCTGGTCGGCGTCGACGGCAAGCCGCTCGACGTCAGCGTGGTCCGCAGCAGCGGCCACCGCATCCTCGACCAGGCCGCGCGCCGGGTGGTGCTGAGCCGCTGGACCTTCCAGCCGGCGATGCGCGACGGCCAGCCGGTGCAGGCCCGCGGCCGGGTGCCGATCGAATTCAAGTTGGCGCAGTGAGCGCGCGCTGACGCGCGTGTGCAACAGCGAAAACCCGGGCCTTGCCCGGGTTTTCGCTGTTGCGGGATTGGGGATTTGGGATTGGCAAAAGCAGCTCGCCGGCTTTTTGCTCCTGCTCTTACGAATCCCCAATCCCGAATCCCCAATCCCGTCACCGGGCCTAAGCCCGGTGATACGGATGATTGGCCAACAACGCCGCCGCCCGGTACAGCTGCTCGGCCGCGACCAGGCGCACCAGCATGTGCGGCAGGGTCAGCGGGCCCAGCGACCATTGTTCGTCGGCGCGGGCGAGCACGTCGGGGGCGTGGCCTTCCGGGCCGCCGATCAGGAACGCCAGGTCGCGGCCCTGGCCGCGCCAATGTTCCAGGCGCTGCGCCAGCTGTTCCGAAGTCCATAACCGGCCGCGGCCTTCCAGCGCCACCACGCAGGCGTTCTTCGGCAACGCGGCGAGTACGCGCGCGCCCTCGTCCTGGGTCGCGCGCGCGGCGTCGCGGCCCTTGCCGCGCAGGCCGGGCTCGATCTCCACCAGCTCCAGCGGCAGCCAATGCGAGAGGCGTTTCTGGTATTCGCCGAAGCCTTCGGCGACCCAGCGCGGCGCGCGCTCGCCGACCGCGATCAATCTGCTTTTCATGCGCGCATGGTAGCCAAGCGCGCGATCGCGGTCCCGCCTGGGCGGGACTGTCATATTCCGGTTACCGCGCCGGCCTAGGGTGCTCAGTTCCCCCGCCCCCAGCCCCGCAGGAGTATCCCGATGGATGCGTTCGATCCCTCCCGCCGCCAGGTCATCAAGAGCAGCGCTGCCGCCATGGCGGTCGGCGCGATCGGCAGTCTCGGCGCGCTGTACTCGCGCCAGGCCGATGCCGCGACCGACCCCAGCCGCATCGCTCCGGTGCCGAGCCGCTACGGCCCGCTCGCGCCGGTCGCCGACCTCGCCACCGGTTTGCCGCTGCTGCAGTTGCCGCGCGGCTTCAGCTATCGCTCCTTCGCCTGGAGCGGCGACCGCATGGCCGACGGCCGGCCCTGTCCGGACCGCCACGACGGCATGGCGGTGGTCGCCGCGCGTCGCGTCCCGCATCGCCCGCACGGCCGCGGCCACGCCAGTCACGAGCTGGTGCTGATCCGCAATCACGAGCGCGGCGCCGGCAACTCGCCGATCCGCGCGCCGGGCATGTACGACACCGGCACGGTCTCCGGCGGCCAGCCCGGCGGCGGCACCACCACCCTGCGCTACCGCTTCGACGGCGGCCGCCACGGCGGCGGCTGGGACAGCGTCGAAGCCAGCCTCGGCGGCACGATGGTCAACTGCGCCGGCGGCCCGACCCCGTGGGGCACCTGGCTGACCTGCGAGGAGATCAAGAGCAATGCCGTGTCCAGCACCGGCCGCAAGCACGGCTATGTGTTCGAAGTCGATCCGCGCAGCGAACGCACCACCGGCCGGCCGCTGATCGGCCTGGGCCGCTTCAGCCACGAAGCGGTGGCGATCGATCCGCGCACCGGCATCGTCTATCTGACCGAAGACGACCGCAACAAGTCCGGCCTGTACCGCTTCATTCCCCACGACCGCTATGGCCGTCCGGGCTCGCTCGAACACGGCGGCCGGCTGCAGGCCGCGCGCGTGCGCGGCAAGCGCAACGCCGACCTGACCACCGCGGCGATCGGCAACGAGTTCCAGCTCGAATGGGTCGACATCCCCGATCCGGACCTGGATTCGATCCTGGCCCCGGGCGGTTTCCCCGACATCGGCGGCAACGACACCCTCAGCGGCCCGTTCGCCCAGGCCTGGAGCGAAGGCGGCCTGCGCATGAGCCGGGGCGAAGGCATCTGGTACAGCTACGGCAAGATGTTCATCGTCGACACCAGCAGCGGCGTCGACGCGCAAGGCCGCAAGGGCCGCGGCAACGGCGCGGTGTGGGTGCTGGACCTGTTCACCCAACGCCTGCGCGCGCTGTTCGTCAGCAACCACCAACTCGCCGCGCACAACCCCGACAACATCACCGTCAACGCGCGCGGCGGCGTGGTGCTGTGCGAGGACCCGGACGCCGCGCCGGCCGGCAGCCCCGACGAGTACGGCCCGGGCACGCGCCTGATCGGCCTGACCCGCGCCGGCGAGTCGTTCTATCTGTGCAAGAACAACGCCGAGCTGACTTCGACCCAGATCGCCGACGCCGGCAAGAACATCGCCGAAGGCGACTACCGCGACAGCGAGTTCTGCGGCGCCTGCTGGGACCCGGCCGGCCGCATCCTGTTCGTCAACATGCAGACCCCGGGCATCACCTTCGCCATCACCGGCCCCTGGGAACGCGGCCCGCTGTAGGCCGGCGGCTCGCCGTGCCGCCCCGCCGCGGGCGGCACGCGGTGGCGAGCGCAAGCGCAAAAAAAGGCCCGGCGCAAGCCGGGCCTTTCTCGTTCTGCGCGCCGCGGATCAGCGCAGGTTGTCGTCGATCACCTGGATCTTGACCCGCTTGCGCAGCTCCGAGGTCAGCTCGCGGCCTTCCTCGTAACCACCCAGCTGCGAGATCTGGGTGCGCATCATGTCCAACTGCGCCGGCGGGATGTCGGCCTTGTTGCCCGGCACCACCTTGTCGACCGCGAACAGGGCGACGCGGCCGTCCGGCAGCACCGCCTTGCCGGCGCTGGACTTGCCGGCAGCCGGCGCCTTCAGGGCGAAGATCGCCTCGGCCACTTCCGGCGTCGGCAGCGGCATGCCGCGGGCCACGTTCGGCACCACTTCCGGCGCCGGCAACTGCTTGGACGCAGCGACCGCGGCCAGGGTTTCGCCGGCGTTGACGCGCGCCAGCAGCGCCTGCGCTTCCTGCTCGGCCGCCTTGGCGGCGCGGTCGGCGCGCACCGCGGCGATCACCTTGTCGCGCACCTGGGCCAGCGGCAGCGCACGTTCCGGGGTATGCGAGACCACTCGGATCAGCACGCTGTGCTCCGGGCCGATCTCGATCGGATCGCTGACCGTGTTGTCCTGCAGGCGCGCCTCGGAGAACGCGGCGCGGATCACCGCCGGGTTGGCGCCGATGCCGCCGTTGTTGAGTGCGGCGTCGCGGGTGATCGGACCGGTCTTCATCACCGCCAGGTTCATCGCCTTGGCCGGCTCGGCCAGCGAGGTCGGGTTCTTGTAGACCATGTCGACCAGCTTGGCCGAGAAGTCGTTGAAGGCGCGCTCGCGCGAGGTCTCGCTCTCTTCGCGCAGCAGGGTCTCGCGCACGGCCTCGAACGGCTGCACCTGGCCGGCCTTGACCTCGCGCACCAGGATCACGTGCCAGCCCGACTCGTCCTTCACCGGCGCGCTGACTTCGCCGACCTTGAGCTTGAACATCGCGTCTTCGAACGCGCCCGGGAAGGTGCCCTTGTTGATCCAGCCCAGGTCGCCGCCGACCGCCTTGGAGCCGAGGTCTTCGCTGTTGGCGCGCGCCAGCGCGGCGAAGTCGGCGCCGGCGGCCTTGGCCTGGGCGGCGATCTGCGCGGCCTTGGTTTCGGCGGCCTTCTGCGCCGCGGCGTCGGCGCCGGCGGCGACGTTGATCTGGATGTGCGAGACCAGGCGCTGCTCTTCGGCGACGAAGCGGCTCTTCTCGTCTTCGTAGCGCTTGCGCAGCGAAGCCTCGGTCGGCGCGCCCGGCGGCGGCAGCGTCGCGCCGGTCAGTTCGACGTATTCGAGGATCACGCTTTCCGGCGCGCGGAAATCCTTGCCGTGGCCCTCGTACCACTTCTGGATCTCGGCGGCGGAAACCTCGGCGGTATCGGCGGCCGGCGGCGGCATCAGCAGCAGGCTGACGTCGCGGCGCTCGCCCATCAGCTTGATCAGGCGATCCATCTCGGCCTGGGTCAGGAAGCTGCTCTCGCCGACGTTGCCGACGATGAGGTTCTCCATCAGGCGATCGCGCACGAACTGCTCGAACTCGGTCGGCGACTGCGGCGGCTGGCGCATCTGCAGGCCGTACAGGTAACGCTCCTGGCTGAACTTGCCGGTGCCGTCCTGGAATTCGGGCACCGCCTGGATGGTCTTGACCACGGCGCCGTCGGCGACCGACAGCCCTTCGGTTTCGGCGACCAGCATGCGCACGCGCTCGTCGATCAGTTGGTCGAGCACCTTGCGCTTGTTTTCCGGCTTCTCGAACTCGCGCGCGTCGAAAGCCTCGCCTTCGGCGGCGCGGCGACGGTCGCGTTCGCGCTGGAAGCGCTCGTCGAATTCGGAACGCTCGACCGCGGCCTTGGTCCACAGCATCGAGACCGGCCACCACGACGGCGCCGAACGCCACCACGACGGCGCCATCTCGATCCGCGCCACGGCGTTGTCCACCCGCTGCACCAGGTACTGCTCGATGCCGACGAAGGCGAAGGGAATGATCAGCAGGCCCAGGATCACCGTGGCGATCCAGCCCGAGGTCTTGTCGCGAAGTGTCTGCAGCATGTTCCGGGTCGCGTTCAGTCGTAAGCCGGACAGTTTAGCGCGGTTCCGGGCGGCGGGCGGAGGCCGGCGACGCCGGTCGCAATCCGGCCGTCCCGGCGGCCGCAGGGACGGCGGGCGCCGTGCCAGGGGCGCCCGCCACCGGCGCGGGGCATGCTGCGCAGCAAAACGAACACCCGCCCCGACCGGGCCCGCCGCGGGCAAAAGAAAAGGCGCCGTTTCCGGCGCCTCGGTAAAACTGGCGGAGTGGACGGGACTCGAACCCGCGACCTCCGGCGTGACAGGCCAGCATTCTAACCGACTGAACTACCACTCCGCTGTTTTGAAACTGCATATCGAAACTGGAACGATGAAGCCGGAAGCGGGTCGCCGCGGCCTCGAAACCCGAGCGCCGAAGCCCGCGCTTCGAACCTTGGAACCTGCGTCCGTCCGGACATGGCCGGAGCGCCGCTGCAAAACAAAGGCGCCGTTTCCGGCGCCTCTGGCAAAACTGGCGGAGTGGACGGGA